>CAZGKW010000038.1:0-42355 GCA_964526295.1 uncultured Anaerolineales bacterium
CCAACTGTTCTCCACCGCCACCCGCGCCGCATGAAACCTGCGAAAGGGCAGTTGAGGAAAAGGGTTTGCTTTTTGATGAAGTGATAAACGCACTCTCGAAGAAGGACATAGAGGTCGCGATGACGTTCGATGACTGGCTTGACGTGCTCGGACTCGAAGCCGCACCAAGTTCGTCGGCAAGAAAACAAGCTGCACCAGGGCAAAGGCGCGACCTTGGAGAAGTCTACCGAGCGCTGCAGCTGATGACGCCTTCGCGCTTCGAGGAGGTTGTGGCTGAAGTGTTCAGGCACATGGGTTACGCGAATGCGCGAGTGGTCGGGGGCGCCTACGACGGCGGGGTAGACGTTCGAGCCTCTCGGTCAGCGCCTGGGGGCAGCGAAGAGATCGTGATTCAGTGCAAGCGAAAGGGGGAAGTCGGACCGGGCCCGGCGAGAGAGCTACTCGGGAGCGTCACGTCCGACCCGCGCATGTCGCGCGGCTTCCTTGTTGTGAGTGGGAAGCTCTCCAGAGCCTGCAGAGACTTCATCAAGGAGCATGGCAACCTTGCGGCACTGGAGGGCCTTCAGATCGCCAAGTGTGTCATAGAATACGGCGTTGAGATCGACTAAGCAGGTTCAGGTAAGGGAAGGTGGTCACTAAGGTCACCGCTCCCCAAGGAGCCGCCAGCAGGGCAGCTCGAACGACTCGCGCCGGTCAGCCTGAAGGGCTGGGCTATCCTCTTGCAGCCCGTTGGGCGGCTCTTGAGGTGACGGCACAAGGTCCCCCTCACCCCCGCCCTCTCCCGTCAAGGGAGAGGGTATGTAAGGAGTGCCACGCCCGGCGGGAGCGGCGACCACGGAAAAAAAAGACACTTAGTGTCTTTTTTCTGCGCCTAACCCGGTGTGGATAAAGGGCTTAGCTTCTACCAAAAAGACACTTAGTGTCTTTTTCTCGTTCGAGCGCTCAACGTCCAACGCCGAACGTCCAACGCCGCCGACTCCAGGCACGGTGCTCGATGCCGATGCCTGACGGACCACCGGCGCGTCTCGGGCCTGAGGCCGCTCCGCGGGGAGCCCGGCCGCGCGTCCCCGCCGACTTACATCGGCGGCTCGGCTCGCCCTCGCCCGACACACGCATGCTTTCCCTCTCCGAGCGTCGCCAAGGCTATGCCGTGCGAGCCCGTCGAGGGAGAGGGTATGGCAGGCGGTCGGTCAGCTTCCTTCGGCGGGGCCCTCCGCGACGTGGAACGGCAGGCGGCCGTCGGTGGGGGAGTGCGGGCCGTGGAAGGCTTCGCGGCCTTCGCCTTCCTCGTTGACCATGCGGAGTTGGCCGCGGCCGTAGACGCCCTGGCGGGCCCCGTCCATTGCCGGGTCGACATACCGATTGAACCATTCCTCCAGGCGGGCCCGCATTCGGGCCGTCGCCTTGGCCGCCTCGGGGTCGTCCGACCCGGCCAGGTTCGTCCGTTCGCCCGGATCGTTCGCCAGGTCGTACAGCTCGTGCGGCCCGTACGGGTAGCGATGGACGTATTTCCACCTGGTGTCGCGTATCATGCGGACCGGCCCGTACTCGTCGAAGACGACGACGTCGTCGCGGCCGGCATTGTCGTTGCCTGCAAGGACCGGCGCGAGACCCCGTCCGGGGAGCCGCCCGGCCTGGGGGTTCGCCACGCCGAGGTATTCGAGCAGCGTCGGCATGACGTCGTAGCCGCTCGCGAGGGCCTCGGTGACCCGGCCCTGGGGGATGCGGCCCGGGTGGCTGACGATCATCGGCACCTTGACGGAGGTGTCGTACATATTGAGAGGAAAGGTTCCATTGCCCTTGCCCCAGAAGCCGTGATGGCCGCAGTTGAAGCCGTTGTCGCTGGTGAAGACGACGAGTGTGGTGTCGCGGAGGCCGTGGGCGTCGAGGCGGGCCAGGGTTCGCCCGACGCCGGCATCCATCGCCGTGACGGCGGCGAAGTAGCCCTTGAGCTTCTCGCGGGCGTCGGTGTCGGCGTAGTCGGTGCGGGCCCAGGGGTGGAGCGGTTCCTGGGGGCATGACTCGAACGGGCAGTCGTCGTAGGAGTCGACGATTTCTTGCGGATGCTCGCCGATCCACGGGCTGTGCGGCGCGGTGTAGTGGACGCTCAGGTAGAACGGGCGGTCGTCGTCGGCCTGCGAGTCGAGGAAGGCGAGGGCGTCGTCGGTGATGACGTCGGTGACGTAGCCGGGGACTTCGCGGACCTTGCCGTCGACGATCATGGGGGCGTCGTTGTAGGGCCCGCCGCCCTTGGCGTGGACGAACCAGTGGTCGAAGGATTTCTGGGGTCGGTCGCTGGCGCCGAGGTGCCACTTGCCGCTCATGCCGCAGACGTATCCGGCCTGGGCCAGGAGGTCGGTGCATGCGGTCTGTCCGCGGAGGTATTCGATGGGCTCGCCGTGGGGCGGCTCGTCGCGGTGGTTGCCGCCGCGGATCCAGTCGTGGACGCCGTGCTGGGAGGGGATGCGGCCGGTCATGAGGGAAGCGCGGGCGGGTGAGCAGACCGGGCTGGTGCAGAAGAAGTTCTCGAACCGGATGCCCCGGGCGGCGAGGGCGTCGAGGGCGGGCGTTCGGATCTCGGGGTTGCCCGCACAGCCGAGGGCCCAGGGGCCCTGGTCGTCGGTCAGGATGAACAGGACGTTCGGTGCGTCGGGGTTGCGGCTGGGCACGGGGGGCTCCTTCCTGAGATCGCGCGGAAAGGCGGAGTGTAGCGGCGCAGGGTCCGGGACGCAAGCGAGGCGCGGTCGCCCTGGCGGTTTGTCTGGCACGCGGGCGGCGGGGCGGCTAGGATGACGTTTTCCGGTCTGCCCGGTTATGGGCCCAGAGGAAGGAGACCGCCTTGCCCGTGCTGGAGAACGATGAGGTCCGCGTCGAGCTGGACGAGCGGTGGCCGCGGACGGTTCGCCTGACGCGGCTCGAGACGAACGGGAGCGTCGGCGGGTGCGACCCTGCGGCCCCGTTCGCCCTGGAGCTGAACCGCGAGCGGTTCGAGGAGGGGGCCCTGGCGTGCCGGGTCGAGGCCGAGGGCGAGGAGGTCGACTACGTCGTCGAGGTGGCGGCCCTGGCCCTGGCGCTTCGGTTCCGCTTCACTCTGGAGGGCGACGAGCTGGTCCTCACGCTGCCGGAGGTGGCGGAGCGGGGCGGGTTTCGCCTGGAGAAGCTCTACGTGCCGGACCATCGGCTCGTCACGGGCACGGCCGCGGCGGGCGACTCGTTCCTGCGGCACGTGACGCGGCGGCGGAACTGGTCGGCCGACTGGTGCCCGGGGACGGGGACGTACGACCAGTGGGAGGACCTGGGCGAGGTAGGGGGCGGGACGCCGGAGCGCGGCGGGCAGACGACGAACCACGCCTGCGTGTGGAACGGGCGGGTGTGCGCGGCGGTGAGCGCATCGATATGCGTCGAGCCGCTCGTCACCGCGCTCTCGGCCGAGGGCAGCGCAAAGAGCGGCCGGGCGGGGCGGTTCAGCATCTGGGCGGGGACGTATTCGTATCGCCTGCGGGGCGAGCCGGCCCGGCCGCTGGAGGTCCGCATCGGCCTCCTGGGCGACTACGACGGCGACGGGCAAATCGGGTGGTGCGACGCGGCCAACTGGGAGGGCGACCTCCACTACGCCGGCCTCGACCCGATGTACAAAGAAACGATCGTCTACAAGGTCCGGGTGGGGACCGAGGGCGAGCCCTACGCCGTCCGGACCTTCGCCGAATGTCTCGAACTCATCAAGATGGTTCATGAGGCGTGCCTGGGCCTGCCGCAGATCGTCTACCTCGTCGGGTGGCAGTACGACGGGCACGACACGGGGTACCCCTCGCTGGCGGTGGTGAACCCGAAGTGCGGCGGGCGGGACGCCCTCGTCAAGCTCATCGACGACGCCCGGGCGTTCGGCGCGACCGTCTCGCTGCACGTCAACTTCGATTCGTGCTACCCCATCCATCCGGAGTGGCGGGAGGGGGCCGTCAGCCGCGACGGCGAGGGCAACCCGCTGGTCTGGTATACCAAGCCCCACCGGGGCGGGCGGAAGGTCTACTCGATGAACCACACGAAGGACTTCGAGAGCGGCTTCTTCCAGGACCGGATGACGCGGCTCATGGAGATGCTTCCGAACCTGACGGGCACCCTCCACCCGGACGCGTTCCGGCCCTACGGCGAGGCGTGGGAGCCCGACGGGGGCCACATCGACGCCGAGTGCGAGGTCCAGCGGGGGATGGTCCCGATCCTCCGGTGGCTGGGCGAGCGGGGCATCGACACGACCACCGAGGACTCCGACGACGAGAAGCGGGGCCTGTTCAAGTGGGTCCTCCACCAATCGAACTGGACGCATAGATACAAGGCGGTGATGTATCACGGGCGGGTCCTCGGCTGGGGCCGGGCGGGCCTGCGCGGCGGGAAGGAGGGCCTGGCGGCCGAGGGGGCGGCCCTGGGCCTCGGGCGGATCGCCAGCATGGGCGCCCTGGCCCGCGACACCCGCCAGGACGTCATCGAGAATTTTTATCTCCATTGGATGTACTACCAGGTCCTGAATCGCAAGAAGATCACGGGCTACCGCGTCGGCGACTGGAAGCTCGGCGTCCGGGCCTGGTACGACGACGACACGTGGGTCCACGGCGAGCCGTACCCCTACACGGTCGAGGCGGACTACGAGGGGGCGGCGATGGCCCGGGGCACGGACCGGTTCCTCCCCTGGCGCGAGGACACGATCTACGCCTTCAGCCTGGAGGGGGGCGAGAAGGAGTGGACGCTGCCGGCCCGATGGGAAGGGGCCGAGATCGCTGGCGAGATGCTCCGCTGGGGCGGGCCGATGCCCGGGCCGGACCTTGAGATTGAGGGCCGGACGGTGCGGTTCCTTGCGCCGGCGGGCGTGCCGGTGCGCCTCACGAGGAAGACGTGAAAGGAATTCCGATGCGTTCTCTGTGCTGCGCCCTTCTCGCGGCGGCCCTGGCCGTCGCCGCCATGCCTTCGTCGGCCCCCGGCGCAGGGATGCGGAAGGCCGACCACCCGTTCATCCTCTGGACGAAGGACGAGCTGGGGGCCGTCCGCAAACGAATCGAGACCGAGCCGTGGGCCATGGCGTCTTACGAGCGGCTCCTGGACCACCGGTACGGCCAGGTCAAGGGCCTCGTCCGGGCCGTCGTGACGGAGGACGAAGCGCTCCTCGCGAAGGAGAAGCAGACGCTGCTGGGCGTGGCCCGGTCGCCGGTCCCGCGGGGGGCCGCGCAGTGGGTGACCGTCCTCCAGTACGACCTGCTCCACGACCGGCTCTCGCCGGAGGAGCGGGCCGAGGTCGAGAAATTTTTTCGCACGTATATCGACCTTCACGTCTTCAAGCGGGCGATCTTCGATCCGGAGGTCTTTAACGACTCGCGGAACTACTCCCGCTACGACGCGAAGCGCTACACCCGCTCGAACTGGCTGCCGAACATCACCTGGCCGTGGAAGACCAGCGCGAACCTGATGGCGGTGGCCCTGCGGGACGAGGCCCTCATCCGCCGCACCTGGGCGGCCTACGGTTCGTGGAAATGGTATTTTGATGAGTATCTCGGCGACATCGGGTTCTACGAGGAGGAGTTCTCCAAGATGGGCTCGACGCCCGGGGCCATGGTCCTCTACTGCGAGGGCCTCGAGGCCCTGGGCCTCGACGAGCTGGGCTACGGCTACCGCGGGGAGGGCGGGGCCACGATGCGGGGCCACCTCGAGGGCCTCATCCACGTGACCTACGCGAAGGTGGAGCTCCACACCGCCCGGCCCCGCTGGCCCATGGTCACGATGGGCGACCTGAGGCAGTCGGGCTCCTCGGCCGCCTCCGACATGCCCACCCCGGCGTTCCAGCACGCCCTCGTCGAGGGCTACCTCCCCGACGGCACGGGCGGCAACACCCGGTGGCGGGCCCACGGGGCCTGGGGCGGCACGAAGCGGGGCAACAATCCCCAGTGGGACGGCTACTCGGGCTTCACGCCGAAGATGCAGGTCCCGCTCTGGTTCGAGCTGGGCCACCGCCGATGGCCCGAGGCGGGGTTCGGCTACTTTCTGGCCCGCATGCGGGAGCCCGGCCAGGACCGGTACGTGCCGTCGCTCTTCTTTGGCATCGAGCCGCTCGGCCCAAGCGACGTCGCGCCGCCGCCTGCCCCGTCGGCCGTCTGGCCCGACCGGGGGCTGGTCATGCTCCGGGCGGAAGAGAGCCCGGCCTACTGGACCTCGCCGGCGCCGACCGTCTGCATGCGCCTGGCGGCCAACTACGCCCACCACGTCAACGACAGCTTCACGCTGCTGGGCCTCTTCGCCCACCACCGGCCCATCTACCTGAACCGCCAGGTCACGCCCGGCTATGCCCGGGGCTGGTCCCGCAGCGTCCAGGCCCACGCCGGCGTCAAAGTCGGCACGGCCGAGCCGGGCTTCACCGGCGCCGTGACCGTGCGGCAGGCGTTCCTCGGGCCGGTCAAGTTCGCGGCCGCCCGCAGCGGGGCGGTCTATCCCGGCGTGGACCTGGAGCGGGGGCTCCTCCTGACCGGGGAGTACCTGGTGGACCTGGTGCGTCTGGCCGCGGACGAGCCGAAGGACTATCACTGGTTCGTCCATGCATTGGGGGTTTTCGACCCGCCGGAGGGCCGGGGGTGGAAGGACGCGCGCTTCCCGGAGGGCCTGGAGCAACTGGCCGACTGCCGGGCCCGCGACGCCGGCGCCGACGGGTGGGGCGTGCGGATCGATCAGCGGTGCGCCCTGGACGATGCCTCGAAGGCCCGCCTGCCGAAGGCGTGGTACGACCGGCGGATCGGCGTCCATCTGCGGATGCTCGGCGAGCCGGGCACGACGGTCTACGTCGCCCGGACGCCGCGGCCGGTCGTCCGGTACCGCGACGAGGACGGCGACCGGGTCACGCGGGAGGTGCCCTCCGAGGTGGGCGGCCGGACCGTCCTGGCGGCCCGCCAGGCCCCGGCCACCGTCTTCGCCGCCCTCCACGAGCCGTTCGAGAGAGGCCAGGGCCGGATCGCCTCGTTCGAGAAGCTGGCGGCGACCCAGCGGCACGTCGCCGCCCGCATCGTCGGCAAGCCCGGTGGGGGCATGCGGATCGACGACCGCGTCCTGGTGGCCCTCGGCGACGGGCCCGGCGAGCCGCGGACGGTCGCCGGCGACGGCGAGGGCTTCACGTTCGCCGACTGGGCGTTCGTCCGCGTCCTGCCCTCGCGGGTCGAGGCCCACGGCGACCTGCGGGCGGTCCGGGTCGAAGTGAACGGCACGCCGGGCCTCGTCCTGAACGGCTCGGAGACACCGGCCCGTGTGGAGGGGGGCGTCCTGACCTGGCCGGCCGGGCGGTGAGGGGGCCGGCTCAGCCCGGCGTGGCCAGCGTCTCGTCCGTGTGCGGGGCCTGGCTGAAGGCCAGGACCTGCTCGACCCGCAGGTGGAGGGCCCGGCGGACCTGCGGCAGGTGGACCGTTTCGTCCAGGCCGGGCTCGTATCCGTCCAGGACGCCTTCCTCGCTGACCGCTTCCACCAGGCCGACCAACTGGTAGCCCTCGTCGGCCTGCGGGTCCCAGGCCACGATGGCGATGGGCTTCCCCTCGGCGGCATTGGCGACCGTCCCGGGGCAGAACCACTCCGTCACGGTCACCCGCCCGGCCTCGTCGCGTCCGATCCATCCGGCCGCCGCGACGTGCGGCACGCCGTCGTCGCTGGCGGTCGCGACCAAGGCGTAGCCGACGCGGCCGGCCACCTCCAGCGCGTCGTCCAGGGCTTCCAGGCTCATGGCTCATCCTCCTCGCGCAGGGCCGGCCCGGGCGCTTGCTGCGCCGGACGTTTCCGCGGATTCGGCCTCGGCTTCATCCGGCGGCGTCGCGAAGCAGCGCCAGGACCTCCTCGTCGGTCGTCTGGTCGAACCGGCGATAGAACTGGCCCACCGCTCCGAACTCCATCGGGGCCCGCAGGCACAGGAACTCGTCGGCCAGGTCGGCCAGGTCCCGGACCGTTCCGGGCGGCCCGACCGGCACCGCCGCGACCAGCCGCTCGGCCCCCTCCTGGCGGGCCGTCCACAGCGACGCCTGGAGTGTCGAGCCCGTGGCGATGCCGTCGTCGGTCACCACGACGGTCCGGCCGTCGATCTCGGCCCGGGGCCGGACCTGGCGGTAGCGTTCGGCCCGGCGGCGGATCTCCTCCATCGTGTCGGCCGTCGCCCGCTTCAGGTACGATTCGTCCGCCCCCGTCCGGTTCGCCAGGCCCTCGTCGAGGAACACCTTGCCGCTCTCGGCGACCGCCCCGATGGCCAGCTCGGGCCGGCCGGGGGCCCGGAGCTTGCGCGCGAGGACGATGTCGAGTTCGGCGTCGAGGGCGTCGGCCAGCACCTTCGCCACGACCACCCCCCCGCGCGGGATGCCCAGGACCAGGGCGCCCTCGCCCCGGAGGTGCTCCAGCTCCTCGGCGAGGGCCCGGCCGGCCTCGCGACGGTCCTCGAAAAGCTGCGGGTTCTGCGACAGGATTCGCGGTTCGGCCATGGTCGTCTCCATCGGGCAGAGAGCGTTGTCGCGAGAGCGAAGGCCTTCGTCTTTAAGCATAGGCGGCCGGGACGGCGGGCGCCAAGCGGCTGCGAAGAAAGTGCGCGACCGGTCGCGACGCGGCCCGGTGAGCTGGAAACCCGACGCCCGAGGCGGTAGAATCCGATGCGTGATCGCGATGCGACGAAGAGGAGCGACCGACATGAAACGACTGGCGACGATCCCACTGGCGGGGCTTCTCGCCCTGGCCCTGACGCCTGCCGTCCGTGCCGAAGGGGCTGACGGGCCGAACGACCGCGTCCTTGTCCTCCTGGCGAAGCAGTTCAACCGGACGGAGTTCTGGATGCCTTACGAGGTCCTTCGGGCCGCCGGCTACACGGTCGACGTGGCCGCCCCGGAGAAGGGGCGGGTGCCCCTCCGGGGCGACGAGCGAGAGCACGACCAGGACGGCCACGCGAACCTCGCCCTCAAAGACGTCGATCCGTCGAAATACGTCGGACTCGTCATCCCCGGCGGGTACGCCCCGGGGAACCTGGAGAAGCACCCCGAGTCGCTCGACATCTGCCGGGCGTTCATGGAGGCCGGGAGGCCCGTGGCGGCGATCTGTCACGGGCCGAGGCTCCTGATGCGGGCGGGCCTCATGAAGGACCGCGTCGGGACGTGCCTGGCGGGCGTCGCGAACGAGCTGGCCGACGCCTGGGCCGACCGGGAGTACGGCAAGTACGTCGAACGGTCGGTGGTCGTCGACGGCAACCTTATCACGAGCCCCTCGACGCCTGACACGGCAAACTTCTGCCGCGCGACGCTCAGGCAACTCGAGGAGGCCGGCGGCCTGCCGACGCTGAAGGCCCCGGTCGAGGCCGTCGTCGTGGGGCCCGGCCTCGGCGGCCATGAGAAGTGGACGCTGACGCAGGTGCCGGAGGTGCTGGGCGTCGAGGTCGCCTTCGTCGGGAGCGAGGGCGATATCGAGAAGTTCCTCGCCGCCGAGGACACCGAGCCGGCGGGCGTCGGCGTCCTGCTGGTGGTCGAGAATGATGCGTCCGCCAAGCTCCTCGCGAGCGATGCGTATCAGGCTCTCGAGAAACGCTTGGGCAGCGAAGCACGAAAGCCGGTCGTCTGCTCGTATGCCGAGGGCCGGCGGAAGCTGGTGGCCGCGGCGCGTCGGGCGGCCCAGGACCGGCCCGCTCCCTCGGCGGGGCCGGTCGAGCGGACGGCCGCCATCGCCCTCCGCCGGGGGTTCGACGGCAAGGTCTACGCGGCGATGCACGCGTACCTTCGCCTCCGGGGGCACGAGGTCCTCGTCGTGGGCCCGGAGAAGGGGTGGCTGGTGGGCCTGAACGGCATGCCCGTCGAGGTCCAGGCCGAGTACTCCGAAGACGTGCCGCTCGCCAGGGACGCCGTGGTCGTCGCACCGGGGGGCCTGTGGCCCGAAAAGGCCGACGCCCGCCAGTCCGAACAGCCCGACTGGATCGAGGAGCAGGCGAAGCGGGACAAGCGGCGGATGGACTGGCTCCACGCCCGCCGCGAGGGCGGCGCGACGCTTTTCGTCGTGGGCCTCGACAGCCTGAGGATGGGCCGAGGCGACCCGGCCTTCAAGGGCAAGACCTTCGCCGCCCCCACCCAGACGATGTGGTCGTTCGGCAAGGACGGCGGCCGGTACTCGGGCGAGTCGGCCCGGTGGACCGACGAGCGGCTGCTCTCGTGCAAGGGCTACGACGAGCTGCCCGAGGCCATCCGTCTGCTGGAAGGGAAGGGCGACTGACCCGCCGGGCCGAGGCGCGGCGGCCGACCCCGCGATTTGACGGACACCTTGGGTTCCCCCGAGGCGTTTAAGGCACAGGCTCCCCGTCTCTGCATCGTCCCGCGGAGGGCCGGGGCACAAGGGCTGCATCCGGACCGACGGGATGTCAGCGGAAGGTCAAGCGCATGACGACGATCGGAAGGCTGTGGCAATGGGCCCTCGTGCTGGGCTTGGGGTTCGCCCTCGCCGGGTGCCGGATCGAGGCCGTCGAGGAAGAGGTCGAGACCGAGGCGAGCGGCCCGGAGGCGCCCGGTCCGGGGTCCCCCGGCCCCGAGGGGCCGGAGACGCCCGAATCGCCCCAGCCGCCGAAGCCCACGGCCCCGGAGTGGCCCATGTGGCGGGGACCGAAGCTGAGCGGCTTCTCGGCCGAGGTGCCGAAGGCCCTGCTGCCCCTCGAGAAGCCCCTGTGGACGCATCCGATGGCGGGCGAGTGCAACGCGCCCATCGCGGTCGCCGAGGGATACGTCGTCGTCGCGGACCACGGGGCCGGGCGCGACTATTGGCGATGCTTCGACGCCGCCACCGGCGAGCCCAAGTGGACCCACGAGTATGCCAACACGGGAGAGATGGACTACGGGGCGGCCCCGCGGGCCAGCCCGCTCATCTACCGGGGCAAGGTCTATTGCCTGAACGCCTGGGGGACGCTGTTCTGCCTGAGGCTCTCCGACGGGGAGGTCGTTTGGAAGAAGGACTTCCTGAAGGACTTCAAGGCCGGCGAGCCGCCCGTCTGGGGGTACTGCCCCTCGCCGATCGCCGCCGACGGCAAGATCCTCACGAACCCCGGCGGGACGGCCGGTGCCGTCGCCGCCCTCGACCCCGACACCGGCGAGACCGTCTGGACTGCCAAGCGGGGGTTCCCCAACTACGCGGGTTTTATCGTCGGCACGTTCGGGGGCGTCCGGCAGGTCGTCGGCTACGACACCGACAGTCTCGGCGGGTGGGACCTGGAGAGCGGTGAGCGGCTCTGGACGCTGCCCGCCGACTCCAGCGCCGGTTACATCGTCCCCACGCCGGTGGACGTGGGCGGCAAGCTGCTCCTTTCGAGCGACACCGAGGAGACGCGGCTCCACGCGTTCGACGCTTCGGGCAAGATCGTGGCCGAGCCGGTGGCCGGCAGCGAGGAACTGTATCCCGAGATGTCGACGCCGGTCCTCTGGGGGAAGCTCGTCCTGGGGGCGAGCGACGGCCTGGTGCTGCTCGATCCGGCCGACGACCTGGCGGCCCTGTGGATCTTCGACGAGGACCCGTCGGTCGGCGGCCTGTGCCACTTCATCGTCTCGGACGACCGGGCCCTGGTCTTCTGCGATGACGGACACGTGGTGCTCCTGGCGCTCGACCGCGAGGCGTGCAAGATCGTTGGCAAGGCGAAGGTGTGCGGGTCGAGCTGGACGTACCCCGCGATCGCCGGCGGGCGGCTCTACGTCCGGGACAAGGAGGTCCTGGCGTGCTACGACCTGTCGGCAGGGGACGCGAAGGCGGCCGAGTAATTCGGCGGCGCGGGCGAGACGGGCGCGGCGCCCCAGGCTTTCGGGTGGCGGTCGCCGGGCCGAACCATGACGGGGCGCGACTCGAAGCCAGAGGCGGTGCGGACATGAGAGGGTTGATTGCGGCGGCGCTGGCGGTCGGCGTGCTCGCGACGGGTGGAGCGGTTCGGGCGGACGAGGTGGACGATCTGGTCGAGCGCCTGGGCCCCCCCGCCCGATTTGCCGACCATCGGCCCGACTGGTCCTGGACGAAGCACACGTTCACGTTCCAGCACTACGGCCGCGAGACCCACGAGCCGTTCTGGCTGGTCCGCGACGGCGAGCGGCACGTGGCGGTCATCCCGCTGACCGGCTTCCACAGCGGCACGATCTACGTCCAGGACTTCCGCCCGCTCGACGCGCCGACGGAGCTCGACTTCCCCACGGAGCGTTGGCATATCGACACGTCGGTCGGTTCGGAGCTGCGGACGAACAACTTCATCCCCGGCGAGTTCGGCGCGACCGACGAGAGCTACCGCTTCACGAAGCGCAAGGACGGGACGCTCGTCCTTCGCCGGGCCTACCAGGGCCGCACGACGTTCAACCGCTGGGCCCACCGGACGAAGTCGCCCGTCGACGTCGACGCGGTCAACACGATCGTCTTCCGGGTCGATCCGCGGCTCGGTTACGTCGTCGAGGCGACGTACGACATCTGGACGGCCCCGCCGCCGTCGCGGTACGAGTTCGCCAGTGCCGCCACCAGCGGCCGGTACGGCCTGTGGCCGGGCGATGCGACGTGCTATCGCATCGCCATCACGCCGCCGGGCGAGGACGGCTACGTCGGCTACGCCACGAACCACGGGGCCACGAAGCAGCACGGCGGCGACATGCGGTGCCGCGACGGCGGGTTCGTCGCGTTCCTGAACGACGAGACCGGGTGGAGCCCGACGACGACCCTCGCGGGGGCCGACGCCCGCCTCGTCGTTTGCGGCGCCCACACCGACCACGATTTCGTGGTCCCGTGGCCCAAGGACGCGAAGGTCCGAAACGACGGCCTCCAGCACTTCGTCGTGACGCATCGGCTGCTGGCCCTGCCGCCGGAGCTGACGCGGCACGTGTGGGACCGGATGGAGCTGCTGCACCGGGGCGAGCGGAAGCTGATGGTCCGCTTCGGCGTCCTGGAGGACTTCGAGGCCCAGCCGCTGCCGCTCGACGGGCGGTACCGGGGGATGCTGTGGAACGCCGAGGTGACGACGGCCGAGGCGCGTTCGGGCGAGAAGGCGATCGTCTTCGAGGGCCGCTCGGGCCACGGCGACCCGCAGATCGCCCTGGAGCCGAACCAACACTATCGCATTGAGGCGTGGATGAAGGTCGAGGCCCTGTCGGCGGCCGAGCTGGGGGCGGCCGAGAAGGAGGCCCGGGAGGGCCTCCAGAAACGCCGGGCGGGCCTCCGGAAGCGGATCGAACGCGAGAAGGACGAGGCGAAGCGGGCCCGGTTCGAAAAGGAGCTGGCCCACCTTCCCACGACGTTCCCCGGCCTGGAGACGCCCGAAGCCTGTCTCTCGGGCTGGTTCTACGAATGGTCGCCACACGTCGACGAGCCGATCGGTCCGGTGATGAAGTCGAACGTCCTGAAGCCGGGCGGCGGGTGGCAGCAGGTCCGGCTCGACTTCACGACGCCCAAGTGGGGGCCGTTCATCCAGCTCACGTTCCACGCCACGAACTGCCGGGCCTACCTGGACGACTTCCGCTTCGCCATCGTGGGCGATGCCGACGGGGCGGAGACGGCCGGGGCCGAGTGAGGCTTGTTGCGTATCGAGTCAGCGGTGCCACTGGCGGCTTGCCCGCCAGTGCCGGCGGCCAGCGGCATGGCTGTCGGGGGACCGGTGCACGGAGGTGATTCATGAACGCGATTCGCACGGCCATGCTTGTCGCTGTCGCCGCAGCCCTGGCGGCCGGTGCCGCGTCAGGCGGCGAGATCGACGACCTCGCGGTCAAGGTCAAGCCGGCGGCCCGCTACCAGGACTACCGGGCCGACTTCCGGGCCGAGGTCCGTCGCTTCACGTTCCACCACGCCGGCGGCAAGGTCGAGGAGAAGGACTGGCGAGCCGTCCTGGACGGCGACAAGGTCGTCGCCCTGCTGCGGTCCGGCGATATCAACCTCATCGCCCGCTGCCCCGACCTGGCGAAGAAGACGCTCGACATCACCACCGGCCGGTACCACCTCGACGCGATGCTCGGGGCGTCGCTGCCGACGTGGCAGTGGCTCAGGGCCGTCAAGGTCCACGGCGCGATCTATGCCGAAGGCGAGGCCGTCGTCGGGCCCGAGGACCGGTGGGAGGGCGGCGGGGAGACGCTCACGCTCGTCCGCGAGCTCAAGGCCCCGCCCGACCGGCACGTCGTCCACCGGTTCGTCTTCCGCGTCGACCCTGTTTTCGGCTATCGCGTCGACGGCCACTACGATGCGGGCCTGAAGGAGCTGCCCACCGGCAAGGACCGGAAGTTTACCTCCGGCGCCTTCTGCCCGGGCTGCTACACCGTCTGGCCCGAGACGGCCATCTACGACCGGACGGTCGTGACGCCCGCCGGCACCGACGGCTTCCACGGCTACGCGAACAACGTCATCAACATGGACCGATTCGACGGGGACCGCGACCGGACGACGTGGCGGAAGAACGGCTTCATCGCCTACCTCGACCCGAAGACCGGCTGGAGCGTCGTGCGGACCCGGTGCGCGAGCGGCGGCGTGCCGCGGATGCCCATCTGCAACGCCCACAACGACTTCCACATCCATATCCCGCTCGACGAACAGTACGAGCGCGGGCCCGACGGTCTCTATCACCTCAGGTTTCATCACCGCCTGATGGCCCTGCCGCCCGAGATGACCCGCTACGTCTGGGACCACATGGAGATGCCGAGCATGGGCGGGCCGAAGGTGTTCATCCGCTTCGGGCGGGTGGAGGACTTCGAGGACCAGCCCATTCCGCTCGACCAACCGACGCGGGGCCTGGCGTGGACCTCGGGCGACCCCTCCGTGACGACCGACGAGGCCCACTCGGGCCGGCGGTCGCTCGAGCTTCGCCGGACGAGCTGGCCGAACCTGCCCCAGGTCGCCCTGAAGCCGAACTCGACCTACCGCCTGGAGGCGTGGCTGAAGGTCCGCCCGCTGACCTACGACGAGCGGAAGGAGGCACGCGAGAAACACGAGGCCCGCCGCCGGAAGCGCATCGAGCAGGGCAAGGACGCCCCGCCGCCGTATGCCGAGCCGGACGGGCCCGCCGAGGCCTACATCAAGGGCGACTTCTACGAGTGGAGCCCACACAGCCGCAAGTGGCTCCGGGAGCAGCGGACCACCGGCGTCCGGGCCGGCCAGGGGTGGAAGCGGGCCGAGCTGGTCTTCGACACGCCCGAGTGGGACCCGTTCATCAACCTGGTGTTCTGCCTCGACGGCGAGGGCGTCGCCTACCTGGACGACTTCTCCCTGACGCGTCTCGGCGAGGCCGAGTAATCGCCAGGTGTCTTCCTCTGGTACCCCCTCTCCCGTCAGGGGAGAGGGAGCGGCTGACTGACGCCATCGTCATCTTTCGCCGTTTCCGCCCGGCGGATCGTCTCGATCGCTTCGGCCGCCGCCTCGCGGACATGCGGGTCCTCGTCTTCCCGCGCCGGCTTCTCCAGGGCCGGCATCGCCTCCGCCGCTCGCAGGCTCCCCAGGGAGCGGACCGCGCAGTAACGGACCACCCGGTCCGCATCCGCGAGACTGGCTATCAGGGGGTCGACGGCGGGCCTGTAGGCCTCGCGCGGCACCGGCGGGGCGCCCCGCTTCACGTAGTCGAGGGGGCTGACGATCATCTCCGCCAGGACCCGGGCGGCGGCCCGGCGGACGGCGCCGTCCTTGGCCTGGAGGGCTTCGATGAGCGGCGGCACGGCCGTCGGACCGAACTGCGCGACGGCCTCCGGCCAACGCTCCGCCTCGACCCGCCCCGCGGCCTTCGCCATCTCGGCCAACATGGCCCGCACGTTTGCCGGGCCGCCGATCTGCCCGAGGGCCCGGACCGCCTGCTGCCGGTCGGGGCCGGCGTCGGCCCGGCCGATGAAGCCAATCAAGGGGCGGGCGGCCGCCGGGTCGCCGAGCTTCCCCAGGGCGATGGCCGCATACATCCGCACCTCGCCCGAGGGGTCGGCGAGCGCCGCGACGAGCGGCGCGACCGCGTTCTTCTCCCCCGTGTTCCCGAGCGTCCCGGCTGCCATCGCCCGGACCGTCTCGTCGGTGTCATCGAGGAGGGCGGCCAGCGGCTTCGACTCGGGTCCCTTGCCGAGCGCTTCGAGCGTCCGCGACAGCGATTCCAGGAACCCCGACCGGAGGAAGGCCTCCAGCAGGACGTCGGCCGCCATTCGCGTCGAGGCGTCGACGTGGACGTCGTCGGCCGTCCCGTCGAGCCGGCCGACGAGGGCGGTCTGCCCGGCGACGAGCAGCAGGTTCCCCTCGACCGCTGCCTCGATGCGGTTCCGCACGCCGCGGTCGAGCTCGTCCTGCGCCGCCTGGACGGTGCCCTTGAGCTTGACGGTGACAATCGCGTCGGCGGTCCGGGCCGCAGGAGGCAAGGCCCGCCAGCCGGCGGCGCCGACCATCGAGGTGACGACCCGGCGGACGTCGTCGGCGATGGCGAGCCGGACGCCCGAGGACTCCGGCAGGACGTCGATGCGGACCGTCCGGACGTTCGCGAACGCCGCGATCTGCTGCGGCGTGAGAGGGATCGTCGTTTCGTCGCCCCCGGCCGCGGCCCCGGCCTCCGCCGAAGGTTCGCTCGCAGCCCCCGGCTCGGCGCCCGCCGCGCCGATCGTCGCCAGGACCACCATCAGGCCCGCCTGGATGGCTCGCCTCATCGCGCATCTCCCACCGGTATGCGTGTGCGACCTTCTATATAACGCGCGGGCCTCCGGGAGTCGAGCGTCGCTCCCCCGGTCGCGATGGCTGGCACGCCGGGCGCCGGCCCGCTAGAATGGTGGCGCCCGAGCCCGAGGGGGCCTCCATGCGCACGATCCGACGGCTTCACGTTTTCCTCGCATCGTCCCTCGTCCTGCTCGCCACCGCCGCGCCCGTCCGGGCCGCGGGGTACGTCTGGTGGGAGGGCGAGGGGCCCGCCGAGACGAACTTCCCCGACAAGACCTGGTTCTCCGCCTCGACGTTCCAGGAGACCCGCCACGAGGTCCTTTCCGGCGGCGACTGGCTCACCAACGCCGGCGAGCGGTCCGGCCCCGAGGCCTTCGCCCGGTATCGGGTCACCGTCCCCGCCGCGGGGGAGTACGGCCTCTGGTGCCGCAAGTTCTGGAAACACGGCCCGTTCCGCTGGCGGTTCGACGGCGGCGAGTGGCGGACCTGCGGCCGCGACGTCGCCCTGGCCGACTCGGTGCCCATCCGGACGCACCTCTGCGTCAACTGGGTCCACCTGGGCGAGGTCCGGCTGGCGGCGGGGGAGCACACGTTCGAGCTGCGGCTCCTGGCCGGGCCGGGCGAGACGCTGACCGCCTGTTTCGATGCGTTCGTCCTGGTGCGGGGGCCGTTCGTCCCGCGGGGGCGGCTGAAGCCCGGCGAGAAGAGCGGCGCCGGCGAGCCGGGCTGGTGGGCCCTGGAGGTCGCCCCGGATGCGTTTGAGGCCTCGCCGATCGACCTTCGGCGCCTCAACGAGGAGCGGGCCGGCGAGTCGGGCTTCGTCCGCCGCGACGGCGACCGGTTCGTTCGGGGCGACGGGCGGCCGGTGCGGTTCTGGGCGGTCAACTGCGGGGGCGAGATCGCCCGCCTCGACGCCGGGAGCCAGCGGTACCTCGCCCGCCGTCTGGCGAAGGTCGGGGTCAACCTGGTCCGCCTCCACTCGCCCGCCTTCGACAAGCGGGCCGACGACCCGACGCGGCTCGACCCCGGCTACGTCGCGGGCCTGCACCGGTTCCTGGCGGCCCTCAAAGAGCAGGGCATCTACCTGGAGCTCTCGTTCTACTTCCCGCTCTGGTTCGAGGTGAAACCGTCGTACGGCATCCCCGGCTACGAGAAGCTCGCCAACAAGAAGCCGTTTGCCCTCCTGTACTTTGATCCGCGGATGCAGGAGGTCCATCGGGCCTGGGCCCGGGGCCTGCTGACCGCGGAGGACCCGCACACCGGCCTGCGGCTGGCGGACGACCCGGCCCTGGCCATGATCGAGCTCGTCAACGAGGACAGCTACTTCTTCTGGACGTTCGCCGCCAAGAACATCCCGCCGGTCCAGATGGCGAAGCTCGAGCGGCTCTTCGGGGCGTATCTGGAGCGACGCTACGGCTCGATCGCGAAGGCCCGGGCCGCCTGGGGCGGGGCCGACCAGCGGCGCGACGCCCCCGACGAGGGACGCATGGCCGTCCTCGACGCCTGGCACCTCACGGGGAAGGGTCACGGCTCGGGCGCGAAGAAGAGGCGGATGAGCGACCAGCTCCGCTTCCTCACGGAGCACCAGAGGGCGTTCTACGAAGACACCGCCGAGTTCCTCCGCCGCGACCTCGGCGCGAAGGGCCTCGTCGTCTGCTCGAACTGGAAGACGGCCGACGCCCGCGTCCTCGGGCCCCTCGAGCGGTACACCTACACCGCCGGCGACGTGATCGACCGGCACGGCTACTTCGGCGGGCGGCACGAGGGGCCCCGGGCGAGCTACTCGGTCAGCGTCGGTGACACCTTCGCCCACCGGGCCGGCGTCCTGGAGCCCGAGGCCCTGCCCATCCAGTTCAACCAGGTGGCCGACCGGCCCCACGTCATCTCCGAGATCGGCTGGACGAACCCGAACCGGTTCAAGGCGGAGTTCCCCTTCCTGTGTGCGGCGTACGGGTCGCTCCAGGGGGTCGATGGGTTCATGTTCTTCGCGATCGGGGGTCCGAGCTGGGAGAGCGGGCCGCGGAAGTTCCCCCTGACCGTGCCGACCATCCTGGGCCAGTTCCCCGCGACGGCGCTCGCGTACCGGCGGGGGGACATTCGCCAGGGGCCCGTTGTCGCGGGCGAGGCCCTGGCCCTGGACGACCTCTACGCCTTCCGCGGCGGGGCGGCCGTCGAGGCGGAAGCGCTCGACGAGCTGCGAAAGGCCGATCTGCCCGAGAGGGCCGGCGAGGGGGGTGATGGCGCCCGCCGGATCGATCCGCTCGCGTTCTACGTCGGCCGGGTCCTCCGACGATTCGACGGAAGCGAGACGAAGCTTCTGGCGAAGGACCTGGGCGAGCACGTCGACCGGGGCCGGAAGGTGGTCCGAAGCGCGACCGGCGAGCTGGTGTGGGACTACGGCCGGGGGCTGGTTACGGTCGACACGCCGCGGACGCAAGGGGCGGCCGGGTTCCTGGCGAAGGCCGGGCGGATCGAGCTGGGCGACGTGGCGATCGAGTCGGAGAACGAGTTCGGTGCGATCGTCGTTACGAGCCTCGACGGCGAGCCCGTCGCCTCGTCGAAGCGGCTGCTCGTACAGGCCATGACGGAGGAGAAGCCGTGCGGATGGAAGGTCGAGGGCGGGAGGATCGAGGGCCTGGGCGGCTATCCGATGCTCGTCCGGAACGTCGAGGCGTCGGTGACGCTCCGCGGCGCGGGCCGCCGGACGGCCCAGCCGCTCGACCCGCACGGCTCCCCGCAGGGCCCGCCGCTGCCGCTCGAAGCGGTCCGCGTGGAGGGCGACGCCGCCGACCGCCTGAAGCTCGCGCCCGACGCGATGTACACCGTCGTCACGCGGCCGTGATCAGGGCGGCAACGCGGCGATTCGCGTGAGCGATGGCGATCTGGAGGAGAGCCTCACCGGTCGGCGACGGAGCCGTCGTCGAGGAAGTAGGCCTTCTCGATATCACGCGGCCCGCGCTCTTTCGCCCGGGCCACGGCTTCCTTCAGGCCGTCCTCGTCCACCCGGATGCCAAGGCCCGGCCCGCCCGGCAGGGCGAACGTATCGCCGTCCGGCCACGCGAGGCCCGAGAGGAACGCGTCCCGCGTGGCGATCTGCCGGTACGCCTCATGGATGAGGAAGTTGTTCACGCTCGCGACGACGTGAAGGCTGGCCGCCAGGCCGATCGCCGAGTGCGTGCTGTGCGGCGCGAGCGGCACATCGTAGAGCTCGGCGATGGCGGCGAGTTTCCGCATCTGGCTGACGCCGCCCAGCTCGACGATGTCCGGGTTCAGGACGTCGACGGCCTGGGCCTCCAGGACCTGGCGGAACGGCCAGATGGTGGCCATTCGCTCGCCGGCGGCCAGGGGAACGGTCGTCGCGCGCTTGACGCGGACGAGGTCGGCGTTCTGCTCCGGCGGCACGACCTCCTCAAAGTAGAGGAGGCCCAGGTGCTCGATGCGCTGGCACACCTGGATGGCCACCTGGGCGGTGAACTTGCCGTGCCCGTCGTACATGAGCCGGCCGCCGGGGCCGAGCTCGGCCCGCTTCTTCTCCAGCGCCGCGACGATCGAATCGATCGGCGCCGGCACGTCGACCATCGGGTGGAGCCGGTGGTCGGTCATCTTGTAGGCCCGGCCGCTGGGGTAGTAGCGGACCTCGTGCCGGCACGGGCCCCCGAGGAGCCGGTAGAGCGGCAGGCCGGCCACCTTGCCCAGGAGGTCCCAGAGGGCGATGTCGATGCCGCCGATGGCCCCGACGTGCAGGAGACCCCCACGGACGTTGCGATGGGCCCGGTAGAGGAGCTGCCAGATGGCCTCGACCCGCGTCGGGTCCATCCCCACGAGGAGGGGGCGGAACGTCTCGACGATGGCCCGGCCAATGCGCGTCGGGTAGATGCCGACCTCGCCCCAGCCGTCGAGGCCCGCGTCGGTGGTGACCTGGATAAAGAGGCGGCCGGCATCGTGGACCTTGAGGTCGGTGATTCGGACCTCGCCGTCTTTGGCCTGAGGCGGTCGGCGGCCCGACTGGGCCAGGAGCGAACGGGGCCGCGCCAGCGCCGCCCCGGCGGCGCCGGCGGCGGTCAGGGCCAAGAGGTCGCGGCGTCTCATGGGCAGCTCTCCTTTCCGGCCTTCCTTCGCGTGCCGGGGGCAACGCCGCTGCACTCCCTCACCCCGCCCCTCTCCCGCCAGGGGAGAGGGAGGTGATGGAACAGCACGTCAGTCGTAGCCCTCGGCCCGGAGGTCGTAGACGGCCACCATGTCGCCGCACCGGTAGAACAGGCGGCCTGCGTGGATCGACGGGTTGGCCCACACCTCGCAGTTCGTGGGTGGCAGGTCGAACGAGGAGACCTTCTCGAAGCCCTTCGCGGTGGGGCGGACGAGGGAGATCTTCGGCGTGGCCTTGTGTCGCTCGCCGCCCTCCAGAAAGTAGAGCATGCCGTCGGCGGCGATGATTGAGCCGGCGTCCATGCAGGGCTCGGCCTGGAGCTGTCGGCCGGTCTCGGCGTCGAGGCAGAGCCAATGCACGCCCCGCTTACCGCGTGTCCTCCGCCCTTTCTCGGCCACCTCCGGCGTCCCGGTCGATGCCTCCCCGAAGACGTACACTCTCCCGCCCAGGATGACGGCCTGGCCCAGCTCGTGGACCTCCTTGGGCCGCGTGCTCCAGAGCAGCTTCGGCTCCGAGCGGAGGTCCTTCAGGCGATACATGTGCGTCGCGCCGCTGTGGCTGGTGTAGAGGTAGCCCTCATTGTAAAGGGGGGCCATGCCGCCGGCCTTGGTGGTCTCGATGGCCCACAACCGCTTTCCCGTGTTCGGGTCGATGCCCAGCAGGGTCCGGTAGGCGTTGTAGACGACGATGCAGTCGCCCTCGCGGAAGGCAAGCTGGGGCCCCTGGTCGCCGGCCGAGAGGTCGCCGGGGGAGGGGTCGGTCTTCCACGCCGTCTCGCCGGTCCGCTTTTCGACGGCGACGACGGGCGGGCAGACGTCGTCCTTGGAGCGCATGTCGGCGATGACCTTGTCGCCGTAGACCAGGGGCGAGGCGTTCCAGCCCCAACCCTGGCCGTGGCTGCCGAACCGCTTCGTTCCGTCGACGTGCCAGACGGTCTGGCCGGTCTCGGCGTCGAGAGCGTAGGTGGACCGCTCGTCCTTCTTGCCCGAGTTGAAGACGACCAGGCCGTCGCTGACGGTGATCGTCGACCGGCTGCCGTCGAAGCGCGACGAGAAGTCCGTGCCGTAGGCCCGGCTCCACTTCCTCCCGCCGTCGAGCGTGAAGGCGTGGAGCCGGCCCGGGTGGCACCCGCCGAGGACGTAGACGGTCTCCCCGACGACGACGGGCGGTCCCCAGGCCTCGCCCAGGCCCTCGACCTTCCACAGGAGCCTCGGGCCACCCTCGGGCCACGCCTTGACGAGGTCCCGGGCCGGGTAGATGCCGTTGTGGTCCGGACCCCGGAAGCCGCCGAAGTCCTCGGCCAGGGCTCCGGCGGCAAGGAACAGAAGGGCGGCAAGGGCGGCAGAGAGGGTCAGCAGTCGCACATCAGGCTCCGCAACGAGGTCCATGTCTCCCTCGGTCTAACCCGCGCCGGCCTTCAACGTTTTGGCTCGGATCGGGTGGGCCGCCGTTTTGCCGTCCTTCCGGACGACCAGGCCGACGGTGCCCTCGAACTCGATTCCCTCGCCCGACCAGGCGAACGGCTCGATGTTCACGAGGGTGACGATCTCCGTGCCATCGCCGAGGCGGACCCGGGTGACGCGGCCGGCCTCGTCGAGCCGCTCAACCTTAGGCACCTTCTCGCCTTCGCCCTGGACGGCGAAGACCCACGTCGCGCTCGTGTTCGGTGGCATGTCCCACCTGAGCTCGACGGACCGCTTGAACTTCGGGAGCTGGTCGAAGGGCAGAGGGTTACCGTCGGCGTCGTGGTACTTGTCGTTCAGGATGTCGCGGTCGTTGAGGCGGAGCTTCACGCCCTCGGCCGGGTGGAGGATGGCCAGGTGCCCCGTCACGCCCTGGGGCGAGCCGAGCGTCGCCCGCCCCCCCTCGGCGGTCGTCTTCTCCGGCTGGTAGGAGTGCAATCGCCAGATCGTCGGGCAGACCGTCTCGACGTTGTCCCGGACGACGAGCACGTCGGGGTGGACGAACAGGACCTGCCGGTCGTAGCCGTTGCGGAGGGCCGCGGGGCTGGACGTCGAGAGGTCGAGCGGCGGGTTGTACGGGTAGAGGCAGCGGGCGTTGGCGTAGTCGTAGCCGGCCTCCGGGTCGTACTCGTCGTCGCTGATCCACGGGGCGGGGAACTTGCAGGGCAGCGTCCAGTTGTTGACGCCGACGAACTCGATCTGTGTCCCCGAGGCGGGGCCCTGCTTGTACTGGTTCCAGTAGGTGCCGCCCGGCGGCCCGCCCCAGTCGCAGTCGCCGAAAAAGTGGACGTTGCGTCCCCAGAACCACATCGAGCCCTTGTCCTCGTGGTGATGGCCCCACGACTGGCCGGCCCGCAGGACCAGGAAGCTTTCGGCCTCGTCGTGGTCCATAAACACGGGGCCTTCGACGGCACGGCCGCCGAACTCGCCGCGATAGGTCGCCGTCGGCGCCTTCGGCGACATGTCGATGACGTACCGGGCTTTGCCGCCCTTTACCCACTTGTCGTCTCCGACGGTGAGGTCCAGATGGCACGTTCGGCCGCGGTCCTCGATGGTGCCGGCGCTCTGCGCTGTGTTGTAGGCGGGCTGCTTGCCGCGGACCGGACCGGCGAAGGCCCCGCCGGGCGTCAGGGGCAGCCGCAGGTGCAGATCGGCGCGGTCGGCCTTCTCGCCCTGGCCCCGGACGATCGCTCCGCGGAGCGTCAGCACCTGGTGCGTGGGCTCCTGCGTCCGGGCCCGCATGACAGTGCCGTAGCCGCGGAGCCAGCGGCTCGACAGGTCCGGCCGCTCCGGCTCGATGCCCTCGGGCGGCTCGCTGCCGTCCTCGCGGACCATCCAGGCGGCGCGGCGGACGATCCGCTTGACCTCCGGGTCCTTCGCCCCGGCGAAGACGTCGATGATGCCGCCGAACCGCTTCGCCGGCCCCTGCTCTGAGAGGCCGTGGTCGCCCACCGGCGGCACCACCCGGTTCCCGAACTCGGCGTCGATCGGCGAGTGGACGTAGAGGAAGAACTCCACCATCCGGGCGAACCGGAGGTCCTCGCGAAAATCCGTCAGGCCCGTGCCGGCCAGCGCCTCGACCAGCGGGTGGACCGTGTGGATCGTGTGCGAGGCGTAGCCGTGGCTCTCCTCCCAGCATCCGCTGCCGGGATAGACGTATCGGTCGAGGGCCATGTCGAGGCTCGTCTCGCCGTGCTTGATGAACCGCATGGCCTCGGGGTGGCCCAGCTCGGCGAGGCGCAGGCCGAAGGTCGTCACGTATCGATAGAGGTCGGCGTTGAAGTTCATGTTCTCCATGCCCTGGTAGAACGGGTTGATGGCCTCGGGGTGGGTCCAGGGGAGCATGGCCCGGACGCTGGGGTAGGCGGACTCGTCGGCGGCCATGTAGGCGGTCATCGCCAGGTCGATCATGCGGCGTCGGTCGCCGTCGGCCGCCCGCGTGGGCGTGACGGTGCCGTCCCATCCGCGGCGGTCGGGCCGGGTGCCGCGGATGCCGCCCTCCGAGCCGTTGAACGTCTGGAGGCCGCTCCGGCCCCGGGTCGAGAGGAGGACGCGGCCCGGCGTGCCGCCGACGGGCCCGCCCTCGGGCGGCATCGTGTGCTCGGGGGCGACGGGCGTGCCGTCGGAGTTCCACACCAGCGTCAGGCGGCTGAGCCGGTCGAGCGGCCAGACGCCCTCCTGGACGTGGGCCTTGGCCAGCCAGGTCGCGTCGCCGGAGCGGACGGCGAAGACGGCCCACTCGCGGTGGCCCTCGGTCAGCCAGGCCTCCATGGCGATCCGCTGGCGGGCGCCTTCCCGGCCGGGCAGGCCCCGCGTCGAGCGGTCGCCGGGCACCTCGGGACGCATGTAGAGATCGACGTGATTCATCTTTGCCCGGGTCCACCGGTCGGGCCGGACGTAGAAGGCGCCGACGGCGGTCGAGTCGCCGCCGGGTGTGGCGACGCCGGTCGTGCGGATCGGCGCGCTGCCGAGGCGATAAACGACCTCGTGGTACGCCGGCTTCTCGGGCTCGCGAGGCAGGCGGCGGCGGGGCTCGCGCGGCCCCTTCGGTTTGCGGGCCTTCTCGCCGCGTTTCACGGCGGCTTCATCGTCGCGGAGGGCCTCCTCGTAGGTCTGGAGCTCCGCCTTGTAGCGGGCCTGCTCGTCGTGGTAGAGGTCGAGGTCGCGGCGATACCGCTCGACAGCCTCGCGGTGGGCCGCCTCCAGCGCCTCCGGGTCGGGCGCTTTCAGGGCGATCGTTTCCTGCTTGCCGCCGAAATAGTTGAACTGGCTCCAGATGACCAGCCGCGCGAGGGCCTTCTCCCACCCGAACCGCAGGTACGGGTCGGCGGGGTAGGGGGCGGTGATCGACTGCCACCCGTAGAGGCGATGATCGCCCGGATCGAAGAACGCGTCCGCGAACCAGTCGTTGAAGTTGAAGACGTACCGGGCAGGGCCTCCGACGTCGAAATCCTCGACGAGCCGGACGTAGGGCTTGGCGGCGTACAGGCGGACGCGGGAGGTGTAGGTCCGGCCCCCCTCGAAGCCATAGGTGATCCTGGATTCGAAGTAGATCGGCCCCAGGTCGGTCTCGCACGCGACCGACTCGACCCGCTGCGTGCCGTCGAGGTAGCCCGAGCCGATCCATTCCCTGCCGTCGCGTGAGACACTGACGACCGGCCCCGGCACGTCGAAAGCGCTCGCCGGCGGATCGAACCGCACGCCCTCCACGGGCACCCGGGCCCAGAACCGCCCGTTCGAGACGACCGCCATGCGGGCCCGGCCCGCCTCCCTCCCCATGGGCCGGACTTCGAGCGGCCCGGTGCCAGGGCCGCTCCCAGCGGCGCCCGTGACGACAGTGAACCGCTTGTGCCGCTCCTCCGTCGCCCCGGGCAGGAGCTTCGTGACGGTGATGGTCTCGCCGCCGCGCTTCTCCTGGACCTCTCGCTCGACGTAGGGGAAGCTGACGTGCGTCCAGACGCGGGCCTTCGCGATGGCTTCGGGCGCGCCCTCGACGATTTCGACCTGGCACGGGACGGGCCGGCGGGTCGCTGCATCGACCAGGCCGATCGACCCGCGCGGGACGGGGTCGTCGAACGTCGCGTCGAACGAGACCGGCTCGCGATCATAGGGGACGCCGAAGTAGTCGTTGACGGCGAACGTGGCGACGTCCTTCGCGCCGGCCGCCGGGCCGACGACCAGGACGGCGGCGGACACGAATAGCAAGACCGAAACACGTTTCATGGCGGACTCACTTCCTGCTTTGCGGCCGTTACAGGACAACCCGTCCCCCTCACCCCGCCCCTCTCCCGCCAGGGGAGAGGGAGGTTATGAAACAGCCATTCAGCGGTTCGCCCGGACGGCCCGCTTGAAGGCCTCCGGGACGGCGCCCTTCGTCTCGCCCTTGCCGGTGACCGCGAAGCCGAGCTTGCGGGTACCGACGCCCAGGTCGAACTCGATCGTCACGTGCCCCTCGTAGAGCGACCGCCCGAGCATCGGGGCGGTCCGCGGGTTCGGCGTCGAGTCGGACTTGGTCTCCGGCCCGAGGAAGTGCCGGCTGGAGGGGTCGCCGGGCGTCTGCCGGCGCTGCCAGAGCTGGAAGCCCATCGTCTGGCCGCCGGTCCAGCTCGCCAGGTCGCGGACCCAGAAGCCGGCAACGTCCGTCGCGGCCGGGTCGGCGCACGTCACGGCTACGCCGCCGGGCGGATGCTTCGTCGGCGGCACGTCCTCGCCCGGCGCCGGACGCGACTGGGCGACCGGGTTCACGGTCACTTCCGGCCGGTCGTAGTAGCAGGGCAGGTAGAGGAACGCGTGATGGCGGCCGTGGGGGTCGACGGCGAACCCGGCGGCCGGCTGCCAGTCGTAGTGGCAGTCGAAGACCCACCGGTTCCGCGGGCCGAGGTCGCTCGTCTCCGTGAGCAGGACCGCCCCGTCGGCGGCCGCCAGCTCGACCGTGTACGACTTGCCGCCTTCGAACTCGTACCGGAGCCGGTGCGCCGTGCGTCCCTCGCCGACCGCCCCGGCGGTACCCGTGACGGCCTCGAAGCGTGTCAGGCGGTGGGTGGTCTCCAGGTACCCGTGGCCGCGCCACAGGCCGTCGGGGCCCTTGAAGGCGACGATCGGCGCGGGGACGGCGTAGTCGGCCGCCCCGCCGGGCGGCGCCGCGTATGTCCCGGTCGGCACCTTGACCGAGAAGGTTCCGCAGTCGATCTCGGCCGTCTCGATGACGAGCTCCGGCCGGGGCGACGGCGGCGGGCTGTTCGCCCCGCCGACGGGCGGCACGAGCGGCGGCGGAGCCGCGGCAAAGCCCTCCGGGGCTAGTGCGCCCGCCAGGGAGAGCCCCCCTGCCAAAGTCACGAAGAGGCCCACTGAGACGTGCATCCGCATGGTTCGCTCCGTTTAGAGCTGCTCCGCTCCTGCTCCTCGACCGGCGGGCAAGCCGCCAGTGGCACCCGCCGCTAACGTCTTAACCCTCGCGGTGGGCAAGCCCACCGGTGAAACAGGCGCCTCGGGCGAGCCCGGTGCGGCCTTAGCTCGTCCGCCATCCGCCCGGCGCGCTGAGGCCGCCGCAGCAGCAGAACATCGCCCCCGGCGTCATCCGCAGCCGGTCCTCCAGCATCTCCCACAGCTTCGGGTGCTCCGTGCAGAGCGCGACCGGCATCTCCGGCCGGAGCCGGGCGATCTCGTCGAGGTAATGCGCGTAGATCTCCGCCCGGACGTCCAGCGGGAACGGCGCCTCGTGTTGCCCCCGCATCGCGTCGGTCTCTTGCCGCATCCGCCGCATGAACGCCGGGTCCATCGCCTCGGTGTCGAAGATCCGCTCGAACTCGTCGGCGTCCATCATCGCCAGGACCCAGCACCGGAGGACCTCCGGCTCGGCTCGCGAGAACAGGAGCTCGAGCATCCCGGTCGTCTCGCGGCGCCACTGGCGGACCGGGACGATCGGCGAGAACCCCGCCCGCACGACGTAGCCCGCCTCCCGGCACTTTCGCATCGCCTCGATCCTGGCACCCAGCGGCGGCGAGTCCCGCTCGATGGTCCGGCACACCGTGTCCATCGACAGGGTCCAGTTCGCCAGCGTGTGCGTCCGCCAGGGCAGGTCCAGCAGGTACTCGACGTTGTCGCTGCGAGTGTAGAGAAGCAGATATTTGTCGTCGGTCTCGTCGAAGCACTCGCCCAGGACGGCCGACGCCCCGTACTCCGGCTCGAAGCACAGGACGTCCGAATAGAGGTCGTACCGGTAGAGCTTCTGCTCGGGCCGCTGGCGGAACATCGCCCGGAGCCGGTCGCAGAAGTCCTCCAGGTCGAGCTGGAGGACGACCAGGAACCCCTGCATGCAGTAGTCGCACTTGTGGACGCAGCCGGCGATCGTGTGGATGCCCCACCCGCCCTGGCAGACGTAGTGGTCCCGCGGGGTAAGGAGGTCCCGCCGACTGAAGGCGAAGTCGGCGCCCACCCCGGCGAGGAGCTTCGCCAGCCGCCGGGCCTGGGGGTGGCGGAACTCGCGAGGCGGCGGCTCGCGATTCTCTTCGTCCCACACGAACGTGTTGAAGACCAGCACCGGGTCGTGCTCGAGCTTCAGGATGCCCTGCCGAACGCGGCCGTGACCCGCCCGGACCAGCTCCTCGGTGGCGACCTCGTCGGTCGCGCCGGCCGTCTCGGCGATCCGCTCGGCGTCGGCCGCCGTCACGGTTTCGACCGCGCTCGCGGGGACGCCGAGGGCGGCGAGCATCCGCTCCATCCGCGCCACGGCCCGCGGATTCTCGTAGACCCGCTCGTGGGCGAAAATCGCCCGCGGCTCGATGTCATACATGGGCGACGGCTCCAGGCCCCCTCGGCGTCATGCGGCGATGCCTTCCCTCGTGAAACCCGGCCCGTGATTCTACCGGCCGAACGTTTCACCGTGAAGGGTTCCGCACGACCGGGACCGGCGGGGCCGGCCCGGACGGGCCGATTTCCGGCGGAACCCGCCCGCCGGTTCCCCCATTGACAGGGGCGGGGGCAACGCACACTATTCCGCCTCAGGGCGTCATCCTTGTGGGCGAAGGAGGGGCGCGGCCATGCCGACCGCACGGGCGATCGTCATCCATCCCGCGGACAACGTGGCGACGGCCCTCGAGCCGATCGACGCCGGCAGCCGCGTCGGCCTTCGCTGCGGCGACGCCCGCGTCACGGTCACCGTCCGCAGCGACGTGCCGCGCGGGCATAAGTTCGCCCTGAAACCCGTCGCGGCCGGCGAGGCCGTCGTCAAGTACGGCGAGACGGTCGGCCGGGCGACCGACGATATCCCCGAGGGCTGTCACGTGCACGTCCACAACATCGAGAGCGAGCGCGGCCGGGGGGACCGTCCGCGGGAGGAGACCCAGTGACGGAGTTTCCGGGCTACCCCCGCCCCCGGGGCCGGGCCGGCGTGCGGAACCTGCTCCTGGTCGTATCGACCGTCGTTTGCGCCAATGAGGTCGTCGAGCGGATCCAAAGGCGGGTCCGGGCGGCCGTCCCCCTGACCCATCCGGCCGGCTGCTGCATGCTCGGGCCCGACCTGGAGCAGACGAAGCGGACGCTTGCCGGGGCCGTGACGAACCCGAACGTCGGGGCCGTCCTGGCCGTGGGCCTCGGGTGCGAGCAGGTCGATGCCGACTGGCTGGCCGAGCAGGCGGCCGGGGCCGGGGTCCGGGCCGAGGCCCTCACCATCCAGGCCTGCGGCGGGACGAAGGCCACGACCGAGCGTGGCATCGAGCTGGCGCGGCAGATGGCCGAGGCCCTGGAGAGCGAGGAGCGCCGGCCGTGCCCCGTCGGCGACCTCGTCCTCGGCACGGAGTGCGGCGGGTCGGACTTCAGCTCCGGCCTGACGGCGAACCCGGCGATCGGCGTGGCCGCCGACCGGCTGGTCGAGGCCGGCGGCACGGTCATCCTCTCGGAGACGACCGAGATCATCGGTGGGGAGCACCTGCTGGCGAAGCGGGCGGCCGACGAGGGCGTCGCGCGACGCATCTACGAGATCGTCGAGCGGGTCGAGGCCGAGGCCCGCCGGCTCGGCGTCGATATCCGCGGCTCGCAGCCGACGCCCGGCAACCTCCGCGGCGGCCTCTCCACCATCGAGGAAAAGTCGCTCGGCTGCATCTACAAGGCCGGGTCGACCCCCGTCCGCGGCGTGGTGGAGTACGGCGAGCGGATCGACGGCCGGGGGCTCTGGATCATGGACACGCCCGGCCAGGACGTCGAGTCGATCACCGGCATGGTCGCCGGCGGCGCCCAGGTGGTCGTCTTCTCCACCGGCCTCGGGACGCCCGTCGGGTGCCCCATCGCGCCGGTCCTCAAGATCACGGGCAACCCCGAGACGGCCCGCTCGATGCGGCCGCACGTGGATATCAGCGCGGGGTCGATCCTCCAGGGCCGCGGCACGATCGAGAGCGTGGGCGGGAAGCTGTTCGACCTGGTCCTGGAGGTGGCCGGCGGCAAGCCGACCAGGGCCGAGCGGCTGGGGCACACCGAGTTTGCCATCCACCGCATCGGCATCACGATTTGAGCAGAGCATGGTGCGTCGAGCGGCGGGCGGGCGCCCGCCGTAGCGCCCGGCCGGGCCCGGTTGCACGACGGCCGGCCACGGAGGCACAAAGGTGAGGACGATTCGATGAAGCAAACGTTCTCATTGGCCGCCCTCGCGGTGGTGCTTGCCGCGGGGACGCAGGGCCGCGCTGCCGACGACGTCTTCTTTTACTACGACGTCACGTTGAAGCTCCAGGGGGCCGTCTTCCCCGGCGACGACGTCCACGACGGCAAGGACCTCGAGCTCTGCTTCGGCTATCGGGACGGCCGGTGGGACCCGCACATCATGGGCTGGGCGGGCGGCACGTTCAGCGGCGGCCGGTGGGACAAGGGCCGGGCCCTCAACTCCATGGACCACGAGGGCCAGATCGCCTCCGTCGAGGACCACGGCGACCGTGTCCGGATCGTCGTCGAGATGGTCGTCCACCCCGACCCGTGGGTGCCCGGCGGGGCGGGGCGGTACGTCCTCGACCTGGAGCGCGACGGCACGAACTATGCCGGGAGTTTTGAGGGCAGCTTCAACGGCAAGCCCGTCAAGGGCCGCGTCTCGGGCCGCCAGCGCGAGGACCTCTGGCCGAGCCCCGTCGCGGGCGTCGAGCCGTTCGAGCCCGGCGAGCACCCGCGGCTGATCTTCCGCCGCGGCGACCTCGCGGCCCTCAAGCGCCGCATGGAAACACCCGAGGGCCGGGCGATGCTGGACCGTCTCCGCGCCCTCCTCGGCGGCGACGACATGCCCACCGTCTTCAACCGGGCCACCCAGGCCTACGGCGGCGGCACCAAGGGCATGCCCATCGGCGAGGGCTACACCCTGTGGCACGGCATGGGCTTCGGCTTCCTCTACCAGGTCACGGGCGAGACGAAGTACGCCGACCTGGCCCGCCGGTGCGTCGAGAAGGCCCGCGAGGGCGTCCGCGATCGCGACCAGCGGTACAGCTACGTCCGGCCCGGCGGGAAGCTCCGGGCGGGCTCCAGCTTCGCCGCCATCGCCCACGCCTACGATTTCTGCTACGAGGCGTGGCCCGAGGCCTATCGGCGGGAGCTCGCACGGGAGATCCAGGACAAGGTCTTTGCGCCGGGGCCCATCGACTTCTCCGAACGGGCCATGGCCGAGCCCGTCGACACGGGCCTCGTCTTCAAGACGGGCGGCGGCCAGCACTCGCCCCTCTCGAACCATTACATGGCATGGAACGGCGGTGGGGGGACGGCCATCCTCGGCGTGTGGCGTGACCCGGGCACGGACGACGAGACTTGCCGCCGGTCGTACCGCGTCTTCCTCCAGCGGGGCAAGCGGGCCCTGGAGGCGAGCTACGGCTCGCGCGGCTTCTTCTATGAGGGGCACCACTGCGGTCGGCTGAACACGAACACCGGCTTCTCGAGCTTCATCCAGGCGATGCGGGTCGCCCTGGGGCGTGACCTCGTCGCGAGCAGCGAGTCCGGCCAATGGCTCCTCACGAAGTGGATTTACGAGATCGTCCGCTTCGACGGGCGCTTGAACAACCCGCAGCGGGGCATGTACGCCAGCCCCCGCTTCGACCGGATGGGCCACTCCAGCGGCGGCGACTTCAGCCAGGGCTTCGGCCTCTGCCCCGAGGCGCACAGGCCGGCCGTCCTGTGGTTCTACAACCACGTCATCTGCCCCGGTCCCGAGAAGGACTACGATGCCCTCGTCTGGCCCCACCGGGCGGTCTACGCCTTCGTCAACTGGCCGCTCGGCGTCGATGAACGGAACCCGGCCGAGGTGCTGTCGCGCGTCCTTTTCGACGAGGAGGCCGACTACTACGTCTTCCGCACCGCGTGGGAGGGCGAGGACGACATCGTCGTCACCTCTCAGCGGGGGAACCTGAAGGTCCTGGGCAAGGGCTTGCCCGGCCAAGCCGACTTCCACACCCCGCTCGGCCCGCACACCTGCTTCCGCGAAGCGGACGGGGCCGCCGTCATGTGCACCCGGACGCACTCGCTGGCGTTCGATTACAGCGGGGCCTCGGGCGTGCCCGCCCTCTTTGTGCTGGTTGAGGTCGACCGGCGGGAAACAGATGTGCGGCACGAGACGGAAGGGCTGACGAAGGAAGAGGCGACGGAGGTCAGCGAGTTCGTGCGGCGGCTCCGCGAGAAGATGCAGAAGCAGCGCGAGAAGGACGCTGCCCCCCCACCCGCAGGCCGGTGGGAAGGGGTGGCCCTCAAGGGGCCCCGCGGGGCGAAGACGGGCGAGGCCCGCGTCGGGCGGCACACGCTCCGGCTTCTCTTGCTCACGCGGTCGGAGGACCTGCCGGCGGTTCGACTCGACGGCGAGGGCGACGACGCGAAGCTCGTCGTCGGGCGGCGGACGCTCTGGTGCGACGGCGAGAAGCTGTGCCTCGGACGGGCGGACTGACGTCTGCGGCGTCACAGGAAACCCAGTCCAAGGACCACCATGCGAATGAAGTCGAGCTGGCTGGCCGTCACGGCGCTGGCGGGCGTCTTGTCTTTGGCTCGCGGCTCGGGCGCGGCCGAGCATCCGTACATGCTCTGGACCCGCGACGAGGCAGCGGCCCTGAAGCGCCGCATCGATACCGACCCCGAGGCGAAGCTCCAGTACGCCAAGATGGTCCAGCGGGCGAGCAGTAGCGGGTGTTTCCGCAACCTGTTCGACTACCTCGTCCTCGGCGACGAGAGGGCGGGCGAACGTGAGAAGAAGCTGCTTCTCGGCTTCATCGGCACCCACCCCGACCGGGCCCCCGTCAAGCGGGCCCACTACGACTGCTACGAGTCGGCCCTCCGCTACGACGTTCTCTACGACGCCCTGAGCGTGGCCGAGCGGCGGGGCGTCGAGAACACCTTCCGGGCCTACATCGACCACCAGCTCCGCGACAGGAAGCGGTACACGCGGACGAGCTGGCTGCCGAACATGCAGTGGCCCCGCCCGATGGCCGCCCACCTGATGGCCGTGGCGCTCGGCGACCGGGACCTCATCCTGAAGCTCATTCGCTCCAACGGCGGCTGGAAATGGTACTTCGACGAGTACGTCGCCGATGGTTTCTTCTACTTCGAGGAGTTTGGCAAGCACTACTCGATGATCGGCGAGATGCTGCTGTTCTGCCGGGGCTTGGAGCGGCTCGGCATGAACGAGTGGGGCTACGGCTACGTCGGCCGATTGCAGACGCCCGGCAAGGCCGGCGGGGCCACGATGAAGAACTACCTGCTGTCGATCCCGCGGGTGGGCTATCCACGGATCAGCCTCGGCACCGACCGGTACCACTACCCGAAGGTGACGATGGGAGACGCGTCGGGCTGTCCGCGTGCGCTGAGCCCTCCGTCGCCTCCCAAGGACCCGGACGAGCCGGACGCCGGGGCCGCTCTTCGCACCGGCTATCACTACGTGCTCCAGCACGACATCGTCACCGGCTACCTTCCTCACTGTGCCGGCGGGAACGAGTACTGGACGGCCAAGAACATGAACGGCCGGGACCACCGTAACCAGAAGGTTCCGAAGATGATGACGCCGCTCTGGTTCGAGATGGCCCATGCCCGGTGGCCCGATGCCGGATTCGATTACTTCCTGGCCCAGATGCGCGAGCCGGACGAGGCGACGTACTCCCCCACGCTCTACTTCGGCCTGGAGCCGATCGACCCGGCGAAGGTCGCCCCACCGCCCGCCCCCTCGTACGTGGCGAAGGAGCGGGGGTTCGTCATGCTCCGGGCGGACGAGAGTCGGGCTTACTGGGAGGGCGAAGCGCCCGCCGTGGCCTTCAACCTCGGTGTCTACTACGTCCACTTCGTCCGCGACTACTTCAGCCTCCTTGGTCTCTATGCCTTCAACCGCCCCGTCTACGTCAACCGCAACATCTCCACCGGCTACGCCACCGGCGACCCGTGGACCGGCTGGGGCCACGGCAAGTGCACGGTCCTCGTGGACCGGGGGCTGCCCGTGGACCGCGGCATCGGCGAGGTGCCCGTCCGGAGCGGCTTCCACGGGCCCGTCAAGTTCGCCGCGGCGACCGGCACGGGACGCTATGAGGGCGTCACCGAGACGCGGGCCCTTTTCCTGACCCGCGAATACCTCTTCGACATCGCCCGGCTCGCCAGCGGCGACGAGCACACCTACGATTGGCAAGTCCATGCCCTCGGGTCGCATCAGCCGGAGCAGCCGGGCCTGTGGCAGGGGACGGACGATCTGGACGGCGGAAGGCTTTACGGCAGCCGGACGAGCGACCGGCTCAGCCGCCGGCACGATTTGCACGACGTAGAGAAGTTGGAGGCCGGGGAGGCGCCGTGGGGGTTCCGGGCGGTCCAGGACTGCCGCCTGGACGACCCGGCGAAGGGCGTCCTCGGCTCCGATTGGTACGCCAAGCGGGTGGGCGTGGCCGTCCGGATGCTCGGAGGCGAGCCGACGACCGTCTACGTGGGCAAGACGCCGACCCACGCCGAGCCGGACGAGTTCAGAGAGCCGGAGATCGGCGGCGTTTCGCTCATCGCCCGGCGCCGTGGGAAGCGGGCGACGTTCGTCGCCCTCCACGAACCGTTCAAGAACGGCCGGCCGCGGATCGTGTCGGTCGAGCCGATCGCACAGACCTCAGACGCCGTCGCCGCGAAGGTGGTCGGCGAGGGCGATTCGGGCGTCAACGACCGCGCCATGGTAGCGCTCGGCCAGGGCATTGACCGGCCGCGGACGATCGGCTCGGCAGGCGAGACCTTCACGTTCACCGACTACGCCTTCGTCCGGGTCGGTTCGGAGAAGGTCGAGGTCTGCGGCGGCCTTGAGGCCATGAAGGTCCGCGTCGAGGGCCGGCCCGGACTGACCGTGAACGGTTCGCCCGTTCCGGCCCGCGTCGAGGGCGGCTTCCTGATGTTCGGGCCCTGAGCGGCTGGGAATACGAGTCGCGCCGTCGGTCTCAGCACCGGACGCGCCCTTGCAGGGGCGAGGCATGCCTCGCCCCCACCAATGGACCCGTTTGGCACAGCCGAAGGTGGGTCAATGGTGACTCGCAACCTCGTGTGTCTTTGGGCCGCTGTTCTCGCCTGTCTGCTGGCCGGGTGTGCGTCCGGACCGCAGGCGGCTCCTGAGACGAATCCGGCCGGGCGGCCGACACCGCATGCGGCGGCCGACCCGGCGGCGATTCTGTCCCCCGACCCGGCGCACCGCCGCGAAGCCACCACGCCGGTGCCGCGAAATGACGGCCTGTTTGTCAACCGCCATCGCCAATACGTCGAGCGGGCGAGACGGGGTGGGGTGGACGTCCTCTTTCTCGGCGACTCGATCGTCGACGAGTGGCGGTCGACGGGCAAGCGGGTCTGGGAGCAGGAGCTGGCCCCGCTCGGCGCGGTCAACTTCGGCCTGAGCGCCGACCAGACCCAGTTCCTCCTCTGGCGGCTGGCAGACGGGGAGCTGGACGGCATCCGGCCGAAGGGTGTCGTCCTGATGATCGGCACGAACAACTTGAAGAGCGGCCCCACCCGCATGGCCCCGGAGGACACGGTCGCCGGCGTCGAGGCCGTCCTCCGCCTCATTCGCGAGCGGCTGCCCGAGACGCAGGTCCTGCTACTCGGCATCCTCCACCGCCAGCCGAAGTATCCCTGGATGGCCGCCACCGTGCGGAAGACGAACCGCCTGCTCGCCGAACTGGGCGCCGGCCGCCCCCACGTCCGCTTCCTCGACTTCAGCGACCGGTTCTTACGCCCGGACGGCTCGATCGACCCGGCGCTCATGCGGGCCGACCTGCTGCATCTCTCGGAGCGGGGCTACGAGGTGTGGGCGGACGCGATCCGCGGGCCGCTCCGCGACATGCTCCGTGAAGCGGGCCAGGAGGCCCCGGGGGCCGCGCCCGAATGAGCCACCGCGCCGTTGCCTTGGTCTCCGTCGCTCTCGTCTCCGCGCTCTCCGGCCCAATCCCGGCGGCCGCCGATACCCCTCGGGTCGTCGCCTCGGAGACCCTCGTGGACCTGTCCGAGGGGGCCCCGATGGCCCCCCGGGCCCCCGGCTGGACCCCCCGGCCCAGGGGGTGGGACCGGGGCGCCTTCCGCGAGGGCGGGGGCCTGACGCTCCGGCTGGACCTCGGCACCCGGCGGGTGAACTGGAACCACGCCCGCATCGCCGTCCACGAGTTTCCCGAGCCGGTGGACCTGGCGGAGTGGTCCGGCCTGCGGGTCCGGGCGAGCCGCCCGCCGGAGCAGCTCGAACGGGTCCCCCGCATCGCCGCCGGCCTGTGGCTTCGCGAGCGGGACGGCTCGTGGTACTACGTCAAGGCCGCCGTCCCCCTCTCGGACCCCGAGAACGAGGCCGTGGTCCTCTTCGAGGACTTCGTCGAGGCCGAGTGGGTCGCCCCGGGCAGCCACATGGACGAGGACTACGTGCTCGACCGTCGGGCGATTTCGCACCTCGGTGTGGGCGTCGTGAACCCCCTGGGCGTCGGTGAGGTGGTCTTCACGGTGGAGCGGATCGACCTGGTCCGGTGTGAGGCGGAGCCCGAGGCCCCGGCCCGCCTGGCTGCGACCGGCCGGCTCCTCTCCGTTAACGGCCGCCAGACCGTGCCGCCGGGCCTCTTCGGCGGGTACGCCCCCGACCTGCCGCAGCGGTTCCGGCCGGGGTGCCAGCGGTATCTCTCGACGGCCCTTCACGTGCCTCGGCCGCGCGCGACCGAGGCCTTCCACATCGACTGCTGGTTCGACCGGTACCAGCCGGCGACACTGCTCGGGGCGGAGGGCTGGGAGGAGCGGCTGGCCGCCATGGGCCGGGCCTACGCCCGGAAGGCCCAGGCGGCGGGCTACCGGGCCCACCTCGAGTTCTGGAACGAACCGTACCTGAACTGGGCCAAGCCGGGCGACCCGCGGAACTACCGGTCCGACTTCTACGACATCGACCGCGCCGGCGAAGGCCGGCCCGTCATCGCCCGCAAGACCGGTATGCTCGTCCCGTACCTGGAGTGGTACCCCGCCGGGAGCGGGTGGCGGGTCGGCGACTCCACCCAGTTCACCTACTGGTCGGGCCGCGGCAACGGGTTCCTCTACGACCGGATGCTTCTGGCCGTCGGCCGGGCCGTCAAGGAGACGTGGCCCGAGGTCCGCCTGATCGCCGGGTGGGACTTCCGGTGGAACGAGGACCACTGGGCCGGCTGGCACCTCTTGTACAAGCCCACCATCGACCGGGCCATCCAGTACATCGACGGGGTTTCCGAGCACCATTACCAGGGCGACACGACGGCGATGAACGGGACGTACGAGGTGCTGGCGGGTTATGCCTGGACGCAGTACGAGAAGTGGCTCCCTTGCTACAACACCGAGACGAACGACCTGCTGGACGCTCCCGCCCGGGGGGCGGTCGATACGCCCGAGGAGGCCCGCCGGGCCACCCAGTACCGCCGCAGCGTCTACAACCTCCGCGACGTCCTCTACTCGGTGCTCCAGAGCCCCGACAAGTGCCTTGGCCGCACGGTCATCCACTCGGTCCGGGCCGATGGCGTCGAGCGGTTCGCCGAGGTGGCCTACGGCATCATGCGGAACCTGCGGGGGCGGCTCGTGGAAACGGCCAGCGACGACCCCCGCGTCTGGTGCGTGGCGAGCGTGGACGGGACGGACCCGGAGGCGATGCCGCCCGACCCGGACGCCCCGCCGGCCCTGGTGGTGATGGCGTTCAACGACCACCGCCGGCCGCGCGACGTCGAGCTGGCCCTTTCCGCCCCCACGGGGACGACTTTCGCCGGGGGTGGAACGGTCGAGCGGACCTGGGTCGACAAGGAGACGTTCGAGATCGGGGTCGCTACGGGGTCGGCTGCGGGGGCACAGGAGGGCGGCACGTCGGCCCGGTTCGCCTTCCGCCTGGCGGAGCGGAGTGCGTGGAAGGTCACGCTGCCCCTCGCCGGGAGGGTGCCGACGGAGGCCGAGGTCCGCCGGCGGCAGTTCTTCTCGCCGGACCTCCTGGTGCAGGTCCTCCGGGACCAGCCGTTCCGGACGACCGTGCGGCCGGATCCGGCCGTCCTGGCCGAGGCAAAGCGGGCATGGCTCCGCCTGGTCGTCGAGGACGTCGACGCGGGGGAGGGGAGCGTCCGCGTCTGCGGCCGGCGGCTCGACCTGCCGAAGGCCATGACGGCCGACAACGTGACACGGATCGTCGAGCTTGCGGTCGACCCGGCGGCGCTTTTGCCCGAAACGGACCTGCAATTTGCGGTCAATCCGGGGAATCACCTGGGATACCGGGTGGATATGGCGAGTATCGTCCTGGAGACAGGGACGCCCTTGGCGGGGGAGGCGTCGGCGACGGTACCCCGCGAGGCGTTTGAGGTCCCCGAATCGGGTGGTCCGTGACGCGATTCACAAGTCATCCGTCCCGGCGGCGGCCGTAAAGGGCACGTCTAACCCGCTGGGCCGGAAGGCTTTGCGTCAGCCCATGCTGCGGGCGCGGTTCGCGAAAAGTTTCACGTTTTTCTGCTTGACAGACCCGCTTTTTTCGTTCAGCATACCGGCGTACTCGCACGAAACGCCGCCAAGAGAACGCACCAAAGGCAGCAATCACCCGCTGTCATACACGTTAACGCGTTCGACAGGGTCCAATCACGTCTCGCGAGGGGGCTCGTGGTGGGTACAATTCATTTCGCGAGCGAGGATGCGCTCGTCAGGCTTCTCGACTCGCTCGACGCCGCCGACGTCTACGCGTCGGTCCGGCGGGAGCGCGAGTCAGAGTACTGCAACCTCCGCAAGGTGCCCGAGGCCGAGGTCGCCCTCCGCGAACCCCGCCCCAGCGCCAGCCCGAAGTCGTTCCTCCAGCCGGCCAAGGAACGGGTCGCCGTCTACTCCTGCGAGGGCGTCGACGAGGAGGCGTCGTGCCCGGCGTGCGGCCGGCGGGCCCTGGTGGGCCTGCGCGGCTGCGACATGAAGGCCGTCGAGTACCTGGACAAGGTATTCACCGAAGGGGAGTTCTCGGACCCGTTCTACGAGGCGCGCCGGGACGCCGATATCCTGATCTCGGTTGACTGCGTCGAGGCCCACGAGACGTGTTTCTGTGCGTCCCTGGGCTCGAAGCCCTTCGCCGAGGCCGGGTTCGACCTCAACCTGACGCCCATCGAGTCGGGCTATCTCGTGGAGGTCGGGAGCGAGAAAGGCCAGGCCATCGTCGAGAAGATGGGCGAGGCCCTCCCCGAGGCGACCGACGAGCAGATCCGGCAGCGCGACACCGTCCGCCAGAAGACCCTCGACCAGCTCGAGGCCCAGAACGAGGGCTTCCGCGTCACCGACCGGGTCCAGGAGGTGCTCCTCGGGAAGCAGGATTCGGCCGAATGGGGAGAGCAGATGGCCGACTGCGTCGAATGCGCGGCCTGCACGTTCATCTGCCCCACCTGCCACTGCTTCTACCTGTACGACCAGGTGGCGGGGGAGGACTTCGAGCGGGTTCGGACCTGGGACTCGTGCATCCTGGGCGACTACCATCGCATGGCCGGCCCGGAGGGCGCAAAACCCAGCCCCCGGCCGGGCTTGGCGAGCCGCTGCGCGAACCGCGTCCTCCACAAGTACGCCTTCAGCCCCCAGCAGTACGCCATGCTCGGGTGCACCGGCTGCGGCCGGTGCATCGAGGCATGCTTCGGCAAGATCGATATCCGGCAGGTCCTGAAGGAGCTGAGCGGTGGCGAAGACGCTTGAGGCCAACCCTTACGCGCCGCACATAGCGCGCCTGGGCCGCGTCATCGACGAGACCCCCACCATCAAGACGTTCTGTTTCGACCTGACCGAGCCCCTGGAGTTTCGCGCCGGCCAGTTCGTCCAGCTCGGCGTCCCCGGCCTGGGCGAAGCCCCCTTCACCCCCTCCAGCGATCCGGCCGACCCGACCCACCTGGAGGTCACAGTCCTTCGGACGGGTCGTGTCACGGAGCGGCTCCACCGGATGGCCGAAGGCGATACGTGCCTCCTGCGCGGCCCCTACGGCAAGGGCTATCCGGTCGAAAAGCTCGAGGGCAAGGACGTGCTGGTGGTCGGCGGCGGGGTGGGCCTGGCGCCCCTCCGGGCCCTCATTTACAAGCTCCTCTCGATGACCGATAGTCTCGAGAAGGTCGTCATCAAGTACGGGGCCCGGGAGACGGCCGAGCTGCTCTTCCGACGACAGTACGAGGACTGGGCGGCCGCGGACAAGGTCACCTTCGAGACGACCATCGACCGGCCGGAGGAGGGGTGGGACGGCAACGTGGGCGTCGTCACGACGCTCCTGGAGGAGATCGGCTCCCAGGTCGACCTTGCGAACTCCTACGCCTTCTCCTGCGGTCCGGAGATCATGCTCAAGTTCGTCACCCTCAAGCTCCTCGACGAGGGATTCACCCCCGAGCAGATCTACCTGTCGATGAACCGGCGGATGAGCTGCGGCATCGGCAAGTGCGGCCGGTGCAACATCGGCCCCTATTACCTGTGCAAGGACGGTCCGGACATCTGCTACGCGAAGATCAAGGACTACCCGAATGTCTTCTGATTCCGCCAGCGACGGCGCCTTGACCGCCCGGTGCCTGATGTGCAACGTCGGCTGCCCGGTCCGGGTCGAGCAGGCCGGGCCGGACCAGTACCGGCCGGATTACGTCCCTCACGCCGGCTACGCGGGCCTGTGCGGCCGGGGCAGCGTCCTCGTGGACCTGCTGGACCATCCGGCCCGGATCTACGACGCCCACCGTCACACGAACGAGGGCCGCGAGGTGCTGGACCTCACGGCCGCCGCCGAAGAGATGGCCGCCGCCCTCCGCGAGGCCGACTCGGCCGCCGTCATCGTCGATGCCAATTACGGCGTGGACGCGCTGGCGGCGGTGGCGGCGCTCGCGTCGGAGGCCGGGGCCGCCTGGACGGCCCACGTGACGCCGGGCGACGCCGGCCTGGCCCACGGCCTGGACGCAACCGAGTGCCAGTTCGCGGGGCCGGAGGACCTTGGCGGCGTCGAGGCCCTCCTCGTCGTCGGGAACGCTTACGCGACCCACCCGGTGGCGGCCCACTGGCCATTCGAGGCCAAGACCAGCCAGCCCCGGATGCCCATCCTGGTGATGGCCGACGGGTGCGGCGTGACAACCCAGTTCGCGACGGGCCTCTACCAGCCGCGCCTCGGGCCGGGCGAGAAGGCCCGGGCCATCGACGCCGTCCGGACCGGCGACGTCGCCCCCCTGGGGGCCGATGCGGCGGTCCTGGCGGGGTGGAAGTCGACGCTGGCCGACGCCGAACGGGCCGCCATCGTCGTCGGGGCCGACCTGGGCTACGCCGACGCGATGGCCCTGGGGCGGGCGGTCGCCGCCCTGGCGAAGGAGACGGGGGCCAAGGTCTGTCCGCTGACGACCTACGGAAACGCCTGGGGGGCGATGCGGGTGGCCGCGTCCGCCGGCGGGGCCTGCCCGATGAAGGTCCTGCGAGGGCCCCCGAAGGCCCTCCTCCTGGTCGGCGTCGACCTGGTGGCGGCGATGGGCGAGCCGGCGGCGGGGCCCATTCTCGATGCGGTCGAGAAGCTGATGTACGTCGGCCCGATGCCGAACGCGACCAGCCGCCGGGCGTCGCTGGTCGTGCCGGCGGCGCTGGGGTTCGAGTCGGCGGGCCGGGCGCTCCTTGGGCCGGGGCGGGAGGTGCGGTTCGAGCCGCTCCTTTCGCCGCCGGCGGGCGTGCCGACGCTCGACGCGGTCCTGTCTATGATGGGGGCCCCGGCCGACGCGAAGGCCGACCTCTCGGTCCGGGCGACGGGCCCGGAGGAGGCGCCCTGCCGACCCATGGAGGAGCCGGTCGACGGCCGGGTCCTCCTTGCTCCGGCCGTGGACTCGATCGACTTCGCCGACGGGAGCCTGACGCGCCAGGCCAAGTGGCCGCAGTCCGTCCGGCCCCGGCCGGTGGTATACCTCGGGTCGGAGGATGCGGAGGCGGCGGGGCTGGTCGAGTCGGACCTGGCGCGGATCGAGGGGCCCGCCGGCGCGATCGAGGCCGAGGTCCAGGTCCACCCGTCGCAGCGGGCGGGCCAGGCCCGCGCGAGCGCGGCGTTCGCCGAAGTCCGGTCGGCGATGGGCTGGTCGGTGGACGGGGCGCCGATGGGCGACCCCGCCTGGGTGTCAATAGGCAGGCCCTAGTGTAGTGTATCAAGCAGATTGCACATTATTCAGTACGGCCCGTGCCCGTT
>CAZGKW010000039.1:0-41525 GCA_964526295.1 uncultured Anaerolineales bacterium
GGGGGGCGGGGGGCGGGTTCGGCGGGTACCTCCAGTTCATCGCGCGGATCACGGGCGGCAGCTTCCAGCCGTTCCTGTTCGCCCTCGGCATTATGCCGTACATCAGCGCGTCCATTATCCTCCAGCTTCTGACCCAGGCGATCCCCTCGCTGGAGAAGCTGGCCAAGGAAGGCGAAGCCGGACGCCGGAAGATCAACGAGTATACCCGGTACCTGACGGTGCTCCTGTGCATCGTCCAGGCCAGCATGATCACGACCTCGGGCAACACCCCGGGCCCCGGCGGCTGGCGGGGCATCGAGAGCTCGACGATCTACCTGTTCGTGTGCATCACGGCCATGACGGCCGGGACGATCTTCCTGATGTGGCTCGGCGAGCTGATCGAGGAGTTCGGCATCGGCAACGGTATCAGCCTGATCATCATGGCGGGGATCGTCGACCGGCTGCCGGCCGTGGCGGTCTGGCTGTGGCAGAACGCCCAACTGGCGTTCCGGAGCTGGGACCCGAACGCCATCGGCATCGAGAAGATCGTCCTGATCGTCGGCATGTTCGTCGGGGTCATCATTGCGGTGGTGGCCATCACGCAGGCCCAGCGGCGGGTGCCGATCCAGCAGGCCAAGCACACCCGGGGCCGGCGGGTTTACGGGGGTCAGCGCCAGTACCTGCCCCTGCGGGTGAACCAGGCGGGCGTCATTCCCGTGATCTTCGCCTCGAGCCTGCTGATGCTGCCGATGTACCTGTTCCGCTACGTCGGCGCCGTGTGGCCCAACGCCTTCACCCAGGCCCTGCACGAGGCGTTCAGCTACGGCAACATCCCCCACCTGCTGGCCTACGTGGGGCTGATCTACGTGTTCTGTTACTTCTGGACGGCCATCCAGTTTCAGCCCAAGGAGATGGCCGACAACCTGAGAAACTACGGGAGCTTCATCCCCGGCCGCCGGCCCGGCGCCAGCACCGCCCGATACCTCGAGCGCGTGATGAACCGCATCACGTACGTCGGGGCGGGCTTCCTGGCCGCCGTGGCGATCCTTCCCATCGCCGTCAGCAAGCTGACCGGCGTCAACATGATCGTCACGGGGTTCCTGGGCGGCACGGGCCTGTTGATCATCGTGAGCGTGGCCCTGGACCTCGTGCAGCGGATCGAGTCGCACCTGATCATGCGGCACTACGAGGGGTTCCTGGCCCAGGGGCGGGTGCGGGGGCGTCGCGGCTAGAGGCCCTCGGGGGCGCGGGGCGAGGCGGCTCGCCGGGCTGCCGGCGACGCACGCGGCGGCCGTGGAAGGGCGGACGAGCATGCGAGTGGTTCTGATGGGGCCGCCGGGCGCCGGAAAAGGGACCCTGGCCAAGGCCCTGGCCGATGAATATAATGTCCCGCATATTTCCAGCGGCGACATCTTCCGGGCCGAGATCGGGGCCGGGACCGACCTCGGTCGGAGCATCAAGAAGTACCTGGACGCCGGCGACCTCGTTCCGGACGAGATCACCGTCCGGGCCGTTGTCGGGCGGCTCGACAGGGCCGACTGCGCCGACGGGTGGATCCTCGACGGGTTTCCCCGTACGCAGGGGCAGGCCCGGGCCCTCGACCAGGCGCTGGACGAACGCGAGGAGGACCTTGACGCCGTCGTCTACCTCCACGTGTCGGAGGAGACGATCGTCGACCGGATGGCCGGGCGGCGGTCGTGCCCCCGGTGCGGCCGGGTGTATCACGTGACGAACCTCCCGCCGAAGGAGGCGGGTCGGTGCGACGATTGCGGCGCCGAGCTGGTCACCCGCGAGGACGACCGGCCCGGAACGGTGCGGGCCCGGCTGCGGACGTACCAGGAACAGACGGCGCCGCTCGTCGACTACTACGAGAAGCGAGGGCTGTTGCTGCGGATCGACGGCGAAGGGACGCCCGAGGCGGTCCGGGCCCGGCTCCTTGAGACGATTTCGGCCGAAGGCGCGGGGTGACGCGAGCGGCCATGGCGATCCGCCCGAAAAACGCCGAGGCGATCGAAAAGATGCGGACCGCCGGGCGGACGGTGGCCCTCGTGCTCGAGCGGCTCGGACGGATGTGCCAACCGGGTGCGACGACCGCCGACCTCGACGCCGAGGCCGAGCGGTTGTTCCGCCAGCGAGGGGCCGTGAGCCTCTTCCGGGGCCAGCCGCACCCCAAGGGCGGCCCGCCGTACCCGGCGGGCATCTGCGTGTCGGTCAACGAGGAGCTGGTGCACGGCATCCCCGGGCCGCGCCGCATCCGCGAGGGCGACATCGTCTCGGTCGACGCGGGCGTGAAGCAGGACGGGTGGTGCGGCGACGCCGCCCGGACGTTCGCCGTCGGCCGCGTCAAGCCCCGCGTGGCGAGGCTGCTGGAGGTGACCTGGGAGGCGTTGGAGACGGTCCGGCGGGAGGCCCGGGCGGGCGTGCTGTGGTCGGCCGTCGCCGGGCGGATCGAGAGCGTCGTCTCGAAGGCGGGGTTCTCGATCGTTACCGATTACGTCGGGCACGGGATCGGTCGAAGCATGTGGGAAGAGCCGAAGGTCCCGAATTACGTCAGCCGCGACCTCCTGGCCAACGACTGGATGCTCGTCGAGAACATGACGGTGGCCGTCGAGCCGATGGTGAACCTCGGCCGCCGGTTTGTCGTCGAACGGGACGACGGGTGGACCGTGGCGACCCGGGACGGGAAGCCGTGTGCTCACTTCGAGGACACGTTCCTTGTCCACCGGGACGGGGCGGAGCCCCTGACCCGCGTCGTGCCCGCCACCGAGGGAGGTTAGGCCGAACCCGATGCCGAAAGATGTCATCCGACTGGAGGGCAAGGTCAGCGAAGCGCTGCCCAACGCCATGTTTCGGGTGGAGCTGGAGAACGGCCACGAAGTGCTGGCCCACGTTTCCGGCCGCATGCGGGTGCACTTCATCCGCATCCTCCCCGGCGACCAGGTGACCGTCGAGCTGTCGCCCTACGACTTGTCGAAAGGGCGCATCGTCTACCGGACCGGCTGACGGGCCGACCGGGTCCGGCGATGCGAAACGGACCGAGATGAAAGTACGAACCAGCGTCAAACGAATCTGTGAGAACTGCAAGGTGATCCGCCGGCGCGGCGTGGTGCGGGTGATCTGCACCAACCCCCGCCACAAACAACGCCAGCGGGCCAAGCGCAAGCTCAAGAGCTGAGGAGGTCGACCATGCCGCGTATTGCGGGCGTCGACGTGCCGGCCGACAAAACCACCTGGTGTGCCCTGACCTACATCCACGGCATCGGGAAGTCGTCGGCCCTGGAGGTGTGCAAGGAGGCCCAGATCGACCCGAACGGTCGGATGAAAGACCTCTCGGAGGACGAGATCGGCCGCATCGCCGCCGTCATCGACCGGAGCTTCGTGGTGGAGGGGGCCTTGCGGCGGCAGGTGATGCAGAACGTCGCCCGCCTCCGCGACATCCAATGCTACCGGGGCCAGCGGCACCGGCGGGGGCTGCCCGTCCGCGGACAGCGGACCCGCACCAACGCCCGGACCCGCAAGGGGCCCCGCAAGACCGTGGCCGGGAAGAAGGGCGTCAAGGACCTGCGATAACCCTCGCTGCCGCCAGACGCAGCGCGGATTCGGCCGTCGCACAGGCGGCGGTATGTTGCGGCCCCCGGGGCCGTGGAGCGAGGAGCCGGAGTACCCATGGCCAAGAAGAAGAAACGAGCCCGACAGAGCGTGTCGAAGGGCGTCGCCCACGTCAAGGCGACGTTCAACAACACGATCGTCACCATCACGGACCCGCAGGGAAAGGTCCTGTGCCAAGACTCGGCCGGGACCATCGGGTTCAAGGGCAGCCGCAAGTCCACGCCCTTCGCCGCCCAGCGTGCGGCCGAGGCGTGTGCCGAGAAAGCGATCAAGATGGGGATGCGCGAGGTCGAGGTCCGCGTCAAGGGCCCGGGCAGCGGCCGGGAGTCGGCCATCACGGCCCTCCAGGCGGCCGGCCTGAAGGTCACGGCCATCGAGGACGTGACGCCCATCCCCCACAACGGGTGCCGACCCAGGAAGCGGCGCCGCGTCTAGGCGAGCGCCGCCGGACCTCGCCCGGGCGGAAAGCCCTCGCCAGGCCGGAGGACGAACGAAACGAGGAGGCCGGAGAGCCGTATGGCCAGATACAAGGGACCTGTGTGCCGCCGGTGCCGACGGGCCGGCATGAAGCTCTACCTGAAGGGCGTCCGCTGCGAGACGGCCAAGTGCCCGATCGAGAAGCAGTGGCGGAACAAGCCGCCGGGCGTCCACTTCTGGCGCCGTCGGCGGCCCAGTGAGTACGCCCTCCGTCTCCGCGAGAAGCAGAAGCTGCGGTGGTACTACGGCGTGCTGGAGCGGCAGTTCCGGCGGTACTTCGAAGAGGCCGCCCGGGGCAAGGGTTCGACCGGCGAGCGGCTCCTGGTGCTGATGGAGCGGCGGCTCGACAACGTGGTCTACCGGCTGGGGTTCGCCCCGAGCCGCCAGGCCGCCCGCCAGCTCCTCTCGCACGGGCACATCCTCGTCAACGGCAAGACGACGACGGTCGCCAGCATGAAGCTGAGTCCGGGAGACCGCATCGAGGTCCGCGACCGCAAGGCCAGCCGCGACTTGGTCCAGTCCTGGGTGGCGGAGGAGGAGGGGCGGGTCGTCCCGCAGTGGCTCGAGGCCGACACGAACCGCCTCCGGGGCGAGGTCAAGGCCCTGCCCGCCCGCGACGACGTTTCGATTCAGCTCAACGAGCAGTTGATCGTTGAGTTCTGCAGCCGCTAGCCAGAGCGAGGAGGCGAATACCGTGATGCGGATCCGATGGAAGGGCCTCGAACTGCCGACGCGCGTAGTACTCGACGCATCCACCCAGACCGACACGTACGGCATGTTCACCACCGAACCGTTCGAACGCGGGTTCGGCGTGACGATCGGCAACAGCCTGCGGCGGATCCTCCTGTCGAGCCTCGAGGGCGCGGCCGTCACGGGCGTGCGCCTCCAGGGCGTCCTCCACGAGTTCTCCAGCATCGAGGGCGTCGTCGAGGACGTGACCGACATCATCCTGAACGTCAAGCAGCTCGTCGTCCGCATGGAGGGCGACGAGCCCCGCGCCGTCTCCCTGGAAGCCCACGAGGCCGGGCCGGTCACCGCCGCCATGGTCCGGACCGACCCCAACGTCGAGGTCATCAACAAGGACCTGGTCCTGGCCACCCTGGCCGACGACATCGACTTCAAGCTCGAGATGGTCGTCGCCAAGGGCCGGGGCTATGTGACGGCCGAGGAGAACACACCCCAGGACGTCGACCAGGAAATCGGCTACGTTCCCGTCGACAGCCTCTTCTCGCCCGTCACGCGGGTCCGTTACCGCACCGAGGACACCCGCGTGGGCCAGCGAATCAACTACGACCGGCTCATCCTGGAGGTCTGGACGAACGGGACCGTCTCGCCCGAGATGGCCCTGGTCGAGGCCGCCAAGATCATGCGGAAGCACCTGAACCCGTTCGTGGAGTACTTCCAGCCGGGCGAGGAGCTGGGCGTCGCCGCCGCTCCGGCACCCGAGGAGGTCCCCGGGGCCGAAGAATACGTCTCCGAGCTCGAACGCAAGCTCAGCATGCCCATCGCCGCCCTCGACCTGTCGGTCCGGGCCTCCAACTGCCTGGAGTCGGAGAACATCATGACCGTCGGCCAGCTCGTCCGTCTCTCCGAGGACGAGCTCCTGTCGGTCCGCTCGTTCGGCAAGACCAGCCTCCGCGAGGTCAAGCGGAAGCTGGCCGACCTGGGCCTCTCGATCGGGATGGACCTGGAGGGCGTGACGGCGGGCGGCGTCGGAGGGGGTTCCTGATGCGCCACCAGAAAAGCGGACGCAAACTCAGCCGCAGCCCCAGCCACCGGACGGCCCTGAAGAGGAGCCTCGCCGCCGCCCTCCTCGAGCACGAGTCCATCACCACCACCGTGCCCAAGGCCAAGGAGGCCCGACCGTTCGTCGAGCGGCTCATCACCCTGGGCAAGAAGGGGACGCTCGACGCGCGCCGCCGGGTCGCCTCCAGGCTCCAGGACGAGGCCCTGGCCAAGAAGCTTTTCGACGAGATCGCCCCGCGCTTCGCCGACCGGCCCGGAGGCTACACCCGCATCGTCAAGCTGTCGCGGCGGCGCCTGGGCGACGCCTCGCAGCTTTGCCTCCTGGAGCTGGTCGAGAAGGCCCCGAAGGAATAAGCCGCCCGTCTCGGACGGGCCCCCAGGGGCCGGCGGCCCGCGCGCCCCCCCCGTTGCCGCCAAGGAGCCCCCCATGCCCGACTGCGTCTTTTGCAGGATCGCCGCCGGCGACATCCCGGCGACGAAGGTCTTCGAGGATGATCGCTGCCTGGCGTTCATGGACATCGGCCCCCTGGCCGACGGGCACACGCTCCTCATCCCGAAGCCGCACTACGAGGTGTTGTGGGACATGCCGGCCGAGGAGGTCGCGCACCTCGCCGCGAAACTTCCGGCCCTGGGGGCCGCGGTCCGAGACGCCGTCGACGCCCAGGGGGTGAACGTCCTCCAGAACAACGGTCGCGTCTCCGGCCAGGCCGTCATGCACGTCCACTTCCACGTGATTCCGCGCCGGGAAGGGGACGGCTTGGGCTATCGGTGGCTCGCCAAGGAATCGGACCCGGACGTGCTGGCCCGCCAGGCCGAGGCGATCCGCAAGGGTCTCGGGGGGTGAAGCGGCTGATCGGGCCGGTCTACGGGGTCTCTGTCGGCACACCGGCCTCGGCCGGCTCGCGCCGGTGACGAATCACCTCCCACCCGCCAGGCACCTTCGGCCGCTCGAACGTCCGCGGCGGGACCTTCGCGTTCGTCCGGATGTCGTGGAACGCGATGGTCGTGATGTTCTCGCTGGTGTCCCACAAGCGGGCCTGGACGGGAAGGTACGTCTCCGGATCGAACCACAGCGTGATTCGCGTGTAGGTCTCTACAAGCTGTGTGCCCTTCTTCGGCGCGAGCACGAGGGCCGGCCGCTCCTTGCCGTCGGTGCCCTTCACGGCCGGGCCCAGCTTCACGTCGAAGTGCTTCAGCACCGCCTCCTTCTTCTGGCCGAACGGCATGGGGAAGGGCGTCTTGCCGAGCTCGAACGATTCGACGGGCGGCTCGTCGGCCCGCCGGACCTCCCACTCGTGCATCTGCTCCACGGCGTCCTGCCGGTGGTAGAGCGTTCGGCCGTCGAAGATGAACGCCTCCTTTTCGCGTCCGGTGAACTCGAACCGGAGGCGGTTCGGCGCCTCGAAGGCCAGCACCCCCTCGCGGCGCTTGATGTCCTCGAACAGCGTCTGGTTCAGCTCGTAGTCGAAACGGGCATGGACGGTCTTGAGGTCCCGTCCGGCCGCGTCGACCTTGTCGAGGAGCGCCGCGCAGGCCGCGCCCAGCGTCGCCCGCGGCGGCTGCACGGGCGGCGATTCGGTCCGCGGCGCGGACGCGGCGGGGCCCTCCTGTTCGGGGGGCGCCGCGCATCGTTCCGCGGCCGGATTCGGGCTCCCGGTCGCCACCATGCTTGCCGCCAGGACGATGCACCACGCGGTCATAGCTCCGCCTCACTCTCCATTGCTTCGGCTCGACGTGTGTCCCGCAGCGCTCGGACCCGCCGGCCGAGGGCCGGGAGCCCCCGCGCCAGGCCCAGCACCGCCGCCGCGCCCCCGATCCCGACGATCCACGACCAACCCAGGCTGAACCGGTTCGCCAGGTACGCCAGCAGCAGGTACCGCGGCCACCGCCCCACCACCGACCCGACGGCGAAACGCCACCGGCTGTAGCCCTCGCTGATGGCGAGCAGCCGCACGAAATCGACCGGGATCGGCAGGAATGAGGCCGCCGCCAGTGTCGCCAGCGGCGCCCGCGCGAACCACCGGGCCAGGCGGCCGTAGAGCCGCGTCATCCGAATCCGCTGCACCGGCCGGAACCGGTACAGGCAGGTCACGAGGTAGTAGTCGTGCATGTTTGCGACGCCGGTGCCGACGGCCCCGATGGTGGCCGCCGTCGCAGGCGCCAGGCCCAGGCCCGCCGCCGGCGAGGCCGCCCACAGCACGATCCATGCCGTCGGGAGCGGCAGGAACGTGCAGGCCACGCTCATGTACGCGAAGTAGGCCGCGATCCCCGCCGCCAGGCTGGCATCCCGGTAGGCGTACCCCACGCCGCCGAGGATCCCCAGCATCATGCCCACCGGAACGAACCAGTCGCGGAGGCGCAGGGGCTCGCCCCGGTGGAGGCAAAGCCCCGTCTCGGCAGCTCCGGCCTCGCCGGCCGTCTCGGCCCGCTCAGCCGTCTCGAGTTGCGACGATTCGGCCATCGCGCATGTCCAGTCGCCTGGCGGCCCGGGCCGCCACGCGCTCGTCGTGCGTAATGAGGAGCACCGCCTGGTCCCCCTCGCGGTGGAGCGTCTCGATGAGGTCGAGGACCCGCTCGGACGCCTCGGAATCGAGGTTCCCCGTCGGCTCATCCGCCAGGAGCAGCGTCGGCCGGGCGACGAGGGCCCGGGCAATCGCCACCCGCTGCTGCTCGCCGACGGAGAGCTGGTTCGGCTTTCGCCGCCGCTTCTCCGCCAAGGCCACCGCCGCCAGGAGCTCCCGGGCCCGGTCGCCGACCGGTTCGTGCCGGAGGCGAAGCGGCAGGGCGACGTTGTCTTCCGCCGACAGCGTCGGCAGCAGGTTGAACCGTTGGAAGACGAAGCCCACGTGCCGGCGTCGCAGGCGCGTCCGCTGGCCTTCATCGGCCCGCCCGGCGTCGGTCCCGGCCAAGAAGACCGTCCCTTTGGTCGGTCTCGCCAGAAGGCCCGCGCAATAGAGGAGCGTGCTTTTGCCGCAGCCGCTCGGCCCCATGACCGAGACGAACTCGCCGCGTCCGACCGCGACGTCGACGCCGCGAAGGGCTTCGGTGGCCACGCTGTCCGAGCGGTAGACCTTCGTGAGGCCACGGGTTTCCAGGATCGGTGCCATGTCGCGTGTTTGGACGGTGCCGGGGCCCGCTCTATTCTCCGCCCTCATCGTCGGCGGTTCGCGGGCCCGTCCGACAGCCAAGCCTTCCGGGCCCGTCATCACTCGTAGCGAAGGCTCTTCACCGGGTCCTGCCTCGCAGCCCGCAGGGCCGGATGGACAGCCCCGAGGAACGTCCCCACGGCCGCGAGGATCGCCGCGTAGGCGAACCGCTCCGCCGGAATACGGGCCGACCAGAGCGGTTGGAGGGCGAGAATGATCGCCCGGCTCGCCCACGTCAGGAGAAATCCGGCTGCGATCCCGCCCGCGCAGATCAGGCCCGCCTCCGCCATCACCACGCCGAACACCTGGGCCCGCGATGCCCCCAACCCCTTGAGGATCCCGATTTCCCGCGTCCGTTCCAGCACCATCGTGTAGACCGTCAGGAGCACCACCAGGAAGCAGACGAACCCCGCCACCAGCACCACCGCCCCGATAATGAGGTCCATGTCGACGAAGCTGGCGGCCAGCACGTCGTAGTACTCGTCGAACGTGATGGGCCGCAGGCCGAGCCGCTCGACGGCGTCGCGGGCTGCGGCGACGCCGCCGGGCGAACCGAGCTTCACATAGAAGAAGGAGGCCCGAAGGCGGTCCTGGCCCAGGCACTCGCTGACCGTCTCGATGGGCATGAAGACCCGACCCGCGACGCCCTCCGGGGCGACGCCGACGATCGTGAACCGCCGTCCGAATCGCTCGACCGCCTGTCCGACGTGGAAGTCGCCCGCCGCCCGGAGCCGGGCGTCGATCAGTATCTCGCTCCCACCCTCCAGGGGCCGCCCCTCCAGGACACCGCCCTCGCCCCCGCGGAAGGCCGGCCAGTCCGACGGCCGGATGCCGTAGACGTTCTGTACCCGCCCCGCCAGCCTGAGCGGCCAGCGGAGCACCGGGATGGCCCGTTCCACGCCGGGAACCTCCCTCAGGCGGGCCTCGACCGTCTCGGCCGGCAGGCCGCCGCTCAGGACCACCTGGTCCGACGCCGGCCAGACCATCAGGTGGGCGTCGACGTTGACCGTCCGTTCGGCGATCTCGCCGAGTATGGTCGTCAGGCCGACCAGGACCAGGTACAGGGCGACGCCGACGCCGATGGCCAGCATGCTGATGGCGGTACGGACCTTGCGGGCGAGGATGTTCGCCACCGGCAGTCGGGCCACAGGGAGTCCCTTTTCGGCAGGACGGCGGGCCGATTATAGGTCGGCCGGGCGCGCCCGGCAAGCGTAGCACCGAACGGGCGCTCAGGCGCCGTCGAGGAGACGGTCGACCGTCTCCAGGTCGCCCGCCCGCCAGGTGGCCTCCCGGGCCCACGGCGGGGCGGGGTCGGCCACGAGGGCGACGGTCCGCACGCCCGCGGCGGCACCCGCCTCCACGTCGTAGCGGAAGTCGCCCACCAGGACCGTCTCGCGGGGCCCCGCGCCGCAGGCCTCCATCAGGTGGTGGACGCCGTCCGGGCTCGGCTTGGGGGTCATGTCCTCGCGGGTGACGGCGGCGTCGAAGGCCAGACCGTGCCGCTCACAGGCCCGGCGGAGGCTGTTGCGGCTGTTCCGCGTCAGGACGGCGACCTTCGTGCCCCGGCGGCGAAGCTGCTCGATAAGGGCCGCCGCCCCCGGCATGGGGCGGGAGCTTTCGGCCGCCCGGGTCTCGTGCTCGGCCACGATACGTTCGGCCCGCGCCCGGCCGGCCTCGTCCAGCTCGGCCATGCCCTCCAGGAGGGTGATGCCATCCGGCAGGCCGATCTCCCGGCGCATGGCGTCGAAGTCGAGCTGCGGCTCGAGCAGCGTCCCGTCGAGGTCGAAGATCACCAGCTTCAGGGCCATCGTGCGGCTATGATGGCACGGGCGGGGCCTTGAGTCAAACCCGTCGGCGGGTTGCTTTCCGGTGGCAGGCGGCTATAATCGCGGCCTGCCTTTGGGGTGGACGGTGTGGCTTACTCCCCCGGAAGGGACGTATAGGCCGTCGCGGCCGACCGCGGGATGGGGGAAATCATTGCTCAGGACGGTGGGAGAGCTCGCGCAGGAGGTCGGCGGGCGCGTCGAGGGCGACCCGGCGCGTCGTGTCGGCGGCGTCGCCGGCCTCGACGAGGCTGAAACGGGCGACGTTTCGTTCGTCACCGAGGCGTCCGGCGACTCCCCGGATGAGTCCAAGGCCGGGTGCCTCGTCGTGCCGGCGGACTGGTCCGGCCAGGCCCGCGAGGGGCAGGCGTTGATCCGCGTGGCCGATCCGAACCGGGCGATCTCGCGGATCGCGGAGGTCCTGCTGCCGCCGCCGCCGGCGCCTGCGCCTGGCGTCCACCCTCGGGCAGTGGTGGCCCCGTCGGCCGTCCTCGGGGCCGACGTCCAGGTGGGACCGTGTGCCGTCGTCGGCGAGGGCGTGTGGTTGGGCGACCGGACACGGGTCCGGGCGGGTGTGGTCGTCGAGGCGGAAGCGGTCGTGGGGGCCGATTGTGACCTCCACGCGGGCGTCGTCGTCCGCGAACGCGTCCGCATCGGGAGCCGCGTCGTCATCCACGCCGGGTCCGTGATCGGCAGCGACGGGTTCGGGTACCTCTCGGGCAAGTCGGGTCCTGAGAAGATCCCCCAGCTCGGCACGGTGGAGATCGGCGACGACGCCGAGCTGGGGGCGTGCGTGACGGTTGACCGGGCCCGGTTTGGCGTCACTCGGATCGGCGCGCGGGTTAAGATCGACAACCTCGTTCAGATTGCGCATAATGTCACAATCGGGGAGGGCTCGATCCTGGTCAGCCAGGTCGGGGTGGCCGGGAGCACGAAGATCGGCCGCGGCTGCGTCATCGCCGGCCGGGCCGCCATCGACGGTCACCTCGTCATCGGCGACGGGGCCCGCGTCGGGGGCATGGCCGGCGTCACCAAGGACGTGCCGCCCGGCACCGACGTGAGCGGGTTCCCCGCGATCCCACACAGTAACGAGCTGCGGCGGCAGGCGGCCCTCAGGCGGATCGGCGAGGTCCTGGAGCGGCTCGACGCCGTCGAGCGGCGCCTGGCTCAGCTCGACGAGGGCAGGGGCGACGGGTGATTAGGCGGCAGCGGACCATCAAGCGGGAGGCCGAGATCGAGGGCCGGGGCCTGTTCACCGGCCAGGCGGTCAAGCTCCGCCTCAAGCCCGCCTCGCCGGGGACCGGCCTTGTCTTCCGTCGTACCGACGTCGACTCCGATACCCAGGTCCCCGCGACGATCCAGACGGTCACGAAGCGGTTCCAGCGGACGGCGGTGGCCAGCAGCGACGTGTCGATCGAGACGGCCGAGCACCTGCTGGCCGCCCTGGCCGGCATGCACATCGACAACGTCGAGGTGGAGCTCGACGCCCCGGAGCTGCCCGGCTGCGACGGGTCGGCCGCCGACTACGTCCGGCTTCTGGAGCAGGCCGGCATCGCCGAGCAGGACGCCGAACGGCCCATCCTGACGATCGTTGAGCCGGTGACGGTCCAGGCCACGGGGTCGGTCATCGCGGCCCTGCCGGGCCCCGAGGACGAGCTGACCATCACGTACCACCTGGACTACGGCGACAGCTCGGTCGTGCCGCCCCAGGTATTCCACGTCCGCCTGAACCCCGACACGTTCGTCCAGGAGCTGGCGGCGAGCCGGACGTTCATCTTCGAGGACGACGTGGAGCAACTCCGCCGGCGGGGGTACGGTCCCGCGGCCACCTACGAGGACCTGCTCGTGTTCGGCCGCGACGGGCCCATCAACAACACGCTGCGGTTCCCGGACGAGCCGGCCCGTCACAAGGTGCTGGACCTGGTGGGCGACCTGTTCCTGATGAACTGCGACGTGCGGGGCCGCATCGTCGCCATGCAGAGCGGCCACACCCTGAACCACCGGCTGATCCGTCGGTTGCTCCAGCAGGCGGCCCGGTCGAGTGACGCCGGCGTCCGGGCGGTCACCGCCCCGGCCATGGATATCGGCCAGATCATGGGCGTCCTGCCTCACCGGTACCCGTTCCTCCTCGTGGACCGGGTCATCGAGCTGGAGGAAGGCGTCCGGGCCGTCGGCATCAAGAACGTCACGTTCAACGAACACTTCTTCCAGGGGCACTACCCCGGCACGCCGATCATGCCCGGCGTGCTGATCGTCGAGGCGATGGCCCAGCTCGCCGGGGTGCTCCTGCTGAAGCAGCTCGAAGTGGGGAACCTGGTGGCGGAGCTGATCAGCATGGACCGGGTCAAGCTCCGCAAGGGGGTGCATCCGGGGGACCAGTTGCGGCTCGAGGCGGAGGTCGTCCGGGCCCAGCCCCGCCGGGCCGAAGTGCGAACCCGCGCCTGGGTCGGCGACAAGGTTGCCGCCGAGGCCAAGATCCGCTTCATGCTCGTCCCAGCGGACCAGGAGTGAACAAGCTTCCATGCCGATCCACGAGCTAGCCGTTGTCGATCCCAAGGCCGACCTGGCCGACGACGTCGAGGTCGGGCCGTTCTGCGCCATTGGGCCGGAGGTCGCCCTCGGTTCCGGCACCGTGCTCCACCCGAGCGTCACGGTCCTGGGCCGCACGCGAATCGGCCGGGGGAACGAGGTCTTCCCCGGCGTCTGCATCGGCACGCCGCCCCAGGACCTCAGCTACCGGGGCGAGCCGACGGGCGTCGACATCGGGGACGACAACATCATCCGCGAAGGCGTGACCATCCACCGCGCGTCGAACAAGGAGGACGGCCTGACGCGGATCGGCAGCGGGTGCTACCTCATGGCCTGCAGCCACGTGGCCCACGACTGCCACCTCGGCGACCGCATCATCTTCGGCAACAACGTCCTGATCGGCGGACACGTCCACATCGGCGACGGGGCCAACCTCAACGGCGCCGCCGCCGTCCATCCGTTCACCACCGTCGGCCGTCTGGCCTACGTCGGGGGCCTGACCCGGATCGTCCAGGACGTCCCCCCCTACATGATCGTGGAGGGGCACCCCAGCCGCGTCCGCGGCGTCAACACCATCGGCTTGAAGCGGTGGGGCGTCTCCGACGAGGTGGCCGAGTCCATCGCCCGGGCCTACCGCCGCATCTACCGCTACGGCCGCATCCGGGCCGAGATCCTCGAAGAGATGGACAGCGAGGACGGGTGGCCCGAAGAGGTCCGGTACCTGTGCGACTTCCTCCGCCAGAGCGGTCAGGGGCGCCACGGCCGGTACCGCGAGGTCCTCTTGAAAGAGCCGCCTGCCTGAGATGCCCGACCGACTCAAAATCGTCCTGATCGGCGCCGGTCACATGGGCCGATACCACGCCCGGGCCCTCGCCGAGCGCGACGACGTCGAGTTGGTCACTGTCTGCGACGTCGACCGGCGGCGGGCCCTGGAGGCGGCCGGCCCGGCCGATGCCGGCGTCGAAACGGACGTGGCGCGCCTGGCCGGGCCGTTCGACGCCGCCGTGGTGGCGTGCGACACGTCGGCCCACGGGGCCGTGGCCGTGCCGCTGCTGGAGCGAGGCGTGGCCTTGCTGGTCGAGAAGCCGCTGGCGGCGACGTCGCGGAAGGCCCGGTTGATCGTCGAGGCGGCCGCCCGCGGCGGGGCCGTCTGCCACACCGGGCACATCGTCCGGTTCACCCCCGTGACCCGGGCGCTGAAGGGCCGCCGGCCGACGCCGGAGCGGATCGAAGCCGTCTGGCGGAGCCCGTTCACCGGACGCAGCACGGACGTCAGCGTGGTGCTCGACCTGATGGTTCACGCCATCGACTTGGCCCTGGCGTGGACCGGCGAGGTGCCCGAAACGGTCGAGGCCCGGGGCGAGACCGTTCAGGGCCCGTATCCGGATGTGGCCGAGGCCGAGCTGCGGTTCCCCGGCGGGTGCGTCGCGCACCTGGTGGCCAGCCGCGTCAGCGAGGGCCGGGAGCGACGGATTCATCTCACCGGTGGCGGGACGGACGCCGAGCTCGACTACGTGGCCGGGGCCGCCCGGTGGGACGGCGAGCCGCTCCCTGTCGAGACGCAGGCCGATGCGCTCAGGACGCAGCTTGAGGCGTTCCTGGCGGCCGTCCGTGGGGAGGTGAGCGACGGGGTGTCGGCCGAGGAGGGGTCCCGGGCCGTCGAGGTGGCCGGGCGGATCGAGGCGTGCGTTGCCGGGGGCGGAAGGGGATAGCGTGTTGACACCGCGGCCCCGGAATCGCATAGAATGGGTAATGCTTCCGATGGGGCAAGCTCGGTGACGGGAGGGCCGATGGGCCGTCTGGCGGATCGCGTCGCACGCCGAGTCCTGTTCGGGAAGCTCCGCGTCAAGACGACCGAGGACGCCCAGGGGGCGTGCCACACCCACGTGACGGGCCCCTTGGGGATGCGGCTGCTCGAGATCCGCACGTGGCGGACGCCCGACAAGAAGATCGCCTGCGAGGTCAGCGGCCCGTTCAAGGCCCATTTCGCCGACAAGGTCGACGCCTTCCTTCAGGTCGTCAACCGGGCCAAGGTGATCGCCGAGAAAGACGGCAAGAACGTCTACAACCTGTACAACCCGCCGCTGCCGAGCCCGGCGGGCCTCAGGCCCTTCGAGCGGAAGCTGCGGACCATGGCCGAGGGGATCGTCTTCCCGGCGACGAGCACGTTATCGGTCACCCCGCGGTGTCCGTGCCGGTGCGTCCACTGTTCGGCCGACCGCTTCGTGACGGAGGACCGGCCGGAGCTGACGACCGAGGAGCTCAAGAGCGTCATCGACCAGGCCCTGGATCTGGGCGTATGCACGATGGTCTTCACGGGCGGGGAGCCGATGGTCCGCCAGGACCTGCCCGAGCTGATCGCCCACACCGACAAGACCCGGGCCGCCGTCATGATTTTCACGAGCGGCGTGCTTCTGACGGAGCGGAACGCGAAGCAGCTGGCCGAGGCGGGTCTGGCGAGCCTCAACGTCTCGATCGACTCGCTCGACCCGGCTGAGCACGACCGCCTGCGGCGGATGCCCGGGGCGTTCAAGCGGGCCATGGACGGCGCCCGCCGGGCCCGCGACCACGGCATCCTGACGGGCATCTCCACCTACGCCACACACGAGAATGTTCGTTCGGGGCGGCTCCTGGAGCTGGTCGGGCTGGCCCGCGAGGAGGGGTTCTACGAGATCACGGTCTTCGATTGCGTGCCGACCGGGAAGTTCCTGTCGCGGCCGGACCTGCGCCTGGGCCGGAAGGACATCAAGCGGGTCCGGCAGATGGCCGACGAGGTGAACGCCCGCGACGAGGCGTTCAGCGTGGTGGCCCAGTCGAAGGCCAACGCGTACGACGGCGGGGGGTGCTTCGGGGCGTTCAGTCAGTTCTACATGACCTGCTTCGGCGATATTAACCCGTGCGACTTCAACCCCGTCACGTTCGGCAACGTCCGCCGCGAGCCGCTCGAGGCGATCTGGCGGCGAATGGTGACCCATCCGGAGTACGCCCCGCACCGCCACTGCTGCCGCATGCAGGCCGAGCGGTACCGCCGGCTCTACATCGACCCCGTCACCGACGAGGAGCGGCTGCCGGTGCCGATCGAGCGGCTGCCCGGTGACGGCACGCTCCTGCCCCCCGACACGGTGAACGTGCCGACGGGGGCCGTGACGGTGGAGGTGGGGGAGAGCGAGTAGCCCCCCTTCGGCGGCTTGGCGACGGGCCGGCCTCCGCGGGCCCCCCGTCATGGGGCCGACGTGGTCGGCCCGCTAATCCTCCTCGCCGACCTCCCCGAGCTTCTCGCCGGCCCCTTCCAGGGCTTCGCCGGTCTCTTCTATCCCTTCCTTGGTCTTCTCCTTGATGGCCTCGCCGGTCTGGTCGAGCCGTTCGCCGGTACGCTCGGCCGGCCCTTCCTCGCTTTCGGGCTCCCCGCACCCGGTCACGAGGCCCGCACCCAGGAGCAGTACGCCGAGCAGCATTGCCAGTCGTTTCATCCGTCGTCTCCTTACGGACCAGACATGAGCCCCTCTCACCAAGTCCATTATGCCCGGCCCGCGGCGGGACAATCAACAGGCCGGCGTTTTTTTGCGCCCTGCCGGCGCCTTGCGGCCGGCGTTCCGCACACATCCGGGCCGGTTTTGCCTTGATTCGCCCGCTCGTGGCCGGTACCTTACCCGTCTTGGTTACCTTCCGTTGGACCCAAGCGAGAGCGGGCGGCGATGGCTTATAATCTCGTCGTGCTTGTCAAGCACGTACCCGACACCAAGCGCGTCACCGGCGACGCGATGAAAGAGGACGGCACCGTCAACCGGGCCGCCCTCGACATGATCTTCAACCCCGAGGACCTCCACGCCCTGGAGCTGGCCGTCGAGCTGAAGGAGCGGTACGGCGGGCGGGTGACGGCCCTGACGATGGGCCCCCCTCAGGCGGCCGAGCGGCTCCGGGAGGCACTCCAGCGGGGGGCCGACGACACCGTCCTCATCACCGACCGCCGCGCCGCCGCCAGTGACACCCTCGCCACCGGCTACATCCTCTCCTGCGCGATCCGCAAGCTCGGTGCCGTCGACCCGGTCGACCTGGTGATCTGCGGCCGTCAGGCGATCGACGGCGACACGGCCCAGGTACCGCCCCAGACCGCCGAGAAGCTGGGCTGGCCCCAGGTGACGTACGTGGAGGAGGTCTCGGAGATAGCCGACGGGCAGGTCCGGGCCCGCCGCAACACGGGCCAGGGCTGGGAGCGCGTGGCCTGTCCGCTGCCCTGCCTCCTGACGGTCACGGACCAGGGCCCCGAGCCCCGCCCGGCGGCCGCAAAGCGGGCCATGGCCATCAAGAAGGCCCGGGCGAGGGCGGAGCTGGAGCGGGAGGTGGCCGCCGCGATGCCCGATGCCGCGGCCGAAAAGGTCGCCGCCGAGGTCGGCCGTCGCGTCGCCGCGCTCGAGGTCAGAGGCCGGCTCATCCGACAGTGGGACCTCGACGACATCGAGGCCGACCTGGCCTGGTGCGGCCGCGACGGGAGCCCCACCAAAGTGAAGCGGATCCAGTCGGTGGTCCTCAAGGGCAGCGGGTTCAAGGTGATCGAACCGACCGAAGAGGCCGTCTCGGCGATGGTCCACGAGCTGATCGTGGACCACACGATCGGGTAATCCCGGTGCGTCGTTCGGAGTTCGGGGGTCCGGCTCCGGCCTCGAAGCGTACGTGAGTTCACGCATGATCGACCCGAACCGACAGGGCGACGTCTGGGTCGTCGCCGAGCAGAACGACGGCGAGCTTCACGAGGTCAGCCTGGAGCTGCTCTCGAAAGGCCGCGAGCTGGCCGACCGGCTGGGCGTCCGCCTGACGACCGTGGCCCTGGGGGCCGAGACCGACGCCCATGCCGAGGCCTTGATCCGCCACGGAGCGGACCGCGTCCTGGCCGCCGAGCACGAGCTGCTCGACCCCTACCAGACCAATCCCCACGCCAAGGTGGTGGCGGGGCTTATCGAGGAGCACCGGCCGCAGATCGTCATCTACGGGGCGACGCCCCAGGGGCGGGACCTCGCCCCCCGCGTCGCCAGCGCCGTCCGGGCGGGGCTGACGGCCGACTGCACCGACCTCGACATCGGCGACCACGTCGAGCCCGGCACGAAGACGAAGCACGAGGGGCTGCTCTACCAGATCCGGCCGGCCTTCGGCGGCAACATCATCGCCACCATCGTCAACCCGGAGCGGTGGCCCCAGATGGCGACGGTCCGCGAGGGCGTCATGCCGATGCCCACCCCCGACCCGTCGCGGACCGGCGAGGTGGTCAAGGTCAGGCCGGAGCTGACGCCCCAGGACTGCGTCCTGCGGATGCTGGACAGGCAGCGGGCCGAGCGGGCCGTCAACCTGAAGGCCGCCCGGACCATCGTGGCCGGCGGGGCCGGCGTGGGCGGCAAGGAGAACTTCAGGCTCGTCTGGGACCTGGCCCACGTGCTGGCGGCGGCGGTCGGGGCCAGCCGCGCCGCGGTCGATTCGGGATGGATCGGCAAGGACCACCAGGTGGGCCAGACCGGGACGACGGTCCGGCCGGCCCTCTACATCGCGGTCGGCATCAGCGGCGCCGTCCAGCACCGGGCCGGCATGGGCGAGGCCCAGAAGATCGTCGCCATCAACGCCGACCCCCATGCCCCCATCTTCGAGGTGGCCCATTACGGCATCGTCGGCGACCTGAACCGCGTCATCCCCATGATGATCGACGCGATCAAAAAGCGGGTGTGACCGTGGCCAACTTCTTCACGGACAACGACGATATCCGGTTCCACCTGGACCGGATGGATCTCGGGCGGATCATCGGGTTCCGCGAGGACTCGTTCCATGACGCCGCCGAATACGACTGGGCCCCCGAGAGCGTCGACGATGCCGTCGACAACTACCGGCGGATCCTGGAGCTGGCCGGCGAGGTGGCCGGGGAGATCGTCGAGCCGGAGTCCGACGAGATCGACCGCATCGGCTCGCACCTGGACCCGGAATCGGGCCGCGTCCGCTACGCCCCGGGCATCGCGAAGTCGCTGAAGGCCCTGGCCCGGGCGGACCTGATGGGCTTCACGCTGCCCCGGCGGTTCGGTGGCCTCAACTGCCCCGGCATCGTCTACGCCGTCGCCACCGAGATCGTCAGCCGGGCGGACCCCAGCCTGATGAACATTTTCGGCCTCCAGGGCATCGCCGAGACGATCAACCAGTTCGCTTCGGAGGAGCAGAAGGCCAGGACGCTCGACCGGTTCGCCCGCGGAGAGGTGACCGGGGCGATGGTCCTGACGGAGCCCGACGCCGGGAGCGACCTCCAGAACGTCCAGCTCCGGGCCTGGCAGGACGAGGCGGGGACGTGGCGCCTCACGGGCGTCAAGCGGTTCATCACGAACGGTTGCGCGGAGGTGCTCCTGGTGCTCGCCCGCAGCGAGCCGGACGAGGCGGGCGGAATGGGCCTCAGCCTGTTCCTGTGCGAGCCGGGCGAAGAGGTCCGCATCCGCCGCACCGAAGAGAAGATGGGCATCCACGGATCGCCGACCTGCGAGATGCAGTTCAACGACGCCCCGGCGGAGCTGGTGGGCGAGCGTCGGCGGGGCCTCGTGACCTACGTCATGGCCCTGATGAACGGCGCCCGGATCGGCATCGCCGCCCAGAGCCAGGGCCTGGCCGAGGCGGCGCTTCGCGAGGCCCGCAAGTACGCCGCCTCCCGCGTCCAGTTCGGCCGGCCCATCGACCAGATCCCGGCCGTCGCCGACCTCCTGGCCGACATGAAGCTCGACGTCGAGACCGGCCGGGCCCTCCTGTACGAATCCGCCCTGGCGGCCGACTACGAGTACGGCCTGCTGGAGGCGATGGAGCGGCATCCGGAGCAACGAAGCGAGCTGAACAAGGAGCAGAAGGTCTACAAGCGGCTGGCGGGGTTCCTGACGCCCCTGGCAAAGTACTGGTGCAGCGAAATGTGCAACCGGGTGGCCTATGAGGCCATCAGCGTCCTCGGCGGCTCCGGCTACATGAAGGACTATCGCCTCGAGCAGCTCTACCGGGACGCCCGCATCACCTCCATCTACGAGGGTACCAGCCAGCTCCAGGTGGTGGCGGCGGTGCGGGGCGTGACGAGCGGCACCGCCGAGAAGTGGTTCGTCCAGTTGGCCGACGCCGACCCGCCGCGCGGCTTCAAGGGTCGGGCCCGAAAGCTCGATCGGCTCCGACAGAAGCTCGCCGACGCCGTCGAGTACCTCAAGAAGGAGCAGTCGGCCGCTTACCTGGATTTGTGGGCCCGGCCGCTGGTGGACGCGGCGATCGACGTCTACCTCTCATACCTGTGGCTGGACATGGCCCGCGACTCGAAGGCGAAGGCGATCGGGGCGCGGCGGTTTATCGACCGGGCGGTGGCTCGGGCCGAGGGCCGGCTCCGGCTCGTGACCAGCGGCGACCGGTCCACGCTCGATCACTTCGACGTGCTGGTGGGCGCGACGTATCCGGAAGACTGAGCCAGGAGCGGACCGGCCGCCGGCCTCGACGGGACGCGGCGGCGGTGAACGGACGTCGGAAAGGGCTTCCCGATGGCGAGATGGCAGCGGGACCCGCGGGCCCGGAAGCGCCTGGCCACCATCCTCGTGGCCACCGAAGTCCTTCTGGCCGCGATCGTGTTCCTTCTTCTCGCCTACAACTACATCGTTCGGCTGGCGTTCCGGGTCGCGCCGGGGCTGGCCGAGCACGGACTGCTCATCGCCGGCATCCTGACCGTCCTGTTTCTCGCGTGGCTGATTTACCAAGCGATGATGTACGTTCGGGGGATCGACTGGGCCCGGAAGGCCTTCATCGCCATCAACATCGTGCTGTTCGCGGCGGGGGCGCTCTGGTTCGTGGCGGACCTTTTGACGGCGCAGCAGAACCCGGACGCCCTGGTCCAGGGCCTGTGTCTTCCGCTGATCACCGTGTTCCCGATCACCGGATTCCTCCTGGCCTTCCGGCCGACGGTCCCGCGGCACCCGCCGGGACGGGCCTAGGGGCCCCGAGCCGGCTTTTTGTTGAGGACGGCGGCGGCCGGTTTGGCTAGGATGGGCCGTTGCGAGCGAGCCGACCGAGGGGAGACGACCGGGCTTCGGGGTCGCGCATGAGCTCCTGTCTAACGTCGAGGCGCGTAACGGTCGGGGCTTGCTTCACGGTCACCGTGACGGGCCTGGCCCTGGCCAGCGCGCTCGCGGCGGCGGCGCCGGCCGAACCCGAGGCGGCCCCGGGCCAGCGGATCGCCGAGGTCGTCGTCCGGGGCAACCGCCGGGTCTCCTCCCACGTCATTCTCGGCCAGATGCGCCTCCGGGAAGGAAGCGTTTACACCCCTGAGGCCGTCGACGAGGACCTGAAGCGGATCTACGAGCTGGGCGAGTTCGACAACGTCGTCCTCCGCCCCGAGCAGCGCGGCGACCGCCTCGTCCTCGTCGTCGAGGTCACCGAACGGCCCATCCTCAAGGCCATCGAGTTCGTCGGCAACGACCATTTCAGCGACGAGAAGCTGATCGAGGCCGTCGGCATCGCGGCAGGCGGCCTGATGGACCGGCACCGCCTGTTCACCGGCGTGCGGGCCATCGAGCAGAAGTACCGCGACGCCGGCTACCACTTCGTCGGCGTCGAGCTGGACGAGGACCGCCTCGCCCGCGAGCAGGTCGCCCGCTACACCCTCGCCGAGGGGCCCAAGGTCCGCCTGTCGAAGATCCAGTTCGTCGGCAACCCCTCCATCCCGGCGATGGAGCTGAAGAGCAAGATGCAGACCACGGCCTGGTTCCCCATCATCAGCGCCGGCATCTACGACGAGCAGCAGCTCCAGCGCGACCTCGCCAACATCCGCAACCACTACCTTGACGAGGGGTTCCTGGACGTCAGCGTCGGCCGCGAGCTGGACTTCAACCCCAAGCAGACCCGCCTGACGGTCCGCATCATCATCGACGAGGGGCCGCGCTACGAAGTCCGGTCCGTGACGCTCGAAGGGGTGGACCGATTCAGCCGAAGCCTCCTGAAGAAGCAGATGCTGACCCGGCCCGGCCAGGCCTACACGGCGGAGCGGGTCCGGCGGGACCTCGAACTGATCCAGGAGACGTACGGCGAGGTCGGATATATTGATACGTTCGTTCGCCCGGTGACGGATTTCGGCCCCGAGCCGGGCATCGTGGACGTCCGGTTCCTGGTGGAGGAGCGGGAGCCCGTCCACGTCGGCCGCATCCGCATCGAGGGCAACACCTCCACTCAGGACAAGGTCGTTCGGCGGGCGCTGCGGTTCTACCCCGGCGAGCCGGTCAACACGAAGCTCATGGACCGGGCCAAGCGCCGGCTGGAAGGGATGGGCATCTTCAAGCCCGGCTCGGTCCGCGTGGCGACCATTCCCACGGGCGAGCCCGACGTCCGCGACATCGTCGTCCGGGTCGAGGAGACCGACACGGCCACGCTGATTCTCGGGGCCGGCATCAGCTCCAACACCGGCGTGCTGGGGAACCTCTCGCTCGTCCAGCGGAACTTCGACATCGCCGACCCGCCCGATTCATGGGACGAGCTGGCCAAAGGCGAGGCCTGGCGCGGTGCCGGCCAGCTTTTCCAGCTCGTCCTCGAGCCGGGCTCCGAGCTTCAGCGATACCGTATCGACTTTCGTGAGCCCTCTCTGTTCGACAGCGACGTCAGCCTCACGACCAGCGGGTTCTACTTCGAGCGAGAACGCGACCGGTACGACGAGCGGCGCCTCGGCGGCAGCCTGGGGTTCGGCCAGGAGCTGGTCGAGGACCTCCACCTGTTCCTGACGTTCCGCTACGAGAACATCGACATTCGCGACCTCAGCTTCGCCTCGCCGACCGACCTGGTGGCCGTCGCCGGCCAATCGGAGCTGACGTCGGTCGAGGTGGGCCTGGTTCACGACACGACCGACAGCTTTTTCTTCCCGACCGAGGGCGTCCGGGTCCGCGGTTCGGTCGAGCAGGGCGGGGCCCTGGGCGGCGACCACGATTTCACCAAGGTCCAGCTCGACGCCCGCCGCTACTGGACGGTTACGCGCGACGTGCTGGACCGGCGGAGCGTGTTGGCCGTCCGTGGCCATCTCGGCTACGCCTTCAACGACCCGCCGATTTTCGAGCGGTTCTACGCGGGTGGCATCCACAGCATCCGCGGGTTCGAGTTTCGCGGCATCGGCCCGCACGAGCTGGGGACCTCGGTCGGTGGCGACTTCCTGGCCCTGGCCAGCGCCGAGTACAGCTTCCCGGTGCTCGAGAAAAGCCTGACGGGCCTGGTGTTCGTCGACATGGGGACGGTTGAGGAGGACTTCGACCTGACGACGTGGCGGGTGTCGGCGGGGTTCGGCATTCGGTTCACCGTGCCGTTCTTCGGCCCGGTCCCGTTCGCGTTTAACTTCGGCTTCCCCCTCGTCAAGGACGATGAAGACGAGGAAGAGACGTTCTCGTTCAGCATCGGAACGTCCTTTTAGGGCCTGCCTTGCGGCGCGCGGCCGTCCGGGCGGGATGCCGCCGGGTCGGACGGCCGGTTCCCGGAGTCCGGCGGTGCTGCAGCGCGCGCCCTTGCGGCGGCGAGACGACGCAAACGAGTCACCCCCAATCTGCAAAGGAGCACGAAGATGAGAAGCTACCGATTGCGGCCGGCAGCGGTGTGCGCTGCGGTCCTGACGCTGGCCCTGGCCGGCTCGGTCCGGGCCGAACTCAAGGTCGGCGTGGTCGACATCATCGAGGTCATGAACCGGTACGAGCGGACCGACGATGCGAACCGCGACCTCAAGAATGACCTGGCACGCCTGGGGTCCCTGACCAAGCCCAAGGCCGAGAAAATCGAGGAACTGCGCAACCAGCGCGACGGGTTCAATAAGGGGACCCCCGAGTGGAACAGGCTCGACGAGCAGGCCATGAAGGCCGAGATCGAGCTGCGGACCGAGATGGCCTACGAACAGGCCAAGATCGAGCGCCGGCACATCGAGACGCTTCATGAGATGTATCGGGATATCCAGAAGGCCGTCGCCCACGTCGCCCGATCCAGAAAGATCGACCTCGTGTTCACTCGGGCCTGGCTCGAGCCGCCGCAAATCGACATGGAAGCTGCACGCGGACTCGAAGACCTCAAAGGGCGCATCGTCGGTCAGCGCCTCATCTTTCCCGGCGAGCCGACCGACGTCACGCCGGACGTCATTGAGAAGCTGAACCGTGACTACCAGGCAGCCAAGGCCAGAGGGTCGACGACGCCCAAGGGCTGAGCCGAGGCATCTGCCCGTCGCACCCGGCCCGGCAGCCGCCGGGCCGCGTCGTCCGCCAGGCACCCGGCCGGCGCCGGCCCGTCCCGGTCGGCTGGTCGGGTCCCTCGTGGCGGTGGCAGGGGCCCTGGCGGCCGTCCACGCTTCGGCGGACCTCGCGCCCTGGCTGGAGGGTCCGTGGGAGGAGCGTCGCGTCGTCGACGCCGTCGTCAAGACCCCCGTCGCGGCCGAGGGGGACGAGGTCGCCGTCGCAGACTTCTTCAGCGGCGGGTTGGTCCGGCCCGACGGCCGCGACGTTCGAGTGGCCGACGCCGAAGGGCGGTTCGTGTCGCACCGGGTCCTTCAGATGGGCCCGGGCGACCTCGTCCGCGTGGCATTCGCCGTCTCGCCCGGCGTCGAGCGCTACTACGTCTACTACGGCAACGAGTCGGCCGACCCCCCGCCGCCGTGGCGGCCGAAGCGGGGCGTGCTTCTGGAGGCCCGGCGGTGGAAGAACGGGGACCTCGGGCGCCTGACGGCCGTGCGGGACGCCTGGCAGCGGGCCCCCGCCCTCGGGGCCGACTTCGTCCCGAACGTGTCGCTTGGGTTCAACCCGTTTGCCGACAGCAGCGTGCCGGTCGTCTTTCGCTTCGTCGGCTTCTTCCGTGCGGATGAGGCGGGGCGGTACCAGGTCGCCACCTCCAGCGACGGACCGTCGTGGGTCCTGGTGGACGGCGAGGAGGTCGTTTCGTGGCCCGGCCAGCACGGCGCGACCAGCCGGGCCCGCCACACGAAGCCGGTGTCACTGACGGCCGGCGTCCACCGCCTCGACTACTGGTACGTCAACCCCGGCGGCCAGGTGATCGCCGTGGCGGCCTGGCGCCGCCCGGGGCAGACCCGCTACGAGGCCATTCCGCCCTCGGCGTTCCTGCCGGTCGTCGAGGCGTCGCTCGTCGAGCGCGACGTCAAGGGCCGTCGTGTCGTGGCGGACTTCTTCCCGGAGAAGGCCGGCCAGACGTGGTGGCCCGACCATTACGCCGTCCGCGTCCGCTTCCGGAACCTCTCCCGCGGCGTCAGCCGGCGGCATGGCGGGAGCTTCCGCTGGGACTTCGGAGACGGCCAGACCAGCACGGAGGCCGAGCCCGACCACGTCTACTTGGCCCACGGCGACTACAAGGTGGCCCTGCGGGTGTCGCGCGGCGCGATGAACCACACGTTCGAGACGACGGTCCGCGTCGAGCCCGACTGGTATAAGCAGACCAGCCGTCACGTGGAGCCGAGGGGCCGGTACGCCCACGCGGTCGCGGAATACGACCTGGCGGCGCTCGAGACGGACGGCCTGGTCCACGCGGCCGACCTTTTCGCCATTGAGGAGCTTCGCGTTCCGACCATCAAGGCGGCGGGGCTGCTGGCCCTGAAGCGGGACGACCTGCCGGAGCCCCAGGCCCTTCAATACGGACGGCTTCTGGGCGAGCAGCTCCTGGCTGCCGACCGGCCGCAGGAAGCCCTTGAGGCGTATCGTCGGATCGAGCAGCGTCTCAAGTCGCCCGCACGCCGGGCCGAGATGGCCGCCCGGGCCGCCGGCGTCCTCCTCAACCACCTGCATCGTTACGACCAGGCGGAGGCCGAGTTTCGGCGCGTTCTCGACACCTTCGCCACCATCCCGGGCCGGATCGTCCGGCAGGCCCACATCGGCATCGGCGACGTCCGGCGCCACGAAGGGAAGACCGACGAGGCCCGGCAGGCCTACGCCGAGGCCGAACGGATCGACCTGAAGTCACGCGGCCCAAAGCACGAGGCCATCCGCATCGGCACGCTGGCCCGGTACGTCGAGGACCACACCCGCGAGGGTCGGTGGGAGTGGGTCCACCGGTACCTCGACGAATGGGCCTGGGAGTTCCCCGAGGAGAAGCTCAAGGGCCACTGGTCGTACCTCCGCGGGAAGGCTCTGGCGGCCCAGGGGAAGTGGGCCGACGCCCTCCGTGAGGCCCATGACCTCCTGGCGTGCAATCCGCAGAGCGCGTACGCGGTGCGGCTGCTGGTCCTGGCTGCCGAGTGCCAGGAGAAGCTGGGGCAACGTGACCGGGCCCGCCTGATGCTCCAGACGGCCGTCGAGGACTACCCGGAGGATCCCCACCGGGAAGAGGCACGGGCGAAGCTTACCGCGCTGGGCGGCCCGCTTGTCACCGAAGGCGCTTCGTCCCCCTGAGCCTGCCGGTGCGAGGCCCGCCCCGGGGTGAGCCTGGGGCATCTCCCCACGTCCGGCGTCCTACCGGTGGACCTCCAGACCTGCCAGGCCCGGGTACGCCTGCCCGTCGATGGCGATCCGAAGTGATGCGAAGCGGATGACCGCGCCGAAATCGACGATCAGAACGTCGTGGCCTCCGAAGGTCGGGGTGGGCACGGCGAAGGGGCGGCCGCCGTTGAGGCTGATCGCGGCGTTGCCCCACGGGTCGGCCTTCGGGCTGGAGCTGCGGTTGAAGAGCAGCAGGTATCGGCCCTGGACGGGCGGGTTCCACACGGCCTGGAAGGTGCCCTTGGGGCCGTTCAGCGTCCAGGCGTCGCCGGTCCGGGCGCCGTCGAAGACGTTCTCCGGTCGGCGGTTGCCGTAGAAGCTAGACGCCGTCGCCGTGCCGCCCCGGGCCACGTTGTTCTGCGGGGGGAACTTCGCGGCGTAGCGCTTCGCGAACTCCTTCGCCGAGACGACCGTCGGTTTCGGGTCGGGCAGGGGCGCGCGTCCGGAAGTCGACAGGCGTGCCAGCCCTTCCGCCGCCTGATCGAGGGCATCCTGGACCTCGGTTCGGGCCTCGTCCTGGGCCGGGTGCTTCTCCAGGAACGCCCGGTAGTAACCGGTCGCCTTCAGGAGCATCCTGACGCGGGCCTCCGGGCTGGCTTCGCCGGCCAGGTCACGGTACCAGTCGCCGAGGCCCCGGCAGGCCCCTTCGTTGAGGGCGTCGTGGCTGATGGTGGCGGCGACGACGAAGTGGCGGGTCTTGTCGTCTGGCGGGATGTAGGGTTCGGCCTTCTCCGGCTGGTCCAGCTCGACCACGTACAGGTGGACCAGGCGGCGCCGGGCCTGGGCGTCCTCGGGGTCGAGGAGAAGCTGGTTCCTGAGTCGCTCGGCTTCCTGGGCGGCCTCGGCCCGAGCCACCGCTTGCCGGAGCTTGGCCTGGACCTCTTCCTTGGTGAAGCGGGTTTCGGTGCGCACGAAAGACATCACGCTGACGGCCCGCCGGTAGAGGCCGGCGGCCCCGTCGTAGTCCGTGCGCTCGACGAGGTCGTCGGCTCGACGGACGCAGGCATTGACGAGACGCCGACCGGCATCGATCCGCTCGTCGCCGCGTGTCCGGGCGTAGAGTTCCTCGTGGAGCGAGAAGATCGCGTCCTCGTAGTCGGGCCGCTTGCCGGGCTCCAGACGACCCAGGCGACGAAGCGCCCGGATGGCGGCCAGGTAGCCGGTAGGGTGCTTCGTGCCGAGCTCGTAGGCCTTTGCGCAGAGGAGGCGTTCGAAGGCGGCGTCTCGGGTGCGCCGCGAGAGACTGGCCACCATCTTGCCGGCCAGCTCGGCATCATCCAGCGTCGCCCGGCTCAGGACGGCCTTCTCGATGCGCGGGCCCCAGGTCGCGTCGAACTGCTGGCGGGCCGCGTCGGCGGCGTCGGCGGCACTCACCGGCGCCGCACCAGATGGTGTCGGGTCCTTCGGCACGGCGGCTGTTGCCCCGGCCGGCGCTGCAAGGACGATCGCGGCGGCGAGAGACAGCGCAACCGGCAGCGGCAAGGCGCTCCGTCCCCCCGCCGTTGGGGGGACCGCCCCGCCTGTCGTCTCGGGCCTCATGGCCACTCTCCACGCGTGGTGCCCGGCGTCCGCATCCTTGTATTCCGGCCGGGGAAGACCGGTTTCGCAAGAAAAGCGGAGACCGCGGCCGGTCCGTCACTTCAGGCCGTAGTCCTTGATCTTGCGGTAGAGCGTCCGCTGTCCGATCCCGAGGATTTCGGCGGCCTGCTGACGGTTGCCGTCGGTCATGTCCAGCGTCCGCTGGATGAGGACGCGTTCGGCATCCTCGAGGCTGATGCCGGGCTGGAGGGCCGCGGCAGGGGCCGGCTCGGACTGGTCGTGGATCTCCGAGGGAATGTTGCCGACGTCGAGGGTGTCGCTCTGGGCCAGGACGAGCATCGTCTCGAGCGTGTTGATCAGTTCGCGGACGTTTCCGGGCCAATCGTAGCCGGCCAGGATCCGCTGGGCCTCGAGGGTGATTCCGGCCACGTTCTTGCCGTGCTCGTGGGCGAGGCGGCCGAGGTAGTGCTCGATCAGCAGGGGGATGTCCTCGCGTCGCTCCCGCAGCGGCGGCAGGCAGATCCGGACGACCTTGAGGCGGAAGTAGAGGTCCTCGCGGAAGGTGCCCTTCTCCACGAGGTTGTCGAGGTTCTGGTTCGTGGCGCTGATGAGCCGCACGTCGACGCGGCGGGGTTCGTTCGAGCCGACGCGGGTGATCTCGCCGTCCTCGATGACCCGCAGGAGCTTGATCTGGGTGGCGGCGGGCATGTCCCCGACCTCGTCGAGGAAGAGCGTCCCCCCGTCGGCATGCTCGAAGCGTCCTTTGCGAGGGGCCAAGGCCCCCGTGAAGGCCCCCTTCTCGTGGCCGAACAGCTCGCTCTCCAGGATGCCCTCGCTGAGGGCCGCGCAGTTCAGGGCGACGAAGTTCCCGTTGCGCCGCTTGGAGTTGTTGTGGATGGCCTTGGCCACGAGTTCCTTGCCCGTGCCGCTCTCGCCCTGGATGAGCACGGTCGTGTCGGTGGGGGCGATCTGCTGGCAGACCTGAATGACCCGTTCGATAGCCGGGCTGTGGCCGATGATGCCCTCGAACCCGAACCGCTCGTCGAGCTGCTCGCTGCGGCGGACCAGGCGGCGGTGCTCCAGGGCCTTGGCCACGCGGTCCCGCAGCTCCGACAGGTTCAGCGGCTTCGTGATGTAGTCGGAGGCCCCCTCCCGCATGGCCTCGACGGCCGTCTCGATCGTCCCGTGCCCCGTGACCATGATGACCTCGGTGCTCGGGTCGACCTGCTTGGCGGCCCGGAGGATCTCCATGCCGTCGACGTGGTGCATTACCAGGTCCGTAACGACGAGGTCGAAGCCGTCCGTCTGCATGACCTGGAGGGCGCGGCGGGGCTCGGTGACGACGACGCAGGCGTGGCCGACCCGCTGGAGGGCCTCGGCGACGGCGTCGGCCTGGGGCCGATCGTCCTCGACGATCAGGACGCGTCCGCGGTCGGGCTCGCCGGTCTGATCAGCCATCGCTTGATGCACCGTTCTGGAGGTCGCGGGCGGCCGGGAGGCGGATGGTGAACCGCGTGCCGCGGCCCGGCTCGCTGTGGACCTCGATTTCGCCGGCGTGCTCGAGCATGATCCGCCGCACCGTGGGCAGACCCAGGCCGGTCCCTTCCTCTCGGGTAGAATAGTAGGGCCGGAAGATCTTGTCCAGGTGTTCGGGGGCGATGCCGACGCCCGTATCGGTGACCTGGATCGACACGCCGGCCGGGTCGCGGCGGGAGCTGACCATCAGTTCGCCGCCTTCGGGCATGGCGGCCTCGGCGTTCAGGATGAGGTTCGCCAAGGCTTGCTTCATGAGTCGCCGGTCCATGGCGACGACGGGCAGCCCGTCGGCCAGGTCGACCCGCAGGCGGACCCCGGACCGCTCCAGGCGGTCAGCGTAGAACTCGACCACCTCCTCCAGAAGGTCGTTGACCGGCTGGGCTTCGAGCCGAACGTCCATCTTTCCGGCGAACCGGAGGAAGCTGTCGAGGATCTCCTGGAGCCGCCGGCCTTCCTGCTCGATCGTCGCGAGGCGGGCCAGCGTCCGCTTGTCGGTCGGCCGGCCGGGGCGGTCGAGGTCTTCCCGGAGGAGCTGGAGGTTCAGATTCAGCGTCGAGAGGGGATTGCGGATCTCGTGGGCCAGTCCCCCCGTCATCGTGCCGACGTAGGCCAGGTGTTCGGCGGCACGGGCCCGGCGTTCGGAGCGGCGGGCCCGGCGCTCCGCCCGCTTCAGCAGCCACCAGGCAACAGGGACTGCGGCGGCGACGCCGGTGACCACGCCGATCAGGATGGCCGCGAGCGGGTGCACCCACGTCTCCTCGATCGAACCAGCGGCGGCGGGGGCCGATCCGGTTGGCCCCCTTTGGACGAGGAGTGTCCCTCCGGTCAGATCGTGGCCCTAACCGAGGTCCGAGGACCCGTCGCCGAAGCGTCCATACGGGGGACGCACGGGAGCGGAGCGCGGCAGCCCCGAGGCGGGGCCGCACCCGATGCATTGCCCGTCGCCTAGGACGACGTTTCGGCCGGGCTGCCCTCCTCGCGGAGGGCGGCCTTCCGGGACAGCTTGACGCGGCCCTGGTCGTCAACGTTGATGACCTTGACGCGGACCGTGTCGCCGATCTTCAGAACGTCCTCGACCTTGTCGACGTACTTGTCGGCAAGCTCGGAGATGTGGCACATGCCGTCCTGGCCGGGCAGGATCTCGATGAACGCCCCGAAGCTCTTGATGCTGACGACCTTGCCGGTGTAGACCGTGCCGACCTTGACCTCCTCGGTGAGGCTTTCGACGATCTGGCGGGCCTTTTCGGCGGCGTCGGCGTCGACGCTGGAGACGGTGACCGTCCCGTCGTCCTCGACCTCGACGCGGGCGCCCGTGTCGGCCTCGATGCCCTTGATGGTCTTGCCGCCGGGCCCGATGAGTTTGCCGATCTTGTCGGGGTCGATGCGGAGTTGGATGAGGCGGGGTGCGTGGCGGCTGATCTCGGCCCGCGGCCGATCGATCGTCTCGAGCATCTTGCGAAGGACCTCGATCCGCACCTCGCGGGCCTTGAAAAGGGCTCTGCGGCAGGTATCGAGGCCGATCCCGGCGACTTTCAGGTCGAGCTGGATGCCCGTGATGCCCTTCTGCGTGCCGGCGACCTTGAAGTCCATGTCGCCGACGTGGTCCTCCTCGCCCTGGATGTCGACGAGGAACACCTCCCGCTCGGCGTCGTGGGCCCGGCCGATGCTGATGCCGGCCACGGGATTCGAGATCGGGACGCCGGCGTCCATGAGGCTGAGGGTGGCCCCGCAGACGGTGGCCATCGAGCTGGAGCCGTTCGATTCCATGATGTCGGAGACGATGCGGCAGGTGTAGGGGAACTCATCCGGGCCGGGCATGACGCAGGAGATGCATTTCTCGGCCAAGGCCCCGTGGCCGATATCCCGCCGCCTCGGGCCCCGCATCATCTTGGCCTCGCCCACCGAGAACGGGGGGAAGTTGTAGTGCAGCATGAAGGGCTTACGGTATTCCTCGAGCAGCCCGTCGATGATCTGCTGGTCTTCGACGGTGCCGAGCGTCGTCACCACCAGGGCCTGCGTTTCGCCGCGGGTGAAGAGGGCCGAGCCATGGGTTCTCGGCAGGACCCCCACCTCGCAGGTGATCGGGCGCAGCTGGTCGGGCGTCCGGCCGTCGGTTCGTTGGCCGTCGAGGACCATCTTGGTCACGAGCCGGTCCTCGACGTTTTCCCAGGCCCGCTTGAACTCGGCGGGGGTCCATTGGGCCGACTCGGGATCGGGTCCCAGGACGGCCTCGCGGACGCGGTCGGCCACGTCACGGGTGGCCCGCTGACGGTCCTGCTTTCCGGGGACCTGTTTGGCGGCGCGGAGGTCGTCGAGCCCCGCCCGCTCGATGGCCGCTTCGAGTTCGGCGGTGTCGCGGGGCGGTTCCCAGGCCGGTTTCTCGACGCCCGCCGCCTGCACCAGCTCGTGCTGCATCTCGAGGATCGTCGCCAGGGGGCCCATGGCGAACTCCATGGCCTCGGCCACGCGGTCCTCGGGGACCTCCTTGCCCTCCAGTTCCATCATGAGGGTCCGGTCCTCGACGCAGGCGACCGTCAGGTCCATCTGGGCGTCTTCCCGCTGGTTGTGCGTCGGGTTGATGACGAACTCGCCGTCGACCAGGCCGATGCGGACGCCCCCGATGGGGCCGCCCCACGGTATGGGGGAAAGGCCCAGCGCCGCGCTGGCCCCGACCATGGCCAGCATGTCCGGGTCGTTCTGCTGGTCGGCGCTCAGGACGAGGGCCACGATCTGGACCTCGTCCTTGTACCCGTCGGGAAACAGCGGGCGGAGGGACCGGTCGACCATCCGGCAGGTGAGCGTCTCCTTGGCGCTGGGCCGACCCTCTCGTTTGAAGAACCCGCCGGGGATCTTCCCGGCGGCGTAGGTGTACTCCCGGTATTCGACCGTCAGGGGGAAGAAGTCGATGCCTTCCCGGGGCTCCGCCGACGTGGCCGTGACCTGCACGACCGTGTCGCCGTACTGCAAGACGGCGCTTCCGTGCGCCTGCTTGGCCATGCGTCCCGTCTCGATGGAAAGGGTCCGGCCTCCGATTTCTCGTTCGACTCTTGTCACTGCCATCTTGCGCTCCAACCTTTCTCGTGCCGACTGATTCGTTCGTTCACGTCCCCTGCCGCCTGTCGCTCAACGTATCGCCAGGATAAGGTCTATGAAGTCACCGGTCGCGCGCGGTGCCCCCGTGATTGGGGCGCCGCGCGGCCGGTCTACTTGCGGATGCCGAGGCGTTCGATGACGGCCTGATACCGGCCGCGGTCCCGACTCATGAGGTACTTCAAGAGGCTGGCCCTGCGTCCGACCATCTTCAGGAGGCCCCGCCGCGATGAGTGGTCCTTGCGGTGGGCCTTCAGGTGGTCGGTGAGGTGCTGGATCCGTTCCGTCAAGAGGGCGATCTGGACTTCCGGCGACCCGGTGTCGCTCTCGTGTACCCGGAACTCCTCAATGAGCTCCTGCTTCCTGCTATCGGTCACGCGGATTCTCCTTTTCCGACACACGGGATACGGGAGGCGACCACTCCCGCACCCGACCCTCTGAGGCGTCGGTCCGAGGTACACGCCCACCCCCGGACCAGCCCCTCACTATACGCGGAACCGCCGCCGGAAGCAACACTCAAAATCGGCCGCTGCCGCCCGAGCGGCGGGCGCGCCAGGTTTCCGGCGTCATGGCATAGCGCCGTTCGACGCGCGTGCGGTACTCCGGCCCGGCGTTGTACGTGCAGAAGGGATAGAGGCGGCCGTCCGGGTCGGCGTAGTGGATGACGCAACGGCGAGCCCGGTCGGTCTCGTAGTTGTACCGGTCCATGAAGTGCATACCCGCGACGAGCAGCGAGCGGAAGGTCTTCTTGCCCGCTTGGCCGCGGCCGATCCGCTTGTCGACCATGCCGTTGAGCGTGTGGAGCCAGTCCTCGAACCGCATGCCGGCCGGGGCCCGGTCGGGCCGGAAGTTCCGCCGAAGCGAGAGGAACGCCCGCACTCGGGGGAAGAACGTCAAGCGGCTCCGCTCCCGCTTTCGCGCCAGCCGCCACATGTCGCCCAGCAGCCCCTCCAGGTCGAAGAACTGCGGCACCGGCACCGGCCGCCCGTCGCGGCCCACGAACAGGTACGTCCCGAGGGCGCAGTGCGGATGGCAGCTCATGAGGATGTTCGGCTCGCCCCGCACGGCCACCACCAGCCGCGTGAACGGTTGGACGCACGACAGGGGGAACCAGTCGTCCACCGGGTCGGTCAGGCCCGTCTGCTCCGAGACGTCGCGGGCCATGTCGGGAAGCGTGTACCGCTGTCGGAGCCGCTCGGCCCGGTCGATCCGTCCGGTGAACGCCACCGGCTGGAACGAGATGCCGGCGATCGTCTCGATCCGATCCAAGGCGAAGCGGACGATCCGGCCGACCTGGCCGTCGTTGATGCCGCGGACGACAGTGGGCACGAGGACGATCTTCATGTCGGTGGCCATGATCCGCTCGACGGCCCGGAGCTTCTCGGCCATCATTCGGCGGCCCCGCGTCTGCTCGTAGACCTCGTCCGTCACGCCGTCGAACTGAAGGTACACGTCGTGGAGCCCGGCCTCGGCGCAGCGCCGGGCGAAGTCGGCCTCCCGGGCGAACCGCAGCCCGTTCGTGGCGAGCTGGACGTGCGAGAAGCCCATGTCCCCGGCCGCCCGGAGGCAGTCGAGGAACCGCGGATGCAGCGTCGGCTCGCCGCCGGAGAACTGGACCGCCCGCCCCGCCGCCGGACGCGTCGACCGGTACGTCCGCAGCATCCCGACCACCTGCTCGAACGTCGGCTCATAGACGTAGCCCCGGGCGTCGGAGTTCGCGAAGCAGACCGGGCACCTCAGGTCGCACCGGTTCGTCAGGTCGATGTTCCCCAGGGCCGTGTTCGAGGCGTGGTCCGGGCACAGGCCGCACTGATGGGGGCAGCGGCTCGTGGCGGGCGTGAGCGGGTTCGACAGGCCCTCGCCGTCGCCGTAGTGATACTGCTCGGCCTTCAGGTAGAGTCGGGTGTCGCTCCAGTACAGGTCCTCGAACGGGCCGTGCTCCGGGCAGGTCTTGGTCATCCAGACCCGGCCGTCGCGTTCGGCGAGCGTCGCGGGCAGCAGAGCCAGGCACTCCGGGCAGACCGACTCGACCGTCTTCGGGAGGCCCGGCACGACCGGCGGGATGGGCCGCCCCGACAGCGTGCACGTCGCATCGGGCGGGGCGGCCAGGCTGTCGGCCAGGGGGCGATTCATACGGCCTCTCTCACGCGCGTTCGCCCCCACGGACAGCCGGGTGAGGACACGGGACCTCGCGGCACCGGTCCCGTAGCCGGTAAGCGGCCGGTCGGATTATAGCGGCCGCCCGGCCCGAGGTTCAAGCAGGAACGCGGAACGGCTTCGGCGGGCGGAATTCCGGACGGCGACGCGGGGACCTATCAACCGGACCGAAGGTCGCTGTTCTTCGTTTCGCGCAGGTTCCGGACGTCTTCCTGGTGCCTGGCTCCCTCAAGATGCTCCTTGCTGCGGATCAGGCTCTCGATGTCCATCCAGTTTGCCGGCGCGTCACCGTACCGGCCGCGGACGCGCTTCGGCCAGGCCGTCTCGAAGCAGACTCCCTCGACCTTCAAGAGCACATCTACGCGTTGAGGCTCCACGCCGACCTGCACGATGTCGGTGGGCTTGTCTGCATCCAGCAGCCATGGGCTTCCGAACTCGGCGAGGGCCCGATTGGCCCGCTCGACGTTCTCCGGCGACGGGTCCACCCACAGGTCCATGTCGCGCGTGTACCGAGGCGAGCCGTGGAAGGCCACAGCCATACCGCCCACGATGAGGTAACGAACCCCATGCTCATCGAACAGCCTCAGCAGGTCCATGAAATGTGGGGAAAGTCCCGCCACCGGGTCCTCAATCTCCGCGATGCTGATGCATCCGACCGCGGCGAATTTCCTCGACTTCGTGCTTCATGTCCTCGACCGCTTCCAGCCGCTGCTCGGGCGTGAGGCCGAGCCAGAACTCCCGGTCCCACGCCGCCGCCTCCTCGTGGTTGTGGGCGATGTTGCCCACCATGCGCTTGCGACGCTCCCGCGATCTCTCGGCCAGTCCCATGACAACTCCTGCCAATACGTCCGCCAACGCACGGCGTCCCTCCGGGCTGCACCCATCATACCACGGGAGCGACCGGCTGCCTACCCCGCACGACACCCACCGAAAGGCTCACGCGCCCAGCAGCTTCGCCGCCACGTTGTGCACGATGTGGACCCCGGCGGCGATGCCGAACCCCCGGGCGGCGTACAGGTAGCTCAGGTAGACCCCGGCGGCCGTCCGGAACAGGAATGCCGGCCAGGCGAACGCCTCCGTCCCGACGAGCGTGTGGGCCCCGGCGAACAGGGCCGCGAAGATCAGCACCCCCGCCACGATCGCCCCGTTTCCCTTGAGCTTCAAGACCCGCCGGCACACGACGAGCAGCGTCCCCACCAGGACCACGCGGAAGATCAGCTCCTCGTAGATGCCCGCCCCGATGCTCGTCATGACGGCCTCGAGCCACCCGCCGCCGTCGGCCCCGCCGACCGCCAGGGCCAGCCAGCGGTCGAGCCCCCGCACGACTCCGTGCAGCGCCACCAGGGGCACGGTGAGGATGATCGTCTCGAGCCACATCGCCCCCGGCAGGAGCGGCGCGACCCGCAACGGGTCGCCCCGCAGGAGGTGGACGAAGACCAGGTACAGGGCCACGACGAACGCCGGGGCGGCCACGCCGGTCACGCCCAGCATCGCCAGGCCCTGCCTGAGGAGCCGGTCCGCCCCGGCCGCCAGGTCCGGCCGGGCCCACGCCAGGCCCACCGTGTAGAACAGCAGCACCGGCAGCAGGAAGACGAGCGAGACGAGCGGCCGCCTGGCTTCTTCGGCAAAAAGGAGCCGCCCGGCAGCCCGCCTCCGGCGAGAAGGGCGGTTGCGCCGCCGGGACGGCTTCCGGGTCCCGTGTTTCGTGGAGCGCTTGGCGGGCGGCATGGCCGAAGTGTAGCGGCCGAGTGCCCCGAAGGGAACGACGAGTTGCCTCGCCCGCCAAATCGCTTGCAACCCGACGGCCCGCCCCGTACGTTGCCCGGCGGATACACGAAACGAGGCGACCCATGGACCGACCCAACCTCCTGATCTTCATGACGGACCACCAGCGAGGCGACACCGTGCTGCCGGAGCACCCGGCCGTGATGCCGAACGTCGCCCGGCTCGGCGCCGAGGGCGTCACGTTCGCCGAGACGTTCTGCCCCTCGCCCCACTGCTGCCCCTGCCGGGCCACGTTCCACTCGGGACTGTACCCGTCGCGGCACGGCGTGTGGAACAACGTGTGCAACGACCAGGCCCTGTCGCGCGGCCCGCGGCCGGGGGTACGGCTGTGGAGCGAGGACTTCGCCGACGCCGGCTACGAGATGATCTTCTCAGGCAAGTGGCACGTCAGCTCGGAGGAGACGCCGAAGGACTGCGGCTGGCGCGAGCTCGTCGTCTCGGGCGACAAGCCGCGGGAGCACGGCGTCGCCTGGGAGGGCGTCCGCCGGCTGGCCGAAAAGCCCGAACACCGGGAGCGTGGCGAAGGCCAGATGCTCCGCCCCGGCTGGGGCACCTACACCGCCTACGGGACGCGGGAGGACGGCAACGCCTTCGACGAGCGGGCCGTCTCGGAGGCCGTGGCGGCGATGCCCGGCACCGCCGCGTCCGGCCGGCCGTGGGCCATGTTCGTCGGGGCCCAGGGCCCGCACGACCCGTACTTCGTGCCCCAGCGGTTCCGCGACCTGTACGACGTGGCGGACGTGCCGCTCCCGCCGAGCTTCGCCGACACGCTCGAGGACAAGCCCCGCGTCTACAAGCGGATGCGTGACACGCGGTTCGGCCAGCTCACGGAGCGAGAGGTCCGCGAGGCGATCCGCCACTTCTGGGCCTACTGTTCCTACCTGGACGACCTGTTCGGCCGGCTCCTGGCGGCCCTGGAGGAGACCGGGCAGGCCGAGAACACGCTGGTCCTCTATTGCTCGGACCACGGCGACTACCTGGGCGACCACGGCCTGTTCTGCAAGGGCATCCCGTGCTTCCGGGGCGCTTACCACGTGCCGGCCGTCGTCCGATGGCCGGCGGGGACCGCCGAGCCCGGCCGGCGGGTCGAGGAGCTGGTATCGCTGGCGGACTTCGCCCCGACGTTCCTCGATCTGGCCGCGATCGATGCGGACCGCGACTTCACCGGCGCCAGCCTCGTGCCCTTTTTCGAAGGGCGGAAGCCCGAGGACTGGCGCGACGCCCTCTTCACCCAGTGCGACGGCGTCGAGCTCTATTACACCCAGCGGGCCGCCTGGACCAAAGACCACAAGTACGTCTTCAACGGCTTCGACGAGGACGAGCTGTACGATTTGCGGGCCGACCCGCACGAGATGAGGAACCTCGCCGCCGACCCGGCCTTCGAGAAGGTCAAGCACGACCTCGTGCGTCGGCTGTGGCAGTTTGCCGAGCGGGAGGACGACGCGATCGTCAACACGGCCTATATCACGACGTCACTGATGCCTTGGGGTCCGGCCGAGGCCCTGCGGTAGACGGACGGCCATGCGAACCGACGCCAAGATTCGCGGCTTCTACGAGGCGCTGCTCGATGCCTGGGGACCTCAGGGCTGGTGGCCCGCCGAGACGCCGTTCGAGGTGGCCGTCGGGGCCATCCTGACGCAGAACACCAACTGGCGGAACGTCGAGCGGGCCATCGTGAACCTGAAGCGCGAAGGACTCCTGGAACCGGCCGCCCTGGCCGAGGTCGACCCCGACCGGCTGGCCGAGCTGGTCCGCCCCGCCGGCTACTTCCGCGTCAAGACGAAGCGGCTTCGGAACTTCGTCCGGATGCTCGTCGACGACTTCGGCGGCGACCTCGACGCCCTGTTCTCGCTTTCCACCTCATCCCTGCGGGAGACGATCCTGTCGGTCAGCGGCATCGGACCCGAGACGGCCGACTCGATCGTCCTCTATGCCGCGGGGCGGCCTGTTTTCGTCGTCGACGCCTACACGGCCCGGGTGCTGTATCGTCACGGGCTGTTGGACCTTCCGGCGTCGTACGAGGAGGTGCAGGAGCTGATGGCGGGGCCCCTGCCGGCCGACGCCGACCTGTTCGGCGAGTACCACGCCCTCCTGGTGGAGGTGGGTAAGCGGCACTGCAAGAAGCGGGCACCCGTCTGCGACGGATGCCCGCTCGCACCGTTTCTGGAGGAAGGCCAGCCGGTCATGGACACCTAACCGGACTGGCCTTCCTCGGTTCGTACGGCCCGGTTCCGGGGGGAAGGCCCGGCGGAGCGAGGGGAGGTCGGCCTCGCCGCCATGCCAGCCAGCCGGGCCGCGGCTTCCAACTCCACACGGCTCTTCGGGTCCTCCGCCAGCAGCGGATGGCCCGGTCCGTGCAGGTCCCGCCGAATCGCCAGACGCGATTCCGGGTCCAGCTCGTCCCAGGCGGTCACCCCGTTGCGTCCCTGGCGCTTCCGCTGATACAGGGCCTGGTCGGCCAGGAGCACCAGCAGTTCCGGCGACGTTACCTCCGGGTCCTCCGGATAGGTCGCCGTCCCGATGCTCAACGAGAGCGGCACTCGCTGGCCCTTGCAGACGAAGCGGTGGCGCCGCGTGGCCACCAGGATCCGCCTGGCCAGCGAACGGACCTCCTTGCGGCCGCTGCGGGGACAGACCAGGGCAAACTCGTCGCCGGCGTATCGGGCCACGAGGTCTGATTCGCGGGCACACTGGCGGAGGATGACCGCCACTTCCTTCAGGGCCTCGTCGCCGAACGGGTGGCCGTACTCGTCGTTGACCCGCTTGAAGTGGTCGATGTCGGCGATCATAAGGGCCAGACTGTGGCCGTACCTGCGGCTGATCTTGAACTCCGTCTTCATCCACTCCATCAGGTAGCGGTAGTTATACAGGGCCGTCAGGCCGTCGGTGATGCTGCGGACCTTCAGGTTGCGGTTGTCTTCGCGGAGCTGCTTCAGGAGCTGACTCTCGCGGGCGACGGTCCGCTCGAGCTCGGCCCGGACCTTGCGGAGCTGGTCGTGGGCGTTCTTGAGGCGCAGAAGGCCGTGCAGGCGGCACTGAAGCAGGGCCTCGTCGAAGTCGGGGCCGAGCACCTCGTCGACCTCGCCGGCGAGGAGCCGGCCGCGGGCCTCCTCGTCCAGCCGCCTCCCGACGATCGCCAGGACCGGCAGATAGCGGTCCGGGCAGAGGCTCTTGAGGACGCGGGCCGTGTCGAGGACGTCGAATCCGCCCTGCTCGCCGCCGATGAGGGCGACGTCAACCGTCCCGCTCTTGACGATCGCCATGGCCGTCAGACAGTCGGGGGCTTCCTGGATGGCCGCGCCGAGGCGCTCAAGGCCGGTCACCAGATGCTCGCGAGCGTTCCTCTCGCCGACCCGCACCAAGACGCGCAGTCGCTCGGCCATGTGACCTCCCTGCTGCCGCCGGACCGTGCACGGGGCACGGGCCACCGCCGGTCGGGACGCATAGGCGCGTCGAGCCCGTCCGGGGGCAGGAGTCGAACCCGTCGACGGGCAGGCCCGGGGCGTGTCGAAAGGCAAGCCCAGGGCTTGCCAAAGGGACGGGCCGCCCGGCCCGCGCGCCGATGGCGCCCGCTCCGGCCGGTAAGCGTCACCCGGCCCCGTGCGTGTCCGGCGCCTCTGTCTTCGGAGCGTTTCCCGCAGGGCCCGCTCCGGTTGCCTTCCGTCTACACCATAGGCGAAAGGCGGCTGGGGGCAAATCGGCGGATGAGAGTGGGAAGGCGGGCGAACGTAAGTGCTTGCAAGGGAGCTATTTACCGGCCCAGCGGCGGCGGCCGCGGGGCGGCGGACCCTGCACGACGGCACCGCTTTTCGTACGAAAAACCGAGCAGCCAGGTGCCGGCCCTCGCGCCCGGCCGGACGGGGGGGCCGGCTTCGGGGTCTTCACCCCGTGCTGCCCACCGAGGCGACGAGCTTCGACCCCATACGGATGTACCCTAGCCACGAGATGATCGCCAGCGCCACCGTCACCCCCCAGATGATGTGGGTGACCGTCAGGACGGGCCCGCGGGGCAACCACGATACGAGGTCCGGCAGGGCGATGGTCAGGGCAATCGTGATGAACTGCATCACGGTGGTGGCCTTGCCCGTGAAGCTCGGTAGCGCCTGGAACATGCCCGCCAGCAGGAATACCACGACCGCCCCCACCAGGACGAACACCTCCCGCGACACGAGGACCACCGAGACCAGCAGGTGGAGCCTCAGCTCCGGGTCGGGCGAGAACCGCGTCGTCGCCAGGCACACAAGGGCGCTGATCATCAGGGCCTTGTCGGCCAGCGGATCGAGGATCGTGCCGACCCGGGTGACCTTTCCCGTGCGGCGGGCCAGGATGCCGTCGGCCGCGTCCCCGATGCCGATCAGGACCGCCAGCCCCACCGCCCCGTACCGGTACCACGGGCTGTCCGGGGCGTTCAAGAGCAGGAGGATGAACGGAGTAACCAGCAGGAGTCGGACGACGGTGATCCGATTCGGCCAGGACAGCATGGGTGGCCCCTCACCCGCGACAACGTGGCGCCTCGGCCCGGCCATGCAGTAGAGTGCCCTCCGGCGGGGGTGTCAACGCTTTTCGCCGGGGTGTCGTGCAGCGCCCAGGGCAATCGCATCTAAATTCCGCGGTCGACGCCGGTGAGGACGCGAAGTAGG
>CAZGKW010000040.1:0-41514 GCA_964526295.1 uncultured Anaerolineales bacterium
ACACGAGTTAGGCATCACACTGACCCGAATCCGCAAATGCCATTGGCCGAGAACTTAGCGTTGTAGTGTTAGTCGCCTCAGCGCCAGGGGATCCCCGCGCAAATCCACGGGGTGTTGGTTCCGAAATGCCTCGGCCAAGTGGCCAATCAGGCACTGGTCCAAGTCGTCGCCACCGAGTTGCGTGTCGCCGGCTGTGGCGAGTACCTCGAACACTCCCTCCCCCAACCCCAAGATCGAGATATCGAACGTGCCACCTCCGAAGTCGAACACTGCCACCTGCTGTTCCCGGGACAGATCGCGCATGCCGTAGGCCAGCGCGGCGGCTGTGGCCTCGTTTACCATTCGCAAGACGGGTATACCGGCAATTTCGGCTGCCTGCATCGTCGCCCAACGTTGGTTGATATCAAAGTGCGCGGGTACGGCGAGCACGGCCCCAGACACAGGTTCGCCGAAACAGCGTTCGGCCTGGACAGCCAGATATCCCAGAATGAGAGCCGAAATCTCCTGCGGGTATGTCTTGAGATCACCCCATCTCACGGTGGCCGTTCGACCCAATTGCCGCTTTACCGATGAGATGGTATGAGTGGCACGTAAAACCGCATGGCGTCTGGCCTCATTGCCGATCAAAAGGCGGTCGTCTTCCCCGAGTCCGACCATGGACGGAATGTACCACTCACCTCTCTCGTCTGTGACGAAACGGCAGTTATCTCCATCGAGGTGCGCCGCCACGCAGGAGGTGGTCCCCAAATCGATCCCGATGAACATGGTTATGCTCTCAACGCTGCAGCCGCCCTGGGTCACATGAGCCAGTGCTCCCCCATGCCGAGAAGAGTGTTTTTACTGTATCGGATGACGGGAAGGTGTGCCAGATGAAAGCGCGCTGGCGCATAAAGCACATGGTATGCCTTCGCGACATTCGTACGGCTGGCGGGGTTTGTCTGAGAAGGGCATGAACCGACCGTTACGGATGCTTGGCTGAACTTGCACAGCAATCGCAATGCCGCACGGTAGGCGTGTAGTAGGGGGCCTTCCAAGATTCCCAGCGTGGCGGTATGGGCAGCCCTTAGGGACCGTGTTGCGAGTAACGCCGCAGAAGTTACGCACGGGGGCCGAGGCCATGAGTGCCCGTAACCCGAACGGATTCAGTTTTCGCAGTTTTATCGCCCAACCCCGGCAACCGGGCCAGCGCCGACCGCTCGTCCTCCATCAGCGTGTGGGTGTAGTGGTCCATCGTCAGCGTGATCGTCGAGTGGCGTGCGAGGCTCGTCGCCACGGCCGGCGCGACACCCGACCTCGCCAGGCGCGTGATGAACGTGTGCCGCAGGGCGTGGAAGTCGGCCACGCGGCCCGACGCGTCGCGGTACGCGATGCCCGCCGCCTTCGGGGCCCGCTTCATCGTCGCCAGGTCCATCGGCGTCTGCCCTCAATCCAGCACGTCCAGCTCAAACCGGGCCACCGCGATGTCCTCCTTGTTGACCGAGTAGATGGCATGGGCCTGCCCGTCGCGAAGGTGCAGCGCGGGGTAGCCGTACCGCCCGTACTTGTGCACCCCCGGGATGCGGGCCAGGAAAGGCGGCTCGTCGCCCAGCAGGTAGTGCCGGTCGAAACGCACCCCGTCGTCGCTCGTGGCCAGGACCATCGGCCGCCGCTCGGACTTCGGCTCCGGGCAGCTCAGCCCGAAGAACCGCCCGTCCGGCAGCCGGCCGAAGTGGAACCGGCACCCGCAGTCCGTGTGCTCGGTCAGGATCGGCTCGGACCACGTCCGGCCCCCGTCGGCGCTCTGCGTGACGGCCAGCCGCCCGGCCGTGGTCCGCAGCATCATGTGGATCACCCCGTCATCGGTCTGAAAGAACGACCCCTCGCACAGGCCGAACTCGTCGCCGCGGATGCGACAGGCGACCACGTGGCCCTCGGGGTCGTCGGGCACGTCGTCGGGAATCCGCGGCAGGCCGGCCAATTGCCAGCCCTCGATGCCCGCCGGGTCGTCCGTCCGGGCGTAGCGGAGGTTTCCCGGCATGAGCAGCCGCCCGCTCGCCAGGGGCGACGGGGCCAGGTTCGGCACGAACCGGGGGATCGTCGCCACCGGCCCCTCCCAGGTCGCCCCGGCATCGTCGGAGACGTAGATCCGGGTGTGAGGGTCGAGATGGGACGGCCTCTCCGGGTCGCCCAGCGAGGCGTTGCCGCCCGTGGCGTAGTACATCAGCATGCCGTGGTCGCTCATCTCGTAGTGGCCACAGTAGGCGACCAACCGGTCTCCGTGGACGTGGAGCCCCATCGCCGTGCACACGCCGCGCGGCTCGTCCGGGCCGGCCAGCACCCTCGCTTCCGACCAGGTCTCGCCGCCGTCGTCGGAGGTGGCCAGCATCATGGCCTGGCCCGGCGTGTCTTCGTCGCGCTTGCCGCAGGACCAGGTGGCGTAGAGGGTCTCGCCCAGGTGACTGAGCTGCTGATGGTGGTTGTAGGCGCCCCCCTCGACACCGCGATAGATGGTGCGGTGATCGACCGGCACGCGGACGGGCTCGACCTGTCCCCACAGGTTGGTGATGACGTGGCCGGGCGGGTCCCTCGGCGACGGGCCGGCGGGACGATCCGCAGAAGTGGACATCGGGCGACCCTTTCCGTGCTATAGCGGTGCGGCGGCCCGCCCGGCGTGGAGGGCTCGGCCGTAGCGGTAGGTCTCTTCGTAGAACGCGCGGATGTTCTCCAGGGGCGTCTCCGGCATCTCGTTCGGCTGCTGCGCCACGTCCCGCACGCCCGGCCGCACCAGCGTCAGGCTCGTGCCCATCGGCTCAGGCAGGGCCACCAGCAGCGTCCGGCGACTGTCGCCCAGGTCCAGGGCCCCGGCGTCGCCGGCTTCGCCGTCGGCCAGCAGGGTGGCGGCGCCGAGATCCACGCGTTCGTCGAACGTCAGCCGCACCCGCCGGTGATCGATCACCACCACCTGGTCCGTCAGCTTCGGCGCCTGGGGAGGCCGGACGGTGACGACGAACGGCATGCGGTGGTCGCCGCGCCGGGCCCGGGCCTCGTACCGGCCGGGCGTCTCGTAGTGATGCTCGACCCAGGCGCCTGTGGCCCGGTGCCCGTCTCCAAAACGCCACTGCCAGCCCGCCTGGTCGTCGGGTGCCCGCAGGGCGACCGTCACGGGGGCCTTGCCCCGGCAATGGAGCGGGGGTGTCGCCCCGCAGGTCGTGTTGTTGCGGACGCCGAGCCGGCCATCGGGGGTGGTGCCGTTGCCACAGTCGTCCCCGAGGGGTTCGCGTGTCAGGTCGCCGTCGCCGGCCGCCATCTCATAGAGGTTATGCTCGCTTCCCCCGGCGCTGTTGCGGGCGAACAGCCGGCCGGTGGTGGGCGACAGGTCGCGCGACGCGGCCCGGTCGGCGATGGACCCGTTGAAGCGGACCACGCGTTCCTGCCGGCCGGTGCCGGCATGGACCCGCCACAGGTCGGCCGGGCCGTCGTCGTAGGGATGGCTGATGCAGTAGACCCATTGGCCGCCCCCGGCGGTGGACCAGAGGAGGCGGCGGAAGTTCAGATCCTCCCCCTGCACCTCGGCCAGCCAGCGGACCTCCCCGCCGTCGCTCAGCATCACGCCGATCCAGTGCCGGTCGTCTCGGGGGCCCATCACCGCCACGCGGCGGCCGTCCGGGCTGATGCCGGACGCGGACCGACGGCCCAGATCATCCGCCAGGACCGTCCGCCGAACCACCCGGCCGCCCTCGATGTCGTGGCGCACGAGCTGGTGCGGGGCATCCGGCTCCTTGTGCAGGCCCAGCATGATGCCTTGGAGGTCGACGTCGGCCGACGCTTGGCCCTGAACGCCGACCGGCAGGACCAGTAGCGGGACCATCAGCGACGATGTCAGCACGACGAAGCGAAACCGATTGGGACAGCAGGCCCTGTCCATCATCCGCCTTCAGCAGCGGGTCCCTGCGGCCATGCTATTGATTCCCCGCCCGTGCGGCAAGGCCGTCCGTGCAAGGCTCGTGGCGCGGGGCCGGCGCCGTCGGGGCCGACTCGCCCCTCGGCCGCGCCTCTGCCGGTGGCATACTCCCTCTCTGCCGCCCATCGGCACACTCCCTTCGGGTCTGTCTCGACCCTGGGGCTCGGACCCGAAGGGAGGCTCGGGCTCGAAGAGAGTGTCTCGAAGGGCGGGGCCGTCCCCCTGTCCCGATGTACATCGAGACAGCACCCCGTCCGGTGCCGACCACCATGCGTCGCGCCGCCGCTGCTGCCGTCTCCGAAGCACGAGGGCGGCCGCACCGGCGGCGACGAGCAGGAGCGTCGCCGGCTCGGGCACCGGCTGGAAGCGGTTCCCCGAGATGTAATCGGCCACGTCCATGCCCACCTGCTGGCCGACCGTGTCGTCGAAGTCCCAGTGGATGCCGAGGTACACGCGGCTCAGGCCATTCTCGATGCGGGCGTCCGAGAAGCAGGCGAACTCCCGCTCGACGGACGGTCCGAACTCGTCCGAGACCAAGACGAACGCGACGTCGTCCGTGCCGTAGAAGTGCTCGAGCATCTGGAACAGGGCCCCGCCGAACGTCGCGTGGCCCGAGATGTAGGTCGGGAACGGCGGCGTGAAGTCGGGCCCGGCGCCGCCGGGCGACCCCAGGGGACGCCAGTCCGGGTCGGCAACGAGTTCGTCCACTCCCAGCAGGTCGGCCTCGCGGATCACCGTTACGGGTCGGCCCAGGTCGTAGGCGTACTTGGCGTCCCATGCGCAGATGCCGGCGTCGGCCAGGGCCGTCGAGACCATCACGAACATCCGCACGTTGGTCAGCCAGTCGTTGCCCTGCTGAACGGCGACCTGCTCGGCCACCTGGTTGAACAGGATAGGCGGGGGCCCCGTGCCCAGGCGGTCGTAGGCCCAGAACACGCCCATCTCGGTCTGGTCGGCCGTGCGGGTGGCGCTGTCGAGCGCACCGACCTCCTTGGCCTGGTTGTAGGCGGCAAGAAAAGCCGGGCTGTCGAAGCTCGGAGGGTGCGGCGGGCGGAACTGGTCGCCCGAGGCGATCGCAAACGGCGTCAGTGCCCCCCAGCTCGGACCCCAGGCCTCCTGCGTGATGCCGTGCTCCGTCTCCAGGGTCGGATCGGGCGCCCACCGGCCGGGGGCGCCGCTCGGCGTGTACAGCACCGGCGGGTCGTATGCGCCGTCCGTGGCCCGCCAGCCGAGGACGCCCGCCGCCACCGCCTGCCCCCACGCCAAGCCGTCGCTCTTGGCCGGACCGTCCGGGATGGCTGCCACCTGCTTCGCGTACACCGCGTCGAAGTCGGCCTGACGCGTGGGACAAAGGCCCGAGAGGACGCCGTAGGCGGCGGAAGCGGCGGCTGCCTCGGCCGACGCGCCCTCCGGTGCCGCCGGGGCGACGCAGAACCACTCGTGGGTGCCCGTGACGGCCATGACGGCGTCGTACATGGCCAGGTTCATCATGGCCAGGTTGCGCGAGCTGGTGCCAGGGTTCCCGACCGTGTCGGTGGCCCGGATGGCGTCGCGTGCGGCGGCGTTCCACTCCAGGACCAAATCGTCCGCCCGGGCCGGCGCCACCAGTGCCACGAGAGCAAGCGACAGACTCACCACTGTCGACTGGAAGGGCCGCATTGGGCTGCTCCTCTGCCGGAGGCCTCTTTGAGGACCCCCTCTGCCCGGTCTCCGGCAAGAGAAGCGAGCGGGCCCCGCACCACGGCCTTGCCGCAGGAGCGCCCTCCCAAGCTCGCGGCTCAGATGCTATTCTTGCCCGGTGACCCCCTTGGCCGCAAGGCTCCACAGGAAAAAGCCTTGCCAGGGGGCAGGCATCGGCGCCGCAGGCGGCCCTCCCCTCGATACGGAGGCGGCCTATTCAGCCGGGGCGGCCGACAGCCCGCCGCCGATGTACATCATCGTCTCTCGCCGCCAGGTCTCGTCCTTGCGGGTCTCGCCGCGCCACGTCTCCTGGACCTTCGTCCAGAAGCTCTTCTGCCCGCCGTCGGCGAACGAAACCGCCAGGTACCCCTCGTTGTTGACGATCATCGGCATCGACCGGTCCGGCTGGGGGTTGGTCATGGAGTAGAGGACGTAGACTTCGCAGACGCCGCCGTTGTTGATGACCTGCGAGAACTTGCCTTCGGTCTTCATGCCCAGGACCCAGACTCGGCCGCCGTTGTTGATCAGGAGCGGCCGCCGCCCGTACTCGACGTTGAGCTGACGGGCCCACAGGCGCTGGGGATGGTTGATGTAGGGGCGGGCCCCCATGTTGTCTTCGAGGAAGACGTCGCCGGTGCCCCGTTCGGTGTTCTCGTAGCCCTTCATGTTGCACCGCCGCACGACGAGGGCCTTGTCCGAATTGTGGACGAAGTCGACGCCGTTCAGGTGCTCGATGAAGGCGACGTCGTGCGACGTGCCGTCGTAGCGGATGGTCGCGTCGGAGAGGGTGGCCTCCATGCCGATGAGCTTCTTGGTCTTGCCCCGCAGGACGATCGTGCCGCCGACCTCGTACTTGCCGTTGGGGAAGTAGACGACGGACTTGCCCGAATCGACGGCCCTCTGGATGGCGTCGAGACTCGAGGGGTTGGCGTTCCCGTAGTAGTGTCCAGTCAGCCCCTTCGCCTCGGTCGCCTCAGAGGTCGGATAGAGGACCGCCATCGGGATGGTCTGCTTCTCGATGCCCGGGCCCGCCCAAGCGAGCCGGCACCAGGCCTGGTGGCCGCTCTCCCAGTAATCGAGGCGGATGGGGACGCGCCGGCCGGCCTGGAGCCGGACCGTGCCGCCGAACTCGGCGCCGTAGTACTTGTCCCACTTGTCGACGATCAGCTTGCCGTCGACCCACAGGCGGGCCTGGTCGTTCATGTTGACGTAGAAGGTGTACTCGCCGGTCTTCGGGGCCTCGACGTCGCCGGTCCAGCGGATGGAGAAGTTGTCGCTGCCGAGCCGCTCGTCGTCCGGCCCGCCGCCGCCCCAGCCGAAGTTGACCTGGGGGTCGACCCGCTCGAAGGCGACCCGGGTGGTGAACTCGCGGGCAGTGCCCTTGGGGTGGGCCCCGAAATCCATCACGTTGGCCCAGTCCGAGAGGTCCGCCGAGTGCCACTCGGGCGTCTCCTTGACGGGGAGGTCCGGCAACTTCTCCGGGCCGGGGAAGAGACGAAGCGGGTCGCGCGAGAGGTACTGCCTGACGCGCCCGTCGGCGGGGACGCCCAGCCCCTCGCGGAGGTCCTTGCCCTGGTTGGCGACGGCGGTCCTGTAGCCGCGGAACGTCACGTTCTGAAGGAGCAGGTTGCCCTGGTTCTCGATGGCGGCCGGCGGCTCGCCCGACCCGGTGAAGGCGAACCGGCTGTCGAGGAAGACGATCATGGCCCGGCCGCTGTTGTCCGACCGGAAGACGGGCGCGTCGCCGCGGGTGACGATCTTCCGCATGCTCACAACGGGGCTGCCAAGGGCCTGGATGGCGGCGACCTTCTGGCCGGTGAGCGTGATGTGCTCGTACGTCATCGAGCAGTCCATGTGCCGTTGGCGGACGCCGTAATCGAACCCGTCGACCGAGACGTTCTTCACGAGTCCCGGCCCGGGCCAGGGCCGCGTAAGGTCCACGCCGCAGACGCCGCTTCCGTCGGGGGCGCCGCTTCGGACGGTGATGTCGATCATGCTGCCGCGGTTGCTGGCCAGGAAGTCGACGCCGATGGCGCCGGGATTGCCCTTGCCGGTGTCGACGGTGAAGTTCATGAGGGTGTTCTGGAAGGCCTCGTTGCCCCAGCCGCCGATGCGGCTGTCGTGCTTGGCGCCGTGGCCGGTGGAACCGGTGATGATCATTGCCCGGGGGGCGTTCGGATCGCCGAAGCCGGGAGCGCCGTCGGCGAGCTTGATGACGGTGTCGCCCCGGCGCTGGCCGACGAGGAACATGCCCGACCGCCAACCGTCGCTCCAACCGCCCTCCCCCGGCGGGGCATCGGTGACGCGGGCCTTCAGCGGCTTGCTGACGAGGTACGTGCCGGCGGGCAGGTGGATGGCCTTCGGGTTGCGGTAGTCGCCGCTGAGGGATTCGACGATAGCGGCCTGGATGGCCTCGGTGTCGTCGGTGCGGCCGTCGCCCTTCGCACCGAAGTCGCGCTTCACGTTGATGATGCGGGCGTCGTCGGGGAACACGTATTCGGTGGCTTGGGCGGCGTCCGTCCAACCGAGGAAAAGCAGGGCCGGGATCAGTGCGGCCGGTGCTCCCGCCGCCTTGAGAAGACCCCGGCGGCCGCGAGTCTTAACGGCTGTCGAATACATTATAGGTTTCTTTCCCGTGTCTGTTCGGTCAGATCATGCGATGCACGCCGCGGCGCCGGCGGAATTGCCGCCCGCGGTGCGGCGGCGGGGCTCGGCCCATTGGCCTCGGTCCCGGTCCTGCTCGGCCCGGCGCCGCTGGCTTTGTGCGACCAGAACCGCTTCAGCTTGCCGAGGTGGCCGTTCTCGTCGCCGGTGAGCAGGTAGTAAACCATGCCGGCATCGGAGATGTCCGCCTTGCCGCCGGCCTTCATCCGGGCGTACACCCACCGCAGGTCGGCGTCGGCGTGCGTCTCGAGCCATTGCCAGGGGGCGAAATCCTTGCGGGTGCTGAACCCCCGGTTCTGGTCGCGGATGTCAACGACGGGGGACCCGAGGGCTTCCACGTCCTTCCGGGTGTGGTGGGCATCCCCCTTGCCGGCATTCTTGTCGTTGTGCCCGGAGTGGGTGACGATCTTGACGTGGGGCCGCTTGCCTGGGTCGCACCGCTTCGCCGCCTGCCACACCGTCTCGAACGGTCCGGCGACGCAGAGCCACAGCGGGTCCTCGGCCGTGGAGGCTTCCATAGCGGCCACCAGGTGGTCGGTGCACGCGTTGCGGCCCCCGTCCGCATCGCGATGGGCGGTCAGCGCATTGAAGAAGACTTTGCGGTCCCAGCCGAACCGGTCGGCCCCCTCAAGCGCCGAGGCCTCCATCTCGCCCAGCCTCTTGTGCGACATCGACTTCCTGTCCCACACCTGGGACAAGTAGTGGACGTGGACCAGCCGCGAGCGGAGGCCGGCATAGGCGATCATGGCGAGCTCGGCCGGCAGGGCGCCGATGTCGTCCGGGTCCCCGTTTCCATCGTGGCTGAGGGCGATCCGGCCGCGGCCGAACGTCACCATGGGATGGCGGGACGGCCCGCCGTCGGCGCCAGCCGCAGCCGCCGCATGCACGCCCAGGATCGCCGCCAGAGAGACCGCCGCGAACGGCATCGTGCGGCTCGGCTTTCGGGCGGCGAACATGGCGTCGGTCCTCCTTCGGTGGTCGGCAACAGGCCCTGCCGCAGCGGCGGGGCCGGAGCGGTCACTCCGCGACGTTGGCAGCCCGACGGTCGGCCGCGCCGCCCGCGAACGGCTCGGCCGTACCCCCGCTGGTGCCGCGTCCGGCCCGGTAGACGGGCAGGTGGTAGTTGACCAGCTCCTTGCGGGGCAGCCGTTTCGTCGTGCCGCCGATCGTCTCCTCGACGATCGTAGTGAACGGCAGGTTCCAGTGGTAGAAGCCAAAGGTGAAGCTGGCGTCGGAGTCGGCGACGGTAAACATGGGCGGGTCGAGAGGCTGATTCTTCCAGGACTGGTAGCTGACCCCGCCGAGAAGCTCGACCTTCGCCCCGTTCCGGGCGATGATGTGCTGCGACCGGCCCTCGGTCTTCATCCCGAGGATCCACATCTGGCCTCCGTCGACTTCGCACATCTCCAGGTCCGGCGACTCGGGGTTGTACTGCCGGGCCCAGCACTGCTCGCCGCGGCCGATGAGGCACTTCCGTCCCCCCGCCATGTCCTCGATGAACCAGACCTTCCCCGGCGCCGGCTTCTTGTGCAGGCAGGCCCCGTGGGCCAGGTTCCGGAGGATGACCGGGTGGGGCGAGTGGTTCTCGAACAGGTACCGGTCGTACAGGCCCTTCCACCCGCCGTTCTTGAGGATGTTGAAGAACCGCTCGACGACGACCGGACCGCGGAGGTCCTCGGCAAGGACGATCGCGGCCTCCCCGGCGGGAACCTTCTCGTCGATCCAGAGGATGTTCTCCATGCCGATGATGCGGTTGACGCTGCCGCGGACGTGCACGGGCTCCGTGACGACGTACTTGCCTTTGTTCTTGCCGAGTTTCGGGAGGTAAACGGTGGTCTTTCCCTCCTCGGCGGCCCGGTCGAGGGCCTTCTTCAGGCCCCCCTCGCCGGGCTCGACCTTGACCCACTTCGAGAGGTCGTGCTGCCAGGGGACCTCGGGCGTCTCCAGGACGGGCAGGCGAAGCGTCCGCGGCTCGGCCCCGAACAGCGAGAGGCCCTTCCCCTCGTACCACTCGTCGATCGGCCCGTCCACGAGTGTGCCGTCGCTCGCGCGGACGGCGTGGGCATAGCCGCTCGTCTTGACGTCGCGGAGGAAGATCTTCGGGCCCGCGGCGACGATAGCGGCCTCGGGCGAAGAGCCGGTCGCCGCCAGGTCGCCATCGACGAGCGTCAGGTGCGTGTGCTTGGAGCCGACGAGGGCCGGCGCGCCGCTTCGGCTCGAGAAGCCGCGGATCGTCAGGCGGGAGTTGCCCGCGTTGAAGCCGGCCTTCCGCTGGTCCGTCACGGTGATGTGCTCGAAGACCAGCGAGAACGTGTTGGCCGTCTGGATGCCGTAGTCGAACCCGTCGACCGTGATCCGCTTGAGGAGGCCCGGCCCGTTCTGGCTCTGCCGGAGGTCAAGGCCGATGGCGCCTCGCTTCTCGGGGTCGCTGGAGCGGATGGTCACGTCGTACATGGCGCCCGAGTTGTTCGTCATAAAGCGCAGCGCGGCCGCGCCCGGGTTGCCCCGGCCGACGTCGACCGTGATGTTGCGGACGTAGCTGTGCATGACGTCGCCGGTGCTCTTGCCCTCGTAGAGCGAGATGAAGGTCTTGGGCTTCTCGGGATCGTCGTAGCCGGGGGCGTTGTCCTTCAGGCGCAGGACGACGCCGGCCTCGCTCTGGCCCTGGATATGGAGGAACCGGTGGGGGCTGTGCGGCTGGCTGGGCTGGTCGCCGCTGATGTTGACCCGGTCCCCGACCAGGTAGGTGCCGTTCGGGAAATACAGCGTGCGATTGCTGCTGCGGTAGTCCTCGAACGCCTGGCGAAGGGCCGCCGTGTTGTCCGTCCTGCCGTCGCCCTTCATGTTATAGGGCGGCCGGGTCACGTCGACCAGGCCCGCGTCGTCCGGGAAAACCATGTTCTCGGCAGCCGCGGTGCCGGCGGCAACCAGGACGGCCAGGCACGTCATGCAAGCTCTCACGTTCGGCTCCTTCCGTTCGTTGGATCGATGGTGCCGGTACCACCGTCACCCCTGTTATACCCGTTCGGAGTGCACGGGTGCTGGCCCGTCTTGAATGAAGCCGGAACGGGGTCTCAGCGTTCCAGCTCGACGAGGAAGACGGGTTGGCCCGCATCGATGGTGATCGCGCCGTCGCGGCCGACGGTGCCCTCGCCGATGGCCTTCCCGTGCCAGTCGCGGAGGGTGTACGTCATGCCCGCGATGTGCGGGCTGATGACGGTGCAGCCGACCCTGGTAACCTGGACGGGCCGCGTGCCCCGCTCGAACACCTTCATGCCCTCCCACACGTGGCGGGGCCGGACGACGTCCGGGTTCCGCCCGACCTTAAGGCCGGTATTGCAGCTCGTGCTGACGGCCGACAGGACGGCCTTCCGGCACTCGGCCAGCGGCTTGCCGTCGGTGCTCGCGAGGGCGATGGCCACGTACTTTTCCTCGTCCGTCACCGGGTACGCCATGCCGGGGGGACTTGAGACGCTTACATCGCGGATGGTGACGCCATTTCGGAACCGGACCTCGTCGCTGCCGTACTGCGACAGGAAGCCGACGAACGCAGCAGCGCCGGGGGCATCGAACGTCAGGCACCCCCGCTGCCAGTCGTAGGTCATCTCGTCGGTGGGCCGCAGCGGTGTCGGGTAGGCGTAGCCCCGGAGGGGCACGGTCGGGCCGGAGATCGAATCCTCTTCCCGCTCCAGGTCGATCCGGATCCGCGACCCGTACCGGTAGCTCGTGTTCAGCATGTCCTCGCCGTTGGCGCCGTAGCTGCCGGCGTAGCTCATGCTGTCGGGATGGAAGATGGTGTTGCGGCCGTAGGTGAAGACCGTCGGGGCGGGGGCGGGCCTGAAGTGCATCGAGGTGAACATCTTCCCCGCGGCGTGCATGGCCGAGAGCTGGACCTCGTCATACAGGTAGGTGAACTGGTAGGCCGCCGGCCCGGGGAACGCCAGCGTGCCCTCGAACGGGTCCTCCCGGTCCCACTTGTACCCGCCGCTCATCGTGTGCCAGCAGACGGCGTCCCAGTCGTTGATGCTGGCCAGGAACAGGATGCGGTAGGGAAACTCGGCCCGGTACTTCGCGGGAGCGCCGATCTGCGTCTCGTAGACGAAGTAGGGTTTGCCTTCGACGGTGTTGTGCTCGAGCCACGGCACGTTCAGGCAGATGCGGGGCGGTTCCTCCAGGCCGCTGTACCAGGGGTAGTGCTTGTGCGACTCGTCCGGGGCGCAGCCGCCGATGTAGGCGCAGTGGGAGACGGCATCGGCGTTCTGGTGCAGGAGCTGGCTGATGCCGTTGTAACCGATGCCCGTGTCCCAAAGGAGCGGGCTGAGGCGGGTCGACTTGCCGCACTGTTTGAAGGCGTCGGCCACGCGTTTCTTGTGGGCGAGGAGGAGGCCGGCGAAGAACTCGTTGACGTCCCGCCCGCGATGGACGCTGACGTCGTCCCGGCCGTACAGCACCTCGCCGCCGGCCACCTTGGCCTCGGCGTGTGGATTGGCGTCGTTGAGCGTGGCGACGGCCGAGTCCTTCCGCAGCGGCGCGAGCAGAACCGTGCCTTGGGCGAGGTCCTCGCCCGGCAAGAGGCCGTTCCATTTCGCCGTCAGCGACTCCTCGGTCTTATACTTCTTCTTGAGGAAGTCGTGCCAGCGGGCGAGCAGCGTGTCGCGGAAGAACTTCGGCAGGCCCTGCCACTTGCCCGTGACCATCTGCACGATCCACCACTGCTCGTTGGTGATCTCCCAGATGCCGAAGACCGGGTCGTCGGCCACCCGGAGGCCGGTGTGCTGGTTGAGGTGGTCGAGCGTGTGAGCGGCGTTGCGGATCTGGATGGCTTCGAGCCTCGGATCCCACGCGACCGCCACGCACCGTCCGGGGACCACGCCGACCAGGCCGGTCCGGCGATCCCTCTGGCTGATCTGGCGAACGGCTTCCTGCCAGGCCTCGGCGGTCTCCGGGTTGCGGAGGATGCCGACGTCGGCGGCGGTCGCGATGCCGCCCATGCCGGCCGAGCCGACCCACAGGCGGAACCCCGCCTTCTTGAACAGGGCCACGCACTTGTCGTGGACGTCGAGGGGGCTGCCGTCCCCCTTGGTGTAGCCGCCCGGCTGACGGGCGATGGTCCGGTTCAGGCTCCAGATGCGGACCATGTTGAAGCCGAGGTCCTCATATCGCCGCACCAGCCGCCGGTTGTGTGCGTAGGGGTCCTCGCCGGGGGCCTTGGCGGCCGGGAAGCCGCCGATCGCACCCCAGAACCGGACCCGCTGGTCGCCCGCATACAGCCTGCTCCCCCTGGCCACCACGTACGCGTCATCCGGTGGGAGGCCCCCGCCGGCCGGCGCGCCCGCCGCAGCGACCGGGGTCAGGATGGCAACAGCCAGGACCAGCGCAGCGATTCGTCTCCGCATCGTCCGTGCTCCCTCAGTCTCTCATCAACTCGACGATCCAGACCTCCTTGTCGGCCGGGACCCGCAGCTCGCCCTTTCTGACGACGCCGCGGCCGATATCCTTCATATACCAGTCGCGGAACGTGTAGCGCATGCCGTCGATCGCGTCGCTTTTAACGGTCACGCCGACGCGGGCGACCAGAACGGGCTCGCGGCCGCCGCTCTCCAGCCACGCCCCCCAGTGTTCCTGGGGCGGCTTGTCGGCCGGGCCGGCCGTCTGCCGGCCCTGGTTGCTCCGCGTCACGTCCAGCTTGTAGCCGGTGTTGAAGCTGGTGCTGGCCGGGACGAAGACGGCCCGCCGGCACTCCTCGAGCGGCCGGCCGTCCATCGACGCCAGCGTCAGCGTCACGTATCCCTCCTCCGGCGTCACGGGGTAGGCGATGCCCTCGGGGTTGCGGAACTCGACGTCGGCGAACGCCACGTCGCTGTGGTCGAAGCGGACGGTCTCGTCCCCGTACTCGCCGAAAAAGCCCGTGTAGCTGGCAACGCTCGGCGAGTCCATCGTCAGGAAGCCCCGCTGCCAATCGTACGTGACCTGGTCGTTCGGCTTGACGGGGTTCGACTCGAAGACGTTGGGCCGGACCGTGTGGCGATCGCCGACCGTGTCGTCCTCGCGCGAGGGATCGATCAGGACGCGCGAGCCGTAGCGATAGGTCGTCCCGATGAAGTGGTCGCGGTACTCGCCGAAGCTCTGGCCGTAGTCCATGCTGTCCGGGTCGAGGAGGCCCCGGCGGCCGAACGTGAAGACCACCGGGTCGGGTGCGGGCGGCACCAGGCGATGGATGAAGATCTCGCCGGCGGCCCGCAGCGCCGCGATGTAGACCTCATCGCCGCGGATGGTGAAGTAGTCGAACCCGGCGTGGACCCGGCGGTCGAACGGCTTGTCGCGGTCCTCGAGCTCCTTGTCGCGACCGGGATACGTGTGCCAGACGACGATGTCCCAGTCCTGGATGCTCGCGAGGGCTGCCACGCGCAGGGGGTACTCCGCCCGGTACTTCGTCCGGTTGTCAATGTTCGTCTCGTAGACGAAGTGGGGCTTGTTGAGGGCCGTCGACTGCTCGAACCAGGGGACGCCCCAGCTCGTCCGGGGCGAGTCGTCGAGCTGGCTGAAGAACGGGAACCGCTTGTCGTTCGGGTCGTGGCCCATGCCCTTCGTGTAGGAGCAGGTCGAGACGGCGTCGGCGAACTGGTGCATGTAGGCGGACTGGATGCGGAACGAGTTCCCCGAATCATAGACCGTGGGGCAGAGGCGACACCCCTTGCCCATCGTCTCGAGGGCCTTCTCCAGCCGCTGCTTGTGGCTGATGATCAGCTCGTTGGCGAAAGCGATCACGTCGGCCCCGCGCTGCCGGGTGAAGTCGTCCCGCGAGTAGCCGGCCTCGCGGGCCTTCAGCGACTCGGTGATGGCAGGATTGGCGTCGCTCAGGACCGGGTCGCCCTCCATCGGCCGGGCCAGCGGAAGCAGCATCACGCTGGCCTTCTCGAGCGATTCGCCCGGCAGGAGGAATCCCCACGCCTCCCGTAGCTTATCGTCCGTGCCGTACCTCTCCTTCAGGAACCCGGCCCACTTCGCCAGCATCTTCTTGCGGAAGTAAGCCGGCAGGTCCTTCCAGTGGCCGTAGAAGAAGTGCCGGTAGGGGAAGTGCTCGTTGGTCAGCTCCCAGACGACGATCTGGGGGTCGTCGCCCAGGCGCAGCCCGTCCTTGTACTTGTTGGGGAAGTCCGCCAGGAGCCGGAGCCGCTGGATCCACAGGGCCTCGGTCCGCTCGTCGATGGCAGGCAGGAGCATCCGTCCCGACCACCGCAGCTCGGGCGGCTTGCCCTTGTTGACCCGCGTCAGCTCCTCGACGGCCTTCCGCCATTCGTCGGCGGTGGCCGGGTCGTCGATGACGTCGACGTCGTCCGGCCGGATCGTGCCCAGACCGTTCGTCGAGCTCATCCAGAGCTTGATGCCGGCCTTGTCCATCGCGTGCCACGAATAGGCGATGGCATCGGCGCTCGACCCGTCGCCGGGCTCGTAGTCGTGATCGTAGAGCAGCGGCAGCTCGGCCCGCTGGTGGGGATACCGGCCCTCCCACGTGCGGACCAGGTTGAAGCCCATGTCCTTGAGGCGGCCGACGAAGACGTCGATCTGGCGGCGGTTCTCCTCGACCTTGCGGCCGCGGACGGCCAGCGAGTCCCCCGGCTTGACGTCCGGCTTCCCCGCGACGGCGCACACCAGGCCCCAGTAGCGGACGGGCTCGTCGCCCAGGACCAGTCGACCGTCGGGCGTCGCTTGGACGTATCGATCGTCGGGAACCTTCACGGCAGCCTCCAGGGAAACCGAGACCAGGAGCACCAACGCCAGGGCGAGGCCCGGCGCGCCGAGCCGTCGCTTCCACGGGGTGCAGCAGACCATGCGTCCTCTCCTTCCTGCGGGGCCCTGCCGAGATGCGCTATCCGCCCGGTCAATCGCCCAGCTTCATCACCTCCACCTTGCGGAACTCGATGGGATGGCTCTCGGACTGGAGTGAGATCGTCCCGCCGCGGAGCATCTTCGGGTGCCCCTCGGCGGTCAGCCTGGCGGCGTTCTTGTCCTTCTCGTCGAGCTGCGGATCGGTGTACGTCAGGACGGGCTTGCCCTCGCAAAAATGCCTGACGGTATTGCCCCGCACCTCGACCTCGACGGTCACCCAGCGGTCGCCGCGGTACGTTTCGGACGACGAGTTGATGACATGCCGGGTAATCAGCTCGCCGTCCATAACGACGTGCGTGCCGGGGGTGCAGAGATTGGCGGTGGACCGCTCGCCCTCGTCGCGGCCGCCGAGGAGCTGGACCTCGATCGAGACGGGGAACTTCTGGTCCTTCGCCATGCTCTCGGCCGGCTGGCCATGGATCATGATGCCGCTGTTCCGGAAGGCCCACTGCGGTCCGCCGGGCACTTGTTCCCCCGTGAAACGGTACTCGATCCGCAGCCGGTAGTCGCCGACGAGCGGCTTCTCATAGAAGAGATGGCCGAACTTGCCGCCGAATTCCTGGTACTCCTCGTACGAGACCTTCAAGACGCCCTTCTCGACGCGGAACGTGTTCCCATAGTTCTCGCCCAGCTCGTGACCGCAGATCTTGACCTTCCACCCCGAGAGGTCCTTGCCGTTGAACAGAGGGACCCATTTCCCCTCGGGGAGCGCCTCGAGGGCGCGCTTCGCCGGGCCGGCCTTCCCCGCCGTTCCTCGGGCATGACCAGCCGTCGCCGTGGCCCCGCCCTTGGCCTCGCCGCTGGGCCCCTGTGCCGCCAGAGCGCCGGCGGCGCCCAACACGACCAGCGCAAGCGCCGTCCGGGCGACAGCCGTTCTCGCAATCCTCATTGGCCTGCCCTTCTCGTCGGGACCGGCAGCCCGACCCCCGCCGGCCCTCTCGCGTTCGCTTCTCCGTCCGCCGTCCGGGCGGAGGATGAACTCCGATTCTACACCAAGACGGCAACAACGCAAGTCGGAGCGGAAGCGAAGGGCCGAGGGCGCCGGCACTCACGAAAAACGCGGTTGACGCTCAAGCACGGTCTCTCGTATACTCGCCGTCGTGATGAGCTTCCGGCCGGCTCGTGCAGGCCCTTGAAGCCGGCCGATCCGCCGGAAGTTGAGCCGCAGCGGCGCGGCTCGCAAACGCCGGCCTCTGTCCGCTTCCCGGTAGCAGGCCGGCGGCAGCGACGATCGGGAAGACTCACGAGGAGTCGGCGTACATGGCGACGGGAAAGGTCAAGTGGTTCAGTGATGAGAAGGGGTTCGGGTTCATCGAGCAGGATGGCGGTCCCGACGTATTCGTCCACCACACCGCGATCCTGGGCGAGGGCTTCAAGACCCTGGCCGAGGGCGAGACCGTCGAGTTCGACGTGACTCAGGGGCCCAAGGGCCCCAAGGCTGTGAACGTGCAGCGAAGCGACGCCTGATCCGGAATTCGCCCCAGACCCCCGTCCGGCCGGATGGGGGTCTCTTTTCGCGCCCGCCGGACGCCGGAGCCACGGACCCGTGCCGCGGCGGCATCGGCAGGGGGCCGCCCCGGCGACAGCGCGAGACGGCGGATCAATCCGACAGCGGGTTGATCACCAGGCCCGACAGAACCTTCGGGTAGAAGTACGTCGACTTGGGGGGCATCCGCTCGCCCGCCGCCGCCACCTGCTGAAGGCTCTCGACCGGCAAGGGCTTGAGGACCACGGCCGCATCGGCCCCGTCCTCGTGGACCGCGTCGAACGCCTGCTGCGCCAGGTGCACGAATCGCAGCTCCATCCCGCCGGCGTCCTCGACGGCCCTCGGCAGGTCGGTCTCCAGGAGCACCCGGTGCAGGATCGCCGGGTCGAGCTGCCGCCAGGCCTCCGAGTAGTCACTGGCCAGCTCGTCCATCACGGCGGGGCTGCGAAGCTTCAGCACGTACGCCTCCGACGAATCGCGCGTCCACAGGCCGAAGACGTGCCCGCCGGCCTCCCGCAGGTGGTCGGTCATCCGGGGGCTGGTGGCCTCGGCCCCGACGAAGGAGGTCCACTCGAAGTGCTCCTCGGTGGCCGCCCGGAGGTTCCCGGTCTCCAGGTCCGGCAGGCCCGAGATCACCCGGTGGGCAGGCAGAATGGCCAGGCCCGGGTCGTACATCGACACGAGCATCATCAGGACCGAGGCCGCCGGGTGGTCCCGGCCGACGTTCTCGCCCTGCTCGACCAGCGCGTTCCGGTACGCCAGGGCCGTCTCGTACCGGTGATGACCGTCGGCGATGAAAACCGGCTTCTCGCGGAGCGCCTCGGCCACCCGCTTGATGGCCGCCGGGTTGGAGCACGCGTACAGGCGGTGGACCACGCCGTCGCCGTCGACCGTCTGGGCCACGGGGTCGCCCAAGCCGGTCTCGTGGAACAGGGCGGTGACCTTGTTCTTCGGATCGGGATACAGGCCGAAGATGGCCGAGAGGTTGGCCCGGACGTGGCAGATGAGCCGGAGCCGGTCCTCGCGGGGCCCGGCCATGGTCTGCTCGTGGGGGAAGATCTTGCCCCGCCCGAACTCCTCCAGCCCGACGCGGGCCAGGAACCCCTCCCGCCGGTACGAGTTCCCCTCGATCTCGAACTCCTGCTGGTAGAAGTAGAGCGTCGGCTCCGGGTCGCGGACCAGGATGCCGCCGTCGGTCCACCGGGCCAGCAGGTCGGCCGCCCGGGTGTACTTGTTCTGCGTCTCGTCGTCGCCCGGCTCGTCGCGGCCGAAAATGAGGCGAACGATGTTATGCGGATGCGTACGGTATAGCTCGTCCCGCTTCTGGGACGAGATGCAGTCGAACGGCGGCGCCGTCACCAGCGCCACGCTCAGCGGGTCGCTCGTGTTGTAACGCAGGGCCCGGAACGGTCGAACGGTGGCCATGTCGTCTACGTCCCCATCTCGCTGGATGCCAGGTACGCCGCCTGCTCCTCCGTCAGCTCGTCGATGGCGATGCCCATCGTCTTCAGCTTCAGGGCCGCCACCCACTCGTCGATCTCGTGCGGCACGTCGTGGACCCGGACGTCGAGCTTCTCCCGGTTCTTGATGACCCATTCGGTGGCGAGGGCCTGGACGGCGAAGCTCATGTCCATGACGGCCGCCGGGTGGCCCTCGGCCGCCGACAAGTTCACCAGCCGCCCTTCGGCCAGCAGGTAGATCGTCCGCCCGTCAGGCAGCTCGTAGCCGTCGACGAATCCGCGGACCTCCTTGTGGACGGCCTTCGACATCGCCTCGAGGCCCGGGATGTCCACCTCGACGTTGAAATGGCCGCTGTTGCAGACCACCGCGCCGTCCTTCATCGCCTCAAAGTGCTCCCGCCGGACGACGTTCTTGTTGCCTGTGACGGTGACGAACAGGTCGCCGATCTTGGCGGCCTCGGCCATGGGCATGACCCAGAAGCCGTCCATCGTGGCCTCGATGGCCCGCAGGGGGTCGATCTCGGTGACGATGACGTGGGCCCCGGCCCCGCGGGCCCGCGTCGCGGTCCCCCGTCCGCACCAGCCGTAGCCCGCCACGACGACCTTCCGGCCGGCCAGCAGCATGTTCGTCGCCCGGATCACACCGTCCATCGTCGACTGGCCGGTCCCGTAACGGTTGTCGAACAGGTGCTTGCAGTCGGCGTCGTTGACGGCCACGACGGGGAACTTGAGCTGGCCCTTGGCCTCCATCGCCCGGAGACGGATGACGCCCGTCGTCGTCTCCTCCATCGAGCCGATAACGTTCGACGCGTCCTCCGGCCGGTCCGTGGTGAGGGCGAAGACCAGGTCGCACCCGTCGTCCATCGTCACGTGGGGCTTGTGGTCGCACGCCGCGGCGATGTGCTTGTAGTAGGTGTCGTTGTCCTCGCCCTTGATGGCGAAGGAGGGGACCTCGTACTCGCCCACCAGGGCCGCCGCCACGTCGTCCTGCGTCGACAGGGGGTTCGACGCGCACAGGACGACGTCGCCGCCTCCGGCCTTCAGCGTCCGGACCAGGTTCGCCGTCTCGGTCGTGACGTGCAGGCAGCAGCTCACTCGCAGCCCGTCCAGGGGCTTCTCCTGGGCGAACCGCTGGCGGATGGCCTGGAGGACGGGCATCTGGTGGTCGGCCCACTCGATGCGTTTCCGGCCTTCGGCCGCCAGGTCCAGGCTTCGCACATCATAGTCCATTGGGTGTCCCTTCAGGAATTCTGTTCCACCGCAAAGACCACTTGAGTGGCAGAGAACGATTCAGCACAGAACCTTCATCTTATTTCCCGTCAGTCTCCGCGCCCTCTGCGTCCTCTGCGGCCCAATCCCGCTAACGCAGATCGACCGACCGTACGGCTTCCAGGAACGCCCGGATGCGAGCCGGGTCCTTCTCGCCGGGCGACGATTCCAGGCGGCTCGACCCGTCCACGCCCCACGGCCGGACCGCCCGGATCGCCTCGGCGACGTTCTCCGGCCCGAGGCCGCCAGCCAGGATCAGCGGCGCCAGGCCCGCCTCGGCCAGCTCCCGAGCCGCAGCCCAGTCCGCCGCCTGGCCCGTTCCGCCCGCCGGACCGCCGGGCACGCGGGCGTCCACCAGGTAGGCGTCGGGCCGCTGGCCCTGTCTGAGACACTCCTCGTGCCACGCCCGAGCCGCCTCGACGTCCTCCGGCCCGCCGACTCGCACCGCCTTGATCGTCTTGAGGCCGACCAGCTCGCCCAGCACCGCCGGCGGCTCGTCGCCGTGGAGCTGCGCGGCCGTCAGGTGGGCCTCGGCCGCCGCCTCGCGGATGGCCGCCGGCGGCGCGTCGACGAACACGCCCACCGCCGCCACCCACGGGGGCAGCGCCGCCGCGGTCTCGGCCGCCTGCTTCAGGCCGACGCGACGCGGGCCCTCAGCGAACACCAAGCCGATCGCATCCGCCCCCGCCTCGGCCGCCTCCCGGGCCCACTCCGGCCGCGCGATCCCACACACCTTGGCCCGTACACGCATGATACCGCCCCGGCCCGCTCGCCGAAGCCGCATAGGGTAGGCCACCCGCGCCGCCAAGTCAACCGTTTTCGAACATTGGCCCCCCGGGAAGCCTGTACATCGCTCGTGGAAACCCTTGACAGGCCTCGGCGCAAGAATCGCAGAGGGACAGACGGGCGGCTGCGTCCTGTCGTCTCACCGCTCGAAGTAGCGGCGGACGGCGGGGCGGTCGCGAGGTCGGACGTCCGGGCCGCCGGTGTCTGCGACGGGCACGACGGCGGTCTCGGCCCCGGCGACGCCCCCCGGCGGGGGCGATTCAACCAGCAGCGTACCGGGCGGCCGGGCCGGCAGGCCGGCCTCCGTTCGGGCCTGCTCCAGGCGGGCCAAGGCCCCACCCATCGCCTCCGGAGACGTTCCACCGAGCGCCTCGGTCATCCCGTCCGCGAGTCGCCCCAGCGCCCCTGCCGTCCCGGCGTCAGGCGAGCGCACGGCCCCGGCGGCTTCCTCCAGACGGGCGGCCAACTCCGGAAGCGACGCGTCGGCAGCCCGGTCGGCCGCTTCTCCCAAGTCGGCGGCCAGCCGGTCCCGCTCCGCCTGCGGCATCCCGCCGGCAGACGCGGGCGTCGTCAGGCGGTCGGCAAGCTTAGAGGCGGCCTCGGCGGCACCGGCGGGGTCACCTGTCGCGGCGGCCCGTAGGACGGCCTGGAACCGCGGGTCGGACGGAGCAGCGAGGGCCTCCTCCGCCCGGCGGCGCCGGTCTCCTGCGGCCGACACCCGCCGATAGACGTCCGCTGTGACCCGGTCCATCTCACCTCGCCGTGCCGCACCTTCGCGGAGGCGGTCGATCGTCCGGTCGAGGCGGTCTCGAACATGCGGGGCGAGGGCGACCGTCCGGGAGACCTCCTGAAGTTGCCGGGCGGCCGGCTCGGCCCGTTCGGGGGCTACGACCGGCCCGCCCCGCGACGGCAGGAAGGCCCCCACGACGAGGAGGGCCAGGACAGCCAGCGCCGCCCGTCCGCGCGTCGCCACGTGCCGGCCGAAGCGAAGGGCTGCCAGGTCGAGGCGCGCGGCCTCCTCGCGAGCCTGCGCCACGAGGCAGCCGTCGAGACCGCCGGCCGCACGAGGGCGGTCGTCGGCCTCCCCTTCCGCAATCAGCTCGAAAGCGGTCGAGAGCCGGTCCTTGAGGCCCGCCGCCCGGTCGGCGGCGATGGCCGCGCGACGAAGTGACACGCCCACAGTCGCCCGGACGACGAAGGCGACCAGGAACCCGGCCGCCGGCAGGACCAGCGGACCCGCCGGGTGAGCGAGGCCCGCGGGCAGCCACTCCGGAACCAGCACGCGGAGGAGCGCGACGACCAGCCCGGCCGCGCCACCCAGGACGGCCCCCGCCAGCCCCGCCTCGAGCGCGCGGACCGCCACGAGACGGCGACGAACGCTTCTCAGGACTTTGAGCAGCGGGTCCATACCTCCTCCCGTCAGATTGTACCATTGGATGCGGGAGCATGGGGGGAGTTTCCGCCGGACCGCCCGTGCAAGAGACGGCGGAACGCCTCCCAAGCAGGTTCGGGCAAGTCTTGTCAACTCTCGGCGCGGCGCGTCTCCGCACCCGCCGCGTCTCCGGTTCGCCAAGCCCGGTCGGCACGGAGACCGACCGCGCAGGACCTACCTGAACCCGCTCAGTACTCGCGGCGTTTGTGGGACGAGGGGATGCCCAGCTCCTCGCGGTACTTGGCGATGGTCCGACGGGCAACCTGGATGCCCTCGGCGGCGAGGCGATTCTTGATGTCGAGGTCGGCGAGGGGCTTCGACTTGTCCTCGGCGTCGACGATGGCCTTGAGGCGCAACCGGACGTGGTCCCAGGCCACCTCGTCGCCCTCGGCGGTGGTCGTCCCGCCCGTGAAGAAATCGCGGAGGGCGTGGATCCCCCAGGGGGTGTCGGCGTACTTGTCGGCGACGGCGCGGGAGATGGTGGCGACGTGGAGGCCGACGTCGTCGGCGACCTCCTGCATCTTCAGCGGCCGGATGTGGTCGGGTCCCTCGTCGAAGAACGGCCGCTGGAACTTGACGATCGACTCGGTGACCCGCAGGAGCGTGTCGCGCCGCTGCTCGATGGCGTCGATCAGCCACCGGGCGGAGCGGATGTTCCGGACGACGAACTCCTTGGTCTTGGAGTCGAGGTTGCGGTCGCGGACGAGGCGGCGATAGGCCCGGCTGATGTAGAGCTCGGGGGCGGGGCCGCGGAGGACGGTCACCCGCCACTCGCCGATCTCGTCATCCCACTCGATGCGGACGTCGGGGATGATGGGTGGGGTCCGCCGGGGGCTGATGGCCGCCCCGGGCCGGGGGTTGAGGCGGCGGATCCGCTCGACGGCCTCCTTGACCCGCTCGATCCCGACGCCGAGGGCCTTCGCCATCTGGGGGTACCGGTTGGCCTCGATGTCGGCCAGGTGGTGGCGGACGACGGCCGTCTCGACGGCGTCCTCGGGCAGGTCGCCCGGCCCGTCGCCGAAGTCCGGGTCGGCTCGGAGCTGGAGCAGGAGGCATTCCTCGATGGATCGGGCGGCGACGCCGGTCGGGCCGACCTGCTGCACCAGGCCCAGGGCCTTCTCCATCTCGTCGAGGGACGCCGGCGGCTCGGCCTCGCGCCCCAGCTCGTCCAGCTCGACCCGGAGGTACCCGTCGTCGCCGAGGTTGCGGATGATCAGCTCGCCCAGCTCCGAGAGGCGGGGGTCGTCGGTCTCCAGGTGCCAGGCGTTGAGCATGAACTCCTGGAGCGTCTCGCCGTCGTCCGGCGTGTTCTGCATGGCCTCGGTCTTGGGGTCCTCGTCGGTGCGGACGATCCGGCCCCTGCCACCCGACTGCTCGAAATAGGTCTCCCAGCGGTCGACGAGGTTGGAGAGTCGCTCGAAGTCCTCGACGTTGCTGTTGTCGTCGCGGACGACCAGCTCGCGTTCGGTCTCGGCGACGTCGGGGGAGCTGCGCTCGTCCTGGTCGCTCGGGCCCTCGGGCGTCTCCTGGTCGGGGGAGGCCTGACGCATCTCGAGGACGGGATTGGCGATCAGCTCCTGGTCGATCCGTTCCTGGAGGGCCATCAGCGGGAGCTGGAGGATCTCCATGGCCTGGATCATCCGCGGAGCCAGGACCATCCGCTGCTCGAGCCGCTGCTGCAACGTCGTATCGAAACGCATTCCGGCACCTGCGCCCGGCACGCCGGGCGGTGAGACCGGCTACTCGACGGCCTGCCTGCCGCGGAGGGCGTCGGCCAGCACCCCGTGGCTGGCGTAATCCAGGGTCGCCCCCGTCGGGATGCCGCGGGCCAGCCGCGTCATCCGCACGCCCGTTCCCTTCAGCCGGTCGGCAACGTAGAGGACCGTGCCGTCGCCCTCGGCGGTCGGGCTGAGGGCGAAGACGACCTCCTCGACGTCTCCCTCCTCGGCGATCCGACGCTCGAGACCTGCCACGTCGAGCCCCTCGGGGCCCCGCCCCTCGACGGGAGCCAAGAGGCCACCCAGGACGTGGTACAGCCCGTCGTAGCCGCCCGCCGCCTCCAGGCGAATGACGTCGCGGGGCCGCTCCACGACGCAGACCCGGGACCGGTCGCGGCGGGGACTCGCGCAGATGGGGCACCGATCGCCCTCGGCCAGCCCGCCGCACTCGCTGCACCGGCCGATGCGGGTCTTGATGTCGCGAAGGGCCTGGGCCAAGCCCTCAGCTTCGGCTCGGCCGGCGTCGAGCAGATGGAACGCCAGGCGCTCGGCCGTCCGCCGCCCGATGCCGGGCAGCTTCCCGAACTCCGCGATGAGACGTTCCATCGATTCCGTGTAGGCATCCATCGTTGACTCGCCAACCGCCGGGGCCGACCGCCCGCCCCACCCGAGGGGCGGTCAACCAGACTATCGGGCCGAGGTGCCGCCGGGCTGAAACCGCTCTCGCGCCGCGCCGATTTTCTGCCCGGCATCAGCCAAGCAGCGCGTCCATACCCGGCGGGAGAGGCAGCCCGCCCAGGAGTTTCTGCATCTCCTGCCGCTGGAGGTCCTGGGCCGCGCTCATCGCCTGCCCCACGGCGGCCTTCACGAGGTCCTCGAGCAGCTCGACGTCGTCCGGGTCCGCCACCTCGGGCTCGATCCTGAGGCCGACCAACTCCATCCGCCCGTTGACGGTGGCGGTGACCATGCCGCCGCCGGCCTCGCCGTCGACGGTCTTGTGTCCGAGCTGCTCCTGCATCTCGGCGATCTTCGCCTTGAGCGACCCGAGGTCGCGCATCATGCCCATCAAGTCGCCGAAACCCGCCATGGCTGTCGGTCGCTCCTCGGCTTGCGGAGGTGCCAAGCTATTCGCACGTACCCTGCCGCTCCCGCTCCGGGCTCGTCAACAACACCCTCCGCGGCGGGCTCGGGCTGCGATCATTCATCGATGCGGACGATGCGGCCGTCGAAGACGTCGATGACCCGCCGCACCAGCGGGTCCTTCAATGCGTCCTGGAGCCCCTTCCGGCGTGCGGCCCGCTGGACGACGAACGCCTGGGTCTCGACCGGGGCCGAGGACGGCCCCTCGAAGTCGGCCTCGATGTCGTCCTCGTCCGGGGCTTCGATGCCGGCGGCCGCGACGGCCGCCGCTGCCGCCTCCGAGGCACCGCCCGGCGACTCGTCTCGCGGAGGGGCCGGCCTCGCCGCCCGCGGCCGCGGCGCCGCGCGAGCGCCCCCCACGGGCCGCTCATCCAGGCCGACCGGGCGCTTTTTTTTTTCGTCCGCTGGGGGTTCGCCGCCGGTCGTCAGCGACTCGGCGATGGCGTCGAGCCGGCCCAGGACCTCCGGCAGCGGCTCCATCTCCGCCAGCGACGCCATCCGCACGATGGCCAGCTCCGCGATGGGGCGGCCGTCGGAGGCCCATCGCACGCGGCCCCGTGCCTCGGTCAGGTACCCCAAGGCCGCCACCAGGGCCGGCACGGAGAGCTTCTCCCCCACCGCCGCGAGGGCGTCCCGGTCCGGTCCGAACGGGTCGAGCATCTCGGCGTCCGCCCCGCAGGTCTTCGCGACGAGCACGTCCCGCAGGGCCCGCAGGAGTTGGTCCAGGAGCGCCCCGAGGTCGGCCCCGCCGGCCAGCAGCTCGGCGAACCTCGCGAGCCCCACCCCCACGTCGCCTCCGGCACAGGCGTCGAGCAGGTCGACGATCCGGTCGCCCGAGACGGCCCCGACGGTCTCGCGAACGGCCTCGATGGAGACCTCGCCGCCGCCGACGGCGATCACCTGGTCCAGCAGCGTCATGGCGTCGCGGACGCTGCCGCGCCCCTCACGGGCGATGGCCGCCAGAGCCGCGGGGTCAACCGTCACGCCCTCTTTCGCGGCGATGTCGGCGAGATGCTCGGCGATCCGCTCGCCCGGGACGGCCCGGAAGTCGAACCGCTGGCACCGCGACAGGATCGTCGCCGGGAGCTTCTCCGGGGCAGTCGTCGAGAACAGGAAAATGACGTGCCCGGGGGGCTCCTCCAGCGTCTTGAGCAGGGCGTTGAACGCGCTGCCGGAGAGCATGTGGACCTCGTCGATGTAGTAGACCTTGTAGCGGGCCCGGGCGGGGCGGTAGGGGGCGTTCTCGCGGAGCGTCCGTACGTCCTCGACGCTGTTGTTGGAGGCCCCGTCGATCTCGAGGACGTCGACGTCGTCGCCGCGATGGATGGCCCGGCAGATGTCACACTCGCCGCACGGGTCGCTGCCCTTGCGTTCGGGGCAGTTCAGGGCGGCGGCGAGGATGCGGGCCATCGTCGTCTTGCCTACGCCGCGCGTCCCGCAGAAGAGGTAGGCGTGGGCGACGCGGTCCTGCTCGACGGCCCGGCGGAGGGTACGGGCGATGGCGTCCTGGCCGACGACCTCGTCGAAGGTCGTGGGACGGTAGCGGCGGGCCAGGACGGTGTAGGGCATCGGTCAACCCCCCTCCATTGCGAGTGTCGGGTTGCGGATTGGGGCCTGACGCTTGCTTTCGCGCCTGCGGCGGCCGCTCAATCCACAATGCGCAATCGGCAAACCACAATAAGAACAGGCCGTGCACCTCCCGTCGACAGGAGACAACCGCGGTGGGCGACCTCCGTGGCTCCGACCAGATGGCCCCACGGCGCATGGGTCTTCCGGCTTAGGGCTGCTGCCTTCCGGCCCTGACCCGGTTCACCGGCGACCCATCGCATGGGATCCGACCCTCAACGCCCGGTGGGCCGCGTCCTGACGACCGTCCCAAGCCTCGGGGAGGAATTCAGCCCTGCTGTAGCGGGTTGCAGGTACAGGGCACCGCTAACGCCCCGCCTAGCACGGCCTTTTTTTCCCCACAGCGGCGGCCGCGAAGCGTGGGGCAAATCCCGTGCCGCTTGCGCGCCCCGCGCCGCCGACGGTCTAGTATATCAGACAGCCCCGGCAAAGCAAGACGGCGAAACGCATGGAACGAAGCGACGAGCGAGGCGACCGGACGTGGCCGCCACGCGGGCATCGCCCCCCGCTGAACGCTTGCCCGCCGGGAGGAGGGGTGGTATCCTCGGTACGACGAATCGCACATCTCCGACGGCCGACCGGCGGGAGCCGGGACGCACCGGGCCGCGAGGCCCCACGAAGCCACGTTTCACGGCGGGCAGACGGGGAAACCGGCGCCGTGACCAAGAAACTCACGAACTGTCCCGATTGCGGCAAGCTCGTCTCGAAGCTCGCCAAGGCGTGCCCGGACTGCGGGCGGCCCCTGAAGAAATCGGGCGGGCCCAAGGAGGGCCTGTTCCTCCGGACGCTGAACGCCGGGTGCGCCTTCGTCCTCGTCCTGCTCGTTGCGGCGATGATCGCGGTGGGCGTGGCCCTGTTCGTGCCGGAGTGGCGGGCCCAAGTGCTGGCGTGGCTCAAGCCCGTGCTGGATCTGTTCGGAGGAGGGTGACGCGAGACGAAAAAAGAAACTGAGTTTCTTTTCGTCCAAAGGAGCCCGAAGGGTGCTCCGCAGAAAAGAAACTGAGTTTCTTTTTGCGCGGCGCAGTGCGAGGTCACGCCTGTTCTTCGTGCGGCGGCGGAAAGGTGACCGTGAAGCGGGTCCCCGCCCCCACCGTGCTCTCGACGCGGATCTCGCCCTGGTGCATCTCGACGACGCGGCGCACAATGCTCATGCCGAGCCCCGTCCCGTGGGCGAAGATCTCCCGGGGCTGTCGGCCTCGATAGAACTCCTCGAAGATGTGCGGCAGCTCGTCCTCCGGGATGCCGATCCCGGTGTCGGCGACCTCGAGGCGCGGCCCCTGGCCGTCGGCGGCCGTCCGGACCGAGACGCTCCCGCCCTCGGGCGTATAGCGAATGGCGTTCGACACGAGGTTCGTGACGAGGTCCCCCAGGCCGTCCCGAACGCCATGGACCGTGGCCGACGAGGCGTCGACCTCCAGGCGGATGCGTTTCTCGATGGCCCGGGGCCTCAAGAGCTCGGCGGCCCGGCGGACGACCTCGGCCAGCTCGACCGCCTCCATCCGGCCCGGCAGCGCCGCGTCGCGGAGGCGGCTGTAGCGCAAGAGATCGTCGATCAGGTCCAGCATGTGCTCGGTCCGGTCGGTGGCCCGGGAGACGAGATCGCGGCCCTCGGCGTCCTCCGGCATCTTCATCCGGGCGGCCTTCAGGAGGCTCTGGAGCGCCCCGACGGGCGCCCGCAGTTCGTGGGACGTCTTCCGCATGAAGTCGGACTTGATCTGCTCCAGCGACTGGAGGTCCTGGTAGGCGACCTCCAATTCCTCCTCCCGCCGCCTGAGCCGGCCCGCTATGCTCTGGGTGACGAAGACCGTCACGTAGACGGCGAAGGTCATGACGAAACAGACCTGGAGGACAAAGACCCAGTGCTGAGCGGCGCCGGGCGAGACGAGCGGCTCCACGTGCCGTGGGTCCCCCGAGACGAGCACCTGAAGCGGATAGTGGGCCGTCTCGTAGAAGAAGTACTCCCCCCACCCGATGAGGTTCACCAGCGCTGCCGCGAGCGTCGCGTAGCCGTAGGCGATCCATTCGGAGAAGAACTCGCTGGCCACCACCATGGGGAATACGAACAGGATGATGAAGTGGTTCTCCACGCCGCCGATGTAGTGGACCAGCGCGGCGACGGCTACGAGGTCGCAGACGATCTGGGCGTGGGCCAGCGCCCGAATACGGCGCTTGTTAACCCGAGGGCTTTGGTACACCGCCCGGGCGCACAGCGAGAAGAACGCGTTGTAGAAGAACAGGGCGAACACGACGGCCACCGCCCCCATCGCCTCGAACCGCACGTCGAAGACGTACCAGCCCAGGGCCATGAACACCAGGGCCAAGGCCCCGGCGACCCACCGGACCTCCACGAACCAGCCCATCCGCTCGAAGAGCACACGCTCCGTGAGGGTCAGGTCGCGTGACGGCGAGGCCGATCGGTCCGGCATGGTCGCAGGCCTTTACGCGGAGGGCCTGCCGGCCCGCTCGGCGACGTCGCCGCCCACACGTCCGTCCGGCGACCCCTCGACCTCAAGCGGCGCGGCAGGCGATTGCGCCGAGCAGTCTAGCGTCCGGTCCGGGCCTCGGCAAAGGCTTTCAGCCCCGCCGCCGTCAGACGGACGGCCTCTTCCATGACCGGGCTCAACCGGTCGGGTGTGTCGAGACGGTCGGGCTGGGCCCCCACGAGCGCACAGACCGGCCCTTCGCCGCGGGCTTCCCGCGCCAGGCCCCGGATCGCCTCGGCCACGAGCGAGAGGGAGATAGCGTGGGTCGAGACGTCCACCTCGGCGAGCGCCTCGGCCGGTACCAGGGCCACCGAGCCCGGCTTCGCGCCCAGGTCGGCCGCGTCCACGAAGAGGACGCCCGGACACTCCGACTCGACGATCGGCACCAGGTAGCTCTCGGGGACGGCCTGGACGTCGAACGGACGGAGCTGCGGCGAACGCGAGAGAGCGGCGACGACGGCGGGGCCGAAGGCATCGTCTCCCCGAAGGGCGTTGCCCACGCCGACCACGACGGTGGGGCGGGGGACATGCTCGGCAAGGGCCCGGGCCAGGCCATCGGATGAGGGGCAGAACCGAAATCGCGACGCGGGCGTCATCGCGGGCTGCCGGCGTCGCGAACCCGTTTCCGGCGCGGAGAAGGAAGCTCGAACCCGCCCGCGGCCTTCCGGTCGCGGCTCGTTAGAGGCAGGAACGTCACGCGCCCCAGGCCTCCCGCAGGACGGTGGCCCGGCGGCACTTCGGACACAGGACCCGCATCGTGTCACTCCGGTCGAGCGGTCGGCTCGGGTCGCGCTCGCCTTCGGCGTGCACCAGGCCCATCTCCTCGTCCGAGAGGAGGATGAGCGTCGGGTTGGCGTACCGCTTGGCCCCCAGGCGGTCGGCGATCCACAGCAGGTGGTCCCGGCAGCCGATGACCGAGCGGCAGACCTCGCAGAGGACCAGCTCCTTCTCCACCGGCTCGACGCACTCGGCCCTGTCGAACACCGTCATGTCGAACTCGGTGGACAGGCGGACGCCCTTCTCGGTCGTGCAGTACAGCTCGCACTGGCCGCAGAAGATGCAGGCATCGGTGTTCAGGTTGAGGCGGCGGACGGGCGGGTCGGCCTCGCTGTCGTCGACGACCTCGATGCACTGGCTGGGGCAGACCTCGGAGCAGGCCTTGCAGCCGATGCAGTCCTCCTCGTAGTACTTGGGCTTGCCGCGGAAGACCTCGGGCGGCTCGTAGGGCCCGGCGGGGAACTTGATCGTCGCGGGGCCCTGGATGAAGGCCTTGACGGCCTCCCGCAGCTCGCGGAGCTTGGGCTTCTTCATGACTCGACCTCCCCGGCGGCCGGGACGGGTTCGGCAGAGCGGGCCGTCTCGGCCCGCTCGGCCAGGGGCCGGATGGCCCCCAGGTCCTCGCCGTAACGGTCGATGACGCTCCCTTCCCACAGCCGGACGCCGGACTTGTAGGCCCCCCGGGCGATGGCGTGGGCCGCCACCGGGTTCGTCAGCAGGAGGAACGCGGCACACAGGAGGGCCTTGACGCCCGTGGCCGGACTGACCCAGTAGAGGAACGTGCCGAACAGGATCATGCACGTACCCAGCGTGACGCACTTGGTGGCGGCCTGGACGCGGTTGTAGACGTCCGGCAGCCGCACCAGCCCGATGCAGCCGAACAGGTCGAACGCCAGGCCGACCCCGATCAGGACCTGTGCGAGGATCTCATTCATCGTAGTAGCGACCCTCCAGGTACTTCGCCAGGGCGATCGTGCCGATGAACGACAGCAGGGCCCAGGCGATAGCGATGTTCATGTAAAAGCCCTGGCCGGTCCAGATGGCCATCAGGCAGCAGAACCCCACGACCAGGGTCCCCAGGATGTCGATGGCGACGGTCCGGTCCGGGGCGGTCGGTCCCCGCCCGATCCGATACAGGCACAGGAACGCCCCGAGCAGCAGGCCCGACGCCAGCACGATCAGGAAGGTCGTCACTCGAACACCCTCCTCAGGAAGCCCTCGAACCGCTCGACGATGAGGGCGGTGTGCGCCTCCTCGTCCTCGCCGTGGACGTTGATCCAGTGGATGTAAAGGTGCTGTCCCGAGACGTCGACCGTCAGCGTGCCGGGCGTCAGAGTGATCGAGTTGGCAAGGAGCGTCTTCGCCATCTCGCTCTGGAGGCTCGTTCGGACTTTGACGATGCCCGGATGGATGGGCACGTCGGGATGCAGCACGCGGTAGGCGACGTCGAGGTTCGCCCGGATGCAGTAGTAGAAGAAGTACGGGATGTACAGGAGGAACCAGAAGATCCGCCTGGGCTGGAGCGCCTTGGCCGGCTGGTCCGGATAGATGTGCGACAGGAGCGTCGCCACCAGAAGCGCCACGATCACCCCGACCGCCAGGTCCAGCAGCGCCACCGACCACGTCAGCAGCAGCCACAGGACCAGCGTGAACAGGATGCAAAGGAACTGCTTCATGGTTCCCTCCCTTCACGCGTCGGCGTGCGTGCGGCCAGCTCGGCCTCATCCGATGCCGGGACCTCTTCGGCCGTGGCAGGTTCGGTCGAGGCCGGCCTTGCGGTGCGGCTCCCGGCCGCCACGGCGTCCACGACGGCCGGCTTGACCAGCTTGTCGCCAACGACAGGCAGCACGATCAGGCTGCTCGCGAAGCAGAGCCCCGCCAGGGCGACCGATGCCACGCACATCCCGGCCGGCACCTCGCGGGCCGATCGGGCCGCGGCCGACGGCTCGCCCCCCAGGACGTACCGCTGGACCTTGGCGAACGAGAGCAGCGTCAGGAAGCTGACGACGACCGTCACGCCCGCCAGGACGTAGTACCCGCCCAGCACCAGCGCCAGGACGATGATGAACTTGCTGAAGAACCCGTTCAGCGGCGGCACCCCCGAGATCGACAGGGCCGCGATCCGCAGGCACCACGCCGTCACGGGCATTCGCCGGCCGATCCCGCCCAGCGACTTCAGCCACCGGGTGCCGGTGGCGTACTCCACCGACCCCGAACAGAGGAACAGGAGCGACTTGAAGACGGCGTGGTTCGCCAGGTGAAACAGGCCCCCGAACGCCGCCAGCGCGACGATGGCGTCGCTCGTCCCGGCCGCCTTCATCACCGCCGCCGCCCCCAGGGCCAGCACGACGTAGCCCATCTGGCTGATGGAGTGGTACGCGAGGAGACGCTTGAAGTCCCACTGGCCGACGGCCATCAGCACCCCCAGGACCATCGACAGGACGCCCATGACGATCAGGACGGTCCCCACGGCCTGGTCGGCCCCGTAGACCGAGAACGTGATGCGGGCCAGGACGTAGACGCCGCCGGCCTTGATCAGGACGCCGCTCAGCATGGCCGAGATCGGCGCCGGGGCCGACGGGTGGGCGTCGGGCAGCCAGGCGTGGAACGGCACCATGGCGGCCTTCAGGCCGAAGCCCATCAGGAAGAACGCCCCGGCCAGGTAGAGCGGGAGGGTCGGCCCGCCGCCGGCGGCGATCACCTCGCTGACCTTGGCCCAGTTGAGCTGGCCCGTCACGTTGTACACCAGGGCGATGCCGACCAGGATGAACGCCGAGGCGATGGCCCCGAGGACGAGGTACTTGAAACTCGCCTCCAGCTCGTCGGACTCCGTGCCGAACGCCACCAGGGCATAGCTGGCGATGGCCGCCAGCTCGATCCAGACGAAGATGTTGAAGAGATCCCCGGCCAGGACCACGCCGTTCATGCCCGCCAGCATCAGCATGAACAGGGCGTAGTAGAGGCCGGGCCGCGTGTAGCGGGCCATGTAGTCGATGCTGAAAACGAGGGCCAGGAGGCTGATGACCGCGACGATCAGGACCACCAGGGCCGACAGGCCGTCGCCGACCATACTGATGCCGATGGGGAAGTCCCACCCGCCGACCCAGTAGGTGAGGGGCCCTTGCCCGGCGGTCCGCCCGATCAGCGACCCGGCCATGATGACCAGGGCCACCGCCACGAGAATGGGCAGCGCCGCCGCGACCTTCCGGTCCTTCAGGAGCCGCCCGACGATCGGCATCAGGAACCCGGCCGCCAGCGGCAGCGCCACGAACAGGGGCAACACGTTTCCCACGGTCCTACCCCCTAAGGTTGCGGATCAGGTCCGTATCGAACGTCCCGTACTTGTCGTAGAGGCGAATGGCCAAGGCCACCACCAGGGCCGCCACAGACAGGCCGATGACGATGCTCGTCAGGACCATGGCCTGGGGCAGCGGGTCGACGGCGCGGGCGGCCAGCTCCGGGGCGGCCTCCGCCCCGCCCGTCAGGATCGGCGCCACGGGCCCCGCCCCGTCCGGCGCCGGCCGATACCCGACGAGCACCAGCAGCAGGTTGGCCGCGTAGTCCAGGATCAGGATCCCTACGATGACCTTGATGATGTTGCGTTTCCCGACGATGGCGTACAGGCCCACCACCATGATCAGGAAGGCCATGAGGTACGGCAGCATCTCGAGCGTCATGTTGAGGCCCTCGCACTTGGACCCCGGGACCGCAGTCCCGGGGCGTTGAAGCAAGCCCTATTCCCGCTCGGGTTCCAGGAGGCTCGTCTCGCCGTGACGGCGGAACAGGGCCAGCGCCAGGAACACGCCGAACAGCCCCGCCCCCACCTTGAGGCCGATCGCCAGGTTCGAGACCGGGATCAGCCCCGCCGACCACAGGTGCCCCACCGTCCCGTGGTCGATGACGTTCATGAAGAACTTGCCCCCGGCGTAGCCCAGGACCGCCACCAGCAGGAACGCCAGCGCCGCCAGGCAGTCGCTTGTCGAGGCGATGCCGTGCGTCATGACCTTCCGGCTGAACTCGTGGCCGAACGCCAGGACCACCAGCGCGAGGCCGCCCGCCAGGATTACCCCGCCGGTGAAGCCCCCGCCCGGCGTCACGTGCCCATAGAGCACGATGTAGATGCCGAACACGGCGATGAACCCGGCCACCAGCCGCGTGATGTTCTTAACGACCAGACTCATTCCCTGCATGGCGCCTTCTCCCCACGTGGCGAAGGACGGCGTAGGCCCCGATGACGGCCGCGAAGATCACCGTCGCTTCGCCCAGCGTGTCGTAGGCCCGATAGTCCAGGAGGATGCCCATGACGAAGTTGGCGGCATTGGGCGGCCGGGGCGACTCGGTCGGTTCGGCCCCCTCGGGGGACCGGCCGGACGGTTCGACGCCCATCGCCAGGTACGCCCCGCCGATGCTCTGGGGCATGGCGTCCGGGTCGGCCGCCTCTTCGGCCAGGGCCGGCTCGTCGGCCGGGGCCGCGACGGTAGCCGCACCTTTCTCGTTCATCAGGGGGTCGCCGAAGGGCCGCATCCGAAGGCCGGGCCCTTCCTGCCCCATCGCCCAGAACGCCACCGCCACCAGGATGCCGAGCACCAGCAGGACCGAGCCGATCGCGAGCGTCGAGCGGCTCGTGGCGTAGGTCTCGTCGCGCCGCGTGATGACGACGCGCACCAGCACGACGAGAACGAGGATTTCGACCACCACCTGCGTGATCGCCAGGTCCGGCGCCCCGAGCAGCAGGAACACCAGGCTCGTGCCGAACCCGACGGCCCCCACGCAGATGACGCTGGAGAGCAGGTCTCGCGTCTCGACCGCCAGCAGCGAGCCGATGACCATGAACCCCAGCAGCGCCAGCACCAGCCCCAGCAACGGATCCATGATGAGTGCTCCCTTCGCCGCCTACCAGAAATCAGCGATGGTCGATCTCAAATCGGCTACGTCCTCAAACTCGGCGGGCAAGCCCGCCGGCGAAACGTTAAAGCGCCAAGGCAATCACAAGCACCACCAGCCCCACGAGGATCCAGCTCGCGTAGACCGCCAGCAGCCCCGTGTGCCAGCCCCGCAGCCGCTGCACCAGAATGTCGCCGTATTGCCCGGTCAGACGGTAGACGTCGAACGCCCCGGCCGAAGCGTCCTTGAACGCCCACGCCAGGACCGGCATGCGGCGGATCGTCTCGTAGAACCCCGTGCCCGAGACGTGCCACTGCTCGTCCAGCTCGTCGTTCTCGCCGCCGACGAAGTTCGGCACGACGCGGACCCGCATCACCCGGGTCAAGAGGTAGATGACGAGGCCCAGCAATGCACCGACGACGATCAGGATGGTCGCCGGAGCGGCCGCCCAGTAGCCGATCTGCCGGGCCCCCTCGCCGATGGCCAGGCCCCCTGCCGTCTCCACCCCCGCCGGCACGACGCCCTCGACGGCCTCGGCGGCCGGCAGAATGAACGTCCCGACCGCCCAGTTGCTCCCCACGCCCAGGAAGATGCACGCGGCCGCCAGCAGGACCATCGGCACCGCCATCGCCGGGCTCTCCCGCTGGCCCTCCTCGGCCGGCACGGCCGACCCCCGCGTCCCGAGGAACACCGAGTGGATCACCTTGACGAAGCTCGCGAGCGTCAGGGCCGACCCGAACACAGCCACGACGAGGCACCCGATCGCCAGCGGCGTGCCGACGCCCAGGGCCCCGCTGTAGACCAGCCACTTCGAGGCGAACCCGTTCATCGGCGGCACGCCCGAGATCGACAGGGCCGCCACCAGGCAGCACAGGAACGTGACCGGCAGCATCCGGGCCATGCCCCCCAGGCGGTCGAGGTCCACGGTGCCGGCGGCCCGCTCGACCGACCCGGCCGTCAGGAACAGCGTGCACTTGTAGATGGCGTGGTTGAGCATGTGGAACAGGCCGCCGCAAAACGCCGCCGTCGCCACGGCCATCGGCGCCCCCGCCGCCAGCGCCGCCGCCGCGCACCCCAGGCCCAGCACCATGTAGCCCACCTGGCTGACGGCGTGGAACGCCAGGAGCCGCTTCAGGTTGTGCTGGACCATCGCCATCATGACCGCGAGGAGGATGGTGGCCGCCCCGACGACCATCAGCACGGCCGCCAGCGACCCGCCAATCGCGAAGACGTCGAACGTGATCCGGGCCAGCAGGTAGATGCCGAGGAGCTTGTCGAGCGCTGCCGGCAGCAGGGCGAAGACGGGCGTCGGGGCCGACTCGCCCGCCGCTGGAATCCACGTGTGCAGAGGCATGGCCCCGGCCTTCGCCAGGGCGCCGACGGCCATCAGCAGGAACGCCGCCCCGGCCGTTGCCGACTCCGTGGCGACCGGCCCGACCCCCGTGCCCGCGATCTGCATCAGGGCGTTGCCCCCCGAGGCCAGCCACAGCCCGACGCCAAGGAGCAGGCACACGTCGGCGAAGCCCAGCATGGCGAACGTCTTCATCGCCCCTGCTCGGGCCTCCTTCCGGCCCATCCCGACCAGGAGGTACAGGAGGACCGTCGCGATCTCCCATCCGACGATCAGCAGGAGGAACGTGTTGGCCAGGGCCGCCGCCACCACCGCCGCCAGGGCCCACAGGACCCAGGCGTAGTAGACCGGCTCGCGGTCCTCGCCCGCCATCGCCCGAAGGCTGTAGATGACGACCATGAAGGCGATGCCGGAAGCGGCCAGGACGATCAGCGACGAGAGACCGTCGGCCCGCCAGGCCAGGGCCAGCTCCAGCGGCCCGAGCTCGGCCCGCTCGCCCGCCGGCGTCACGGCCGACAGCGGCGCCGCGCCGAACAGCCCGATCGCCTCCCACAGCACCAGCGCGCAGGCCACGACCGCCACGACCCGCGCTACGATCGACAGCCCGCGGCGCACGCCTTCCGAGCCCCGCGCGGCCCAGCCCAGCACGATCCACAACCCGTAGATGACCGCCCCGCCCGCGACGGGCACCCCCAGCAACCACCGAAGGCTCGTTTCCATGACGAGTGGTCCTCTAGGCGGCCTGACCGCAGCCTAAACTACCTTGTGGGCGGCGGGTCTCCGTGCCCGCCGCGTTCGGCGGCCCTTCATCGCGGCGGGGGCGGAGCCCCACCGCGCCAGACGTGAGCGGACCGCTCAGAGCTCTTTGCTCAGCCTCTGTGTCCGCTCCCGGCTGATCCGCAGCAGGTCCTGGAAGCTCCACAGCGGCCGCCGCGTTTCGGCGTCGTAGGCCCGTGCCAGCCGCTCCGTGCACGAGTAGCACGGGTCCACCGACGCCAGGATCAGCGTCACGTCTGCCACGTGCTGGCCGATGCAGCTCGACCGGAACGACGGGATGTTGACGTAGCTCGGGGCGCGGATCTTGTGCCGGACCGGCCCCGGCCCGCCGTCGCTGCGGACGTAGTGGAACGTCTCGCCGCGGGGGGCCTCGTAGTGGCCGCATCCCTCGCCCGGCGGGACCTCCTCGATGCCGGCGTCGACCGGCCCGTCGGGGACCTGGTCCAGGCACTGCTGGAGGATCTTGATCGATTCGAAGCACTCCAGGCACCGCACGACGGCCTTGCCGAAGACGTCGCAGCCCGGATGCGTGATGACCTTCCAGTCGACCTGGTCGTAGACGCCGAGGGGGTCGTCGCGGCGGACGTCGATGTCGATGTTGGAGCCTCGGGCCGTCGGGCCCGTGATGCCCCACCGCCGGCCGTCCTCCTCCGTCAGCGTCCCGACCTTCAGGCGGGCGTGCAGCACGGGGTCGTCGAGGACGGCGTTGGTGAGCATCTCCAGGGGGGCCTTGAGCGAGTCGACGGCCTTCCGGATCTCGGGCCACAGGTCGTTGTCGACGTCCCGCCGGACGCCGCCTATGCGGTTATTGGCGTAGTGGATGCGGCTGCCGGTAAGCAGCTCCAGGGCGTCCATGACGGGCTCGCGGTACTTCCAGGCCCACATCCAGACGGTGTTGTAGCCCAGGAAGTGGCCCGCCAGGCCGATCCAGAGCATGTGGCTGTGGAGCCGCTCCAACTCGGCGATGATCGTCCGCAGGTACTTCGCCCGGGGCGGGGCCTCGACGCCGCAGATGCTCTCCACCGCCCGGATGTACGCCCACGGGTGGCTGGCCGAGCAGATGCCGCACACCCGCTCGACGAGGAACGGCACCTGGTCCCACGTCAGGCGGGTCGAAAGCTCCTCCACGCCGCGGTGGTTGAAGCCCAAGCGAACGTCCATATCGACGACGGTCTCGCCCTCGCAGAAGAGCTGGAAGAACTCGGCCTCTTCCTGCAAGGGGTGGAACGGGCCGACGTTGATGAGCGCCTGGCCGGGCTTGGGCTTCTTCTCGGGCCGGTAGGTGGGGCGCTTCTCCCGCTCCTTGGGGGCGCCCGCCCAGTCCTCCGTCTCGCGGCGGCCCTTGCCGTCCACCTTGGGCACCTTGAAGCCCCGCCGGAGCGGGTACACTCCCTCGGGCCAGTTGTCCGCCAGGATCAGACGGCGCATGTCCGGGTGACCCTTGAACTCGGCCCCCAGGAGGTCGTGCATCTCCCGCTCGATCCAGTCGGCCGCCTCCAGGTCCTGGCCGACCGAGTCGATGGCCATTTCGGGCCGGGCCGCCAGGGCTTTCACCGTCACGACGTAGGTGTCGTCGTCGAGGCACCAGTGGTACAGGATGTCGATGCCGTCGCGGACCTCCAGTCCCGTGACGGTGGCGAGTCGGGCGTTCTGCTCCTCGAACAGGGTCCGCGTGGCCTCGCGGACCCGGGCCGGATCGATGCGGACCCATCCCCGCCGCGGGTCCTGCTCCACGACGTCGAGGACCATGCCGCCCAGGGCGTCGATCACGCGCTTCAGGACGGGGCCCTCGGCTTCGAGGCCGGTGACTTCTTTCAGCTCGGACATCGGACTGCTCCCATCTCAAGCCGCCGCAGCGGCACAACGTCCCCGCGTGCTCCCGCACGCGGCTCGAACGGCCTTCTACATCATCACAGCGTCGCCAGGGCCTTGGCGGCCCCGGCGATCATGGCCTCCGGCTTCGGCGGACACCCCGGGATGTAGACGATGATGGCGTTCGGGTCCATCTCGCGGATCACCTCGTCGACGGTCCGCGAAAAGTGGTAGCCGTGACGGAAGATGCCGCCCGTCAGGGCGCACGACCCGATGCAGAACACGACGCACGGTTTCGGGGTCTGCTCATAGATTTCGCGGAGCCTGGGCTCGGCCTGGCGGGTGCAGATGCCCGTCACGAGCAGGGCGTCGGCGTGGCGAGGGCTGCCCACCAGGACGATCCCGAGCCGCTCGACGTCGTAGCGGGGCGTCAGGAGCTCCAGGATTTCGATGTCGCAGTTGTTGCACGCCCCCACGTTCACGTGGTACACCCACGGCGACCGTTTCAGGCCCCACGTTTGCCAGGCCATGCGTTACCTTTCGCTTCCGCGTTCCACCGCCGGCCCGCCGGGACCGGATCGCGTTCGCACGCTCCGACGAGCTCCCGCCTTCGCCCTTCGGGCTACGGCGGGCAAGCCCGCTCGCCGCTCGACAAGCCCCATCACAAGCCCACCGCTGCCAACACCAAGGCGACGATCGCTATCGGCGTCAGGCCGAACCAGAACAGCTTCACCGCCTGGTCGATCCTCAGACGCGGATTCGTGTTGCGGATCAGCACGATCAGCACCAGGACGACGACGTACTTGACGACGAAGAGCAGCCAGCTCGCCACCGGCCAGTCGCCCAGGCCCCCCAGAAACAGCGTCGCCAGGTAGATCGGCGCCACGGCCAGGAGCAGCATCCGCGTCAGCTTCAGCATCCCCAGCGGCGGGCCCGAGTATTCCAGGGCCGACCCGCCCATCAGCTCGGTCTCGGCCTCCGGCAGATCGAACGGCACGAGCGTCAGCTTCGCCTGGATGCAAAGCAGCGCCACCACGAACGCGAGGACGCCGCTCAGGCTCCAGATCGTCGCCCCGAACAAGCCCCCCGCCTGCTGCGACGCCACGATGTCGCCCAGCGAGAAGCTCCACCCGAACTCCTCCATCCGGGCCATCTGGACGATCGGCACCAGGGCCGACAGCACGAGCGGCAACTCGTACGACAGGACCAGCTTCATCTCGCGACTCGCCCCGAGGGCCGCATGGGGCGACCCGGACGCCAGCCCGCCGTAGATCATCGCCACGGCCGGGATCGTCAGGACGTAGACGACGACGATGAAATCGCCGACGAAGCCGCCTTTGGCCGGCACCAGGTTCGCCCACCACAGGATCGCCGCCGCCACCGCCGCCGCCGAAAACCCCACCACCGGCGCGACCAGGAAGCCCCGGCCCTGGGCCCGGCGGGAGATCAGCGTCTCCTTCGCGAACAGCTTCGCCACGTCATAGACCGGCTGCAACAGCGGCGGGCCCACCCGCCACTGGACCCGGGCCGTCACCTTGCGGTCCACCCAGCTCGACACCATGCCGAGGGCCGTGGTGCCGACGGCGGCCGCCAGGAAGATGCCGATCTGGGCTGCGATCACGGCTTCATCCTTTCGCTTCGAAGGCCCGGCTTTCGCCCGTCTCGACGCGGCACCCCGTCACCCGCAGCTCCCGCTGCGGGCTCGAAGGGCCGATCCACAATCGTCTCACCGTCGCACGATGGGGTGGTCGCCGGCCATCCGGCCTCCGAGGACCGTCAGGCCCAACGCCTCGATCTCCTCGGGCGTGGCAAACCGAAGCGCCCCCGTCGGGCACACCGCCACGCACCGCGGCTCCAGGTCTCGCTCCAGGCGGTCCTCGCACAGGTCGCACTTGGCCACTTGGTGCCCCACCATCTCCATGCTCAGCACCCCGAACGGGCACGACCGGACGCACGAACCGCACGCCCGGCACGACAGCGCCGCCCGCGCCACCACCCCCTGGGGCCCCCGCGTCATGGCCCGCGACGGGCACACGTCCACGCAGGCGGGCTCCTCGCACTGGCGGCACACCAGGGGCAACACCGCCGGGCCCACGTCGACGAAGTTGATGCCCGTCATGTCGCCGTGCCCGTAGTAGCACGCCGCCATGCACGACTTGCACTCGATGCACCGGTCCAGGTCGAGGACGACTCGCCGCTCGACCTCCTGAGCCTCAACCGCTTCGGTCATCGAGAACTCCCTCGCGCACCCCGCCGCTACCCCCTCAACAGGGGGGCCGCGACCCCCTAGTGTAGTGTAACAGAATTAACGCAAGTTAGCCTTCCGCCTTGCGTTTGTC
>CAZGKW010000041.1:0-41368 GCA_964526295.1 uncultured Anaerolineales bacterium
ATTTCGAGTTTTTTTCGCGCTACCGGCAGTAGAATCACGCTTGTTCAGGGTCTAGCACTACAACGCCAGTTCGCTGCTTCATCCCGCCCGGCGGCCTTCCCAGGCCGCCAGGAACTCGCTTCAGGCCCGATCGCGGCGGCCTGGGAAGGCCGCCGCGCGGCAAGTGGCGTTGGAGTACCAGGCACGGTCTATCGCCTGTCCTACGCTGCTTGAGTGTACCAAACACGAAACGCAAAGAGGAACGCCGGCTGTCCCTGCGTCTGGAGCGTTGCAGGGGGCCAAGGGCCCGGCCCATGCGTTTAACGGGTTGGGTCCGCGCCGCGCCGGTCAATCGTCCTTCTCCCAGCTCTCGACGACCTCGCGGGCACGGGCCGCCACCGCCGCGTCGCCGTCGAAGACCAGCCGCCGAAGGGCCGAGCGGGCCTGGTCGCGAAGGGGCTCGGCATAGACGTGAACCGCCTGGTCGGCCACCGGCTGGACGCCCCGACGCGCCAGGACGCCCGCCACCCAATCGACCAGCGCCAGGCGCGTCTCGGTCGGCGTCTCGCCCGAGGTCATCGCCCCGACGAGCACCGGCATCGCCTCGTAGGCCGTCCCGAACGTCGCCAGCTCCACCAGGTGCTCGAGGGCAGCCGCCCGCACCGGCCCCGGAGCGAGGGCCTGGTAGACCTCCCGCACGAACCGGGCGGCGAAGTAGTGCCGACCGGCCGCCGCTTCGGCCAGCAGCCGCGTCCGTTCGCCGACCGGCACCGACGGGTCCGTCACCCGCTTCCGGTGGGCCTCGTACCGGGCCTTCAGGGCGTCGGGCATCTCGCCCGAGACAGGCAGCCGCACCGACGCCGACGCCTGGCCCAGCCAGGCGCCCGGCAGGGTCACCTCGTCGCCCGAGGCGTCGCGATAGAGCTCGGTCGTCGAGGCGAGGCGGGCGCTCGCCTCGGCCCAGCCCGGGACGAGGGGCGTAAGCGTCCGCTCGACGACCGTCTCCCCCGGCGCCAGCTCCAGGAACCAGTCCTTCGACGGGGCGGCCCACGTCGAGCGGGCGGCCACGGCTGGCGCTTCAGCCGAGGCGCCCGCGGCGGCCGGTACCGACGGCCGGTCCGTGATCCGAAGCGCCAGCTCCAGGGTCCGAGGGTTCCGCGTCCAGTCGACGATGCGGACCGGCCCAGGGCCCGTGTTCCGGATGACGAGGCGGACGGTCGTGGCCTCGCCGACTTCGAGCCGGCCGGTCTTCGCGTCGACCAGGAGGCCGATGCGGATCGGCCCCTCCGGCCCGCCCGGCCGGGCGGCCGCGACGGCCGGCGCCGCCAGGGCCGTCAGGACGAATGCGTAGAGCGCGGAACGGAACACGGATACCTCCCGGTCGGCGATTATACCCGCGCGGCGCCGCCCGAAACAAAGGTCAGGTGCACTGCACGGCGGGCACACCAGGCCCGCCGCGCCGAGTCCTGGAGGACTTGCCTGCACGCGCCTGGCCGCGGCGCACGGCAGGCACCGCCGGCCCATCCTTGGACGCACGCCGACGGGCCTCTGTTCGCCGCGCACTTCGCTTGACTTGCCGGGGGCGGCCGGTAGACTCGGCGATTCGTCCCAGGGGGCCGGGAGGCGGCATGAAGATCGGCATCATCGGCGGCGGGAGCCTGCACGTCGTCGGCCAGACCCGCGAAGTGCTGAAGCTCGGGGAGATCGTCCAGGACGGCGAGATCGTCCTTCAGGACATCGACGCCGACCGCGCGGGGGTCGTCGCCCACCTCCTTCGGCACGCGCCCGAGTTCGCCGGCGCCGGCGTCACCGTCCGCACCACCGCCGACCCGGACGAGGCCGTCGAAGGGGCGGACTTCGTCCAGGTGATCGCCCGGCCCTGGAGCGGCGCCCTCCAGGCCGTAAGCGACCGCATCTCGGTCGAGCACGGCCTGATCGGCTCGGACAACCTGAGCGTGGGCGGGGCGTTCCTGGCCCTTCGAAGCGGCCCGTTCGTCCTCGACGTGGCCCGGCGCATCGAGCGGCTCGCCCCGGACGCGACGCTCCTGGTCTTCACAAACCCCGTGCCGATCCTCGTGGGCCTCGTCCGCCGCGCGACGGGCGTCCGGGCGATCGGCATCTGCGAGGGCCAGGCCAACCACTGCTGGGACCTGTCGCGGATGATGAACTGGCCCCGGTACTGCTGGGACTTCGACGTCGAGGCCGCCGGCATCAACCACTTCTCCTGGGTCCTCAAGATGCGCTTGGGCGGCCGGGACTTCTTCCCCGAGTTCGACCGCAAGCTCCGCGAGGAAGGCATCGACCTGGACGCCCTGCGATCGGACCCGATCCACCGCCACCTGGTCGTCTACCTGCCGCAGATCGAGTACGCCTGGAAGGAGTTCGGGGCGCTGCTGTTCTCGTCGGAGCCGGACGGTCTGCCGCACCTGTGCTTCTACCGGGAGGCGGTCGAGCGGGCCGGCGCGCGGATGAAGCCGGCCGACCCGGCGGCAGCCCGGACCCGGCGGGAGCGGGCCCGCGAGGAGGTCCTCGCCCTCGGCCGCACGGAGCCGGAGCCGGCGTTCTGGACCGACCCGTCGGCGCCGAAGTGGCGGCGGTATCCGCACTTCAAGGTGGCCACGAACGCCCTCATCATCAAGGGCCTGCGGGGGGCCGAGCCGGTCCAGGTGACCGCGACCGCGATGAACCACGGGGCCGTCGAGGGGTTCCCGGACGACGCGGCCATGGAGTACACGATGCGGTTCGCCGACGGGCGGGTCGAGCCGGCCGACACGTACCGCCTGCCGCGTGCCGCGGTCGGGATCACGCGGATGCTCGTCGAGCACCAGAGCTACGTGGCGGACGCGGTGCTGGAGGAGTCGCCGCGCCTCTTCCGCCACGGCATCTACGCCTACCCGATGTGCCGCGACCGGGCGGCGACCGAGGCCCTGCTGGCCGACCTGGTGGAGGCGAACCGGGAGGAGCTGCCGGCGTTCATGCTCTGAGCCCGGGCGAGCCCCGAGCGGAAGCTCGCGGGCACGTGCGAGTGGCGCCTGAGAGGTCGCGCGCTCGTTCGAGGCGCGAGCGGAAGCTCGCGGGTGCGATGTGCCGCGCCGGGACGTCCGGGCGCTGCGCGGGGGGGGTGGCTCCGCGCCCCCCGCGACGGGTGAGGAGAGGAGACTCGTCATGGCAACCGAGCCGGTGCCGGTCGGGATCGTCGGCGGGGGACGCGTCGGCGAGGGATTCATCCGCAAGCTCGGGGCCGAGGAGGAGGTGCGCCTCACGGGCGTCGTCACGCGGACCGAGGCCCGGCGGCGGGAGCTGGCCGAGACGTACGGCATCGCCGCCTACGGGACGGTCGACTCGCTGACGGCGTCGCAGGACCGGCCGCTGGTCGTCTGCGTCGTCAATGCCAACGCCGACCACGCCCCGGCGACGATCGCCGCCCTGGAAGCCGGGGCCCACGTCTATTGCGAGAAGCCGATGGCCCCGACGCTGGCCGAGTGCGAGCGGATGGTCGAGGCCGAGCGTCGGAGCGGCCGGCACCTCCAGATCGGCTTCGAATATATGCACGGGACGATGACCTCGCGCTTGAAGGCCCTCGTCGACGAGGGGTACTTCGGGGAGCTGACGTGGGCCAGCGTCCTCGATTCGCGGGGCCACTGGTGGTCGATCTCGCCGGGGGCGGACGTCTCGGAGATCTGGAAGCTGGACCGGTCGCGCGGCGGGGGCATCCTCTTCCACTGCGGCATCCACCAGCTCGACATGGTCCGCTCGTACCTCGGGCCGATCGACGAGGTGACGGCGTACCGGCCGCCGCGGAACGCCCTCAGTTTCTACCCGCCCGACGTGCCGGACAACGTGACGCTGATGCTCCGGGCCCGGACCGGGGCGGTGGCGAACTTCCAGGTGTTCCACAACCGGGCGCCGTGCTATTACCGCGTCCGGGGGTTCCAGCCCGACTGGCGGGAGGTGCCGGGCCACGAGTTCACCGTCTCGCTGGTCGGGACGGCCGGCTCGTGCTACATGCAGATTTACAGGGAGAAGCTGCACCTGTTCCGGTTCGACCTCGAGCGGCGCGACACGGTGTTCGACCGGACGGAGAGCTTCAGCCCGAACCCGCCGGACCTCAGCCACCACGACATGCACGGCCTCCTGATGCGGTTCATCCGGAGCGTGGCCGCCGGCGGCGGGCCGGTCGACCCGGCAGCCGACGCCCTCGAGACGATGCGCCTGGCGTTCGCCGCCGAGGACGCCGTCGCGAAGGGCGGGACGGTGAGCGTCGACGACTACCGCTGAGGGCGCCGCTGCGGGCCGCGAGCGGAAGCTCGCGGGGGCGAGCCCAAGAGCGAGAGATGACCGCACGCTGAACCTGAGAAAGGATCGACTTGTGACGAAGCCAACGATCGCCGTCGTCGTCCCGCTGAGCATGCTGGCGAGGACCTTTCCCCCCGCCGACCGGCACCGCCTGGAGGCCCTGGGCGACGTCGCCTGGACCGACGCCGAGGAGAAGACCTCGCCCGAGGAAGCCATCGAGCTGCTCCAGGGCCGCGAGATCGGCATCGGCTCGTGGGGCACGCCGAACCCCGCCACCGAAGGCCTCCTGGGCGCCTGCCCGGAGCTGAAGCTCTGGATCCACGCCGCCGGAAGCGTCAAGGGCATCGTCCGGCCCGTGGCCGAGGCGATCCGCGAACGGGGCCTGGTGGTCGCCTCGTGCGCCCCGGCCATCGCCGAGCAGGTCGCCGAGACGACGCTCGGCGAGCTGATCGTCGGCGTCCGCCGCATCCTCGAGAACGCCGCCGCGAACCGGAACGGCAAGGCCCGCCGGCCGGAGAACTGCCTGGACCTCGAGCAGGCGACCATCGGCGTCCTCGGGGCGAGCCAAGTGGGCCGCCGGGTCATCCGCAACCTTCAGCCGTTCGGCCCCCGCATCCTGGTCTACGATCCGTACCTGACGGACGAAGGGGCGGCCGAGCTGGGCGTTGAGCGGCGGGACGCCGTCACGGAGGTCTGCCGCGAGTGCCACGCCCTGACGATCCACGCCCCGGCGAACCCGGACTGCCGACACATGGTCGGCCCGGAGCAGCTCGCGGCCATGCGGGACGACTGCGTGATCGTCAACACGGCCCGGGGAATGATCGTGGACGAGGCGGCCCTCATCGAGGAGCTGTCGAAGGGCCGGTTCTTCGCGTTTCTCGACGTGACGGACCCGGAGCCGGCGCCCGAGGACAGCCCCTTGAGGCGGCTGCCGAACGTCGTCCTGACGAGCCACATCGCGGGCGGCCCGACCCCGAAGATCGGCGGCCAGGTGGTCCGCGACGTCGAGGCCTGGACCCGCGGCGAGCCACCCGAGATGGCCGTCGCCCCGGAAGACGTCCAGCGCATCGCCTGATCGAAGGCGTGGTTGAATCCGTTCGCAAGGGGCAAGCATTGAGGGTCACGTACAGCATCTTTCCGAAGTTCTACAAACATCTCGACGTGGCGGGCCTGGCGGCGCTGGTGGCCGAGGTGGGCCTGGACACGACGAACCTCGTCATCCGCCGGGGCTACTGGGTCGAGCCGGACCGCCTGGCCGAAGACGTGCCGGCGTTCGTCCGGGCGATGGAGCGCGAGGGCGTGGCGGTCCGGTTCGCCACGGCGGGGTCCTCGGCGGAGGAGGTGGCCGCCGACCCCGAGCCGCTGCGTATCCTCGCCGCCTCGGGCATCACCGACTTTCGCATGGGCTACTTCCGCGGCTACGAGGGCACGGCCGACCTGCGGGCTTCCCTGGACGAAGCGCGCCAGGCCATGGAGCGGATGGTGCCCGTCCTGGAGAAGGTCGGCATCCGGGCGGTCTACCAGGTCCATCACGGGACGCTCGTGCCGGGGCCGTCGGCGGTCTGGCCGCTCGTCAGGGGCCTGCCGCCCGAGCGGGTCGGCGTGATGCTCGACCCCGGCAACCAGACCTTCGAGGGCCTGGAGAGCTGGGACCGAAGCGCGAAGCTCCTCGGCGACCACCTCGTCGCCGTCGGCGTCAAGGACACGGCCCTGGTCCGCGACCCGGACCGGGCGGCCGAACCCGGCAAGGGCTGGCGGCGCGAGTGGGCCCCCTGCGACGAGGGCGTCGTCAACTGGCACGACCTGGCGCGGGCCCTGAAGGCCGTCGACTTCGAGGGCACGTTCGTCTGGCAGCCGTTCTACAACGAGAACGAGCCCGAGGTGATGACCGAAAAGCTGAAGCGCGGCGTGGCGTACGTCCGCCGGGCCGTCGAAGAGGTGGAGAACGAGGAAGCCTGAAGCCGTCAGCAAGCGAGCTCAGCCATGCCCAGCTACCACGTCGCCCGGTACGACCGGATCGAGCCCGTCGACTGCCCGTGCGGGTGGTCGCGGCGGGCGTTCCTCGTGCCCGACAACGACGTGGCGTCGATGCACCTGGTGCGGACCAAGCGCGACTCCCGGACGCACTACCACGAGCGGCTCACGGAGCTGTACTACGTCCTGGAGGGCGAGGGGCACCTGGAGGCCGACGGCGACCGCGTCTTGCTCGAGCCGGGCGTGGCGGTGCTCCTGAAGCCCGGCTGCCGGCACCGGGCCGTCGGCGACCTGAAGATGCTGATCGTCGCGGTCCCGCCGTTCGACCCGGAGGACGAGTTCGAGTCGTAGCCGTTCTTCAACCGGCGGGGCCCGTGAGACAGGCAAGGAGGCTGAGGATGCCAATGGGGCGTCGAACGTTCCTGGAGACCGTCGCGGGCGGGGCCTGCCTGGCTGCGGCACGGTCCGCGGCGGGCGACGCGGCAGGCGCCCCGGCGCGACCCAACATCGTCCTGTGCATGGCCGACGACCAGGGCTGGGGCGACATGGCCTACAACGGTCACCCGGTGCTGAAGACACCTCACTTCGACCGGATGGCCGCCGAGGCGGTGCGATTCGAGCGTTTCTACGCCGCCGCTCCCGTCTGTTCGCCCACCCGGGGCAGCGTCATGACCGGGCGTCACCCGAACCGGTTCGGCTGCTTCAAGTGGGGGCACACGCTTCGGCCGCAGGAGATCACGATCGCCGAGGCCCTGAAGCCCGCGGGCTACGCCACCGGCCACTTCGGGAAGTGGCACCTGGGCCCGGTCCGCAAGGGCAGCCCGGTCAATCCCGGCGCCTGCGGCTTCGACGAGTGGTTCTCGGCCCCCAACTTCTTCGACAACGACCCCATCCTCAGCCGCGAGGGCCGGGCCGTCCAGGCCAGCGGCGAGAGCAGCATCGTGACGGTGGACGCGGCCCTGGAGTTCATCGGAAAGCACGCGAAAGCGGGCCGGCCGTTCCTGGCGGTGGTCTGGTTCGGCTCGCCGCACAGTCCCCACCGGGCCGCCGCGGAGGATCGGGCCCTGTACGCCGATCGGCCCAAGAAGGACCGCGACTGGCTGGGCGAGATCACCGGCATGGACCGGGCGTTCGGCAAGCTCCGCCAGGCCCTTCGGGACCTCGGGACCCACGAGAACACGGTCCTGTGGTACACGAGCGACAACGGCGGGCTGCGGAACGAATCGTCCGGGGGCCGGGGGCGCAAGGGGCAGATCTACGAGGGTGGCCTGCGGGTGCCGGCCCTCCTGGAATGGCCGGGCCGCTTCGCCGGTCACCGAACGACCGCCGTGCCCTGCGTCACCTCCGACATCTACCCCACGCTGCTGGACTGGCTGGACGTGAAGGCGCCGAATCAGCCGCCGCTCGACGGCATCAGCCTGCGGCCGCTGCTGGAGGGGAAGATGCCACGGCGGCCGACGCCGATCGGTTTCTGGTCGCACCCCGCGCCGGGCCGCGGCACGCCGAGCGCCAAGCTGATGGCCGAGCTGCTCGCGGCCCAGCAGGCGGGCCGGGAGATCACGCCGCACACCTTCGGCCCGGACGCCCACGAGATCACGAAGCAGTATCCGCTCGATGCGTGGCCCGGCCACGCGGCGTGGCTCGACTGGCCCTGGAAGCTCCACCGGATCGAGAAAGGCGACACGGTCCGGCTGGAGCTGTACAACCTGGCCGAAGACCCCGGCGAGAGGAAGGACGTGGCGGGCGACCAGCCCGACCGGGCCGCGGCCATGCGGGACGCCCTGGAAGCCTGGCAGCAGAGCGTCGTCCGCAGCCTGAACGGCGCGGACTACGCCTAGAGCGGGCGCCTTTCCGAGCCGCGTTCGTGCTTGCCGCGCCAGCTTCAGCCGAGGGGGGAGAAGGCGGGCAGACCCGCACGGCCTCAGGGCCTCCGTCCGCCGAAGCCCTCGTCCCGTCGGACGTACCCGCGACCTTACGGTCACGGCCCGGAAGATGGGCCGGCGACTTCGCCGGGGTCCCAGATCGTCGCCGCGATGTGCTGGTGGGGGTGCTCTTTCGTCGCCCAGTAGTAGAGGGTCACGAGCCGGCCGTCGGCCCGCCGGACCATCCGGGGATACCCCAGGTCCTGGTCGTCGAGGCCCGAGTCGTAGTCGTCGCGGAGGACGACCTCGTCGCCCCACGACCGGCCCTCGTCCGGGCTGAGCCGGGCGACGATCCGGCGGTCGCTGCGGTTGCCATAGGCGACCGCGAGGCGCCCGTCCTGCATGCGGACGAGGGCGGGCGGGTTGCCGTTGTGGCCGCCCGTCTGGCCGACCCGGCCCAGGAAGGACCACGTCCGGCCGTCGTCCTCCGAGGCGTACGCATCGACCCAGCACTCTCCCCCGCGCCCCTTCCGCCGACGGAGGACACTGACGAGCTTCCCCGACGCGCAGCGGACGGTCGCCGGCATGACGGCCCGGTGCGGGTCCGAGAGGGGCACGATCCAGGAGATGAACGCGAAGGTCCGCCCGCCGTCGCGGGTCCGGGCGCAGAAGGCCTTGTCCGACCCGAACCTGCCCTTCTTCCGGGCCGACATAAAGACCAGGCAGTCGCGCGGACCAAGGACGACGTAATCCGTCCGCGGGGTCAGCTCGAACTCGCCAAGCGCCTGGTGTTCCGTGAGGCCGGCGAACGGGTGCGGGCCGTGCCACGTCCGGCCCCGGTCGACGGAGTAGAAGAATCGCCCGCGGGGGTCGGCGGCCCCGTGGTATCCCGTGCCGACGACCCGCATCGCGAAGCCGGGGGCCGAGAAGTCGATCGGCCCCGAGAGAGCCGTCGGGTCGGCCCCGTCACCGACGAAGCCCTCCGGGTCGACCTTCGTCCAGGCCAGCCCGCCGTCGGTGCTCCGGGCCAGGACGCTCTTCTGGCCCTTCCCTGCGATGTTGTGGCTGCGAGTCTTGCGGTACTCGCCCTCGGTGAAGCCGACGAGGACCTCGTCGCCGTCCCACATCCAGACGCCGTTGTTGGCGGGCCAGCCGAAGAACCGCCCCTTCTCGGCACAGACGACGACGTGCTTCAGGTCGCGCGGCCGGGCGGCGCCCAGGGCGAACACCGGCACGGCCGCCGCGAGCGCCGCCCCCACGAAGATCAGCCTGAGGCAGACCACGTTCGCACCTTCTCGTAACGGGACACGCCGACGCAGTGACCCACCCCTCCTCCTCCGGAGACGGCTCAGCGAAACATCTCCCGCTGGACCCGCTCGATCTGGTACCCGAGGCCCGGGCCGCGCATCGTCGAGGTGTGGGCGTAGCCGTCGCGGACCTCGTAGAGGCCGGGGTGGACCGCCGCCTCCGGCTCGTTCGCCGCCGGGAAGAACTGACGCGAGTTCGCCTCCACGCCCATAATCGTGTGCGTCCGGGCCGCCAGGCCCACACTTTCGAGGAGCGCGAGCGACGGGTTCGTCAGGTCCTGCACCGCATAGGGAATGCCGGCCGTCTCGGCCATCGGGATGAACAGCAGGTCCGCCGAGAGGCCCTTGCAGCTCTTCAGGGCGATGCCCGACCAGCCCAGCTCCATCGCCAGCCGGAAGTCCTCCACGCTCGTCAGGCTCTCGTCAATGAGGACCGGCTTCATCTGGGCGATCGGCGCCATGTCGAACCGGTTGGCCGTCAGGTCCCGCTCGGTCGGCTGCTCGATGTAGAGCACCTCGCGGTAGACCTGCGGGGCCCGCTCGCGGAGCTTCGACAGGTACTCGACGACGTACATGGGCGATTCGCACTGCTCGTTCGTGTCGGCCGTCAGGTGGGGGCCCTCGGGCAGGTCGGGCCGGGCCGCCTTGCGGACCTCGTGATAGATCCGGCTGACCTCCTCGGTGCGGGCGAGGTCCCACTCGATGTCCGTCCCGCGGAGCTTGACCTTCAGGCAGAAGACGCCGTCCCGCTCGATCCACTTCTCCAGCGAGTTCGGGACGCCGTCGTCGGGCGAGTCGGCCGGGGCGTCCTGCTCGCGCAGCACGTCCAGGCCCCCCACCAGGTGAAAGACCGGCACCCGGGCCAGGTAGTCGGCCCGGAGGAACTGCGACGGGTACATGCCGGCGAAGTCGTCCCCGAGGTACCGCGAGAGGTCCCACGACATGTGCTCGGGCCCGTAGCCGCGATAGGCGTCGATGCGGGCGGCCTGGCCGAAGGCGTCGTGGAGGGCGTGGTCAACGGGGCTGGCGGCCACCAAGGCCCCGAGGAAGGGGACCTCCTCGCCGGGCGTCACGCGGGCGCAGACCTCCGCCGCCACCCGCTTCAGCTCCGCCTCGGTCTCCATGAAGATCTCGATCGGATGGGCGAAGGTCTTGTACTGGCGGACGACGCGGGCGTAGGCGTCGAGGATGTCGCACATGGCCCGGTTCTTCGCCTCGTGGGACGCCTCCGAGACCGGCCAGGCCCACAGGTCCATCAGGAACATCGCCCCCCAGCCGGTGGTCATCCGGTTCTCCCGGTTCACCACGGTCGCCTTGGCGTAGCCGATGGGCAGGGCGTCGACGACGACCGAGCCGAACTTGAGCGGCGTCCGGCACTCGGTGGCGACCTTGAACGTCTGGACGTCGAGGACACGGATGTCGCTGGGCTTCACGCGGTTCCCTTTCGATGGCGCCGACCGGGGCGAGGATACCCCTGGCCGCCGTGCCCCGTCAAGCGCCCTCGCCGCCGGGGGGGTCCACGCCGAGAGCGGCGAATCGGCGCTTCCGGCGCCGCGTCTGACGGGATAGCATGGGACCCCCGGTGCCGAGCGGTGTTCAAGCGAAGGGCGGGGAGAAGGAGGCGAACGATGCGCCTGGCTGGATGGACGATGCTCATCGTGCTGGCCGCCGCGCCGGCGGCACGAGCCGACGAGCTGGCACGGTTCACGATCACGGAGCCCCTCGGCACCAACTGGACCGACGAGTGGCTCACGCACGAAGTGACCCTGGACACAAGGGGCCGCACGGTGCGGACCGGGGCGCTCTCCCTGGTCGCCGAGCATCCCGTCGGCAAGGGGGGCGACACCGAGACCGTCTGGCCGCCCTGCCAGTTCTACGGCATCGCGGACGACTGGCTGCTCCAGCCCGACCAGGAGGTCGGCAGCACGGGCCCCCTGCTGGTCTACTTTCGCGATTCCTTTCGGCCCGGAGAGACCGTGACCTATCGCGTGACCGACGACCGGCCCCCTGAGCCGCCGCTCCGGCTGACCATCGAGACGCGCGGCACCGTGACGTCGGTCGCCAACGGACGGTACGAGCTGGCGTTCGATATGTCCGATCCGCTCCCGGTCAACGCCATCCGCCCACCCGGCCGCCCGACGCGGAACCTGACCCGCTTCGCCTGGCCCGAGGGCATCCGTCCGACCGGGGTCACCGACACTTGGCTCAAGCGCTGGCCCGTCCACGCCACGCTCATGCGGTCGTTCACGTTCGAGGACCCCGACCGCAAGTACACGATCACGTTCGACTTCCGCGTCGGCGACCCGTGGATCGGCATTGTCGACACGTACTCGCTCGGCAAGGGCTCCGCCATCACCGTCGACCTCTCACGGCTCGACGCCGACGTCGTCTATCACCCCTACGCCTACAATGCCCGGACGTTCAAGGCCGGCGGCCCGGCGGAGGACTCGACGCTCCAGCCGCCGCAGCACCCCATCGCGACGCTCGGCCCCATCTGGCGGGACATCTGGTTCGGCGGCGGACCGTTCGCCTTCATCTACAAGCGGCCGCCCGTCGACGTGCCCGAGGATGCGAGTAACAGGGAGCGAAAGGCCCTCCTGGCCGAGGCCGAGGCCGACCCGGTCTACACGGGCCTGGGCTTCGCGGCGGTCCGCGGCTCGAAGTGGGACGCCCCGCCGGGCGTCAGCCTCGAATCGCAGAACCTCGAGGTCCACGGTCACCCGGAGAAGCCCGGCCGCGTCCGGGTCCGCGTCCCGACCGACGGGGGCACGCGACACTGGGCCATCGTCGTCGGCCCGCCCGCCGTCCGCAAGCGGATGGGCCGGCTCGTCCGGTCCCACGCCGACACGCCGCTCGACAAGGTCCTCGACGAGTGGGTCCTCGATTGGGAGAGCGATGCCCCGGAACACCGCGACACGTTCGCCTACCAGTGGCTCGACTACTTCAACAAGCACATGCTGAACCCGACGACCTTCCCCCGCCGCATCAAGGTCCCGAAGGGGCCGGTCAAGGGCCGCGACCTGGCGGTCGTCGCCTACCAGTTCACGAATCCCGATTACTGGCCGGGCCCGACGTACAAGTGGCAGATCGGCAACCCGAACTTCCACACCGACATGTACCGCATCCCCCTCCAGATCGGCCTGGCGATGCCCGACCACCCGCACGCCCGGCGGTGGGTCGAGTTCGGCATCGAGAACGCCAAGGGCAACATCTACGATGCCAGCTACCCCGGCGGCGCGTGGGCCGAGTCCCTGAGCTACTCCGGGGCGTTCTTCCACATCGTGCGGAACCTGCGGCTCCTTCGCGACCACAAGGCCGCCCGGCCGTTCCGCGACTGGCCCCGCGTCAAGGAGGTCGCGACGTACCTCGCCGCCATGCACACGCCGCCCGACCCCCGGTACGGCTCGCGCCAGAAGGCCCCCATCGGCGACACGAGTCCCGGCAACTACGTCGACCGCCTCCAGGCGATGGCCGACGACTACCGCGGCGTGGATGACGAGTTCGCCCGGCAGCTCGCGACCTTCCCGAACGGCGGCCCCGGCGCCCTCGACATCTCCAGCCGCGAGTCCTACGGCTTCGGCGCGATGCTCCGCGGCAACGCCTACGACGAGCGGCACGAATCGTTCGTCACCGTCAAGGCCGGCCCCGCGCGGAACCACTTCCAGGGCGACGAGCTGGCGTTCTACTTCGCGTCGCTCTCGACGCCGCTCGCGATCGACTACGCCTGCCACTATTCGCCGCGGCCCTGGCACGCCGCCATGCACAACCGGCCCGACATGAACGGGAAGCGGCCGGTGGCCATCGCCGCCCGGCGGGCGTTCGTCACGTCCGACGCCGCCGACGTCTTCGTCGCCGACGAGCGGGCCACAAGGACCAATCACGTGCCGCTCCTGCCGCACGAGACGACGAAGCCCGGCTGGGAGTACCCTTGGTCGCGCCTGCCGGAGGAGAAGGCCTGGACGATGCGCCGGTACGTCATGCTCGTCAAGCACGACCCGCGGCGCTCGAAGATGGCCGACTATCTCGTCGTCCGCGACGAGATCGACTCGCCGGAGCCCGTGTGGTGGAACCTGCACGTCCTGGCCCGGGAGATCGGCGAGATCGTGCCGGATGGGCGGAACGGTCGGCCGCGCGAAAGGCAGGTGCCCCGGTGGTTCACCTTCCGCGGCCAGCTCGGCGTCGATCTTTCTGCCACCTTTCTTTCGCCAGAGACCGAGACCGTCGAACGGCGCCAATGGGGCTGGCGAGGCGACACGAACGCTCGCCGGACGCTCAAGGGCGAGGCGTACGAACAGGCCTGCTTCGGGGCGTGGGTCCCGGAGGACTTCGAGCCCGGCACGTGGGGCGGCCATGACGGCGAGATGGCCAAGTGGCTCCGTCTCAGGGGGCCCGCCGGACGGAGCGACTGGCTCGTCGTCCTGGTGCCGAGCCGCCAGGGCCAGGCCGCCCCGACCGTCGAGCCCCTGAGCGAGACGTCGGCCCGGGTCCGTCTCGGCGACGAGACCGAGGTCGTCCACCTCGGCTCCGGCGGGAAACACCAGGCGGCCGTCGAGCGCGACGGCGAGACCACCGTTCTCCTGGAGGCCGGGCAGGTCAAGCCCTGGTCGGAGCTGGAGTTCGAGCCCGTGCCGCCGGACATCGACCAAGGGGCGCTCTGATCGCCGACCGGCCAGCCCTGCCTTCCGGCGGTCGGCCGCGCACGGCACCGCGGGAATCGGCTTGCCGACGTGGCGCGGCGTCTGCATGATGCCCCGCAGTAAGCCCTTCGACATCGAGCGCGAGGTGAATCCATGCGCGCAGCAACCATCGCCATTTTGACCGCCGGTCTCGTCATGACCGCGCTGTCGCACGATTGGCTGGGAGCCGCGGAGCCGTCACCGCCCAAGGCCGACTTCGTCGTCGCTCCCGACGGCGACGACACCGGACCCGGGACCGCGGCCAAGCCGTTCGCCACGCTCACCCGGGCCCGCGACGCCGTCCGTGCGAGGATCGCCGAAGGGCTCGAGGCCGACGTGACCGTGCGGCTGCGCGGCGGGACGCATCGCATCACGGGGCCGCTCGTCCTGGGCCCGGAGGACGGCGGCACTGCCGACCACGCCGTCATGTGGGCCGCCTGGCCCGGCGAGACGCCGGTCATCAGCGGCGGCCGACCGATCACCGGCTGGAAGGTCGAGGCCGATGGCACCTGGACGGCCGAGGTGCCGGAGGTCGAGGCGGGCCGATGGCGGTTCCGCGAGCTGTTCGTGAACGGCCGCCGGGCGGTCCGCGCCCGCCATCCGAACGACGGATATTTCCGAGTGGCGAAAGTCGGCCCCGACCGGCGGACGAGCTTCACCTTCGCCGAGGGCGATCTCCGGGCCTGGCCGGACCTCGAACAGGTCGAACTGGTGTTCCTCCACGACTGGTCGCTGTCGCGCGTGCCGGTCGCATCCATCGACGAATCGTCGCGGACGGTGACGCTGACCCATCCGGTCGGTCCGCATGCCCGGCACTTCGCGATGGACTGGTTCGAGCCGCACCCGCGGTACTTCGTCGAGAGCTCGGCGGCCTTTCTGGACGTGGCGGGCGAGTGGCACCTGGACGCGGAGCGCGGCATCGTCGGCTACCGTCCGCGGCCCGGCGAGCGGATCGAAACGGTCGAAGCGATCGCGCCGCTGGCGACGCGCCTGCTGGAGGTCCGCGGCGACGCCGAGACCGGCCGGCCCGCCGTCGCGGCCGAAGGCCGCCATGGCGGGCGAAGGCCCGTGAGGAACCTGCACTTCACGGGGCTGGCGTTCGAGCACTGCGCCTGGCCCCTCCCACCGGAGGGCTACGCCGCCGGGCAGGCGTGCTTCCACGAGCGCCGCGATGGCGGCCCGCGGGGGACGCTTCGGAACTTCGTGCCGCCGGCGATCCTCTTGGACCTGGCCGAGGACTGCCGGATCGAGGGTGCCGCAGTCCGGCACCTGGGCGGCTCGGGCATCTGGTTCCGCCGGACGTGCCGCCGCTGCTCGCTGGTGGGCTCAGTCGTCGAGGACGTCTCGGGCAACGGGGTGATGATCGGCGAGGACAGTTCGCGCCGCGTCGACGGCACGCGATGGTGGCAGGCAGCGCCCGGGGAGGTCGCGAGCGGCAACCGCGTCGAGAACTGCCTCATCGAGCGGTGCGGGGCCCAGTTTTACGGGGCGGTCGGCGTCTGGGTGGGCCTGGCGGAGAAGACCCTCCTCGCCCGCTGCGAGGTCGCCCACCTCCCCTACACGGGCGTCTCGATCGGCTGGATGTGGAACCCCACGCCCACGCCCTGCCGCGCCAGCCGTGTCGAACGGTGCCACATCCACCACGTCATGCAGGTCCTTTCGGACGGCGGGGGCATCTACACGCTGGGACGCCAGCCGGGGACCGTCCTCTCGGAGAACGCCATCCATGATGTGCCGCGCAACGCCGGCCGGGCCGAGTCGAACGGCATGTTCCTCGACCAGGGCACCACCGACATCCTCATCGAGGACAACGTCATCTTCGAGGTGGACCGCTCGCCTCTGAGGTGGCACCAATGCGGCGTCAACACGAGCCGGGCGAACCTGCTCGTCTGCCCGCCGGGCATCCCGCCGCACCGGTACAACGCGACGCCGCCCGAGAACATCAAGAAGGTGGACGAGACGATCGTGAAGGAGTCTGCCCTCCGGAAGGCGTTGAGGGAACGGATCAAGGTGGCGCGCGATCGTGCGGGCCGGCCTCAAGCCACGCTTCCTCCGGAAGGGCAACGGCCCGGTCGATGAACAGCCGTAACGGCGCGGGTCGGCCGCACCGATGCGGCGCTCGACAGCCGGCCGCGGGCGAAGCGCTCCGGAGCTTGCGCGGCCTGCAACAAAGCGGGCCGGGGGGCTCTGGCATGCGAATCGTCCTGGTCCTTGGCGAGGCGTCGGTCTGGAAAGCCGCGTTCGTCGAGCGGGTCCTGGCGCGGCTTCCCGCCGGGCGCGAGGTCGTCGGGGCGGTGATCACGGGCTTCTCGCCCTCGCGGCGGGCCCGCCTCAGGCACCTCCGGCACAACTTCGAGATGCTGGGGCCCCGGGCGTTCCTGTGGGCGGCCGCCCGGCAGATTCGGCAGGGCCTGGTCGACCACCTCGACGGCATCGTGCCGCTTCGCCGCCCCGACTCGGTCGCCGGGGTCTGCCGGCGGCACGGCGTGCCGGTGCTCCACGCGCGGGACGTCAACGCTCCCGCGACGCTGGCGTGGGTCCGCGGGCTGAGGCCGGAGGTGGTCCTGAACTCCGGGTACCAGGTCTTCGGGCGGGAGCTGCTCTCGATCCCGACGCGGGCATGCCTGAACCGCCACCCGGCCCTGCTGCCGTCCTACGCCGGGCTTTGCTCCATCTTCTGGCAGCTTCTGCACGACGAGAGGGCGGCCGGCGTCTCGGTCCACACGATGACCGACGAAATCGACCGCGGCATCCTGCTGGCCCAGAAAGCCGTGCCGGTCGAGGCGGACGACACCTACTTCTCGATCCTGGAGAAATGCTACCGCATCTCCGACGACGTGGTGCTGGAGGCGATCGAGAAGGTGGCGGCGGGACGCCTCGAGCCGGGGGTCTCGTACCGCCAGCCGTCGTACTACTCCTACCCGACGCCGGCCGACATCCGCCGCTTCCGCCGCATGGGCAAGCGCATTCTGTGAGCCCATTCCCCCGTCGCCGTGAGCCATTTACGCCAAGAGAAGCGCGGCGGGCGTGGAAACCCGCCGCGCGGAAGTCACGCGGTACGGAACCAGCCTCGGCCGGGCTTACGCCTCCAGGCAGGCCGCCAGGTCGGCCGCCGGCTCCGTGATCGGCATCACGTTGAACTTCTCGACCAGGACGTTCAGCACCGGCGGCGTGATGAAGGCCGGCAGGCTCGGCCCGATCCGGATGTCGCGGACCCCGAGGGCCAGGAGCGTCAGCAGGATCGCCACCGCCTTCTGCTCGAACCACGACAGGACCAGCGAGAGCGGCAGATCGTTGATCTCGCAGTCGAACGCCTTGGCCAGGGCCGCCGCGATCTGGATCGCCGAGTAGGCATCGTTGCACTGGCCGACGTCCAGCAGCCGCGGGATGCCGCCGATGTCGCCGAACTCCAGGCGGTTGAAGCGGAACTTGCCGCACGCCAGCGTCAGGATGACGCAGTCGTCCGGGACGGCCTGGGCCAGCTCGGTGTAGTAGTTGCGTCCGGGCTTGGCGCCGTCGCACCCGCCGATGAGGAAGAAGTGGCGGACCTTGCCCGCCTTGACGGCCTCCACGACCTGGTCGGCGACGCTGAGGACAGCGCTTCGGGCGAAACCGGTCAGGATCCGCTTCTCCGGGGCGTCCTCGGCAAAGCCCGGGGCCCCCAGGGCCGCCTCGATCACGGGCGTAAAGTCCTTCTTCCCGTCCGGCCCTTCCTCGATGTGCTCGACGCCCGGCCAGCCGACCGTCCCGGTGGTGAAGATCCGCTCCTGGTAGCTCGACTTGGGCTTCTGGAGGCAATTGGTGGTCATCAGGACCGCCCCGGGGAACTCATCGAAGTCCTTCCGCTGGTCCTGCCAGGCCCCGCCCCAGTGGCCGACGAAGTGGTCGTGCTTCTTCAGGCCCGGATAGCTGTTGCACATCAGCATTTCGCCGTGGGTGTAGACGTTGATGCCCTTGCCCTCGGTCTGCTCCAGCAGGTCGCCGAGGTCCTTGAGGTCGTGGCCACTGACGGCGATGCACTTGCCCGCCACGGGCGTCACGCGGAACGACGTCGGCTCGGGGTGCCCGTAGGCGCCGGTGTTGGCCGCGTCGAGCAGCTCCATGGCCTTCAGATTCAGCTCGCCGACACGGAGGGCCAGCGCCAGCAGGTCGTCGGTCGAGTGGTCGTGCCGCGACAGGGCGTCGAGGATGGCGTGCATCTCGGCGAACGCCTCGGGGTCGTCCTGGCCGAGGATGGCGGCGTGGTCGAGGTACGCCGCCGCGCCCTTCAGACCGTACGTGGCCAGCTCTTCGAGTCCGGCTGTCGTCTCGCCCAGCTCGTCGATCCGCTGCTGGATCGAGACCTGCTCGCCTTGCCGGATCAACCCATCGAGGTCGTCGGCGGCCTGGAACGCGGACGGGCCGCCGGGGGCCTCGGGCTGGCGGCCGGCGTCGCCGCACGCCTTGACGTAGGCCTCGCGGACCTTCTCGCGAAGCTCGACGGCGCGGCGGACCCAGTCGGCGATGGCCTGCGGGTCGAAGTTGACGTTCGTCAGCGTCACGAACAGGGCCTTGGCGGCGAAGACGTCGGCGCCGCGGTCCCGCACACCCACGTCGCGAAGCCGGTGGGCGTACTGGCCGAGGCCCTTGGTCGCGTGGACCAGCAGGTCCTGTAAGGCGGCGGTCTCGGGGTCCTTGCCGCAGACGCCGAACGCCGTGCAGCCGGTGCCCTTGGCGGTCTGCTCGCACTGGTAACAGAACATCGCGGGGCTGCCTGCCTCGGGGGGTGCCATGTCGTCTCCTTTCGAATCGGTTCGATGGGTCCGGGCCGCGCCGGTGAGGCGCGTCCCGCGCCTGCATCCAATCTCGGATCCATGATACCGCGGCCGGCGCGGCCCGCCTTGACCGAAGTCAAAATCCCTCGAATCGGCCCGCCCAGGCCAGACTGCGGGTGCGCGGAGGGAGGGGCTTGAGCCCGGCGCGGGCGGCCCTAAAATGGCCCCATGACAAGCACTGGCCCGCACGCCGTCTACCGCATCCTGGACGCCAACGCGAACCGGGCCCGCGAGGCCCTCCGCGTCGCCGAGGACGCGGCTCGTTTCGCCCTGGACCGGGCCGACCTCGCCGAGGCCCTGAAGCGTCTCCGGCACGACCTTCGGGCCGCTCTGGACCGCCTCGACGCGGCGGCCCTCGTACGGGCACGCGACACCGCCGGCGACGTCGGCACGACGATCTCCGTCAACGCCGAGACCCGCCGGGCCGGGCCCGTTGACGTCGCCCGGACGGCGATGAAGCGGCTCACCGAGGCCCTGCGCGTTCTGGAAGAGTTCGGCAAAACGGTCGACCCCGCTTACGCGGCCGACGTCGAGGCGATCCGATACCGGGCCTACGACCTGGAGCGGCGGCTGGCGGAGGCGTTCGACCCGTCGCCGCGCCTGGCGGCGGGAGGCCTGTGCGTCCTGCTGACCGAATCGCTCTGCCGCCGGCCGTGGCAGGAGGTCTTGGCGGGCCTTCTGGCCGGCGGGGCGGCCTGCGTCCAGCTTCGCGAGAAGTCGCTCCCGGACCGGGAACTTCTGGCGCGGGCGCGGCGGGTCGCGGATGGCGCTCACGAGGCGGGGGCCTTGGCCATCGTCAACGACCGGCCGGACGTGGCCGTCCTGGCCGCCGCCGACGGCGTCCACGTCGGCCAGGGCGACCTGGCCGCGCAAGAGGCGCGGCGAATCGTCGGGCCGGACCGCATCGTCGGTGTCTCGACCCACAGCGTGGAGCAGGCCCGCGCGGCCGTCGAGACAGGGGCCGACTACATCGGCTGCGGGCCGATGTTCGCAAGCGACACAAAGCCCCAGGAGGTCATCGCGGGGCCGCCGCTCCTGGCGGAGGTGAGCGAAGCCGTCGGGCTGCCCGTCATGGCCATCGGCGGGATCACGGCCGAGCGGGCGCCGGAAGTGCTGGCCGCCGGGGCCCGGTGGCTGGCCGTCTCGGCCGCCGTCTGCGGGGCGGACGACCCGCAGGGGGCGACGCGAAACATCGTCGAGGCCATTGCCCGCCACCGCGGCGCCGACGCACCGCATGCACGCTAGGCCAAGCTGCCCAGGCGCCCATCAAACGAAAGCCCAGGGACCGCAGTCCCTGGGCTTTGTCGGGGCATTCTGTCGCGTCGGGCTACGTCACGGTCGGCAGCATCACCGGCCGTGCGGCCCCGCCCTCGGGCGGCGGAGGCGGCTGCGGCGTCGGCCCCGTCGGGGCAGGGCCGGCCGGCGCCTTCTCGCCCTCCGGCCGGCGGATCGTCTTCGTGATCACGTTGCCTAGCCGGGCCCGGGCCTCCTCGATGTACTTCTCGGCTTTCACCCGCTGTTCGGGCGTCAGGACCTCCATCATGCGTCCGCGGAAGGTCGCCTCGATCTCCTCCCGGCGGGGGGCCATGCCCTGGAACAACTCCCGTATCCGGTCGCCCCGTTCCTCGGGGGGCAGGTCGCGGACCTCCGCCATCCGGGCCCGCACCTCCTCGCCGACGGCCCGCATCTGGTCGCGGCGGATCTCGTCGATCCTCTCGATCTGCTCGTCGGTCAGGTCGAGATCAGCGAGAGCTTCCGGGCCCAGGAAGCCCCGGATGCCCTCTCGGAGCTGGCCGCGGGAGCGGGCCCGCTGGACCTCGCGAAGGGTCGCGCGCTGCGGCTCGGCCAAGGCCTCCCACGCCACGCGGTCAAGCTCGTTCAGCTCCTCGCGCAACGCCTGATAGCCTTCCACGCGGCCCCGCCACATGTCACGGCGCTCCTCCGGGGTCAGGGGCCGGCCGGCCTCCCGGCCGGGCCCCTGGGAGAAGGAGCCCCGGACCTCCTGCCGCCGGGCCTCGCGGTCGGCCAGCAGGTCGGTGATCAGGAGGTCCTGCTCGGGCGTCAGGTCGAGCCGGTCGCGGACGCCCCCGTCCTCGAGCAGGCCGAGGGCGCCGACGCCGTCCTCGGTCAACTGGCCGGCGCCCATCCTTCCTCGCCAGCGGCGCCGCAGGCCGCTCGGCTCGCCGTCCGCCGCCGCCAATCCGGCGGTGCCGTCGGAGCTGCTCGCCGAGACCGAGACGGTCGTGCCGTCGGCCGAGCTGACGACCACCGGATCGACGCCCTCGGACGAGATGACGCGGACGCCGTCGGCGTCGGCGACGATGCCGATGGAAATCGAGCTCGTGCTCACCGGCGGGGCGGATGTCGGCTCGACGTCCTGGATGAGGAAGAACCGTGGGGGTCGGTCGTCCCGGGCGGGTTCGACAGCCCGGGGCTCGTCACCGGGCCGGTCGGCGTTGGCGCCGCGCCGGCCGCGGCCCGGACGGTCCTGCCGTCGGGGGGTATCGCGGAGACCGGGACGCCCTGGCGGAGGCCGGTCGCGAGACGGCCCATCGCGTCGCTTGTCTCGCATCTTCGGAGGGGGACCTTGTGGCTCGTCCGGGCGGCCCCAGGCGCGGCCCGCCGGAGGCGGCGCGTCGCGGTCGCCGCGCGGCCTCACGAGGTCGCGGAGACTCCTCGGGCGGTCGCCGCGGGGCGGCACAGGGCCCTGCGGCCTCTCCAGACCCGGGCAGGCATAGCCCGGCCGGCGCGGGCCGGGGCCCTCGCCTCGTCCGCAGTGGGGGCACCGCAGGGTGCCGTCGCCCATTCGGGGGCCCCTCCGCGGTCCCATCGGACACCTCGGGCACGGCGGCGGGGGAGGGCCCTGCTCGGTCCGCCGCCGGGCCGCCTCCAGGCGAAGCTTGCCGGCCTCGATGCCGAGATCGGCCCGCCGCTCGGCCTCCTTGGCCCGGAGCATCAGCCGGTGCTCGTCGATCTTGCGCTCCCGCCGATGGACCTCATACTCGTTGGGCTGATCGAGCCCGTCGGCGATCCGCTCCAGGTGTTCGACGACCGGCGGCGGGGCGATCGCCACCACCGCGTTCGCTTCCTCGTTCAGGGCCATGGGGATGGCGTCGAGGGCGTCGCCGACGGCGTCTTGCTCGCCGAGCTGCTCCAGGGTCTCGAGGAACGACTCGGCCGAGATGTGAACGAACCGAAGGACGACCGGGCGGACCTCGCCCTCATGGCGAGGCCTGTCCCGGCGGGGCTCGTCTCGTTGGGGCTTGTCCCGCCGGGCCCGGGCCTGCTCGAGCCGTTCGGCCAGGGCGGGGCGGCGGGCCTCCTCCTGTCGGCCGCGGGCCCGTTCGAGGCGTTCGGCCAGGTCGCGTCGGCGGGCTTCGATCTCGCGCCGCCGGGCCTCGATTGCTTCGGAACCCCGCTCGAAGTCGGGGCGCTGGTCTTCGGCGCCGCGTCGGGCGGCCTCGGCCCGGACCCTCAGCTCGACCGTCCGTCGGTCGGAGCGGCGTTCGGCTGCCCGCTCGTCCTCTTCCTCCAGAGCGCTTCGCTGGGCGGCGGCGACTCCGGCCGCCGTCAGCACGAGCGCCGCGGCCAGCGCAGCGGCCGTCGCCCTCATCCAGTTCCTCGCTTCCACGGTGCGTCCTCCTCCCGCGCGCAGCACGGGGCCGCGCAGACCCTGTTCTCGGCGAATTCCCTCAACTAGTCAAACGACGAACGAGCGGCTCGATTTCAAAGAATCCCGTCCTCGTCCGCACCGGCCCGTTTCGGGACGGCCCGGCACCCATGTTATACGATGGGAGCCGACGGATAAAGCGCGAGACCGGCACGGGGCGGAAAGGAGGAAGCCGAGGCGGCGGGCGCCCCGGCGGGCGGAGGCGGCGTCAGCGCTTGGCAGCCGAGGGGGTCTCGAAGAAGAGCTGCCCTTCGCTGCCGGTCACCAGAGTCGCCCGGTCGTCGGTGATGAACTGTCCGAGGTTGCGCCAGTCGAACTTCTGCTGGTGGTACAGGTTGTCGTCGCCGAGGACGCTCCGGAGGACCTCGAACTTGACCCCGTTCTCCGAGAGGATCCGCTCCCACCCCGGGGTGCGGGGGTCGTCGGTGCTCCGCATGACCTCCGGGGTGCGGAAACTGTGGAAGTAGGAGCGGGGATAGAGGCGGAACTTCGGCCGGGCCTCGCGGGGGAGGTTGCGGGCGACGTGGGCGAACACCTCGTCGTGGGAGAGGCTGCCGATGATGATCACGTCGAACCGCTCGGCCAGGTCGATGCAGGCCTCCATGTTGAGCCGCTGCTTCGTCGTTCCGTGGCGGGTGGTCGTTTTGCGCAGAGGGGCGGTGCTGGTGAGGATAGCGATCGATTCCATCGGTCTTTCGGGTCGCTGCCGGCAGGACGTCGCAAGCTCAACCGCGGTCCGGACGGCCGTTCCGACCGGACGGTCCGAGCAGCCACGGCCAGGGGCTAGCCGAGGCTGTCTCTTGTATACCCGAGTTCCTTGATGATTGCCAGCACTTCGCTCCAAGTTGGGAAGGGCCGGTTGAACTTTCGCTTGTAGCGGTCGATGGCTCGAACGAACTCGATCTCCTCGAGGGTCAGGTCGCCGTCCTCGATCCGCTTCTGGAAGGTTTCCTGGTCCTCGGACCGTCGAAAGCCGGTCCGTCGCTCGGCCCCGGACCGCCGGTCGGTTCCGGTTCGGCGATCGCGGAGGACGCGGCGGTCGTGTCCGGTCCGCCGCTCCGGGCCGGTGTAGTTGGACGGTTTGCCGTTGCGGCGGTCCTTTCCTCTACGTCGCCCGCCGTTGTGCGCCTCGGTGATGGTCTCTTCGAGGGTTTCGAGCAAGTCGTCGCCTGGCACGGTGGGTCCTCCTCGTGGCCGCCGGGTCCTCACCAGAGAATATCGGCGGTCGGCAGGGCGGGGACCAGCCTTTTCGTCAAGCTGGGCAATCTGGGCAGTCTCGGCAAACCAGGCCCACGGTTTCGTCTGGCATTTCGCGGCTCGGGGCGGTACTCTCGCACGCGGCGCCGGTTACGAAGGGCGCCGACCTGCGGAGGAGCGTTGTGAATCGCACCGCGGCAGGAATCCTGGGGGCCGCCCTGGGGGCCACGGCCGTGGCCGCCCTGGTGACAGCCGCTGCCTCGGCCCGGCCCGAGGAGGAGGTCGTCTACGACCGCGAGTCGCGGTACTACCGCATCCGCGTCGTCGACTACCCGGAGCGGGGGCGGCGGTGCCTCCACTTCTCGAAGTCTCGCGGCGTCCAGTCGAGCATGCAGCTCGACGACCCGCACGCGCTGGACCTGGCCTACTCCAAGACGATGATCGCGGCCCTCGCGCTCCACCCGGGGCCGAAGTCGGTCCTCCTCGTGGGCCTCGGAGGCGCGTCGATCCCGAAGTTCATCCAGAAACACTTCCCCTCGGTCCGGCTCGACGTCGTCGAGATCGACCCCGAAGTCGTCAAGGTCTGCCAGCGGTACTTCGAGTTCCGCGGCACGCCGAACACGCGGGTCTTCGTCATGGACGGCCGGCTGTACCTGAAGCGGACCGACCAGCGGTATGACGTGGTCCTGCTGGACGCCTACGCGGCCGACCACATCCCGTTCCACCTGACGACGATCGAGTTCCTGCGGCTGGTCCGTGACAGGCTCGAGCCCGGCGGCGTGGCGGCGTCGAACCTGTGGGAGCGGGCCGTCAACCGCTTCTATCACGCCGAGCTGAAGACTTTCCAGGAGACCTTCGCCCAGACGTACCGGCTGCCGGCCGGTTCGTCGGGCAACATCATCGTCTTCGGAACGGTCACCCCGGAGCGGGTGCACGAGAGAGAGTGGGTGGCGCGGGCCCGGGCGCTGGCGGCCGAGAAGGACCTCGGTTTCGACCTGCCGGGCCTCGTGGCCCGGGAGTACGAGTATCTCCAGGACCGGTCGTTCGGCGAGCAGCCGCTTACGGACGACATGGCCCCCGTCAACACGCTGCGTCACGAGCATCCGAAGCACTTCGAGGAGGAGGCGGCGTCTCGGCGATGATCCGCGCCCTTGTCCTGGTGGCCGTCTTCGGAAGCGGGGCGGCCCTGATGAGCCTGGAGATGGCGGGGTTCCGTCTGTTCCAGCCGGAATTCGGCAGCGACATCATCGTCTGGGGCAGCCTGATCAGCGTCTTTCTGGCGGGCCTGGCCCTCGGGGCGTATGCCGGGGGCCGCGTGGCCGACCGGGTGCCGGCGTTCTGGCTGCTAGGGCTGATCTTCCTGGCGGCGGGGGCGATCGCCCTGGCCACGCCGCTCCTGTGGGAATGGGCCGTGCTGCCGCTCTTTGCGCCGGGCGAAGCGCCGCTGCCGGCGGAGCTGGCCCCGGCGGGCGACGGGGACCTCCAAGTCTACCTGCCGCCGGACCTGCGGTGGCCGACGCTCGGGGCGGGCGTGATGATGTTCTTCGTCCCGTCGCTCCTGTTGGGGGCCGTCTCGCCCTATGCGGCCAGGCTGCTCATTCACCGGCTGGGCCGGGTCGGGTCCGGCGTGGGGATGGTCTCGGCCATCTCGACGGCCGGGGCGATCCTCGGGACGCTGGGGACGGCGTTCGACCTGATCACGCGGATGGGCACGCGGTGGCTCCTGGCGACGAACGGCCTGGTGCTGGTGGCGCTGGGCCTGATGCTGGGCGTCCTGCAACTGGCGACCTCGCGCCTCCCGCCGGCGGCGGAAGCAACGCCCGAGCCGCCCTCCGACGCCTGATTGACCGAGTGCGTCTTGAGGCCCGACCGGGTTGGCCCTATAATGCCCCGCCCGTCATCGGCCCTGTGCGGCACGGCGCTGGGGTCCGCGGCTCGGCCGTCGGCGGGGGAGGCGCCCATGACGGCCCTGGCGACGACGATAGGCGAAGTCCGCGAAGCGACGCGGGCCGTGCGGCGGCGAGGCGAGCGGATCGGCTTGGTCCCCACCATGGGGGCACTCCACGAGGGGCACCGGGCCCTCCTCCGGACGGCCCGGGCCGAGACCGATTTCGTCGTCATCAGCATCTTCGTCAACCCGACGCAGTTCGGCCCCGACGAGGACTACCGGGCTTACCCCCGGCCGCTGGAGGACGACTTGGCCGTCTGCCGCGACGAGGACGTCAACGTCGTCTTCGCCCCGTCGGCCGAGGAGATGTACGCCGATGACGCGGCGACGACCGTCCACGTGGCGGGCCTGACCGAGACGATGTGCGGCCGGTTCCGGCCGGGCCATTTCGACGGCGTGACGACCGTGGTGGCGAAGCTGCTGAACATCGTCGGCCCGGACGTCGTCTATTTCGGTGAGAAGGACGCCCAGCAGCTCGCGGTGGTCCGGCGGATGGTCCGCGACCTGGACGTGCCCGTCGAGGTGCGGGCCTGCCCCCTGGTGCGGGCCGAGGACGGCGTGGCCGTCTCGAGCCGCAACGCGTATCTGTCGGCCGAGCAGCGCGATCGGGCCCGGTCGCTGGGCCGGGCGCTCGCCGAGGCCCGGGAGGCCATCCTGGCGGGGGAGCGCGACGCCGCACGCATCGCCGACCGGGTCCGCGGCCGCATCGAGGAGACCGACGGCGTCGAGGTCCAGTACGTGGCGGTGGTCGACCCGGACACGCTGGCGGACCTGGAGACGGTCCGCGACCGGGCCCTGGTGGCCGTGGCCGCCCGGGTGGGCCGGGGCCGCCTGATCGACAACATCCTGCTAGACCACCTGTAAGCACGAAGGCGGTGCCGGCCAGGGAGGGAACGGATGCTCATCAAGGTCTTGAGAAGCAAAATCCACCGCGGCCGCGTGACCGCCACCCACCTGGAGTACGAGGGCAGCATCACCATCGACGAGGACCTGATGGAGGCGGCCGGCCTCCTGGAGGGCGAGGCCGTCCTCGTGGCGAACCTCTCGAACGGGACCCGCCACGAGACCTACGTCATCAAGGGCGAACGGGGCAGCGGGACGATCTGCCTGAACGGGGCGGCGGCCCGGCTGGCCATGGTCGGCGACCCGGCCATCATCCTCGGCTTCGCCTACCTGTCGCCCGAGGAGCTGCTGGAGCACGAGCCGCGAAAGATCGTCCTGGACGAATCGAACCGCATCGTCCAGGGGCCCTGACGCGGACGTGGTCCGAACGCGGAGACCGCCGAGATCGCAGAGAAGGACGGAGGCAGAAGCCAGGGCATCTACACTAGGCAAGAAAGCGGCGAACCTCTGAAGCCGTCGCGGTTGGCAGGCCCGGTCCGACAGCCTGGCGCTGTGGCGGTTCCCTTTCGTCTCTGCGCGTTCTCTGCTCTGAAAATGGGGCGTGACATACAAGATGTTGTGGCCCGCGCCGATGGGAGGCCCCATTTTCAGGGTACGGGGTGGGCCCGAGGCTCGTGCTCGACTGCGGTCTCAGCGTTGAGAAGGCGAAGGCCGACGGGGGATCGACGGCGGAAGGACGCTCGATGCGTCAGATCCTGTTCCGCATCCCGGTGCCGGGCCTCGACCGATCGCTCACGCTCTACGGCTACGGGGCGATGCTGTGCCTGGGGTTCCTGGCGGCGATCTACACGGCGGCCTGGCGGGCCCGCCGACGGGGCCGGCCCACCGATACGATCTACAACGCGGCGTTGCTGGCGTTCCTGGCGGGGGTGGTGGGGGCCCGCCTGTTCTACATCGTGCAGAAGCATTACCAGCACGGCCACCCTCTCGGCCTGTGGGAGCTGGTCAAGATCTGGGAGGGGGGCCTGGTCTTCTACGGGGGCCTGGTTGCGGCCGCCGTGGCGGTGGGCCTGTACCTGAGGTTGACACGCCGACCGGTGCTCTACTGGGCCGACCTGATGGCCCCGAGCCTGGCCCTCGGGCTGGCCTTCGGCCGGGGCGGATGCACGCTGAACGGGTGCTGCTACGGCGAGACCGCCGCCGTGCCGTGGGCCTTCGCCTGGCCGATCGGGTCGCTCCCGTGGCACCATTACGCGGTCGAGTTCATGGTCGGGCACGGCCTGGCGCCGGTCGAGTACCCGGGGGGACACCTCGGGGCTGTGGCGGGGTCGGTGGCGGCGGTTTGGCAGATGCCGCCGATCCATCCCGCCCAGGTGTACGCCATCGTCAACGCCCTGCTGCTGTTCGTCGTGCTGTCGTTTGCGTGGCGATGGAAGCGCCGGCACGGGCACGTGCTGTGCCTGTTCCTGCTGCTCTACGGGGCCAGCCGGTTCGTGCTGGAGTGTCTCCGGGGGGACGAGGCGGCGGCGTACCTGCTGGGTCTCGTGTCGCTGCTGAAGGCGGCGGGCATGGCGGAGACGGCCGCCCGCCTGCCGCTCCTTACCATCAGCCAGAACGTCGCGCTCGTGGCCATGGCGGGGAGCCTGGTCGGCTTCGCGTGGCTTCAGCGGTCGCGGCGTCCCGAGCTTCGTGCCGATTACGTGCCGCCCGTCCGCGGGGTCGAGCACGGCGACGATAGCGGCCGGACGGGCCGCCGGAAAGGGAGTGACCGATGAGAGGCCGATTCGCGGCGAGAATGCTGGCGGCCGTCCTGGTGCTGGCAACGGCCGGCCGGGCGGCCACCACGCCGCCCTACGACCTGGCCCGGCAGCGCACGCCCGGCGAGGAAACCGTCTACTACCATCACAACCAGACCGAGATCGTCGTGACGGCCGCCGAGCGCAGGCGCCACGTCGTGCTGGTCCAGAAGATCCTCCGACGGGAACTGGTCCTCGAGAAGCTCCCCGAGGCCAAGGGGACCCGCGTGGCCGTGTTCACCAGCGGGGCCGAAGAGCTCGTCAAGCAGGAGGAGAACGGCAAGGACCTTCTGGCCGCCGTGCCGGAAGAGCGGCGGCAGCGGCCCATCCTGCCGGTGCTGCTGATCCAGGAGCGCCACCCCAAGGGGATACCCCAGGCCCCCCCGACGGACGTCACGGACCCCATGGCCGCCCTCTCGGCCCTCCACGTCCACCTCGGTGTCCTGCCCGAGGAGAGCGTCAAGCCCGGCGACACCTGGTCGAAGACGCACGACCTGGGCGCGGCCGCGGTCACCGTCACCACGACGTTCGTCGAGACGACGACGGTGGACGAGGTGGCCTGCGCGGTGCTCGAATCGAAGGTCGACATGACGTTCAAGACAGGGACGCCCGTGTCGGTGAGCGTCCCCAAGGCCACGTTGCGTGCGGTCGAGGCGATTGACGGGAGCGGCCTCCGCGAGGCCCGGCTGGAGATCGTCCTGGAGGAGAAAGGCGAGTCCGTCACGCGCCGGACGACCCGTCTGCTGGAGACGAAGCTCGTCGGGACCAGCCGCCTCAGCGACGAGAGCTTCGAGGACGCCCGCAAGCAGCTTGCCGCCATCCAGCAGGTCTGGGAGCTGGCAGAGCAGGAGAAGCTCCAGGAGGCGCTCGGCGTGCTGAGGACGCTGCTCCGGGACCGGCCCAAGAGCCCTTGGACGCCCGCGATCCAGGCCCTGTACAGCTCGCTGAACCAGCGGCGCCTGATGACCCAGCCGACCTCCCCGATGGAGCTGCGACAGCTCCTGAAGCAGCTCCAGGTCCAGCAGGACCGGACCGCCGTGCTCGGCACGCCGCAGGAGCTGGCCGGTCTTCGGGCAAGGATCCGCCAAGTCGTCGAGGCCAACTTCGAGACCCTCCTGAGGGAATCCAGGGACCCCGACCCGATCGTGCGGGACCTGGCGGCCTTCGGCCTGTCCTTCGCCGACCGGCCCGAGGCCTGGAACCGCCTGGTCGAGCTGGCCAAGGACGGGAGCGGCCGCGTCCGCGGGACCGCCCTGGTGGGCCTGTCGTTCCACGGCAAACCGATCGACCCGAACCTGCTGGTGGAGCGGCTCAAGGACAGCGACCCGCGGACCCGCGGGGGGGCCGCCATGGTGGCCGCCAGCGCCCTCGGCGACGATCCCGACACCGCCCGCCGCATCCTGCCCCTGCTCCTTGACAACCTGACGAACGAAAACATGTGGGCCCGCAAGAACACCGCCGTGGCGGTCGGTCGGCTGGCCCCCGTCGGCTCGCGGGATGCCGCACGGGCCCTCGTCGAGGCCTGCAAGACCGAGAAGGTCGACGGCCTGAAGGCCGTCTACCTGGAGGTCCTGGAGAAGATCACCGGCATCGAGGGCGACAGCGTCGAGCCCTTTGAGGAGTGGCTGAAGAAGCCGGTCGAGCCCATGGGCTGAGACGCGGGGCGTTCGAGCGGCGTGACAGGGCCCTTTCGAGCGGCGTGCGGAAGCACGCCGGGGCATCCCGTGCACCTGCCGGCCCCCGCCGCCCTACGCCTCCGCCTCGGCCTCTTCCTCTTCGAGGACCGGCCCGTCGGCCGGCGGCCGGCCGCGGAACTGCGGACGAAGGCCCGGAACCACCTCCCGGAGACAGTCCTCCACCCGGTCGACGAAGACCATCTCGACCACCTCGCGGACCTCGGGGGGGACCTTCTCCAGGTCGTCGCGGTTCCCCTTGGGCAGGAACACCCGCCGGATGCCCTCCCGGTGGGCCGCCAGCACCTTCTCCCTGATCCCCCCGACCGGCAGGACGCGGCCCTGAAGGGTCACCTCGCCGGTGACGGCGATGTCTCGCCGGGCAGGCTTGCCGGACAGGGCCGACGCCAAAGCGCAAACGACCGGCAGCCCGGCGCTCGGGCCGTCCTTGCGGGTGGCCCCCTCCGGCACGTGGATGTGCAGGTCCACCGTGTGACGGGCCGGGATCACACCGGGCCGGGCGATCCGCGACCGGACCCACGACAGGGCCGTCCGGGCCGACTCCTGCATCACGTCGCCGAGTTGGCCGGTCAGGGTCAGCTCGCCCTTGCCCGGCATGCAGCTCACCTCGATGGCCATGCTCCGGCCGCCGAACTCGGTCCACGCCAGGCTGGTGACCGTGCCGATGCCCTCGGCGGGCCCGGACGGCTCGCGCCGGTACCGGGCCGGGCCGAGGTATTGGCGGACGAGGTCCCGGGTCAGGACCCGCGGCCCGGCAGGCGGTCCCGAGCCGTCCATGGCGCACTCGGTAGCTACCTTGCGGATGGCCCGGGCGAGGCACTTGCGGAGGTTCCGCACCCCGGCCTCACGCGTGTACCCCTCGATGATGTGCCGCAGCAGCTTCCGGTCGACCACGACGTGCTCGGCCGAAAGACCGTGGGCGTCGAGCTCGGCGGGCATCAGGTGCCGCTCGGCGATCTGGCGCTTCTCCTCCAGCGTGTAGCCCGACAGCTCGATGACCTCGAGGCGGTCCAGGAGCACGCCAGGGATGTCGGCGGCCACGTTCGCCGTGCAGATGAACATGACGCCCGACAGGTCGTACTCGACCTCCAGGTAGTGGTCGCTGAAACTGTAGTTCTCGTCCGGGTCGAGGACTTCCAGGAGGGCCGAGGCGGGGTCGCCGGCGGCGTCCTGGCCCATCTTGTCGATCTCGTCGAGCAGGAACACCGGGTTGCGGACGCCGGCCTTGCGGATCGATTGGATGACCCGGCCGGGCATGGCGCCGACGTAGGTGCGTCGGTGGCCGCGAATCTCGGCCTCGTCGCGGACGCCTCCGAGGCTCTTGCGGACGAACCGCCGGCCGATCGCCCGGGCCACGCTTCGGGCCAGGCTCGTCTTGCCGACGCCCGGCGGGCCGACGAAGCAGAGGATCGGCTCGCGGAGGCGGCGGCTCAGCTTCCGCACCGCCAGGTACTCCAGGATCCGCTCCTTCGGCTCCTCCATCCCATAGTGGTCCTCGTCGAGGACCTTCCTCACGTGCCGAAGGTCGAGGTTGTCCTCCGTCCGCTGGTGCCACGGCATGTGGATGAGCCAGTCGAGGTACTCGGTGACGACCACCGACTGGGGCGTCAGCGGCATCATCTGGGACAGACGGCCGTGCTCGCGGAGGGCGACCTTCTCCACCTCCTCGGGCATGCCGGCCGAGCGGATCTTCTCCCGCAGCTCCAGGATGCTCGCCGAGGCGACGTCGCCGTGGCCCAGCTCCTCCTCGATGGCCTTGAGCTGTTCCTTGAGGAAGTACTCCTTCTGGCTCTGCTTGAGGCGCGACCGGACCCGCTCGCTGATCTGCTGCTGGAGCTCCAGCAGGTGGATCTCGTTGTCCAGCAGCTCGGCCAGCGTCTCGAGCCGCTCCCGCGGGTCGACCATCTCCAGGATCTGCTGCTTGTCGGCGAACGGGATCGCCGTGTAGGCCGAGACGGTGTCGGCCAGGGCGGCCCCGTCGTCGGTCTGGGCGACAAGCTGGCCGACGCTCTCGGGAAGGCTCGGGTTGAGCCGGAGGTAGCTGAAGAACCGGGCCTGGACGGTCCGGGCGAGGGCCTCGTCCTCTTCGCCCTCCAGGGGGGGCTCGTCGAGCAGCTCGACCTCGGCCCAGAGGACCTCGTCGCCCAGGTCGAGGTCGCGGACGCGGCCCCGGCCGGTCGCCTCGACGACGACCTTGTGCGTGCCGCCCTCCCCCTTCGTGCATTGAAGGAGCGAGGCCACCGCCCCGACCTTGAAGAGGTCGCGCCGCTCCGGGTCGAGCTTGGCGGGGTCGCGCTGGGCGACCAGGAGCAGTTGCTGGTCGCCTTCGAGGGCGGCGTAGGCGGCCGCCACCGACACCGGCCGGCCCACCTGGAGCGGGAGCACCAGGCCGGGAAACGCGACCAGCCCTCGAAGCGGGATCACGGGCAGGCGGATTGACGTCGGCTCGTCGTCGGGCATCGGACCAGCGCTATCTCACCGCAGCGACCGCGGAGATGACAGAGAAAAACGGCCCCTTCAGCGACTTTTCTCGCGGCCCGGAGCATGGGACGACCGTCCAGGGCCCCAAGCCGACGACCTTCTCGTCTTCCGACTCACATGACTGCTTGCTTCGTCTTGCTCTGCGTTCCCGGCGGCCTCCGCGCCTAAGGCTATTTTATCAACTCTTGCCAGCCGGCAACGACTCCGGCGCGGTGGACAGTCTTGCCCACCGCGCGGTGCCCACGACTGGGCACCGCACCACGGCCCTTGTGGATGATGGCGAAGTTGACACTGTAGCCCTGACTAAGGCATGCCGCTCGAAGGCGCTACTTCGCCGGGACCGGCTCCTCCGCCGGGACGTCCGCCGGCTCGTCCGAGAACGACGTCTCGCCATCGTCCGCCTCGTCGTCCTCGACGACCTCGTGGGCACCGCCGGCGTGCACGCCGGCCTGGTCTGTGGCGGCGACGTCCGGCCCGGCGGCCGGCCCGGTCCGCGACGTCGCCTCCGCGCCCTCGGTCGGCAGGAGGCCCTTCTCGCCCAGCTCGGAGAACTTCACGCTCACCTTCCGCGAGACGCCCGGCTCCTGCATCGTCACGCCGTAAAGCACGTCGGCGATGCTCATCGTCCGCTTGTTGTGCGAGATGACGACGAACTGCGACTGGTCCAGGAACTCCCGGATGAGGGCGGTGAACCGGTCGATGTTCGCCTCGTCGAGGGCCGCGTCCACCTCGTCCAGGATGCAGAACGGGCTCGGGCGGGCCCGGAAGATCGCCAGCAGCAGGGCCACCGCCGTCATCGTCTTCTCACCCCCCGAGAGGAGGCTGATCCGCTGGAGCTGCTTGCCCGGCGGCCGGGCCACGATCTCGATGCCGCTCTCCAGCACGTCCTCCGGGGCCTCCAGGAACACGTCGGCCTTGCCGCCGCCGAAGAGCTTCCGGAACAGCTCCTGGAAGTGCCCCCGGACCGACTCGAAGGTGGCCAGGAACCGCTGTCGGCTCTCGTGGTTGATCCGCTCGATCAGGTTGCCCAGGGCGTCCCGGGCGGCCGCCAGGTCCTCGTTCTGCTTCCGGAGGAACTCGACCCGTGCCTCCAGGGCCTCCTGTTCTTCGATGGCTTCCAGGTTGACCGCCCCGAGCCGCTCGACCTTACCCGTCAGGTCGCGGATCTCCGCGGCGACGGCGTCCCAGTCGACGTCCTCGGGCTGCCAGCCGGCGTAGCGCCGGACGAGGTCGACGTCGAAGTCGTCGCGGATCCGCTGAACGAGGTCCTCGCGGCGGGTCTCGAGCTCGCGGCCCTCGAGCTCCAGGCCGTGGACCTGCTCCTGGAGGCCGTCGACCTCGGCCTCCAGGGCCCGGGCCCGTTCGCTGAGGCCCGAGAGGGCCGTCCGCCGGTCGCTTCGCTCGGCGCCCAGGCGGCGGACCTCGGCCTCGGCCGTCTCCTTCTCCAGGAACAGGCCGCTCAGCTCCGCCTGGAGCCGAAGCATCGTCCGCTCGGCGTCGCGGATGCGGTCACCGCTGTCGGCCAGGTCCGTCCGTCCCTGCCGCATGCCGTCCTCGGCGGCGATGCGGTCGCGCTCGGCGGCGGCGAACTGGTCCTTCAGGGCCGCGTGCTTCTCCCGGAGCTGGGCGAGCTGGACGCGGGCGTCGGTCCGCTCCTCCTCCAGCCGGCCGCGACGCTCCAGCAGCGTCTCCTGCTCGGCGACGAGGCCCTCGATGGCGGCCTGCTGGTCGGCGGCCCGGCGCTCCAGGTCCTCGACCTGTGCCGCGAGGCCGTCGACCTCCGACCGTACCTCGCCGCTCTGGGCCGCCAGCTCCGACAGCTCGCTCTCCAGCAGGGGCGTCTCGGCCTCGAGCTGCTCGCGCGTCTCGATGAGGCGGCGGAGCTGGCCCTCGACCTCCACCTCGGCCATCGACCCCTCGTAGATCTCCTGCCGAAGCTCCTGCTGCTCGGCGTCGAGCAGACGCATGGCGTCGAGGCCGCGGGCCCGGTCGGCGTCGAGGACCTCGATGCGGGCCGCGACCGACGCGTGCTCGACCTGGACGTTCCGAAGCTCCGACCGGCGGGAGATGAGGCTCGTTTCCGGCCCGGGCGGACCCACGGCCACCGTCCCGTCGGCCTCCAGAACGTTCCCGGCCAGCGTGACGAAGCGGCAGCCCCGGAGGGCCCCCCGGGCCAGCTCGACCGCCCCCTCCAGCGACCGGACGACGACCGTCCGCCCGAGCAGGTACTCGATGGCTGCCCGGACGGTCTCGTCGACCCGGACGTAGTCGCCGGCCCAGCCGACCGCCTCCGGATAGGCCGAAAGGTCCGGACGCTCGGCCGCCCCACCCGGCGGGTCATCCCCGGCCGGATCGATCGCGTCGAGGGCCAGGAACCGAACCTGTCCGGGGAGTTGCCCTTCGAGCTGCCGCGCCAGGGCCAGCACATCGGCCCGATGGTCGGCCACCAGGAGCTTCTCGGCCTGCCCGAGGGCCGACTCGATGAAGACGGCGTGGGCAACGTCGACCTCGATCAGGTCGGCGACCATCCCCCGCCACCGGTCGGCCCGGCCGCTCTCGCGGATGGCTTCGTCGGCCTTCCGGACGGCGGCGGGGATGCCCTCGCCGCGGCGCTCCAGGTCCTCGAGCAGCTCGCGTCGGCTCTCCAGGCCGCTGGCGCGCTGGCGGGCGGCGGCCACACGCTCGCCAAGGGTCTCCATCTCGCGGTGCTTGGCCTCTGCTTCCTTGCGGCGGGCCTCGAGCCGGTGCCGCCGGTCGGCGAGGCCCTCGCGGATCGTCTGCCTCTCGGCCCGGAACTCGTCCTGGCGCCGGAGGAGTTCACCGAGCCGTTCGCGGACCTCGTCGCGCCGTCGTCCGAGCTTCTCGGCCTGAGCGTGGAGGTTTTCGAGCCGCATCCGGAGCCCGGCCAGACGACTCGCCCGCTGGCTCTTCTGCTGGGCCAGCTCCATCAGGCCGGCCTTGGCGTGCTCCAGGCGGCCCGTCAGGGCCCGGACCTGGTCGCCGACGCGGCGGAGGGTCTCCTCGATGCGTGCGACGGCCTCGGCTTGGTCCTCGGTGCGTGCGGCGACGGCCGCCAGGTCGCGCCGGCGTGCCTCGATGGCCTCCTGGGCCCGCCGCAGGCGTTCGGTCATTTGGCCGATGGTTCGCCGGGCCCTGGCCACCTGCTGCTCCGCCTCGGTGATACGGGTCCGCTGGAACGCGGTCTCGCTGTCGCGGGTGGCGATGCCGGAGCGGAGGTCGCCGAGGCGGCCCTCGGCCGTGCGGGCCCGGTCCTCGAGGTCCATCAGCTCGGTCTCGAGACGGGCCCGGTCCTGGTCGGCGGCGGCGAGGGCGCCGGCCCGTTCGGCCCGCCGGTCCTGGAGCCGGTCGATCTCGGCCCGGTGCGAGGCGATGGCGGTCGCCTGCTCGTGGTACTGGTTCAGGGCGTAGTCGAGCCGCAGCTCGTTCAGCCGTTCGGTGTACTGGAGGTAATTGCGGGCCTTGCCGGCCTGGTACTTGACGCTGCGGAGCCGCCGCTCGACCTCTTCGAGGATATCTCCAAGGCGCAGCAGGTTCTGCTCGGTGCGTGCGAGCTTGCGTTCGGCCTCGCGGCGCTTGGCCTTGTACTTGGAGATGCCGGCGGCCTCCTCGAAGATGGCCCGGCGCTCGCCGGGGTTGGATTGGAGAAGGACGTCGACCTTGCCCTGCTCGATAAGGCTGTAGGCGTCGAGGCCGACGCCGGTGTCCATGAACAGCTCGCGGATGTCGCGGAGCCGGCAAGGCCGGCGGTTCAGGAGGTACTCGGACTCTCCCGAGCGGTAGAGGCGGCGCGCGACCTCGACCTCGGCGACGTCGATGGGCAGGACGCCGCCCGCGTTGTCGAACGTCAGGGCGGCCTCGGCGAAGCCGAGGCTTCGCCGGCTCTCGCTGCCGGCGAAGATGACGTCGGCCATCTCGCGGCCGCGGAGGCTCTTGGCGCTCTGCTCGCCGAGGACCCACTTGACGGCGTCGACGACGTTCGATTTCCCGCACCCGTTCGGTCCGACGATGACGGTGATGCCGGAGTCGAACTCGAACCGGGTCCGGTCGGCGAACGACTTAAAGCCGAATAGCTCGAGCTTCTTCAGTTCCAAGCGTTCGGCCTCCTCGTTTACGGCGCGGGCGGCGCCCCGGCACCGGGGACCGGCGGCATCTCGGTGGACGCCTCGGCTTCCTCGTCGGCCTCGTCCATCTCGCCGATGGGCCGGGGCCGCGGCATCCGGTATTCCAACGGCTGGAGGACCACCGGCCCGGTCAGGGCCTTGCCCCGGTCGAGCTGGTGGACCAGCGAGACGATCTCGCTGTAGCTGAGGTCCAACCCGGTGACCTCGTCGGCCCCTTCCTCGACGAAGGGGGCGGCCATGGCCTCGACCGCCTCAACCAGCTCCAACGGGACGTCCAGCCGGACGCTGCGGCCGGCGTGCTGCGTGACCACCCTGACGCGGTCGGCCCCGGCGGGGGCCGACAGGGTGACCCGGCTGGTCTCGGCCAGGGCGGGCGGACGGATCCGCACGTCGCCGAACACCGCCAGGTGCCGCTCCCGCGTCCGCGAGACGTAGACGAACGGCGACGCCTCGGTCGGCACGTCGCTCAGGAAGAACTTGTCGGGAAACACCCGCCGGACGCCCCGCCCGGGGCTGACCTTGAGGATGGACCGCCAGGCGGCGATGCGGACGCGGGCGTCCTCGGCGTTCAGGGCCCGGCCCAGCAGGCCCAGCCCGAGGCCCCGCTGCATGTAGCCCAGGGCCTTCACCGCCTCCTCCTGGTAGGGCGAGTTGTCGTTGAGAACGATGCCCTCCAAGGCGCTGACGGCCAAGCCGTTATCCAGCCGGGCCAGCGTCCGGCCGGCGTAGAACCGGACCGTCTCGTTCACGTTCCGGACCAGGGGCTTCAGGTGCGGGACGACCGCCGACCCGAACGCCTCCAGGTACAGGGCGACGCGTTCGACGTCGCGGCCCTGCTCGAGGTACTCGATGAGGAGGCGGATCCGGTCGTCCCGGGCCGACGGCAGCTCCCGCATGTAGAGCGCCCCGACCAGGTCGAGGAAGTAGGGCTTGTCGTCGCGAAAGCGGCGGGGCACCGTCAGGTCGATGCTGGCGTCGGGCCGCCCCTCGGCCGCACCGGGGAACCGGGCGTTGATGAGCCGCACGACCTGGTCGGCCGTCCGGGCCGACGGTTCGAGGAGGACGAGACGAAACTGGCGGTTGATCAGGGACCGTCCGCCGGCCAGGATGCGGCCCACGCGGGGGTCGCCTTCAGGTCCGGTGGCCCCGGGCTGGCGAAGGGAGACGAAGATATCGCCCCGCCCGAGGGCGGCCGCCTCGACGCCCGCCTCGTCGCTCCGGCCCGATGCCACCCGCTTCAGGTCGCATTCCAGCAGGAACCCGCCTTCGAGGCTGGTGGCGTCGCTGCCGGGCACGGCCCGCACTTCCAGGTCGAAGACCTCGCCCCGCACGGCCCCCGGCGGGAGCCATCCGCCGACGACCACCGCGGCGGTATCGCGGCTCGCCAGAAGCGCCTCGGGATTCTCGACGTCGTTTCGACGCATCAGGAAGAGGATGTCCCGGCGAACGCCCGGGGTGAGGATGGTCGAACCGGTGCTGTCGAGGCCCGTGACGAAGCCAAAGCCCTGGACGGGGACCTCGTCGCGCCCGACGAACCGGGCCCGCTCGCCGACCGTGTCCTCGACATAGGCGGGGACCTCCGGCTCGGGAGGGACCCGCGGCTCGGTGGGCTGGGGCTCCTCGCGCCTGAAGGCATCGCATCCCACCCCGGCGAAGCCGAGGGCGATGAGCCCGGCGAGAGCACCCGCCACCGGGGCCCCCCGCCATCGCCGCGAATGCGGACGGGCCGGGTGCCCGGCCGGCGCCCGGCCGGCGCGGAGGCAGAGGCTCAGTCTCGGCTCGGCGCGCATAGGGTCCCCACTCTTGCCTTAAGGATGTATCGTCGGTCGAGGTTATCGGACTTAAGCAAAACCGGCCCACAGGCGGGAAGAAGCCGCATAAAATCGCCCTCGCCCCCGAGCGAGGAAGCCGGTCGGGCCCCACACCGCGACGGCCGACTACTTTACGCCCCCGGCCCCATCGTGTCAAGCAGACGCGAGCTGCACAACATGCGGGGGGGGCAGGCGGGCTCAGGATCCACCGGCGGTGGCGAACTGGCTCTCGGGCTGGCCGCGGATACGGCATCGGCCGACGTAGGCCCGGCCGATCTCGGCGAGGGCCTCGAGTTCTGAGGGGGGATAGGGCTCGACCTCGCGAAGCCTTGGGGCCAGGGCGTGGGCCGGCTCGAACCGCTGGAGCACCCACTCGCGGGCCCCGGAGATCGCGGAGCCCATCTCGTGGACCTCCTCCCGGCCGATGAACGTCGGGCAGGCGGTCGTGCGGAACTCGTACTCGACCTCCGAGGCCAGGAGCCGCTCGATCGACCGGCCGATGGCCTCCAGGTCGACGCGGGCCCCCGCCGCGGCGTGGTACCGCTCGTCGAGGGGGGCCTTTAAGTCCATCGCGACGGCGTCGACGAGGCCGGCATCGAGCAGCTCGCCCAGCCGGTCGGGGTGCGAGCCGTTCGTATCGAGCTTGACGAGCAGACGCGCCCGGCGAAGCGCCTCGCAGAGCCTCGGCAGCGTCGGCCAGCAGGTCGGCTCGCCGCCGCAGACGACCACGCCGTCGATCCACCCGCCGCGGGAGGCGATGTGATCCATGACGGCGTCGAAGGGGATCGTCTCGTCGGGGTCCGACAGGAGGGCCTGGCTGTGGCAGAACGGGCAGCGGAAGTTGCACCGCGGCAGGAACACGACGGCCGCCAGCCGGCCCGGCCAGTCGATCAGCGTCGTCGGATGGTACCCCGCGATGGGTGGCAGATCGGATGGCGATTCGGGCGACATGGTGCTATTGCGTGGCCCAGCCGGCGGTGACAAGGCCGCGAATGGCCTCGGACGGGGGAATGGTGCCGGCGAAGCGGGTCAGCTCGTCCCCGGAGTCGGCCCGGACGATGGTGGTGGGCACCGCTCGGACGTCGTAGAACGCGCCGTCGGCCCGCCCCTGGACCGTGTCGAGATCGACGAACCGGACGAGGGCGTCCTCGTCGGCCCCGAGCTTGCCCAGCAGGTGGCCCAGCTTGGCCTTGGTGCTGTCGCACAGGGCGCAGTTCCGCTTGCCGTACACCTCAAACGTCATAGAATCTCCCCTTTCCCCTCGGGCCCCTTCCTCTCGACTGGTCATCCCCGCAAAACGGGCTAGACGTCCTCTTTGTCGGACGGTCTGTAGGCCGACTTGATGAAGACGGCCTTCAGGGGCACCTCGGTGTCGTTGACGATGTTGTGGACCTCGCCGGGTTCGATGCGGAAGGCGGCCCCGATCTGGATGGGGGTCTCCTGGTCGTCGGCGACGAACCGGCCTCCCTCCCCCTCGACAAAGTAGAACGTCTCCTCCACTTCGTGGTGCTTGTGCCGTCCGAGCTCCTCTCCGGGGGCGAACAGGATGACGCCCCAATCGATCCTCGGCCCGCGGAAAAGATACTTCACGCCGCTTGTGCCGCCGCGGTAGGCCATGTCCTGTTCGCGGACGACTTCCATGGAAGCGCTCCCCTGCGGGCCCTGCCCGACGAAGCCCGGGCGGGCGTAGTCGGGTCGCGGCCAAACGGTCAGGCGGCTGTCGCACGTTCTGCGCCGTCGCACGGCGATATCGACAATAAGACGGAGGAGCCGGGACGGCGAGTACAGCCTTAGCTGCCCGGCTCCACCGCCAACAAGGGGGTCCAAGTTTCGGGTGCGTCGTACGGGCTCCGGACTTCAGGCGTCTGCCGCCGCTCCCGCGGGGGGGGCTGACACGGCAAACCCTATCCCGCGGCGGTGCCCAGCTCGGCCGTCGGAGCGGGCACCGGCACGGGCGGTTTCGTGCCGGGCACGAGGTAATCGCCGCGATGGCGGTCCTTCAGCTCGCCCAGCTTCGACTTGTTCCAGTTCGAGATGCGGCTGAAGTAGCCCACGATCCGCGTGATGCCGTAGACGTCCTCGGAGCGGCAGTGGCCGCATTCGTGGCGGAGGCCCGTCGTCCACTGGTGACACCGGTTGCAGATGGTGAACTCGGGGCTGATGGTGAGCTGGGCGGCCCCGGTGTCCTCGAAGGTCTTGCGGACGAGGGCGAAGATGCTCTCGGCGGGGGGCCGTTCCTCGCCGACGAAGGCGTGGATGATGGCCCCGGACTCGATCATGTCGTGGAACTTGGCCTGGGTCCGGATGCGGGTCAGGAGGTCCACCGGGGCGTCGGCCCGCAGGTGGATCGAGTTCGTGTAGTAGTACTGGTCGGCCTCGACGTCGCCCTTGACGAGCGACCGGGCCTCGGGCCACTGGCGGTAGTCGACCTTGGCCAGCCGGCGGGTGGCGCTCTCGGCGGGCGATTCCTCCAGGCTCACCTTCAGGCCGTACTTCTCGCTGTAGGACCGGGCCTGCTGGACCATGTGCGAGACCACCGTCAGGCCCATCCGGAGGGCCTGCTCGCTGTCGTGGAGCTCCTGGCCCATCATGTGCTGGACGCACTCGTTCAGGCCGATCAGGCCGATGATGTAGGTGGCTTTTTCGAGGTCGACGTAGGGCCGCCCGTCCTTGGCCTCCTGGCCGATCTGCCAGAGCGGCATGTGGGGCGCCGCCATGAGCTTGGCGACGAACTCGCGCTTCTGGAGGTGGGCCTTCATGGCCACGTCCATGCCCCGGAAGATCTCTTCGAGCAGCCCGTCCCAGTTGCCCCGACCGGCCCGATAGGCCGCCTGGGGCAGGTTGATCGTCACGTTCTGGAACCCGCAGAACCGCATGC
>CAZGKW010000042.1:0-9961 GCA_964526295.1 uncultured Anaerolineales bacterium
AAGAAGCTATCGACTTGCAGCATAACCGTTCTTGAGCCAACTTAGCGTTGTAGTGGTAAGACTGGCCGCCTCCTGTAACACGTGCCCGGGTGCGTGGGGCCGCGCGCGTCAAACCTGGGCCAGGACCGCGTCCAAGCCCTCCTTGGCCTGCCGGACGATGGTCTCGAGGGTGTCCGCCCAGTACGAGCGGTTGAAAAGCTCGATCGACAGGAACCCGTCGTAGCCCAGCTCGTGCTTCAGAATCGACAGGTACTCGACCAGCGGCATGTCGCCCCGCCCCGGATAGACCCGGTCGGCGTCCTTCAGGTCGGCCGGCGGCCCGGCCGGGGCGTCGTTGACGTGGACGATCAGGAGCTTCTCGGGCGGGACGGCCCGCACCCGATCCATCGGCACTTCGCTCTTATAATAATGGAACGTGTCCATCATGATGCCGACGTTCTCCCGGCCCGACGCCTCGGCGACCCGGAGCGCCTCGTCGGGCCCCGGCATGAACCCCGCCCGGCCGATCGGCTCCAGGGCGATCGCCAGGCCGTTCTCGGCGGCCGCATCGGCGTAGGCCGCGCACGCCTCGCCCGCCCGCTCAAACGCTTCCTCCTCCGACACCCCCTCCGGCAGGCCGCACGCGCAGTACGTCAGGAGGATCGGCGCCCCGAGCCGGGCCGCCGCCTGCCCCTCCCGCCGGACCCGCTCGACCTCGTTCGCGTGGTCCCCGAACGGCTCGAACGCGAACGCCATCAGGGCGGCCGGCTCGATGCCGCACCCGTCGAGCTGGGCCTTCAGGTCCTGGAGCGGCCGGTCGGCGAGGTCCTCCCCGAGGCGCGTCGTGTCGATCTCGATCCCCTCGTAGCCGTGCTTCGCCAGCAGGTCGATCGTCGCCCGGAGGGGATACTCGCCGGTGGTCGCGGTGTTCAGGCATGGACGCATCGTTATGCGGCTTTCATCGTTTGAGGAACCGGCCGCCGGGCAGGGCCCGGACCAGGCCCTTGAGCTCCAGGAGGGTGAGCGTGGCGCCGGCGCGGGCGGCATCGAGGCCGCTCCGTTCGGCCAGGACGTCGAGCGGCGTCGGTTCGCCGTCGAGCACCTCGACCAGGCGGGCCTCGTCGGCCGACAGGCCGGCCTTCAGGTCGAGCGCCTGCTGCCGCGGGGCGTCGTCCTCGGCCGGGGCCGCCAGGCCCAGGTCGGCGAACTCGTCGAGCACGTCCGCGGTCGACTCGACCAGCTTGGCCCCGTCCTTCAGGAGGGCGTGGACGCCCGCCCCGCCGGGGGCGTCGACGCGGTTCGGGACGGCGAAGACCTCCTTGCCCAGCTCGGCCGCCAGGCGGGCCGTGATGAGTGCCCCGGAGCGCCGCCCGGCCTCGACGACGACCAGACCCAGCGCGAGCCCGGCGAGGATGCGGTTGCGGCGGGGGAAGTGCTCCGCCCGCGGGCCGGTCTCCATGGGCAGCTCGCCGACCAGGGCCCCCCGCTCGACGACGGCCTCCGCGAGCCGCCGGTTCTCCGGCGGGTAGACGGTCGCCAGGCCGTTGCCGAGGACGGCGATGGTCCGTCCGCCTGCCGCGAGGGCGCCTTCGTGTGCCGCCGAGTCGATGCCGCGTGCGAGCCCCGAGACGACGGTGAAGCCGGCCCGCGCCAGGCCCCCCGCGAGCCGCTCCGCCTGGTCCCGGCCGTACAGGCTGCACCGCCGCATCCCGACGATGCCGACCGCCTGGGCGTCGCCGGGCTCGAGGCGGCCCTTGACGTAGAGGACCGGCGGTGCGTCCACCAGGTAGGAGAGGGCGACCGGGTAGGCGTCCTCGCCCGCGACGAGAAGGTCGACGCCGCCGGCGCGGGCCCGGTCGAATTCGGCCTCGGGGTCGGCCTCGTCGAGGGCCCGGCGGAGCTTCGAGGCGGTGTCGCGATCGAGGCCGGGCACGCCCGACAGGTCGGACGCCGATGCGTCGGCGGCGGCGGACGGCGAACCGAAGTGGTCGACCAGCGCGGCCCAGAGTCGCGGCCCGACGCCGGTGGCGAGGTGGAGCCGCAGCGTGGCCAGGCGATCGGCTTCGTCCATTCGACGCCCCACCTACACGAGACAGCTCGGGCCGATGATACGCCCCGCCGGGCGGCGCGTCAAATCCCGAAAAACGGGACCGTCACCTTTTTCGACACGGGTCGCATGCCGCGTCCACCCGCGCGCGAAAAAGGTGACGGTCCCGTTTTTCAGTCGCCCGCAAGGGTGCCGAGGGCCGCCGCGATCTCTTCGTCCGAGACGTCCTCGCAGACCTCCACCGCCCCGACGCCCGAGGGCAGGACGAAGCGGTGCCGGCCCGCCTCGGCCTTCTTGTCGTGCCGCATGACCTCCAGGCACCGGTCGAGGTCGAGGGTCTCCTGGAGCCGCACGGGCAGGCCGAACCGTTCGAGCAGCCGGCGCTGGCGTTGGGCGTCCTCGGCCGGCATCCGCCCCCGCCGGACGGCCAGGTCGGCCTCGGCGACCATGCCCAGGGCGACCGCCCGTCCGTGCGTCAGGCCGAGGAGGCCCTCGATGGCGTGGCCGACGGTGTGACCGTAGTTGAGGATTCGCCTGAGGCCGTCCTCCCGCTCGTCGGCCATGACGACGTCGGCCTTGATGCGGACGTTGCGGGCGACGACCCGCTCGAGGACCTCCGGGTCGCGCGCCAGGATCGGCTCGGCCCATTCCTCGACGAGGTCGAACAGGCCCGCATCGCGGATGACGCCGTGCTTGATGACCTCCGCGAGGCCGTTTCGCAGCTCCTCCTCGGGCAGCGTCGCGAGCGTGCCGACGTCGGCCAGGACGGCCGAGGGCTGGTGGAACGCGCCGATGAGGTTCTTGCACAGGGGATGGTCGACGGCGGTCTTGCCGCCGACGCTGGCATCGACCTGCCCCAGGAGGGTGGTCGAGACGGCGATCCAGGGGATGCCCCGCATGTAGGTGGCGGCGACGAAGCCGCCGAGGTCCGTGACGACCCCGCCGCCGAGGGCGACGACGGCCGAGCCGCGGTCCAGGCCGGCCCGGAGCATGCGGTCGTAGAGGTCGCCGGCCTGGGCGAGGTTCTTCGATTCCTCGCCCGGCGGGACGATCATGGGGTGGGTCCGGAGGCCCGCTCCGCGCAGGCTCGCCTCGACCGGCCCCAGGTAGTGGCCCGCGACGGTCGCGTCAGCGATCAGGGCGACCCGGCGGCTCCTGGCCAGGGGCCTCGCCTCCGGGCCCGCCCTCGGCAGGAGGTTCGGCCCCGTCAGAACGGCGTAGGTGGATCCGGTGAGGCAGACGTCCACGCGATGCATTGTGCTTTCGCTTCCCCATGCTGAGGACGAAGAAGAACGCCGCGAACAACAGGACCAGCACGCCGAACGCGACGCCCAGCATGACCCCCGCCGCCCCGATGCCCTCGGACGGCTTGGCGTCGGGCTCGGGCGGCCGGGTGGTCGCCTCGAGCCGCTTGGCGATCAGCATCGGCGAGCTGAGCACGTCGCCCCGCTCGTTCATGTACTTGCGAACTTTGTAGAAGTATCCGACGGCCTGGACGATGTCGCCCCGCTCGAACCGGAGCATCGGGTCCTCGATGACGACGACCGTCGCCAGCAGGCTCGTCTCCCGCAGGGGGAACTCCTTCAGGTGGGCCGTGTAGAGCCGGGGGACGTCTTTGCGGAGGGCGATGACCGGCACCCGCCACGGCGTGACGCTGGCGTAGACCCCCTTGACGAGGACGGGCTTCCCGCGGAACGCCGACGGCGTCGAGAGGAGCTGGACGTACGGGATGAGGTCCTCGTCCGGGTCGAACAGGTCCGGCGGGATGTCGATCTCGTTGACCTGGGCGACGAGCCAGTAGAAGGCGGCCTCGTCGTAGTCGAACGTGCCGTCCTTGACGTCCGAGAGGAGCTCCTCGCCCTTCTCCCAGTCGATCTCGAACCGTTTGAAGGGGGGGAGCTGGAGGACCTCGTCGCGTGTCATCTCGGAGACGGGCTTCTCGGGGACGAGCGGCTCGGCGGGCGATTCGGGCGAGGGCCGGGAGGGCGTCTCGGGCGGCGCTTCGGGCGCGGCGTCGGTCGGGGCGGCAGGCGCCGCCGGCGGTTCGGGTTCGGCGTCCTGGGCGGCGGCCGGCGCAGCGGCCCCCGCTGTCGCGGCCAAGGCCAGTGCGGCGGCGACGGCCCACGCGATGGGTTGGACGTGCATATCGGTCTCCCGTGTCGTCATTCTAAGTGGCCTCCCCGAGGGCGGTCAAAAGGAATCTTCGTCCGGCGGCGGCCCCCCGGCAGGGACGGGCGCGGGGGCGAGAAGTCGCACGGATTCGGCCGGCGCGTGCTCCGGGCAGGGGATCGGGGCGTTCCCCTCGCCCGACCTCCCTCCCGCCAGGGGAGAGGGAGGTCGCGGGGCCGCGCTGCGGTTTCCGTTTCGCCGCGCCTCGCGGCGGGGTATCATATACGGAAGCGCGCCGCCGGCCGGCGCGCGATCGGGGCCCCATGCCAACCGACCCCTACCAGGACGCCCTCGCCTGGCTCTTCTCGGCCACCGACTACGAGAAGATGCAGCGGGTCCGTTACAACGCCGACACGTTCAGCCTGGACCGGATGCGGCGGCTCCTGGAGAGGCTCGGCTCGCCCCACCGGGGCCTGCGAAGCGTCCACGTGGCCGGCACGAAAGGGAAGGGCTCCACCGCCGCGATGGTCCACGCCGTCGCCCGGCGGGCGGGCCTGGTGGCGGGCCTGTACACCTCGCCGCACCTCGTCGACATCCGCGAACGGGTCCGCATCGGCGGCGAGATGATCGCGGAGGGGGCCCTGGCGGCGCTCATCGAGTCGGCCCGGCCCCACGTCGACCGCCTCCGCGGCGAAGGCGACCCGCCGACATTCTTCGAAATCTTTACGGCGCTCGCCTTCCGCCACTTCGCCGACGCGGGCGTCGGCCTGGCCGTCGTCGAGGTCGGCCTCGGCGGGCGGCTCGACGCGACGAACGTCCTCGTGCCGGCCGTCAGCGTGATCACGGCCGTCAGCCTCGATCACACGTTCCAGCTCGGCGGGACGCTCGGCGAGATCGCCCGCGAGAAGGCGGGCATCGTCAAGCCCGGCGTGCCGGTCGTCTCGCAGCCCCAGCCGCCCGAGGCGATGGCCGAGATCGAGGCGGCGTGCCGGGCGGCCGGGGCGCCGCTGGAGCGCGTCGGCCGGGAGGTCACGTTCACCTGGGGGCCCGCCGTCGAGGGCGAGCGGCGGGGCGGTCGCATGTCGATTCGCACGCCGCGCGCCGAGTACGAGGACCTCTTCGTGCCGCTCATGGGCCGGCACCAGGCGGTCAACGCCGCGGCGGCCGTGGCGGCGGCGGAATGGGCCATCCCCCCCACTCGCTTGACGGGAGAAGGGAGGGGTGAGGGCGACGTCGCGGGCGCCGCCGATGGAATGCCCGCACACCCCCCGCTCTCCCGCCAGGGGCGAGGGTATGAAGGGCGGCCGCTGGGCCCGGACTTCGTCCGCGAGGCGCTCGGGGGCCTGACGTGGCCGGGGAGGATGGAGGTCGTCGCAGGCCGGCCGGAAGTGGTCCTCGACGGGGCCCACAACCGGGCCAGCATCGAGGTCCTGCTGGCGGCCCTCCTGCGGCACTTCCCCGGGCGGTCGGCCCACGTCGTCTTCGCCGCGGCGGCCGACAAGGACATCGAGGGGATGCTCGCCGTCCTGGCGTCGGCCGAGACGGTGGCGGGCGCCGTCTTCACGCGGACGCCGAACCCGCGGGCGTCCGACCCGGCCGGCCTGCTGGCGCGCTACGCCGCCGCAGGCGGCAAGGGGGGCGAAGCCGCCGAGGACGTGCCATCGGCCATCTCGCTGGCCCGCGAGCGCGCCGGCCCCGCCGGCCTGGTCCTCGTGTGCGGGTCGCTCTACCTCGTGGGCGAAGCGAGGAAGCAGTTCTCGGGACTGCGGCGACCGTAGTCGCCGCTTTGGCTCGCTGTTGCGGTGCGTCCATGAACGGCAGCCAAGGCGGCGACGCCGCCCGCCTCCGGCGGTCTCTGCCATCGCACTCCAAAGAGGGGGCGAGTCGCGGCGCACTTCGGGACGAGTCGAACGGGTCTCCCCGTGGCGGTTGTGCCTCTCGTCAAAGACGTTCGAGGCGAGGTCCCTCGACTCGCCGCCCTCGCTCGGAATGACCGGCCGTCGGGTTGCCGTTCAAACCCCGAATCCGGAATCCGGGGCCCGAAACCCCGAGCTACTTCTCTCCGAACACCTCCGCCTCGAAGCGGTAGACCGTCACGTCGGGCCGCTTCCACGCGTCCGGCTCCAAGCCCGCCTTGTGCGTGCAGCAGTTCGCCAGGAATTCAGGGAGCGACCAGCCCGTCTCCTCGGCGACCTGGGGCAGAAAGCACCCGCTGCGGAACCCCGCCTCGATGAAGATGCCGTCGCGGCCCAGCTCGATCTCCGCCAGCGGGTCGCTGGTCTTTTCGAGCGGCGAGAGGACCGAGATCTCCAGGTCGATCTCCGGAAGCTCGGCCGCCGTCACGGGGTCCCCCGCGAACCGGGGGTCGCGAAGGGCCGCCTCGGCCATCTCCCGGATCGTCTCGCGGAGCGGTTTCCGGGCGGTGAACGTGCCGATGCATCCGCGGAGCCGGCCGCGGTCCTTCAGCGTGACGAACGCCCCGCAGGGTGCCTCGAGGGTGTCGCTCCCGCCGGGTGGGACCGCGGGCGGGGGCACCCCCTTCAGGCGGGCCTCGATGGTCTTCCGGGCGATCGCCAGCAGCGTCCGCCGGTCGCTTTCGGAGAGCATGGCCGTGCCTCCTTTCCCATGGCCTCCCTCTCCCCTCCGCGGGAGAGGCGCGGGGTGAGGGGCCGAGCCGTATCGACACAGTCCCCTCGCGCCCCCATCCTACAGAACGTACCGGGCGAGGATGACCAGCAGAACGACCAGCGCCATGACGCCCAGGGACACCGCATTAAAATATGTATCGATGAATGCCTTCGCCTTTTCGCCGAACTTCCAGGCCAGCGCCCCGACGGCGAAGAACCGCAAGGGGCGGAAGATGATCGACGCCAGGACGAACTGCCACCACGGCAGCCTCAGCGTCCCCGCCACCCACGAGAAAACCATGTACGGGATCGGCGTCAGGGCCGACGCCCCCACCGCCCAGAACCCCCACCGCCCGAACAGCTCGTCGGCCTTCACGACCAGCTCGCCGCGGCCCAGCCAGCCCATGAACGCATCGACCGCCGGCCGCCCGAGCCACACGCCCAGGCCCCACGCGACGACCCCCCCGACGATGCTCGAGACGGTGCAGATGGCCGCCCACCGGAAACTCCGCTCGGGCTTCCCCATGCACAGGGCCACCAGCAGCAGGTCGGCCGGGACGGGAAAGAAGATGGCCTCCGAGAAACCGAGGGCCGCCATGGCCTTGCCGGCGTGGCGGGTCTCGCCCCAGGAGAGGACCCATTCGTAGAGCCGCCTGAGGGGGCGCAGGCGGCGGGCGAGACCGTGGGCCTCGATCTCCTCGCGGATGATCTCGTCGGTGACGCCCGTCTCGGGGTTCGGCGGTTTCTCGGCGTCGGTCACGGCGTTCGGTCCTCGCTTACCTCACTCTGCGCGGCGGGCAGGAGCTTGTCCTGAGCGGAGCCGAAGGCCCCCCGCCGCGGTCCTGTCCCCCTCTTCCACCAGGGGAGAGGGAATCGAGTCTCGGGCGCGGCGCATCACACTTCAGCGCGGCGCATCACACTTCAGCGCGGCGGGCAGTCTTGCCCGCCGCGTTCGACACCAGACTATCCCGCAAGCGGTCCGTCGGCAAGGGGTCGGCGAGGGCCCGTCCGCAGAGGACGGCAGGGGAGAGGGAATCGAGTCTCGGCGCGGCGCATCACACTTCGGCGCGGCGCATCATACTTCGGCGCGGCGCATCACACTTCAGCGCGGCGCATCACACTTCAGCGCGGCGCATCACACTTCAGCGCGGCGGGCAGTCTTGCCCGCCGCGTTCGACACCAGACTATCCCGCAAGCGGTCCGTCGGCAAGGGGTCGGCGAGGGCCCGTCCGCAGAGGACGGCAGGGAATTGGTCAGAAACGACGAACGGCAACCACGAACGGGAACAGCCGTCCGCAGGTTTAAGTCTCGGGCGCGGCGCATCACACTTCGGCGCGGCGCATCACACTTCGGCGCGGCGGGCAGGACTGCCCGCCGCGCGGCACGCAAGGGCGGAGTCTCGGCGCGGCGGGCAGGACTGCCCGCCGCGCGGCACGCAAGGGCGGAGTCTCGGGCGCGGCGCATCACACTTCAGCGCGGCGCATCACACTTCAGCGCAGCGCATCACACTTCAGCGCGGCGCATCACACTTCGGCGCGGCGGGCAGGACTGCCCGCCGCGCGGTACGCAGGACTGCCCGCCGCGCCGGCGTTGCCGTGCTGCGGTACCCGTCCGCCTCATCTCTCCGGACCGCGGCCACGAGCGCCCCGCCGCCGTAAACCCAGGCACCGAATTGACTTTGCCGCCCCGTCGGGTGCTATAATAGCTACAGAGACGACTGCCGTCGCCGGAGGGGCGTCGCAAGAGACACCGAGGGTGAGACGGGTGTCCGGCCGAGGCGGTCCCATGCAACCGGAAGTCACAGCACCGGATGGTGTGGTGGTCGTTCGCGCGCCCGCCAAGCTCAATCTGACCCTCCGTGTCCTCGGCCGCCGGCCCGACGGGTATCACGACCTCGAAAGCGTGGTGGCGATGCTCGACTGGGCCGACCGGCTCACGTTCCGCCCGTCGGACGGCCTGACGCTCGTCAGCCGGGGCCTGCCGGTGCCGTTGGGCGAGGAGAACCTCGTCGTGCGGGCGGCCCGGGCGCTGGGGGCGGCGGCCCGGCCGGGTCGCGGGGCACGGATCGACCTGGAGAAGGTGGTCCCGCCGGGGCGCGGCCTGGGCGGGGGGTCGGCCGATGCGGCCGCGACGCTCGTGGGGCTCGCGGCGCTTTGGGAGCTGGACATCGCGGGGGAGGAGCTGGCCGGCCTCGGGGCCGAGGTCGGCAGCGACGTGCCGGTCTTTTTCGCCTCGCCGATGGCGGTCCTCAGGGGCCGGGGCGAGCGAGTCGAGCCGGTCGACGCGCGGCCCGGCTGGTGGGCCCTGGTGGCGTGGCCCGACTACGGGAACTCGACGGCCCGGGTGTACCAGGCGTTCGACGCCGCGGGGCCGGCGCCGGCGGAAGGGCCGGCCCGGGGGCGGCCGGAGGCGACGGATATCCTGTCGGCCCTGGCCGGGCCGGCGGAGGCGGCGGGGCGGTTCCTGGTGAATGACCTAGAGAAGGCGGCCGCGAGTGTCCGATTAAAGAATCTGGACCTGCGGCGGGTGCTGGAGCGAAGCGGCGCGCGGGCCGTCGGCATGACGGGCAGCGGGTCGGCGTATTTCGCGCTGGCCGAGACGGAGACCCAGGCCCGTGCCTGGGCCGACGCCGCACGGGACGCTTCGATCGAAACACGAGTCGCACGCTTCGCCCGGGAATAGTCGCAACGGGAGAATCCACAATGGAAGTTACAAATGTATCTGTGAAGTTGGCACCGCAAAGCGGCGACCGGCTGAAGGCGTTTGCCACCATGGCGCTGGACGGCGAATTCGTCGTTCGCGACCTGAAGATCATTGAAGGGACGAGCGGCCTGTTCGTGGCGATGCCGTCCCGCAAGCTCACCGACCACTGCCCGAAGTGCGGCGGGAAGAACCACCTCCGGGCCAAGTACTGCAACGACTGCGGCGGGCGGCTGCCCGAGGAGCGGGTCTCGGACGAGGACGTCACGGGCAAGCTCCACGCCGACGTCGCTCATCCCATCAACTCCGATTGCCGCAACCGGCTCCAGGGCGCGGTCCTGGAGGCCTACGAGGAGGAGCTCCGCCGGAGCGGGCGCGGCGAGGCCGGCGGCGAAGCGCCGGCCTATGCTTCCGAGGAGGGCGGCGAAGCGCCGGCCTATGCCGCCGAGGAGGCCGCCCAAGGCGAACAGGCCGAGGCGGAGGTCGAGCCGATCGGCGA
>CAZGKW010000042.1:10061-39663 GCA_964526295.1 uncultured Anaerolineales bacterium
AGGCGCCGAAACCGAGGCGGAAGTCGAGCCGATCGGCGAAGGCGCCGAAACCGAGGCGGAAGTCGAGCCGATCGGCGAAGGCGCCGAAACCGAGCCCGACGAGACCGAGGTCGAGCCTCTCCCCGAGCCGGGCGCGGCCGAGGAGGGGCCCCCGGCGGACGAGCCCGTCGAGGGGCCCGAGCGGCAGGAGCAGCCCCGCTCCACCTTCGGCGAAGGCATCCTTTGAGAGCGCGGCGCCGGGCTCGGTCTGTAAGCGGGCCCGGTTCCTTGTGAGGCGGGCCATCCCGCCGCGCCTCGCGACGCGCCGTCCGCGATCGGCTCCGCGCACGGTCTGGCACGTCCCCGCGGGCCGGGACGCGACAGCGGGTCGTACACGCCGCTCACTCTCGCCGGCGCGCCCGCCGGCACCGTGCGATCAACCGGGCCGCACCGCCCGCGAATCGCCGCGGGGTCCGTCGCTCACGCGATTCGCGCTTGACTCGGTGCGAAGCGCGGGTATAGTCATTGCTGAAGTCGAATCCCCCCTTTCGAGGGGCGGACCTTCGTCGGCTGCGGCCCTTGATCGGGCCGGGCCGACGCGCACCGCCGGCCGGGCGCTTTTCCAGTGCCCCGGCCGACGCGACGGACGGCGAGGCGTCCTCGTGGGGCGCTTCGCCCAGGGCGCGAGGCCACGCCGGTCTCGCGACCACCGGACCGGAACCAGGTTCCGGCCGATCGGACCCGGATGCAGCGCCCCACCGGCGCGTATCCAAAGCGAAGGAGCCGTCCCATGTCCTACCGAAGCGGTGCCCAGGTCCTGTTGGAAGTCCTCCGGGCCGAAGGCGTGCAGACGATCTTCGGCATTCCGGGCGGCGCGGTCATCCCCATCTTCGACGCCCTCTACGACGCCCCGGACATGCAGTTCGTCCTCATGCGTCACGAGCAGGGCGCCGGCCACGCCGCCGACGGCTACGCCCGCGCCACGGGCAAGGTGGGCGTGTGCCTGGCCACCTCCGGCCCCGGCGCCACCAACCTCACAACCGCGCTGGCGACTGCGAATTTCGACTCCGCCCCCGTCGTCGCCATCACCGGCCAGGTCAAGACCCACCTGATCGGCAACGATGCGTTCCAGGAGGCCGACATCACGGGCATCACCCGGCCCATCACGAAGCACAACTACCTCGTCAAGGACGTCGACGAGCTGGGCGAGACCCTGAAGGCGGCCTTCTACATCGCCCGGACCGGCCGGCCCGGGCCGGTGGTCGTCGACATTCCGGTCGACGTGGCCGTCGCCGAGACGGGGGCGCCGGTGCCCGACCGGGTCGAGCTGCCGGGCTACCGGCCGACCCTCAAGGGGAACCGCCGCCAGATCAAGCGGGCCGCCGAGGCCATCAACGCCGCCGAGAAGCCCCTGCTCTACGTCGGCGGGGGCGTCATCATCAGCGGGGCCTGCGAGGCCCTCCGCACGCTCGCCCACAAGGCCAACCTCCCCGTCACGACGACGCTGATGGCCCTGGGGGCGTTCCCGGAGGACGACCCGCTCGCGCTCCAGATGCTCGGCATGCACGGGACGGCCTACGCCAACTACGCCGTCCAGGAATCGGACCTGCTGATCGCCGTCGGGGCCCGCTTCGACGACCGGATCACGGGGGACCTGGCGACGTTCGCCCCCCACGCCCGGATTATCCATATGGATATTGATCCGTCGTCAATCTCGAAGAACATCCGGGTCCATATCCCGGTCGTGGGCGACGCCAGGGACGTCCTGGAGGGCCTCCTGGGGCTGGTCGAGTTCCGCGAGCGGAAGGCCTGGATGGAGCAGATCGCCGGCTGGAAAGCTTCGCACCCGCTGACGTACAACAAGAAGGACGGGGGCCTGAAGCCCCAGCACGTCGTCGAGGAGATCTGCCGCGCCTCGAACGGCGAGGCCATCGTCTGCACCGAGGTGGGGCAGAACCAGATGTGGGCCGCCCAGTGGTTCACCTACCGACACCCGCGGCGGTTCATCTCCTCGGGCGGCCTGGGGACGATGGGCTTCGGCTTCCCCGCCGCCATCGGGGCCCAGGTCGGGTGCCCGGACAAGCTGGTCGTCGACATCGCCGGCGACGGGTCCATCCAGATGAACATCCAGGAGCTCGCCCCCGCCGTCCACAATAAGATACCCGTCAAGATATGCATTCTGAATAACGGATACCTCGGCATGGTGCGGCAGTGGCAGGAGCTGTTCTACCGGAAGCGCTATGCCGGGACGCCCCTGGAGGGGAACCCCGACTTCGTCCGCCTGGCCGAGGCGTACGGGGCGAAAGGCGTCCGGGTGACCGACCCGGACCAGGTCCGCCCGGCCCTGGAGGAGGCGTTCTCGGACCGGCTGGTGTGGGTGCTCGATTTCGCCATCGAGGCGGAGGAGAACGTCTTCCCCATGGTCCCGGCCGGCGAAGCCATCGACCGGATGATCGGCGGCATGGCGTAGCGGCGAGTGCCTGAGCACCGACGACGGTCGCGCGGCGGGCAAGACTGCCCGCCGCGCTGAAGTGTGATGCGCCGCGCCAAGACTTAAACCTGCGGACGGGCCCTCGCCGACCCCTTGCCGACGGCCCGCTTGCGGGATACTCTCGTGTCGAACGCCGCGGGCAAGACTGCTCGCCGTACTGAGTCTCCGCCCCTGCGTATCGCGCGGCGGGCAAGACTGCCCGCCGCGCTGAAGTGTGATGCGCCGCGCCGAAGTGTGATGCGCCGCGCTGAAGTGTGATGCGCCGCGCTGAGTCTCCGCCCAGGCACGAAGGATCCCTCGTATCGCGCGGCGGGCGTCGAATCCGCAATCGCCCCGCCGCTGCTTTCGGCTTGCCGACCGCCGGGGCCGGCGGTAAAATCCGCTCCTCGCACTCGACAGGAAGGACGAGACCCGTGCGGCACATCATCAGCGCCATCGTGGAGAACAAGCCCGGCGTCCTGGCCCACATCTCGGGCCTGTTCGCCAGCCGGGGGTTCAACATCGACAGCCTCGCCGTCGGCGAGACCGACGACCCGGCCCGGAGCCACATGACGGTCGTCGCACGCGGCGACGACGCGGTCCTCGAGCAGGTCCGCAAGCAGCTCGGCAAGGTCATCGACGTCATCAAGGTGACCGACTTCACGGGCACCGACATCGTCGAGCGGGACCTGATGCTGCTGAAGGTCGGCGTGCGGCCCGAGAAACGCAGCGAGGTCTTCGAGATCGCCAACGTCTTCCGGGCCAAGGTGGTCGACATCGGCCCGAAGCATCTGACTATCGAGCTGTCAGGGCCTGAGCAGAAGCTCGAGGCGTTCATCGACCTGCTGAAACCGTACGGGATCCGCGAGCTGGTCCGGACCGGGCGGATCGCCATCGCGCGGGGGGTGTGAGCGGCGCGTCAGCCCGTTTTGTCCAGGCGGGTCCAGGTAAGTTCCGCGCGGTCGGTCTGCGTGCCGACCGCGCTTGCCGGGGTGGAACTGCGGCGGGCACGGAGGTCCGCCGCGCCGAGAGTTGACAAGACTTGCCTGAATCCGCGTAGGAGACAACCTATGGCCAAGGTCTACCACGACGACGACATCGACCTGGGGCCGATCCTCTCGAAGACGGTGGGGATCGTCGGCTACGGCAGCCAGGGCCACGCCCAGGCCCAGAACCTGCGGGACTCGGGCGTCACGGTCCGGGTGGCCGAGCTGGAGGGCACCGACAACTACCGGCTTGCCGTCGAGCACGGCTTCGAGCCCGTCCCGGCCGACGAGGTCGCCCGCGAGGCCGACCTGGTGCAGGTGCTCATCCCGGACGAGGTCCAGCGGAAGGTCTACGACGAGCACCTCGGGCCGAACCTCTCGGCGGGCAAGGCCCTGGGCTTCAGCCACGGGTTCAACATCCACTTCAAGCAGATCGTGCCGCCCGAGGGCGTCGACGTCGTCATGGTGGCCCCGAAAGGGCCCGGGCACATCGTCCGGAGTCAATACGTCGAAGGGGCGGGCGTGCCGGCCCTCTTTGCCGTCCACCAGGACGCCTCGGGCGAGGCCCGGCCGCTCGCCATGGCCTACGCCAAGGCCATCGGGGCCGCCCGGGCGGGGGTCCTCGAGACCACCTATGCCGAAGAGACCGAGACCGACCTCTTCGGCGAGCAGGCCGTCCTGTGCGGCGGGGTGTCCAGCCTGATCAAGGGGGGCTTCGAGACGCTCGTCGAGGCGGGGTACCAGCCGGAGCTGGCCTACTTCGAGGTGATGCACGAGCTGAAGCTGATCGTCGACCTCTTTTTCCAGGGCGGCCTGTCCTTCATGTGGTATTCCGTATCCAACACGGCTGAATATGGGGGTTTGACGCGGGGCGACACGCTCATCGACTCCGGCGTCCGCGATCGGATGAAGGGGCTCCTGGCGGCCATCCAGGACGGCTCGTTCGCCACCGAGTGGGTCGAGGAGTGGCGCTCGGGCGGCAAGCGGTTCAAGGAGCTCGAGGCCCGCGAGCGGGACCACCAGATCGAGAAGGTCGGGCGCGAGCTCCGGAAGATGATGCCCTTCATCGACGCCAAGACGGTCTGAGCCCGGCGGCGGCCCAGGCCTTGCGCGGTCGGTCTCCGTGCCGACCGCGCCGGGCGACGGGGCGTCTCGAGACGCGGCGGGCATCCTTCGGCCGGGCAGGCGGTGAGCTTCGTGGTCCGCCCCTGACGGCGGCCGGACGTGGCTGGTGCGCCTGGCCCCGGCCGCAAAGTCGGGCCGACGCCGCCCGGAGGAAAGACCATGAACGTGCGAGCGAAGCAGGCGGCGTCCGCCGCGGCGCTTCGGCGCGGACGGGCGCTCGAGTCCTTTCTGTGTGCCTGTTTTGCCGCGTCCGCCGGCGCGCTCGCATGGGCCCTGGCGTGCGTCCTGATGCCCGCGCCCGCCGATGCCGCCGAGGACGAGCCGTCCAGCCCGGCCCCGGTCCGCCGGTCCGTGACGGCCGTGTTCCAGTTCGTCAAGGGGTGGAACGTCGGCAGCCCGAAGGGCTCGCGGGGCTACTCGGTCCTCAACTTCCTCGCCCTGCCGGACGGCAAGCGGGTCCAGGTCCGGACCGAGTGGGGGACCCTGGAGACCCTGACGCCCGGCCGGGCCTACAAGTGCACCATCGACTTCCGCTGGGACACCCGCTGGCTCACCGCGTGCGAGGAATACAATCTTCAGCCGTGGGAACTCCTCGCCCGGGTCTACGAGGTCCAGGAGCTGGTCCAGGAGGACCTGCCGGGCCAGTCGCGGGCGGGCCTGCGGGTCAGGCGGCTCGGCATGAGCGACGCCATGTGGGTCGAGCAGCGGCGGGCCGAGGGCGGCGGCCTGGAACCCGACCCGGAGGCCGTCGACGACCTCCGCCGCTACCCGCCCGGCACCCTCGTCGAGATCACGTGCAGCCGCCGCGGCAACCTGTTGGTCCTCCGGACCATCCACGAGTACATCCCGCCTCAGCAGGGGGAGTTCCTCGGCACCGAGACCCGGCGGGTCGAGGGGACCGACCGCCTGGCCGTGAGCGCCCGCACCCAGGGCCGCTCCTGGACACTCATCGTGCCCGGCCGCGTCAGCGCCTCGGGCGAGTTCGCCGGCGACCGCCGGATCATGACGGTCCTGGAGAACCTCCGGCCGGGCCAGCAGGTGACCTTCGCCGCCCGTGAGGACAAGGGGACCATCTGGATGGAGAGCATCCGGCCGGTGGAGGAGGACCGCGTGCCCACGAGCGGCGACGTGCCGACCTTGCGCTAGAGCGGCCGCCCCATCGCCTCCCTCTCCCCGCGGCGGTCGCATCCCAAAGGGGGGGCGGGTCTCACCCGCGCGACCGCGGCTCGCGGGACTTGCGGGTCTCTTCGCGGGCCAGGGCGTCGGAGACCGACTCGGCGAACTCAAACAGCGTGTCCAGGCCCGTCGCCAGGAAGACGCTCCACACCGCATCGACCGGCCCGCACAGGATGAGCTGACGCGTCGTCTCGATCTGGTGCTTCCTGAGGCGCAGCAGCTTCGAGATGCCGCTCGACGTCAGCAGCGTCATGTCCGACAGGTCGAGGACGATGTCCAGCCGGCGGCCGGCCAGCCGGTCGTTGATCTCGTCGCAATCGTCCGACAGGGCCGGGTCGTCGCTCAATCGCACGACCAGCGTGTCGTCGCTCCACTGCTGAATCGCCATCGTCGCTGCTTTCTACCTGGCCCGGAGGAGCATCTCGAGCGGCACCCGCGCCGCCTCCCGGGCGTCCCCCGTCTCGGTCAGGAACCGTCGGGCGTCTCGCCCGTAACCGGCCGTCGGACGCAAGCCCGGTACCAGCGTGCAGAAATACCCGTTCAGCTCGTGCATGGCCAGCTCGCGGACGTACTTGGCGGCCATCGACGCCAGGGCGGTGGGCAGGCTCCGTCGCTCGCACCCTGGGCGGACCTCGATCTCCATGCCCGCCGCGCCGTCGCCGTCGGCCGCCGGGCCGACGCGGTACCGGCTGACGCCGCCCGACTCGTCGAGCACCTCGACCCGTTCCATGGGGAAGACGCCCGCCAGAAGCGACTCGTAGTACCGGCGCCCGCCGTGCTGGTCCATCAGGACGCGGACCCGGCAGGCGGGCCGGAACCGCCGGAGCGCCGCCAGGAGCTCGGCCGTCAGGGCGAACAGGGCTTGGGCCTTGTTCCGCCCCGAGCCGTTCATCAGGCGATTGAGGCGGACCGCCGGGGCCGGGTTGACCCAGAGCCGTGCCGCCCGCCCGCCGACTGCCTCGAGCGCCCGGGCGAGTTTCTCGCCCGCCCCCGCCACGTCGGCCGGCTCGGCCCGGTGCGGCAGGCGAAGCTCGTCCGGCCGGTGCCACGGGGGACTGTCCGAGGCGGCCGACCGGGAGTCGCGTGCCGCCTCGCCCGCCGCCGTCGCCGCCAGGAGGTCCGACAGGTTCGTCGGGCGCTGTCCGCTCGCCGCCAGAAAGGCGAGGACCGTCCGCTCCAGGATCGCGAGGCCCCGGTCGCGGTCGGCCGAGGTGAACGCTTCCTTCGAATCGCAGATGACGACGCGTCGGCTCGCCCCGGCCGCCTGTCGGCGGACCCAGTGCCGCATCGGGCCCCACAGGTCCGGGTCGGGGGTCGAGGCGTCGGGCCGGGCATCGTCGGTGGTCGCGGCGACCTGGGGCGCCGGGTCGGAGTCGGCCTCGTCGAACTCGATGGCGGCGGCCGAGACGACCAGCGGCCCGAGGTGCGGACCGTATCCCGCCTCGTCGATCCCGACCAGCAGTGCCATCGGACCCCCGGGTGTGCGACGTGCTTCGGACGACCGGATTCTACTGCCGACCGGCCTGCGGGCACAAGCGAATCTTCAGGTCGGGCGGTCGAGGGGGGAACGGCACGGGAGAACGTACGCGCGGCGGGTCTCCGCCCCCGCCGCGTTTGGGGCCCGCCAGCGCGGTCGGTGCCGAGACCGACCACGCAGAACGTCCGGGACCCCGCTCACACCGGCGGCCGGGGAGGCGTCTGGTGGTCCTTGATGGTATCGAGCACGTGCGCCAGGCGGCGGCGGGCGGCTTCGGTCTCCGCCGAGCCCCGGCCGGGCGGGATCGGCTCCGTCTCCAGCGGGTCGGACGCCACGTCATAGAACCTCCCGTCGACCTTCGGGTCGCTGCCCTTGACGACCCGGTACAGCTTGAACCGCTTGTCGCGGGCCCACTGGTACTGCGTCTCGGGCTTGCGGCCGTGCTGCCAGTGATGGACGAAGGCCCACTCGCGGGGCTTCCCTTCGCGGCCGAGGATCTGCGGATAGAAGCTGTACCCGTCGATGACGCGGTCGGCGGGCAGGGGGGCCCCGGCGGCTTGGGCCAGCGTCGGCAGAAAGTCCGAGAAGTCCACCAGGTCCCCGCAGACTTTCCCCGCCGGGACGGTGCCCGGGCAGTTGGCGATGAGCGGCACGCGGGTGCCCTGGTCGTGCATGCGTCCTTTGCCGCCCTTGGTCGACTGGCCGTGGAGCTTCGAGGCCCGGGCGCTCCCGTTGTCGCCGGTGAAGAGGACGAGCGTCCGCTGGCGCAGGCCCAGCCCGTCGAGCGTCCGGACGAGGCGGCCGACCGTCTTGTCCATGTAGCGGACCATGTCGCCGTAGTGCTGGTCCTCGGCGCCGGTCGAGTCGGGCGTTCGCTGGATGGGCGTATGAATAAGTTTCATGGGATAGTAGATGAAGAACGGGCGGCTGCGGTGGCGGCCCATGAACTTTTCGAAGAAGTCGCACAGGTGATCGGTCGTGTACTGGTCGTCGTCGTAGCCGACCTTCTCGCCCGTCTGGTTGAGGCCACCGCCCCAGTAGCGGGCCCCCGTCAGGAGGGCGTACTCGTCGAAGCCGATGTCGGCCGGATCGACCTTGCCGCTCAATTGCCACTTGCCGCCGATGCAGGTGGCGTAGCCGGCGCGTTTGAGGACGTCGCCGAAGGAGACCTCGCCGTCGGGGTACCGGCCGAAGCCGACGTAGTTGCGGAAGAGGTAGCGGCCGGTCATGATCTTGACGCGGCTGGGGGTGCACAGGGGGTTCGAGTAGCAATGCTCGAATCGCATGCCGCCGGCGGCGAGCTTGTCGAGCTGGGGCGTGGGGAACGACGTGCCGCCGTAGCACCCGAGCTTCTCGTGGCCCAGGTCGTCGGCCATGATGAGGAGGATGTTGAGGGGTCGAGGTCGCCGGGCGGCGGCGGCGGCGATGGCCCATGCCGCCGGGCCGCCCGCGGCGGCCGCCAGTGTCCCGAGGCCGGCGGTCCGCAGCCAGTCGCGTCGCTTCATCGGGGGGACTCCTTTCGGGGGCAATTCTATAGGCCCGGCCGCCGGCCCGCAACGGCGAGGCGGCGTCACCATGGGCTGTAGGACAGACCAGCGGCACAGGCCTCCCTGGCGGGTGCCACGGTTTGCTTGCCAAACCGTGCTCTTCCGCCAGGCAGCACCGATTGACAGGCAATCGGTGGCACCCGACTGACCGTGCCCCTTCTCTGTCTGCCATCGCCCTCGGGGGCACGCGCGGGTTTTCCTCGACGCAGGCGGCGACCAAGGCGACAATGACGGACTGCGAGCGCCGCGGCAGACCGACGGGGCAACCATGCCCGAGCCCGAATCGTGGATGGACCAAGTGGACTTCTGGGGCCGGCTGACGAGCGTCGGCGGCTTGGCGGTCATGCTGGGCCTGGCGTTCGCCCTGAGCGAGGACCGCCGCCGCATCAGCCTCCGGCTCGTCCTGGCGGGCCTGGGGCTCCAGCTTGCCCTGGCCCTCGTGGTCTTGCTCACCGGCGCGGGCAAGGCCCTCTTCGACGGGACCGAGGCGGTGTTCGGGGCGCTCAGTCGGGCCAGCAACGCGGGCGCCGCGGCCGTCTTCGGAAAGCTCGCCACCGAGGCCCCGTCGTTCGGGACGGTCATCGGGTTCCAGGTCCTGCCGCTGGTCGTCTTCTTCTCGGCCCTGGCGGGGGTGCTCTACTACGTCGGGCTGGTGCAGCTCGTCGTGCGGGGCCTGGCGCGGGTGATGCAGAAGGCGATGGACGCCTCCGGGGCCGAGAGCCTGGCGGTGGCCCTGTTCGTGTTCCTGGGCATCGAGGCCACGACGGCCATCGGCGAGTACATCCGCCGCATGACCCGCTCGGAGCTCTTCACGCTGATGACGGCCTTCATGGCGACGATCGCCGGGACGGTGATGGGGGCGTACGTCGCGTTCGGGGCCTCGCCGGGACACCTCCTGACGGCCAGCCTGATGAGCGCCCCGGCGGCCCTGGTGATCGCCAAGATCATGGTCCCTGAGACGGAGGAGCCGCTGACGCGCGGCCGCGTGCGGTTCAAGCCGCCCCGGGAGGCGGTGAACGTGATCGACGCGGCCGCCCGCGGGGCGGGGCAGGGCATGAAGCTGGCCCTGACCATCGGGGCGATGCTGGTCGCGTTCGTCGGCCTGGTGGCCCTGGTGGACCTCGGCCTGGAGGCGGCCTCCGGCCCGCTCCTCGGGCGGGAGGTGACCGTCCAGAACATCGCCGGCTACGCCTTCAGCCCGCTCGCCCTCGTCATGGGCGTGCCGTGGGAGGATGCGGTCGAGGTGGGCCGACTGCTCGCGACGAAGACGATCCTGAACGAGTTTCTGGCGTACCGCGAGATGCAGGGCCTGATTGCCGACGGGGCCCTTGCGCCGCGGTCGGTCGTGATCTCGACGTACGCCCTGTGCGGCTTCGCCAACCTTGGGTCGGTGGCTATCCTGATCGGCGGGCTGGGCCTCATCGACCCGGACCGCAAGGGCCTGCTGGCCCGGCTGGGCCTCAAGGCCCTCGTCTCGGGATCGCTGGCGGCGTTCACGACGGCGTGCATCGCGGGGCTGCTGGCGCCGTGACGGTGAAGGCCGGGGCGAGGCCGGGCGGGTCGACCTCGCGCTTCGCGCCCGTTTCGGCGTAGAACAGGGGCGGCCCGGAGGGTTAACACGGCGGCGGGGCGCGAAGGCCCTTGGCCGTCGGGGGCGAGTGAGGTAGAACCGATGTTGCGATTCATTGGTTGGACAGCGATGGCTGTCGCGGTGGTGGTCGCGGCCACCCCGGCGGGCGCCGAGGTCAAGGACGCCACGGTCTCCTCGGACGGCAACCCCTGGGCCGAGGCCGCCAGGGCCCCCGGCTATGCCGACGCGACGGCCCACGAGCCGCACTACGCCGACAAGGCCGTCTGGCCCGACCTGACGGGCAGGGAACGGTTCGTCGGCGCCACGTGGCCGAAGGGGCGGCGCATCGTCTGGGCCAGGCCCGGCGTCTCGGCCGGCATACGCGGGGCGAAGGCGACCGCCCACGACCTCTCAAACTGGATCGACGCCGCCACGGGCAAGCCCCCCGCCAGCCTTCTCGACGAGCACACCGACGTCTTCCTGCCGCCCGCCGACGAGCCCTACACGGTCAACTGGCGGAAGGCCGGCGGCGGCGAGCACCAGCCCGTCAAGGTCCGGCACGTCACCGTCAGCCCGAACGCCGGCTGGTCCTCCGCCGGGGCCTACATCCACGGCAACCTGTGGATCAAGCGGGGCGGCCGGTTCGGCAACCACGGGGCGTGCCGCTTCGTCGGCGCCGAGCACACGTTTTTCCGCAACGACAACACCGGCGGCCTCGGCGTCTACGCCTACCGCGAAAATCCCGGCACGCACATGACACAATACTTCCAGTTCACCAAGGCCTCGCCCGACGTCTCCGTCGAGGTCCTCGGCCACAGCCGGGCGGGCGACGAGTGCCGCATCGAGGTCGGCACGATCGTCGTGGGCGTCGAGAGCGTCCTCCAGCCGGGCCGCAACGCCGTCCCCTACGTCAAAGCGGAGGCCACGCTGGCCCTGATGGACGGGGCCCGCTTCGGCAAGTGGTGCAACCAGATCAGCGACTGCGACATGGAGCTGGCCGGGACGCTCCAGGGCGGCCTGCCCGAGCGGCCCCTTGCGCGCGACGCCCTCTTCGGCCTCGCCTACCACAATCACAACGGCACCGACTTCTACGACCGGCACACCGGCCCGCCCACGCACGGCATGCGGTTCCACAACATGAACCGGCGGGTGGCCGGGATGGTCGTCTCTGAGGGGGCCCGCATCCGGGCCTGCACCGAGGACCCCGCCAAGGCCACGCTCGTCATCGGGTGGTTCGGCCTCGATGCGAAGGAGTGGGAGGTCGAGCATGCCTTGAAGCGGGCCTCCGGCGAGGATCGGGCCTACATGGCGAAGAAGCTCGCCGGCGTCCCCAAGAAGATCGCCGTCGTCTTCGAGCCGAAGACCCGCGTCGAGAACGTCCGTTTCGACCACGTCGCCGAGGGCGGCCTGGTGCTCCTCGACCCGACGGTGCGGGCCGAGTGGAAGAACGTCTCGTACGGGGCCGACTGCGCGGGGAAGCCGGATGAGCGGTTCGCGCGTCCGAAGGACTATAGCGCCCGGAGCCGCACGTACTGACGGGCCGCCCGCGGCGCCCGGCTCGACGGGCGATGCCGGGACCGCTCCCGCCGGGCTTCCCGGCCCGGCGAAGCGAATCCGGAGCCGGGCGAGCCCGTCTGACCAGACGCAACAGGACATGAGGAGAGTGAGTCGACCATGACAGAGCGCTTCAGCCGATTCATCGTCCCGTCCCTGGCAGCCGCCGTCGCGGCCGCTTGGGCCACAACGGCACTTGCCCTCGTCGACCCGTCGCTTCAGCCGTTCCACATCGTGGAGCGCTACAAGTCGGTTGTCGGCGGCCGCATCGCCGAGGCCGACTACGACAGCGGGCGCGTCGTCATCGACGTCACGAGCGTCATCCAGGGCACGTTCGCCCCGAAACGCGTGACCGTCGAGGTGCCCGAGGTCGGTTTCGACGAGCCGTCTTTCTTCGACGACGCCGTCAGGGGCGGCACGGTCGTCGCGTTCATCGGCCGCAAGCTCCGTCGGCACGAGAACGAGCTGCTCGTCTACGCCGGCCAGCAGTGGCACGGAGGCGAGACGGCCGACCCGTCCAGGCCGGACGCCTGGACCTGGACCGAGGCGTTCGGCGACGAGATGGTCGGGACGTTCAACGGAGCGGCCCAGCAGCTCCTGGCCCTGGTCGAGGACATCGCCGAGGGCCGGGCCTACTTCCCCCCGCGGCCCTGCGTCAAGTTCAGAGAGGCGAAGGAGCTGGCCCGCTTCTCGGAACCCATCCCCGGCGTGGCCCTCTACGACGTCGACGGCGACGGGCGGCTCGACGTCTACGCCTGCTCCACCGAGGGCGACCGCCTGCTCATCCAGGACGCCTCGGGCGGGTTCGCCGACCGGGCCGAGGCCCTCGGCCTCGCGGGCGTGAAGGGCCCGAGCGTCAGCTTCGCCGACGTCGACGCCGACGGGCGGGCCGACCTCCTGGCGGGCGCGACGCTCTGGCTGGGCGGCGAGAAGGGCTTCCGCCGGACGGACCTCCTCCCGGCCGAGGCCGCGAAGGACCTGAGGTGCGCGGCGTTCGTCGAACTGAACGGCGACGGCCGGCCCGACGTGGTCGTCTCGCGCACCGGGGGCGGCCTGGCGCTCTACCTGAACCGCGGCGGCGGCTCGGCCGAGGTCGGGTTCACCGATGCGACGGCGGCCCTGGGCCTTGCCCGCCAGGAGTGCGGCGCCGCCGGGACCGGCTACTTCGCCCCCGGCGACTGGAACCGCGACGGCCGCACGGACCTCTACTACGGGGCGGGGAAGGGCTATCTCCTGGTCCAGACCGAGGCGGGCGTCCTCGCCCCGGTGCCGCACCACCTGCCGTTCGAGTTCGCCAGCCCCGGCGACGACGAGGTCACCTCCGGCGCGGGCGGTTTTTCGCCCCAGTGGAAGCCCGACCGGTGGGACCTCGTCTCGGCCGCACCCATGCACCTCGTGGTCGCGACGAACGACGGCGGCGAGCCGCGAAACGTCACCGGCTTCAGCAACGAGCTTCGCCTGTGCCGGCCCGCCCAGGTCGGGTCGCTGGCGGCCGACCTGAACGTCGACGGCCATGTCGACCTCTTCACCTTCAGCCGCAAGGCCAACGTCGCGAACAGCTTCCACACGAACCGGGGGTACGGCTCGTACATGCTGCCGGAGCTCTATCCCGAGCCGGGCTACGATGCGTTCCCCCCGAAGGCCTACGAGACCGGGGCCACGAGTGCCGCCGCCGGCGACACGGACGGCGACGGGGCCCTCGATCTGCTCCTCGGCGGGGCGGACGGCGTCCTGCGCCTCCTCACCAACGACGCCTTCAGCCTCCGGAAACCCAGGGAGCATCCCACCTATCACCAAAAGAAGCGGGAGCAGGCCCGCATTCTGACGGTCCGCGTCAGGGGGCCGGTGGGCGTCCTCGGGGCCGAGGTCGCCGCCGCCGACTCGAAGGGCCGCACCGTCGCGATGCACCGCATCGGCGGCCAGGTCCTGACCGGCTGCCGGGGGCCCGACACGGCGGACCTGGCGATCCGCGAGCCGGGCCGCTACGCCCTCTCGGTCCGCTTCTCCGACGGCCGCCTCTGGAAGCGGGACGTCGACCTGACGGGCCCGAAGCACGTGGTCGTGACGGCCGCCCGCCCGGCGGCGAGCGAAGCCGCCGAGTGACGATTCCCTGAAGCAGGAGCGTGCCGAAGGGGGCTTTGTGTTCAGGATGTCTGATACTCTTCGAACCACCGCCCCGCGATGGGCCCGAGCCGCAAACATCGAGGACGCCCTGACGGCGTAGAGGCGTGGCGGCGCAGCAGACAGCCGAACGAGCGAACCGGGGCGACGCCGGCGTCGACCGCGGTTTCATCCGGCGTGCCGGGCGGGCGCAGCGCCCCGCGGGCCCGCCGTCAGGTGCGACCCGAACACCGCGTCGCGCTCTCGACGACCGTCGCCCCCCGCTCCGTGCTGAGATGGAGCGACCGTGAACCGGAGGACGTTCATGTCGACGTCCGCGAAGGCCGTGGGGTCGGCCCTGGCCGCGAGCGCCCTCGGGGGCGCCGCGCCGACGGCGCGGCGTGGCTGCCCGAACTTCCTCTTCATCCTGACCGACGACCAGCGCTACGACGCCGTGGGCTGCGCCGGCGGATGGGCCGTCACCCCCGCCGCCGACGCCTTGGCGGCCCGCGGCATGCGCTTCCGCAACGGCTTCGTCACGCTCTCCATTTGCAGTCCCAGCCGCGCCGCCTGTCTGACCGGCCGCTACGGCAGCTCGAGCGGCGTCACCCGGCTCGGGCAGGCCCTGGGCCCAGGCGAGGAGACGTTCGCTTCGGTCCTCGCCCGGCACGGCTATCGCACGGGCCACGTGGGGAAGTGGCACCTGAAGGACCGTCCCGAGGGGTGCGGCTTCGAGGACGTCTGTTTCTTCACCGCCAACGGCCCCGACCATCGTCGGGCGGTCATCGAGCACGGCACGCGCACGAGGACGCCCGGCTACATCGAGGACTGGAACGCGGACCGGGCCGTCGACTTCCTGCAAAAGACCCGCGACGACGCCCGCCCCTTCGCCCTCTGGGTCTGCACCCAGGTCCCCCACATGGACTGGCATCCGAAGGAGGAGACGCTGGCCAGGTACGACCCGAGCAAGATGCCCGTCCCCGCCAGCGCTCGCGACGACCTCGCGGGCAAGCCCCCGTACCTCAAGACCTGCCGCCACCGCCGGCGCGGGGCGCAGTTCGGCTACGACAAGGACGAGAACATCCGCTCCCACACCCGCCGGTACCTCGCCTGCGTCACGGAAATGGACGCGGCGATCGGCCGGGCCCTCGCGGAGCTTGACCGGCTGGGTCTGCGCGACGACACCTACGTCTTCTGGATGGGAGACAACGGCTGGTTCCTGGGCGAGCACGGCTTCTCGAGCAAGGTGCTGGCCTACGAAGAATCGATCCGCGTTCCGTTCATCGCCGCTGGTCCGGGCATCCCGGCCGGCGGGGTCGACGACCACCTCGTGCTGAATATCGACTGGGCGCCCACGATGCTCGACCTGGCCGGCGTCGCCCGTCGCCGCGAGATGCACGGCGCGAGCCTTGCGCCGCTTTGGCGCGAGAAGGCCCCGCCGTGGCGCGACCGATTCATCTACGAAGCGCCCGCGGCCGAACTGGGCAGCATGCCCCACTATGCCGTGCGCACCGGGCGGTGGAAATACATCCGCACGCTCCCCGCGGACGACAGCCCCGGAGGTTTCGAAGAGCTCTACGACCTGGCGAACGACCCGAGCGAGATGAAGGACCTCGTTGGCGAACCCGGCGCGGCCGGGATGCTCGACGAGCTCCGGGCCGACTTCAGACGGTGGGGCGGCGGGCGGCCGAGGCAGGCCTGAGCGCCGCCTGGGGATTGCCGACATCCGGTTGGGCCGCGTAGCCGGCCGAGGCCGTCGGACTGGAAGCGGGACGACCGCTCCGGCCGGGGCCGGGCGACCCTCACGGCGTGTCCAGGCGCCCAAGGAGCAGGGCGGCCGAGCGGGCTTCGGCCGAGCCGGGCAGCTCACGGACAACCTCCTCCAGCCGAGGCCGGGCGTCCTCCACGGCCGCCAGCCAGTCGCCGTACGCCGCGTTCGGGTCGGCCGTGTCCCGGAGGCGCACGCCAGCGGTCATCCGGGTGATGAAAGGCGGCACGGCACCGACCTCCACGCGCATGAGGACGGGATAGGGCCCCGGCCGCAGGCGGACCTTCGCCCCGTCCCGGACCGGGTCACCGCCGAGCCAGACCCGGACGCCCTTGCCCCCGACGACGTCGACCGCGACGCAGCGGGCCCGTGAGGTGCTCACGAGGGTATAGTAGTAGCTGACCGAGTCTTGCCGCCGGGGCTGGCGGCCCCGACGAGGAGGGCGGGACCCGCCACCAGGGCGCACGCGACGAATCTGAGGAGCTTCATGTGAGACCTCCCGGGCAGCGCGCCGCTCGGACGGCCGCACGCTTCCTGCGAACCGCCGCTTCGCAGCCGGCCCCGCCTTCTGAAACCCGTCCCGAGGGCCGACCGGTTCGCCCCATTGCCGGGAAGGCGGCGGCACCGCCGGGTCTCGCGCGTGGTTCTAAGAGGGGGCGGGAGGTCGGTGTGAGATACGCACCGCTTGGGTCGTTCATGGCGGCGGGCGGCTTCACGGCGTTGCCGGCGCCCGGTCAGGGCGAGCCGCAGGCGGTCGACCGGCTGGAAACCTTCCGTGCCGAGGTGGTCGACGGGCGGCTCGCCGGGCGCGCCAGGGCAACGTCCGGGACGCTCCGGGTCGGCTGGGGAGGTGGCCCTTGAAGCAACTGGATGAGTGCGACGTGCTGGTGGTCGGCGGCGGGCCGGCCGGCATCGGCGCTGCCGTCGCGGCCGCCCGCGCCGGTGCGGACGTCCTGCTGCTCGAGCGGCACGGTTTCCTGGGGGGGATCGCCGCGTTCTGCTGCGGGATGCCCATCAACCAGATGCGACCCGGCGGGCGGGTCCGCTCGGCCGTCCACGAACTCGTGCTGGAGAAGCTCCTGGCCTACGGCGACCTGGCCGTCCGCCTCGGGCCGCACCAGGCCTGGTGTAACGTCGAGTACCTCAAGGTCGCCCTGTTCGACGCCCTCGACACCGCCGGCTGCCGGTACTACGTCCACGCCCGGGTGGCGGACGCCCTCCACGAGGACGGGACGGTCCGCGGCGCGGTCGTCGCCACCAAGCAAGGCCTCGCGGCTGTCCGCGCCAAGGTCGTGGTCGACTGCACGGGCGATGCCGACGTGGCCTGCTTTGCCGGCGCCGAGACGATGAAGGGGCGGGAGGAGGACGGATTCCTGTCGCCGATGACCCTGTGCCTGAACGTGACGAACGTGGACGTGGAGGCGGCGGCCGACTTCTCGCGCAGCGACGCCATGAAGCGGGTCTGCGAGGCCGGCCGCGAAACGTACCCGCTCGTCCCCCCGCCCTGGCGGCTCGGGCGGTTCCCCTCGAGCAACAGCCTCTACGTCAACCACGCCGGCACCCGGGAGCGCGGCGTCCTCGACGGGACGGACCTGGCGGACCTGACGGAGGCCGAGGTCTTCAGCCGGCGCCAGGCCGTCCAGATGGTCCAGGTGATGCGCGAGTTCGGCGGTCCGGCGCTGGCCGACGTCGAGCTGATCGCCACCGGCCCGCAGGTCGGCGTCCGTGAGACGCGGCGAGTCAAGGGAGACTACGTTTTGACCGAGGAGGACGCCAAGACCGGCCGGGCGTTCGAGGACGGCGTGGCCTGGCGGAGCGGTTTTCTCGACATCGGCTTCGTCCGCTATGAGCGGATGAAGGTCCACGACGTGCCGTACCGGTCGGTGGTGCCGGAAAAGGTCGACGGGCTCCTCGTGGCCGGGCGGTGCATCTCGGCGACGCACGTCGCCGCCTCGGCCGGCAAGAGCATGGGCAACTGCATGGCGACGGGCCACGCGGCGGGCGTGGCGGCGGCGATGGCGGCGGCCGGCGGCAAGTCCCCTCGCCAGGTGGACGTCGCAACGCTTCGGGCGGCGCTCGAGCGGGACGGGGTCGACCTCTCCCGCGCGGGACACCACCAGAAAGGTCTGGAGGCGTGACCCCTCACCGCGGACCATCGCGGCGCGGTCCCGGAGAGGACTGACGAAGACCTTCTGGAGCGTCGCCCGTCCCCCGGGCGGCGGGCAGGGCCGTCGTGCCGACAGGCGGCCGACGGTAAGTTGACGGGCCGTTTTGGTCCTGAGCCACGAAAGGAGGTCCCGATGTCGGCAGCTTCGATCCGAAGTTGCGCCTGGTTCGCGGCGCTGGGGATGGCGGTTGCGGCGCCCGCGGCTCTTGGGGCCGAGGGGGCCGCCGAAGAGGACAAGGGGTGGCAGCCCCTGCTGGGCGAGAAGCTCTCGGACCACTGGATGACGACCGGCAACTGGGAGCTGGAGGACGGCGTGGTGACGCTGACCCCGCGGCCGGGCGAGAAAGGCTGGAGCCGATGGTCCGCCTATCTCTGGTCCGAGACCGAGTACGACGACTTCGAGATCGTGTTCGACTGGCGGGTCGAGAAGGGCGGCAACAGCGGCTTCTATTTCAACGTCGGCGACCGGGACGACCCCGTCAGGAAGGGCATCGAGGTCCAGATCTACGATTCGCACGGCAAGGGCGACAAGAAGAAGCTGAGCGACCACGATGCGGGAGGGACCATTCCGGGCAAGGCGCCCACGAAGAACGCCGCCAGGCCGGCCGGCCAGTGGAACCGGTTCCACATCACCGTGAAGGGCGACCGGTTGACGGTGAAGCTCAACGGCGAGGTGGTCAACGACCTGGACCTCAAGGAGGGGAGGACGAAGGACCGGCCCGAGAAGGGCTACATCGGCTTTCAGGACCATGCCCACAAGATCTCGCTGAAAGAGATCAAGGTCCGCGAGCTGTAACCGGTTGGGGACGGTCGCCGCGCGGCCTTGGGGCCGCTGCTTTTCGGCCGAGGCCGGGCCACGAGCCGGCCTGCCCGCGGCGCGGACCCCTTTGCCCCCGGCGCCGGACCCCCCGCACCCGTCCCGTCATCGTGGCCGAGCGGCCCTACCTGCGGCAGGGCCGACGCCCGGGGGCCTGCGACATCCCGGCCCGGCCGGTGGGCCGCCGGGGGGCCCGCAGGGGGCCACTCGGGGTTGCCCGGGGCCTCGATGGGGGCCGTCCGGGGGGCGCCGTGGGGGTATCCGAAGGGGGGCCGGGGTCGCCGACAAATCGCGTCGGATTCTTGCGAAGTAATCCTCGACTCGTGCGTTCTATCTATGAGGTTAGGTGATGACGCAGGCGCCAGGGCACGGGGCCCGGTCCGGTCGGCGGGGCGAGGCGCCCCACCCGGACCGGCCCACCGACGAGCAGATTGCGCGCTGGTATCCCCGTCTGTACCGAACGGCCCTGCGGCTGACGGGCAGCTTCGCCGATGCGGCCGACGTGACGCAGCAGGCGTTCTACAAGGCCCTCCGGGCGTGGCACCGGTTCGACGGCGGCGTCCTCCGGACGACTTGGCTCCACAGTATCCTCGTCAACTGCGCCCGCGACTGGGCCCGGCGGCGGAAGGTCCGGGCCGCCGAGCCGCTCCAGGAGTGGCACCTGACGGTCGTCGAGGTCCCCGCCGAGGTCCGGGCGGCACGCCGGGAGGAGCTGGCGGCCATCCGCCAGGCCATCGAGGATCTGCCGGAGGACCTCCGGCGGGCCTTCGTGCCCACCGTGATCGACGGTTACACGTACCAGGAGGCGGCGGACCTGCTGGGTGTCCCGCCGGGGACCGTGGCATCGAGAGTGCACGCCGCCCGGCGGCAGGTGCAGGCCGCCATGAGGGGAATGCGAGGAGACCTGGGACCATGACGGACGAACGGACGGACCTGGAGGGGCGGCTTCACGGGCTCCTCGGCGGGGACCTGTCGCCGGCCGAGCGCCGGGCGGCGCTCCGGCGGATCATCCGGGACGAGGCGGCCCGGCGGACGCTCGACGAGATGCTCGCCGTCCAGGAGCGGTCGCGCGAGGCGTTCGGCTACGACCGGGCCGACGAGGCCATGCGCGAGCCCATGGAGCGCCTGTCGGCGTCGCTCGCCCCCGGCGAGGCCCCCGGCGAGGCCCCCGAAGAGGCCCCCGGCGAAGCCCCCGAAGAGGTGCCCGTCGCGCCTCATCCGACTCCTTCGGACAGGAAGCGAAACGCCGGCCGCCGGCCGTGGCCCGTGTGGCTGGTGCGGGTGGCGGCGGCCAGCGTCATCGCCGCGTCCGTCTTCGCGGCGGGCGTGTCCTGGCGGAACAACCGGCTCCTCCGGGAGAAGATGAAGGAGCTGCACGCCCCGGTCGCAGTCGCCCGCGTCACGCCGGCCGAGCGCGACGGGTACCGGCACATCTGGGAGAATGTCGCGGGCGGCGGCGAGGGCCGGCCCTGGATCCTCCTGTCGGACGGCACGGGGGAGTTCGGCTACCTGCCGCCGGCTGGGACCGAGGCCGACCCGTCCGGGCTGATCCTGATCCGGTGTCTGCTGGCCTCGCTCGACGGGCGGGAGGTCCAGACGCTGAACCTGCTGCTGCCTCGGCGCCGCATCGAGGGGCTCTCGCTGCCCGTGATCGGCCGGGTGGCGGGCGAGCCGATCGCCTGCGATGTGTCGGCCGGCCGGGGGCGGGCGGCCATCGGACTGACCGTCGGCGAGGAGGCCGCCGAGGTGTCGGGCATCCGCGGCACGGCCGTCATCGACGGCTCGCCCGTCGAAATCGGCCAGATGCGCCTCGACGGGCGACGCCTGCGGGTCGTGGTCCACGCGGTCACCCTGGAGCGGGCCGTCGGATGACCGGCCGGCCGAACCGGCGGGGGGACGATGACCATGCGATTCGTGGCGGGCATCCTGGCGTCGGCTGTGGCGGCGGCCGCGTGGTCCCTGGCCGCACCCCCGACCGACGACCGGCCGCCCGTCGACGGGGCTTCGGGGCCGCCCGAGCGCCGCCCGGCCGAGCCGCCCGGCGAGGCCGCGCCGGGGCCGCACGCCGAGCCGGCGACGGTCCACCTGGCTGTCCCGGCGGAGGCCGACGATGCGTCGCTTCTTCTGGGCGGATCGACGGTCGCCGTGGCCGTCACAGGCCGGCCGGGCGAGACGGTCGACTGGGCCCTCGCCCATCGCGGGACGGTGCTGGTGCGGGGCCGATTGGTCCTCGACGCCGCCGGCCGCGGAGGCTATACGATGGAGGTGCCGCGGGTCCGACACCGGAGCGTCTGTCTCCTGGCCGCCTGGGCGGGTGCCGGCGTCGGGGAGCATCATCTGACGATCCATCCGGCGTCGTCGCTGGAGATCGCGACCGGGCGGCTCGCCGAGCTGCGGCTGGGGGTGGTCGATCCGCGCGGCCGGGTCCAGGGGACCCTCGCGGCCCAGGGGGTCCGGGTCGAAGACCTGGCGCCGCAGACCGCGCGGGACTTCTTCCGGGGTGGCCTCGTCGTCCTGGCCGGCTACGACGATGCGGCAAGCCTGGCCTTCGAGTGCCGACACCTGGAGTCGCGCGTGCGGGGGGGCCTGGGGGTCCTGGTGCTGAACCCGCCTGCCGGCTGGTCGGGGTGGGGGATGCGGGCGGTGCGGCTCAGGGGCCCGCCTCGAGCGCCGGCCAGCCCGGCGGGGCCCCTGGAGGGGGCCGTCACGGCCGCCGACGTGGGGACCGGGCCCTGGCCGGGCGTCCTGGCCATCGACGATGGCATCGACGTGCGACGCTTTCTGGCGGCCGACGCCGCGGCGCCGGCGGTTGAGGCGGACGGCAGGCCGGCCGACGCGATACTGGTCGCGGCCAGGCCGCTCGGCAAGGGATGGGTCGTCGTCTCGGTCCTGCCGCAGACGACGAGGCCCGACCGAGACCCGGTCGGCCGGGCCGTCATGGACCGGCTGATCCTGTGGCTGGCCGGCCGGAGCGCGGGGGGTGCGGGAAATGAACTCGAGGAGAGGTCCGATGCGTAGCGTCGCGCGGAAGTGGATGGCCGCGCTGGTGACGGCGACGGTGCTGACGACAGGCGTGTGTGCCGCCGCCCCGGAAGAGAAACCGCCGGCCGAGCCGGTGTCGGTGGCGGTGCTCAATTACGAGGTCACGGCGCCGGGGAACTCCGACCTTGGCAGTCAGATCGCCGACATCCTGACCGTCCGTCTCAGCATGGAGGACGGCCTGGAGCTGGTCGAACGGGCGAAGCTCGACCAGATCATCCGGGAGCACATGCTGACGCTCCGCGGGCTGACGGACCAGGAGCGGGCCGCCCGCGTCGGCCGGCTCGTCGGCGCCAGGCTCATGGTCCTGGGCAAGGGTTTCGTGATGGACCAGAAGCTCATGCTTGTGACGAAGGTCGTGGGCGTCGAGACGGGCGTCGTCAAGGGGACGCTCCGGTCGGTGGGCCTGGGCGACCCGCTCTCGGAGGTCGTGCCCCAGGTGGCCGAGGACGTCGCGGGCGTCATTACGAAGAACGCCGCCCGGCTCCTGCCGAAGCCGATGCCTCACGAGGAGGCCCTGGCCGAGGTCCTCAAGCAGCTCGGCGACCGGCCGCGGCCCGTGGTCGCGGTCGTCGTGCCCGAGGAGCATCGGCGGCGCCAGCCCGAGGCCCCGCCGGTCGACCCGGCCGTCGAGACCGAGATCAAGCGGGCCCTGATCGCCTGCCGGTTCACCGTGGTGGACGCGGGGCAGAACGCCCTGGCCGACTGGGCCCGCGACATGATGAAGGGCAAGCGGCCGGCGTGGCCGACGGCCGTCCAGGCCGCCGACGTCGTCGTGGTCGGCGAGGCGTTCAGCGAGTTCGCCCTTCGAACCGGCGACCTCGTGACGTGCACCGGCCGAGCCGAGGTAAACGTCATCGACCGGCACACGGGCAAGGTCCTCCTGGCCGACCGGCAGACGCAGCGGGCGGTGGACGTGGCCGAGACCACCGCGGGCAAGGCGGCCCTCGAAAAGTGCGGCCGGAAGCTCGGCGTCGCCGTGTGCCGGAGCCTCGTCGAATACAAGCCCCCCTCGCCGAAAACGGCCACGACCGTCGGGTCGGCCCGGGCCGCGCCCTCGCGGCGGCCGGCGTGGGCCCCGCGGCTCGTCCTCTTTGACCCGATGGAGGTATCCGCCTCGGCGCGTGCTGCCCCGGCGACTGCGGGGGCGGGCAGTGAGGTGAAGCCGCGGAAGCGGACCGTCTTCGCCGCCCCCTTCGAGAACGAGACCGCCGAGGAGCAGTACGACCCGGCGGCCGACGGCATGGGCGACCTCGTGGCGGTCCTCCTGGCCGAGCAGGAGAACGTCACGGTCGTCGAGCGGCAGCGGCTGATCGCCCTCACGGCCGAGCAGGCCCGGTCCCTCCAGGGGCTGACCGGGCAGAAGTACGCCCTCCAGGCCGGCAAGCTCCTGAAGGCCGACACGGTCCTGGTGGGCCGCCTGTTCCTCATCGACGGGAAGCTGACGGTCAGCGTCAGGGCCCTGGACATCGAGACGGCCCGTGTGGCGGCCGCCGACCAGGTCTCGTGCCGGCCCGAGTACCTGATGGAGGCGGCCCTTCAGCTCGCCCGGCGGCTGGCGGAGCAGATGGCCCTGCCTCTGCCGGAGATCGACCTGAAGCAGATCGATTCCTCGCCCATCGCCGGCCTCCACTTCGCCAAGGCCGTGGGCCACTACTACACGGGCAACCTGGACGCGGCCATCATGCAGTTCATGCGGACGATCGACCTCGACCCGGACTACACCGAAACCCATTACTGGATGGGCACGTGTTATTACCGGCTCGGGGAGTGGGAGCACGCCCTGATCGAGTGGAAGGCGTACCTCGGGCGGGATCCGAAGGGCGAAAGGGCGAGTAAGCTCAAGAAGCTGGTCGTTGAGGCGAAGGCTCGGGCGGCCGAGTCGACCGTGCCGCGGCTGGGGCCGGAGAAGGAGCGAGGCAGGAGCGAATGACCCGCATGACGTGCCCGATTCGTGTCCGCCCGGCGGCGGCCGCGCTCGTTGTCTGCGCGGCCTTCGCCATGCTTGTCGCATCGCCCGCGGCGCGCGCCGCCACCAGCGTCGCGGTGTTCAACTTCGAGATGACCTCCGAGACGCCCGAGTGGAAGTGGCTCCAGAAGGGCCTCGCGGACCGGATCGCGACGGACTTCGTCCAGGAGCGCTCGCTCCAGGTGACGGCCCGCGACGAGATGCAACTCCTGGCGGAGAAGCTCTCCTGGGTGCCCGAGATGGCCACGGAGGGGCCCGTGCCCGTCGCCCACATCCGGCGGGCCCTCAAGATCGACCGCCTCGTCACGGGCGTCTACCGCGTGACCGGCGGGCGGGTTCACATCACCGGCCAGATCGTGGACGTCGAGGGCCGGACCGAACTGGCCCGCGAGGACGTGGAGGGGCCGACCGGGGAGGTCCTGGCCCTTCAGCGGCGCCTCTCGGCGACGCTCCTGGCGTGGCTTTCGAAGCGACCGGCGGCCGAGGTGCTGGAGGAGCTGCCGGTGTGGACCGAAGCCGTCCCGGCGGCGCGGGCCCTGTATGAAGGCGTCGACCTGTACGACCAGGGCCGATACGGCGAGGCGTGGCTGAAGTTCCGCCAGGCCGTGCGGGAGGACCCCCGGTACGTCGAGGCCGCCTACTGGGTGGGCAAGATGTACTACTTCATGGACCGCTACGAGCACGCGAGGCGGGCCCTCGAGCGGTTCATCTACCTCGACACCGCCCACCCCCGGACGGGGGACGCCATCAAGGAGTATCTCCATACCCACGAACAGACCGGCGCGCCGCCGGAGGCGCTGCTGGCGCTGTACGACGATCTCCGGCGGCGGTTCCCCGACGTCGCGATCCATAACGAGCTGGGCCTGGAGCTGCCGGTCGCGAACGGCGCCTGGTTGCGGGTCCGCTCGGCCCAGCTCCTGGCCGACCTGGGGCGGGAGGCGGAAGCCGCGCGGCTGGCCTCCGAGGCGGTGGCCGACCTGCTCGGCGTCACCGAGCGGACGGGGTGGGCGTACCGGGTGGCCATGGGGAGCTGCCTGGCCCACCACGGGCGGACGGGCGAGGTCCTCCTGCCCCCCGGATTGGTCGACCAGCACCACGTGCTGGACTACAGCGGCGTCCTTCGTTTCGAGCCGGGGCAGACCGAGGCCCGCGTCGTGCTGGACCGGGAGCGGAAGATCGTCGGCCGGCCCGTCAAGGGCCGCACGGTCTACGAGTACCAGCACGTCGGGCACCTGCTGGTGGCCCCCGAGGGTTACGTGTTCAAGTCGCTATCTCTGTACCCGATGGTGACGGGGTCCGACGGGAAGATCACGTGCTGGCTGGAGCGCGACTGCCACATGGACGCCGGAAAGGCGGACCACAAGGGCCCTGCCGACGCCGGCGAGCGGGGGTTCCGGTTCGGCACGGTGCCCCCCATCGGCATCATCCGCGCCATGTTCTACATGCACCGGAACGACCCGTGGCGCGACCCGGGGCTGCGTTTCAAGGGGTTCCGGGCGGTGGCCGAGTTCGAGCGGGTGGCCGACGGCGGCACCGTCGAAGTCGTATGCGACAACGCGAGCAGCTTCGACGTCTACGTTGACGGCGTCCTGGCGCGAAAGCGGGGCGGCCTGGTCGGCCGTCTCGGGCCGGGGTCCCACACGGTGGCCCTGCGGCCCCGCCTGGGTCAATCGGAATACGCCGTGGTGGAGAGGGCGGTCGAGGTCCGGGCCGGCGAGGTGGAACGCCTGAACGTCGTCCTGCCGTGGAAGCCGGACAGCCCGTGGCGCTCCTGGACCGCGGGGGCCCGGATTGGCCGGGACTACCCGCATCGCACGCCGTGCCTCCAGGATGCGGCGTCGGCCCCGTCGATCCAGGCCGACGACGAGGCGATCCGCGTCGTCTGGTCGTGGGCCGGGGACCTGTGGTCGTCGGAAAGCTTCGACGGGGAGCGGTTCTCGCCGCCGCGGCGGCTGCCCATGCCGATCAGCAGCGGCTGGATCGAGCAGGACCCGCTCTGCCGGCGGGACGAGTCCGGGCGGTTCCTGCTCGCGTTCCGCAGCGACCGGGAAGGGCAGCACGAGCATCGGGCCTACCTGTGCTGGTCGCGCGACGGCACGCACTGGTCCAGCCCGTCGATGGTCCTGCCGCGGAGCGTGAACCAGTTCGACTTCATCCAGGACCGCCGGGGCCGGTTCGTGTGGGCGGACGCCTCGGGCTCGCAGGTGACGGTCCTCAGGTCCCGCGACGGCTACCGGTGGGAGGAGCTGGCCCGCTGGGCCCTGCCGAACGAGGAGCGGGCCGTCCGGATCGTCGAGCGTCGTGACGGGGCCCTGGAGCTGTTCGTCGCCGGGGTGGTCCTTCGGGTCACGGAAAGCGCCGATCACACCCGGAACATGGCCGTCTGGCGGTACGTCAGCAGGGACGGCGTCGCCTGGGGCGCGCCTGCACAGGTTGCCTACATCAAAGGACATGCTCCGATCTCTATGTCGGCGGTTCACGTCGACGGCCGGACGGTGCTGGCGATCCTGTCGGAGCACGTCTTCACCGGGTTCCGCCCGTTCGTGCAGTTCTGGCGGGAGGCCGACGACGGGTCGCCCCAGGAGGGCCGCCGGTTCTGGGGCGTCGGGTCGTTCTACGGATCGGGCGCGTACCACCCGCGGTGGGGGTACCTGCTGGCCTGGCAGTACCCGCCGAACCTCCGGGACACGCTGCCGGCGTCGGGGCCGTTCCTGGTCCGCGGGCCGGACGTCGCCCCGTTCTTCGAGCCCGAGCATCCGGAGGAGGATAGCCCGTGACACCGGGCAGACCATCAGGGGCTGGCGTTCCCGCTGCCTGAGTGTGGTTCCTCCGAGCGGGCAGGGGGTGCTTCGGCTTCCGTCGCCCCCTCGGCGCAGGCCGTGCAGACGTACGCCTTGCCGTCCTCCGTCTCAGTCCGCCGGATGTGCCCGGTGCAGGCGGGCCGGCCGCACGCCGCGCAGTCGACGATGCAGTTCTCGCATCGCCGCATGCGGCACACGTGGCAGGTCTTCGTGTGGGGGAGGCAGACGACCTGGCCGCAGGCGCTGCACCGGAACGAGCACTTGTGGCAGATGGTTTGGCCGCAGACGGTGCACGCATCCACCGGGCACTTCAGGCACAGGGTGCCGCCGCAGACCGCGCACTCGGTCAGGCATTCGCCGCAGGCCACGTGCTGGTTGATGCAGACGTGGGCGGGCTCCTCCTCGGTGCCCACCTGCTTGCCGCAGTTGGCGCAGGCGCCGGTCGTGCCGGCGGCGGCCTGGGCCTGTGAGGTGACGGCTTCGCCGACCGAGAGGAGGGCGGTGAAGTCGGTCTTGTCGAGGGGCAGATGGGGCCGGTTCTGCTCGGCCCACTTGGCGGCCTTACCGTTGAGGGGACTCTTGACGTTGTAGGACTGGAAGGCGAGCATTTCGGCGATGCGGACCACCAGGTGCGGCAGCAGCTCCCCGGCCGCCCAGTGGTCCCCGATGCAGATGGCGTGGGGGGCGATGTTGGGGTGGAACACAGGGGTCAGCATGCGGCACTGGGGGGCCATCCGGGGGTACCCTCCGGTCAGGTTGATCTCGGCGATGAAGTCGTTGTGGGTGCGGAGCCGGCCGGTGGCGGGGTCCTCCTGGAGGCTGGTCACGAGGAACTCGACCTGGTACTTGTGGGGGGGGTTGCCCAGGGTCTTCAGGACCCGGATCCGCGAGTCGCCCGAGAAGAGCGTCGCCATCCGGTCATAGTCGGCCTTGAGTCGCCGCTGGCGGACGTTCATCACTGGAGTCTCACGGGCGGCTCGGGGTCGTCGGCCGGCTCGGACGCGTCGGGTGTCTCGGTGTCGTCGTCGGATTGCGGCGAGGCGAGGAAATCGGCCTTCTCGGACTGGCGGAAGAGCTCCAGGACGGTGCGGCTCGACAGGGCGAAGCTCAGGCCCTCGAACGCCGCCTTGCTGCGGGTCCAGGTGTTGACGCCGATCAGGCGGCCCATCATGTCGTAGAGGCCGCCGCCGCTGTTGCCGTAGTTGATCGGCGTCTGGGTCTGGTAGGTTTCGAGCTGCCGGCCGCCCTTCTGCTGGAGGCGGACGCCCGAGATGACGCCCTTGGTGTAGCTCCAGTAGAGGTTGTCCGGGTTGCCGACGGCGAAGACGTCCTGCCCCTGGGGCACGAGCGACTGGCGCAGTTCGATCGGCCCGAGCTTCTCGAGCGTCAGGGCCTGGCACGTGAGGACGGCCAGGTCGACACCGTCCGGCGCGAGCCACCACACCTCGGCGGGGCCCTCCTCCCCGTTGTAGAACAGGACCTGGATCCGCCGATTGGCGGCGGAGGCGTCGTCCTCGTCCTCCAGACCCAGCACGTGCCGGTTCGTCAGGACGTAGGCCGTGGTCCCCTCCACCCGGAGCACGACGCCCGACCCGGAGGTCATCTGGGCGCCGTAGGCGAGCATGCCGCCGGCGGCGGAGGTGACCACGACGTTGGCCCGGAGGGCGGCGGCGGTGGCGGGCGGCAGGGCCGCCAGCTCCTCCTCCGAGGGGCGCCTCTCGGCGAGCTGGAAGTCCGCAAGGCCGCTGACATGGTCCCGGTGCAGCCGCCACTGGAGCCCGAAGAAGTAGACCAGGACCATGGCCCCGCCGACGAGGATGGCCAGGCCCGCCGGCACGGAGCCGTATACTTTCCGCCCGCGATGGATCAGCACCAGGGCCAGGACCCCGAGGATGACGGCCACCATGCCCGCGGCGATACCCGGCACGAGCCAGTCGGCCGACTCGGCCAGGACCGCCGGCAGCCCGAGCACCGCCAGGCCGGCCACCCCCAGCGCGACGATCGCCAGGATGCTCCGCCGCTTCGGCTTCTTCGGCAGATACCGGCGGGCCGTTTCGGCCGAGTCCGGCCGGGCCCGCTTGGGGGGCGGCTGGACCCTCTCGACCTCCTCCGCCGTCAGGACCAGCTCGGGCGTCAGGGCCTCCGCGTCGGCCCGGACCCGCTCGTCGCAGTGATACGAGGCGCACCTGCCGTGGCTGAGCCAGCAGCTCTCGTGGTGCAGGCCCCCGCAGGCCGGGCACCGGACGATCATCTGGCCCTCGGCGATCGGCCCCTGGCAGAACGGGCAGGTGTTGCCCGCGTGGAACAGGTTCGCCGCGATGGCCGCCGAGTCTCCGCTCATTCGATTCCCAGTCCGTCGATAGCGATCAGCGCGACCAGCATGACCAGCAGGAGGCAACTGATGCCGAAGCTGCACAGCACCAGTCCCTTCCACGCCCCGGCCATCCGCCGGTATTCCAGGTTGAAGACTCGGCCCCGAAAGATCAAGAGAGCGAGCGGCACGATGGCGACCGGCGCGAGGCACCCGCTGGCGGCGAGCAGGAACAGCCCGATCGCCGCCAGGTGGGCCGACGCCGCCTCGTTCCCGGCATACTCGCGGTTGGCGTACTCGCGCCGGCTCATGGGGCGGCGGGTGTCGAACTTCGCCCCGCAGAAGCGGCACTTGAGGGCCTGGGCCCGGATCAGCCGACCGCACGCCGGGCACGTCTTCTCGTCGCCCCAGGCGCCGGTGGCCGGCTCGGCTTCGGGCCCCGGCTTGACCGTCTGCGGGGCGCTCTGGCACCCGTAGGCCGAGCACCCCCGGTTCTCCCTCCAGCACGCCTTGTGGAAGGGCAGGCCGCAGTCCGGGCAGTACACGATGTGCTCGCCGGCGATGACCGGCGACTGGCAGATCGTGCAGACCTTTCCGGCGGTCTTCGTGCCTGCGGAATAGACTTTCGGTTCGGCCACGTCTGTTGCTCGCCCGTCCTGACCACCCCCGCGCGTGTCGCGGGGTCGCGTCTCCTAGTGTAGTGTAACAGAATTAACGCAAGTTAGCCTTCCGCCTTGCGTTTGTCT
>CAZGKW010000043.1:0-38663 GCA_964526295.1 uncultured Anaerolineales bacterium
AGCGAGACGTCGAGCACGTCCGGGACGAAGCCGTCGCCGATCCCCTGGATCTGGTGGAGGCCCGGCTCGTGTCCCAGGAGGGCGGAGGCGTTCTTCGGTTCGACGGCGACGATCCGGGCGTCGGGCTTGTGCTCGCGGAGGAACTTGCCGATGCCCTGGAGCGTGCCGCCGCTTCCGACGCCCGCGACGAAGCAGTCGACCTCGCCGCCCATCTGCCGCCACAGCTCGACGGCGGTCTGCTCGTAGTGGCACCGGGGATTGTCGGGGTTCTCGAACTGCTGGGGGACGAAGACCCGCGGGTCGGCGGCGGCCATCTCGCGGACCCGGTCGACGGCCCCGGCGATGTGGCCCTCGGCGGGCGTCAGGACCAGCTCCGCCCCGAGTGCCCGGATGAGCTTCTTGCGCTCCTCGCTCATCCCCTCGGGCATGACGATCCGCACGGGGTAGCCTTTGAGGCGGCCCACCAGGGCGACGCCGATCCCGGTGTTGCCGGAGGTCGGCTCGACGATGACCGAGTCGGGCCCGAGTCGGCCGTCGCGTTCGGCCCCCTCGATCATCGCCAGGGCCACGCGGTCCTTGATGCTCCCGCCCGGGTTCAGGAACTCGCCCTTGGCGAAGGTCCGCTCGCCCTTGAGCTGAAGGAGCGGCGTGTTGCCGATCAGTTCGAGGATGTTGTCGGTCAGCATGTCAGCGGTCCCCCTCTCGGCGGCTCTCGGCAGACCTCGGCCTGCTCCGCGCACGCATCCGACGGCGGCCGGCCGCACCGGTCAACTCAGCTTCGAGATAATCCGCGGCCCGGCCAGGCGCGCCAACCACAGCGGCATCTTTCGCCACGCGGCCACGGCCAAGCGGTATTTCCGGCTGTCGGGGCGCAGGTCCGGCACGTCGGCCCCCGGGGCGAGCAGGTAATGCCAATGCAGCGGCACCTCCTCGGCCCCCCACTTTTCCTTGAATCGGTGAGTGCCCGAGCCCCGCGTGCTGCGGCCGAAGTCGAAATACTTCGCCCCCCGGTCGCAGGCGTCCTCCAGCATGACCCAGTAGACCCACATCGTGGCCCGGAGGTCCCGGTACCGCGGGTCGCCGGCCGACCAAGGGAGATACACGGTCCGACCGTCGGCGATCGTGAAAGCCGCCCCCACGGCCTGAGGATCCTGTCTCAGGACGTACACGCGTGACTCATCGGGGAACCGGTCGAGAATGCGCTCGAAGAACGAACGGCTCTGGCCGGGGCTGCCGAACTCACGCATGAGCCTGGAATAAACGTCGTAGAACGTCTGGACAAGCTCCTGCCCCCCCCGGTCGATCGTCGCCCCCTCCTTCTTCGCCCGGCGGACTTGCGTGCGAATCTTCGTCTTGAACCCATCCCACAACGCCTCTGAACTCTCCGGCAAGGCGAGCCGCAACGTGATCTTGTCGGTGCGACAGGACAGGTCGCCTTGCAGCCGGTCATACTGACGAAGCTCCACCCATTGGGCTCCCGGCCGCTTGAGCAGGGCTCTGGCGGCCTCGATGAGGGCTGCGGCCGCCTCCTCGTCGTCGGCGAGAATCCCGGAGGCGTCAAAATAGGGCAGGCTGCACAGGTGTGTCCCGAAGAGAAGGCTCTTCTGGTGGACCAACTGGAGGATGCCGACGATGGCGTCGTTGCGGCGGGCAGTCAAGTAGTAGGGGCGGTTGCCGTACGCCTCCTCCATGACTAAGCCCCATCGGGGATCGTGAAAGACCGTCGCCCCGTCCCGGCTTGCGAGATAGTCCTGCCACGCTGGCTGATCCTGCGAGACGGTCACCTCGACGGGGCCGTCCCCCGGCATGGGCTGGGCGTCAGTCATGTGTCCTCCCCGGCAAATGCGGGGCGCCGCCGGCGGCGCCGAATCGCTTGCCCGACCCGTTGCCATTGCGGTACACTCGCCGCGCCGTCGGCCGGCAAACTGTTCGCTCGTCGGCCGGGCGCGGCACAGCGCGGAGGGTCGCTTTGAGCGAGCCGCCCCAAGCCGACGCGGAGTCCGTCGTCCGCCTGGCGGCCGTCGGCGACCTGCTTCTGGCGTGTGAGCCGGAGGTCTACGCGGGCCGGCGCGACCCGCCGTCGGTCCGCGAGGGTCTGGCCGACCTCCTCGGCCCTTATGACGTCGTCCTCGGGAACCTTGAGTGCACGCTCCCGGGGACGGGCGAGACCGTCTCGACCGTGCCGCACGTCATCGCCCCGCCGTCGCTCGTTCGCCGGACACTCGTCGCCGGCAACTTCACCGCGGTTGCGCTCGCGAACAATCACGCGTTCGACTGCTTCGACGCGGGCTTCGACGCCACGCGGGCCCTCCTGGACGACGTCGGCATCGTCCACTTCGGTGCGGGTGAGGGCATCGAAGCCGCCCTGGCGCCCGCGGTCGTCGAGCGGGGCGGCGTCCGCATCGGCTTCCTCGGCGCGGTCGACGGCCGCAGCGGACCGGCGCGGTTCGCCACGGCCGACTCCTCCGGCGTAGCGCCGCTGGAGGTCGACCGACTGGCCGAGGCCGTCCGCCGCCTTCGCGAGCGCGTCGATCACGTCGTCCTCTCCGTCCACTGGGGCGAGGAGCGCCTGCTCGTCCCGTCGCCCACCCTCGTCGAAGCGGCCCACGCCCTGGCCAAGGCCGGCGCAAGCCTCATCCTCGGCCACCATCCTCACGTCATCCAGGGCATGGAGACGCATGCGGGCGTCCCGATCATCTATTCGCTGGGCAACTTCATCGCCCACGAGGTGCCCTTCCCCGGCGGCGGCCGGCTCCTGTGGCGGCCGTTCGAGCGGGCCGGCTGTCTCCTCGAGGCCGAGCTGACGCCCTCGGCCGTCCGCCGCGTCCGCCAGGTGCCCGTCTACGACGACGGCCGACGCGTCGGCCCCGACCCGACGGGTGTCGGCGAGCGGCGCATAGAGAAGACCAACCGGGCCCTCGCCCGCGGCGTCACGCTCGGACGCTATCGCCGGGCGTACCTCTGGGCCAAGACGCTCCGGCCGGCCCTCGAGCGGCTCCGATGGTCGAAGCTCAAGCAGCTCCGCCTGCGGAACTTGCGGAATGCCCTGGCCCTCCTCTGGCGGTCGGGCAAGGCCGAGTAGGGCGGCTCGCGCACACCGATGACACGCGCCGCGGAAGCGCGGCGGTTAACTGTCGCTTGCATCGCCCAGATGACGGCGCATTTGTACGCTAATCCTGCCCCTCGTCCGGCTCGAAGGACCGCTCCCGCTGCATCCTTTCGGCGACGCGGCCGATCACGGGCCGGTACTTGCCCGACGGGGCGGGCTTGATGTCCTCGACCACCTCCACCTCCACCCGATCGTCGCTCGCCAGGCGGTCCCGGACCGCCTGGCGGACCCGCTCGCAGCCGTCCTCGGGGAAGTTCTCGTCGACGACCAGCTCGACGCGGACCTCCCCGAGGCGATCCTGGATCGCCCGGAACTTCACCACCCCCGGCGTGCCTCGGCAGATATAGATGATAAAGTATCCAGCGACCCACTTGCCCTCGTTCGTGACGACGAAGTCGGCGATGCGCCCGCCGCTCACGTCCACCCGCCCCAGCGACAGGCCGCACGCACAGGGCTCGTCCGAGAGCGTCACGACGTCCCCCGTCCGGTAGCGGATGACGGGCATGGCGCGGCTGATGAGGCTCGTGACGACGAGCTCCCCTTCCCCTTCGGTCGGCTCCAGCGTCTCCGGGTCGATCGTCTCCAGGACCTGCTGCTCGTCGACCGTGTGCATGGTCTTCTCGGCGCACTCGTGGCCCACCAGGCCCGCCTCGCGCAGGCCGTACGAATCATAGCACGGTACGCCGAACCCCTCCTCGATGATGCGGCGGTTCGCCTCGCCGAGCATCTCGGACGTGGTGCAGATGGCCTCAAGACCGCGGTCCCCGAGGGCCGTCAGGTCGATGCCCAGCCGCTCGGCCATGCGGACCGTCAGGACGAAGCTGTTCGGATAGCCGAAGATGCATTGGGGCCGCCACCGGTGCCAGTCCTCGACAAACCGCTGCATCCGGCCGAGGGTGATCTCGAAACCGTCCGTGAGCGGCTCGTTCACGAGCCAGTCACGAAAGTTCTTCATGCGTCCCTGGGTCGTGAGCTCGACCGGGCTGCCCCAGAAGTAGACCTCTTTCTCGCCCTTCTCGACGCCGATCCAGCGGTGGCCGCGGATGCGGGCCGCGTTGATGGCCGCCTCGCGGTTCGAGTTCGTGTAGAACTGGAGGGCCTCGTTCGTCGAACCGCTGGTGCGGACGAGCTGGAGCCGTGGGCCCTCGTCGCGCCACACCATCTCCTCCCGCCGGTCGCGGAGCGTCGGCTTCTCCAGAAGCGGGAACCGCCGGAGGTCCTCCAGCGTCCGCACGTCGGCCGGCGTGAAGCCTCGCTCGTCCATCACCGACCGCCAGTAAGGCGTGTGCTCGTAGGCGGCGTGGACGAGGTCGTGGAGCCGCGTGAGCTGAAGCTCGCGGATCCGCTCCCGCGGCCAGCTCTGGCTCGCCTCCAACTCCTCGAGGATAGCAAACGTCGGACGGCCGAGAAGCCGCTCCTGCATCCGGCAGAACGTCCGTGCGACCCAAGGGTGCATATCGCGTCTCCGGTCGGTCCGGCCGGGCCGACGTCACGTCCAGTAGAGGTTGTTGTAGGCCTGGACGGCCTTCCGCACCAGGGCCCGGGGGCCCGAGAGCGTCGGCGGCGGGGCCTCTCGCGCCTCGTAGCGGCCCTCTTCGATGGCTTGCGCCAGCCCGCCGAAGGTATATGTCGGCAAATCGTCGGCCTCGCGGGCAAGCCAATCGCAAAGCCGGCGGAATCGGCCGATCACGATCCGGTTCGCTCGGCCTCCATTATACTGCACGTTTCGCACCTTCATGAGGCTGAAGCTGTGCAAAATGAGCACGGCGTCGGCCCCGGCGCCGCAGATGCGTCGGACGGCCTCGCGGCACTCGGCAAACGAGATCGCCACGAGGTCGACCGGCTTCGACTGATGCAGGCCCGGCAGACGCGGCTGACGGAACCCCGAGAGGGCCACTTCCAGCACCTGGCCGTACCACCGGGAGCCGTTGAACTCATCGCCCGAGAAGTGGCACCGGGCGTCCGCGTAAGGGAACGTGTAGCTTGAGTCGATGCGGATGCCGGCCGCCGGCAGGTCGGCCAGGGCCGCCTCGTCCATCGCCATGTTCCCGGAGCGGAAGGCGGCCGGCCGCGAGCCGGTCCACCGCTCGATCCTCTCGGCCCCTACACCAAGCATCTCCCGCCGCTCCTCGGGCGAACACTTGTCAAAGGCGTCCGTGAAGTCGAACGGCCGCCCCTGCCGCTTCAGGCCGTAGTGCCAGTGTCCCGGATGGACGTGGAGCTGAACGTCGTGCCCTCGCGCCAGGAGATGCTCGGCGACCGGCTCCGTCCCGCCAGGGTGGCCCTGCTCCTCGGCGAACGGGTCCAGGAAGAACGTCGCCTTGAGGCCCGCGGCGTCCAGGGCGTCCGTGATGAGCGGCACGCCCAAGCGGTGATCGCCGTACTCGCCCATCATCGCTCGGGCCGGCGGCACGGGTCGGCGGGACTCGTCGCCCCACGCGCCGCCCATGCTGCACTCGACGTCGAACGTGATGAAGACGCCGGGGTGCATGCGTCTACTCCCGAGCCTCGGGGTTGCCGATCAGGTCGACGCGGCGGCTGCGGAGCTTGCCCAGCATCTGCCCCAGGTCAACGAAGAACGGCTTCGGGTCGCCCAGGGAGAAGACGTCGTCGCGCGTCCACGGCCCGCAGTTCCAGAGGAATCGCGCGACGGCCGAGACGGGGCCGAGGTGCGTCTGGTCGGGCGGCAGGGGGTCGCCGCGAATCATCCCCAGCAGCCAGTTCGCATCGCCGCCCATGATACGCGTCCGCAGGCCCAGGCGGTACCGCGCCCTCCGCATCCTCTCCGGCTCGAAGCGGCCCTGCCACAGGAGGTACGGGGCGTCGAAGCCCGCCATGATGACGGTCGGCAGGCCGCCGATGAACCGCGGGTTGATCTCCAGGAAGATGTACCGGCCCGTGGCCGGGTCCCAGTGGAACTGGACGCCGGCGATGCCCTCCCAGCCGATGGCCTTCAGGAGCCGGACGGCGTCGCGCTCGACGCCCGCGTGCCGGCACGAGACCCGCTGGACCGTCACGCCGCCGGCCAGCGGGTAGTGGTGCTCGCCGACGTACTCGCCGACCATGAACGGTTCGCCCTCGTGCATCAAGACCTGGATGTGGTCCTCCACGCCGGGGTGGTACTCCTGGACGAGGACGTTGGAGGCGATGTCGCGGACCTCGGCGTAGAGATTCTCGAGCTCGCCCCGATCGCGGGCGTAGGCGGCCTTCCACGGGGCGGGTCGGCCGCCGAAGTTCTGGTTCCGCGTCCGCAGGACGAGCGGATAGGCGAGCGGCGGCTCCGGTCCGGTCAGCTCGGCCGAGGTGTCGGCCGCGTCGCCATCCATGACGCGATCGAGCGTCGTGCCGCGGGCCACCGGTACGCCCAGATCCCGGCAGAGGCCGTGCATGGTGTCCTTGTCGGTGGCCTTGGCGTACGGGTCGGCGGGCGGGCTGAGGACCCGGACCTCGGGCTCGAACCGGTCGCGGCAGGCGATCAGGGCCCGGTGATACGACTCGGCGATGGCCATGATCGAGGTCGCGCCGGTCTGGCGCACGAGACCCTCGACCTCGTCAGGAAACTGCTCGTCGCCGGGCCCCGACTCGATCCGCCACGCCCCGCGGACGTACCGGCTGTGGGCCGGCAGGCCGTGGTCGCTCGTGCAGACGGCGAACACGTCGAGCCCGGCCCGCCCCAGGCTCCGCGCGGCCCAGAGGCCCACCTGCGTGTTGCCCACCAGCGCCAGGACCCGCCGCTCCGGGGGCGTTCGGGTCGCGGCTCGCGGCGTTGGCAAGCGGATCGGTTTCATCGTGCGCCATTCACTTCGTCGGAGCCGTCTGAGGCGAGCGCTGGCCCGTCTGCCGCGCCGTGCGGGCCGCCGTCACGTACACAGCCGCGGAAGACCTCCAGGACACGCCCGGCGACTGCTTCCCACGACCGGTCATGGACCGTCTCTCGGACGGCGTCGCGCGACCAAGTCGCATCTAGCCCCCCGCGGAGGCCCTCGGCAAGCGCATCGGCATCCTGGGGCGGCACGATAACGCCGTTCTCTCCCGGCGTCAGCAGGTCCGGCACGGCCCCGACCCGGGTGGCCACGACCGGCGTCCCGCACGCAAGGCTCTCCAGGACCACGTTCGGGCACCCCTCGCGGCGGGAGGGCAGGACGCTCACGTCCGCCGCGCTCAGGTAGAGCGGCACCCGGTCATACGGTTGGCGGCCGGCCAGAACGACGCGATCCGCCAGACTCAGTTGCCCGATCAGTTCGACCAGGCGCCGCCGATACGCGCCGCGATCCGGGTCGCCGCCCACGATCACCAGCCGCACGTCGTCCGGCAGGGCGGCCATGGCCCGGATCAGGTCGTCGTGGCCCTTAACGGCCTTCAGGTGGCCGATGGCGACGAGGAGCCGGCCGCCCCGGTCGAGACCGAGCTGCCGCCTGGCCTCCCCGCGGTCGACGGGCATGAACCGCTCCAGGTCGACGCCGTTGGGGATGACGTGGAGGTGGCCGCGGGACACGCCCAGGTCGGCCGCGGCGTCGGCCAGGTGGCCGCTGACAGCGATGACGGCGGCCGCGCCGAGCAGGGCCTCGGTCGCCTGCCGCCGGAGGCTCGGCCGCTCCAGGCACGGGTAGAGCCACCCCCGGAGCGTGACCACGTAGGGAAGTCCGCGCGGCCGGGCCAGGAGGCCGACGGCCACGCCGTCGGGCCACACGAAGTGGGCATCGAGCAAGTCGGGCCGGCGGCCGCGGCAGTAGTCGTCGAGCCACCGGGCCACGCCGCGGGCGTAGAGCCGCCCGTCGAAGCCCTTGAAGAAGCCCGGCACGTAGAACCAGCGGGGGTAGTGGACCGTCAGGCCGCCGTGTTCCTCGACCGGGGCCGGGAGACCGCCGCGTAGCCGGTTCCACAAGGGGAAGACCGGCACGGGGCTGGCCACCTCCAGGTCGACCTGCTTCGCGAGCGCCGCCAGCCGCTGGAGGACGAACACGCCCCACGTCGGCGCCGCGCTGCTCGGGAAGCAGTAGGAGAAGGAGAGGACGTTCAACGGCCATGCTCGCCTTATTGGTTGCCCAGGTAGCGCGTCCGACGCTACCTTCGAATCAGTTTCTCGCGGTTTCCCGGTACAGCCTTTCGTACGCGGCAAGCATACGCTGAAGGCTGTAAACCTCACAGACCCGGTGCCGGGCCTTTTCGCCTAGGTCATCTCGGGCGCCATGGTCGGCCGCCAATTCGCCAATGGCCTGAGCCATTGCCGCCTCATCCCCCGGCGGGACGATCCGGCCGCAGCGGCCCTCGTCTAGCAGTTCGTCGACGCACCCGACGCGCGTCCCGATGCATGGCAGGCCGCAGGCCATCGCCTCGTTCAGCGCGTTGGGGTGCTGCTCGCTGTCGCTCGACAGGACGAAGAGGTCGAGCCGGTTCAGGAAGGCCGGCACGTCTTCGATGCGGCCGACGAGGGTGAGCCGATCCGCGAAACCGAGTGACCGGGCGAGGCCCAGGAGCGGTTCGCGCTCGTCACCCTCTCCTGCGATGCGAAGCTCCAGGTCCACGCCGCGCCCGACCGCCTCCGCACACGCGCGGACCAGCAGCGCGTGGTTCTTCACCGGCCTCAGATTTCCCACCGAGCCGACCACGAGTCGGTCCGATGGGGGATCGGTACGAGCCGGACAGAAACGGTCGGTGTCGACGCCGTTCGGAATCACCTGCACTCGGCCCTTCGGCCAGCCCCAATGCTCGACGAGCATACGCCGCGACGCTCCGCTCACGGTGAAAAGACGCGTGGCGGCCCGGGCAAGGACGTGCGATGCAAATCGCCGCCGAAGAGGCATGTAGCCCGCTTTCCCAAGGCCGTGGAAACTCAGGACCAGCGGCACGATCGGCCGGACGAGGAGTCGGGCAACGGTCACATCCGGCCACGCCCCCCAGTTGCGGGCGTGGATGAGCGTCGGTCGAAGCTCTCGAACCAGCCGCGCGAGACGCACCGGAAGCTGCGGCTCGTTCGGACGGGCGTGCAGGCATTCGACGCGCGTTCCGGGCGGCAGCCGGTCGGCGATGACAGACTCCCCTTTCAGACAGGCGATGGAATGGCGTATGCCCGGCCCGGTCAGGCCGCTGATGACCTTGGCCATGGTGAGCTCCATGCCGCCCGGGCCAAGACCCGGAGTAACGTGGAATACGTGCATTCGCCGGCGCTCTGCGGCGTCAGGACACGGCAGCCGCTGCTTCTACGTTCACAGGAGTACCTTCGGACTCGACGTTCATCTGCACATCGGCCCGAGCGTTTTCGAAACACCGAAGCAGGCACACGGGCAGCAGCAGCTTCCACCAGAAAGCCTCGACGTAAAGCTGGTGTCCGGTGATCCCAAAAGCCAGAGAGGAGGCCAGAGACGCCCCCAAAGCGACGGCAACCAGTTGCATGGCACGTGCTTGGCTCTCAGGTAAGGCGTGGACCCCCTTGAGAATCACCCAGAGGGTATGGAAGGCGTTCACAACAAGAGCCAGAAGGAGGAGCAGGCCGGGGACCCCCAGTTCGGCCGCGCATCGAATGTAGGTGCTGTGAGCGTTCATCCCTTCGTACTCAGGCGCATACCGCCCGATGGCTTGCGGGAAATTGCCCGTCCCGACCCCGAGAATGGGGTGGTCCCGGATCATTCCAAGGCCCCCCCGCCAGATCGCCACTCTGGCGCGGGATGCCGCGTCACGCGACTCCGCCGGAGACAGGATCGTTTCGGCTCGCCGCACGAACTGCGGATCGGTCAGGTAGATGAATCCAGCGCCTCCCACTATCAGCAGCGCTATGATGAGTACGCGGTATCTCTTGGGGGCTAGGAACACGAACGCTGCACAAGCTGCGAGCAGCCCCAGGACGGCCGACCGGCTTCGCGTCAGAACGATTGCGTTCATGGCAAACACCGCGGAAGCGGCACAGAGCAGTCGCCCCCACCAACGGGCCCGAATGAACATCACTGCCACAAGCGGGAGGACCGCTGCCATATAGCCGCCCAGGCCACCCGCCTCACGGAAATCCGTCCCGCCAACCGTCTCCAGGCGGCCGGAGAGGAAGGCTCGCCGGGGCGTGTCATGGGCTTGAAGGCCGAGGACCAGCGCACCCGCGACGAAGGCCCAGAGCACGTAATCCAGTCTCCTCAGCCGCGTTGCAATGTGACTCAACAGGAAGGCGAAAATCACGATTTTCGTCATTTTGACGGAAGGGTGATCGGTCACCGTGTACCGGCCTTCCGTGGCCGGACTCATCCAAGTGCTGAACCAGACGAGTGCGAGGAACACCAGCGCCAATATCTCCTGCCTGCGAAACAGCTTCCCGAACTCCAGCCGGCGGTAATGAATGGCCGCCCCGACGGCGGTGAGAAGGCCGAGCGTATAGGCGTAGCGAATGCCCAACCCGCGAAGTGGGGCGTTCCACCACTGAACCTCAGGGCCCACCTGGTAGTGCCCGATGTAACCGATGACCCCCAAGATGGGCGCATACAGCGCTCCCAGCGCACACAGACCGAACGCGACAGCAAAGAGAACCGTCTTCAGAGGCATGGCTACTTGCTCCCAGTGAACCCTACATCCGTTGCTTCCATCTGCCCGTCCCGATCCACAAGATGCGGCTGCCCACGGCCGCTGTGCGAGTCCCCCGCCTGCCCGTGCCCTGGAGCGCGGCCTCAGGGGGAAGCCGAAGCCCTGTGCTGCTGTCTTTGGCGGAGGGCGCCTCCGACTTCGTCCAGGACCGTCGCCACTGTGTCGCCGTCTATGATCAGCCGCTTCCACAACCCGAAATTCAGAAGGTTCCAGAAAGTCATGGCCTTCTTCGGTTCGTGCTGCTGCAGCCCCAACAGCTCCTTTTCATCGACGACCGAACTGACAAGGGAACGCAAGGGATCCAGCACTCCACCTCTGCCTGCCCAGCGTTCGGGCCGGATGCCGAAGCCGCTTTTCGGACGTTCGATAATGAACCGCGGGATCCCCAATTCGCGAGCCAGACCGCGCAATATGTTTTTCGGACGCTGCAGCTTGGCATCCCAACTGAGCGTGAACGCCTCGTCGAGGAGCGGACGGTAGGTGTACGGGTATACGACCGCCCGGCCACAGGCTTCGGCCAACTTGGACCAGATTTGGATCGTCATTGCCACATCGCCAAAGAGGTCCAAAATGGATACCTGGTCGAACATGCTCCGATCAATGTACGGCTGAATCGCCGCCATGCGCCCCCGAATGATGCTCTGCGGCTCGACACCGAATCGGTCGCACACCCAATCCCGATCACCGAACGCCCCAAGTGACCAAACCGGATGGTCGACGTGACTCAAGGGCAGCTCTGTTCGCATGGCGTGGAGCTCAGCCACCAGGCCCTGCCCCCGCCCGAACCAATGGGAAGCACGCTCCAGCAGGGCAAGGCAGGGCTTCCGCGAGAGCAACCGGAGACTCAAGCGACGGCGTCGATAAAGTCGGTTGTGCAAACCCAGGCCGAACACCCCGTCGGCCCCTTGGCCCACGACGACGACGTCACGTTCCGAGGGCAGACCGTCACGAAACAACAGATGCAGTAAAACAGACTGTAAATGGTGAACCGGTTCCTCGGCGGCGGCAATCGCCTCGACGACACCGCGCACGAAAGCCGCGTTGCTCGTCTCGTGATGGCGGTGCTCGGAGCCGAAAGCCTCGGCAGCGGTGCGCGCGTACTCTCTCTCGCGGTCCCGGTTGGGCTCCTCAAACGGATAGCTTGTCGAGTAGGTGTGGGGCTTTCCGTAACGCTGCTCGCAGACACGGAACAGGATGGATGAGTCAAGCCCCCCACTCAGCAATAGTGCCAACCGATCACTCTCGGGAACCGAAGTGACCTCGCGAAGATAACGCAGAACATCCCTTCTCACCGCCGCTCCAGCCCTCGAGCCCTTCCGCGTTGGCTTCGGCGGGTCGTAGGTATCCAGGGATAGAGTCCGAATCCCACCGGCGCCGATGGGCGCCCGCAGCTCACCACCGAAGGGGAGCCGGTAGATGTCCTTGAGAAGCGTTCTGGGAGGCATAACGTAGCGATACACTATGAACTCCGGCAGGACGTCTCCTCGTTCACACAATGGTACACCGGCGCGCTTCAGCATCGCGGCGTGGGTCGAGGCAACGAAGTCCCCGCCCCCGCCTGCCCAGTAGTAGACCGGCCTGCCGCGGTGCTTGGGTACGCGGATACATATCCGCTGCGAGGAACCGGCGTAGTGGGCCTCCGCAAGCGTGGCGGCGGATGCACCCGAGGAGTCGCGGATCGACTCCTCCACAGAAAGGCGCTCGCGGGTACGCCGACAAGTCGCCAGCAACTCATCTGTCACCACCGTGAGTACCCGGCCCCCGGCTCGTTCCTCGTGGTTCGGCATCGGCCGGAATCGGCCAGCGATCGGCTCTCTCGTCAGCGCCAGTAGGAACATCCTGCGGCCCCGAACCTCAATACGAAGCGTTCCCTGAACGGCCCGGGCGCGCCCGGACGTGGCTGACCACCGGCAGGAGTTTCCCCGTCGGCGAGCGTTCGATCCGGTCGACGTAACGAACGGCCACCGGCACGGAACCTCCCAGGTAACGCGCCATCACTCGACGGAGCTCGGCATCCTGAGCCTCGGTCTGCTCGGACGTGCGGACCAACGCCACGTCCACGGTGTAGTCTGCTGCTTGCTCAACGCGGTAGCTGGCGATGCCGCAATCCTTGAACAGGTGAGGGAAAAGCTCGCCCGGCAAACATCCCCCCTCCGGCTTGCGAATAACCTCCGTGACGCGGCCGACGACCTTCTTCAGCACCGGGTAACCCCGGCCGCAGCTGCACCAGGCAAGCGGCCCCTCGGCAAAATCCCCAATATCATATCGGATGAAGGGCATGCTGTACTGCGTGAGTTTAGTGACGAGTATGCGACGAAGCCCCGTCCCCTCGGGGCCGTCACCCAGTTCGACCACCACGTTCTCGGCGTCCACATGCAGACCCTCGTGCCGATCGCACTCCACGGCGATCAACCCCATCTCGCGCGACCCATAGCGGTTGAACACGGGTGCGGGGAACGTCGTCTCCAGAACCTCCCGCGAGACCTCGTCGAGGGTTTCGGCCGCACTGATGATGGCGGCTCGGGGATAGACCGGTCGGAAGCCCCGATGCTGAAGGTACCGCGCAAGCTCCACCAGAGCGCTCGCGTAACCCAAAAGTCCGTCAGGCCGGAACCGCGTGAGGCGACCGTGAGCAACTTCGAGGTCCTGCTCGTCCATTTTGAAGCAATCGATGAAAAGCCGGTTAGTTATGAGACGCTGGAGGCCCTCCCGCAGGTCCTGGCGGCTTGAGGGCTCAAATCGTCCGGCGCCCCACAGCATCGCGACGGAACTGCCGCGGCGAAGACCCGCCATGGCGGACGCCCAAGACTCGGCGGCGTTCTTACACAGCAAAGCATCGTAATCCGACCAGAAATGCAGCGGCTCGCCACTCGAGCCCCCGGTGGCCAGCGGCCGGACTTGATCCCGAGGGTAGTTCTCCGCCAGCATCCCATCGCCTTCCGCGCGGATGATATCTTTCGTCAAGACCGGCCAGGCCGCCAGGTCCTCCAGCCGCTCCAAAGGAAAGGGGACCCTTCCCTTCTGAACCAGTCGGCGGTAGTAAGGAACGTGCTGAACCGCGTGCTCCAGCAGGGCGTTGAGCTTCTCGGTCTGCTGCCGCCGGACCTCCTCCGGCGCCGTCCAGTCCGCCCCCTCGCGTCGTCGATGCGCCGTCGCCAGACGGCCCTGGTAGCCGCCGGGACGCAGGCGCGGCCATAGACCGTAGTAAAGCCTGCCGGCTAGCGCACATGCCCATCGACGAATCGACATTACACTCTTCACGCGTTCAGGCCCCGCGCCTGGGCGAAGAGCGCCCCGGCGCCCCTGCCGGCGTCTTCCCCCTCGAGGTCTTTCTTCGACCAGGCGCTCCAGCTCCTCCGTTTCGGCCTTCATCCGTTCCTGCCAGGTCCACAAGGAGGCGGAACGTCCCTCCTGGGCGGCTCGCATGCGTGCGGCCAGGCCGGTCTCGGTACAGGCACGGGCCAGGCACCGGCCGAGCCCCGCCTCGTCGTCGGCGTCGGCCAGGAGGGCGTTCGTCCCGTCGGTCAGCAGGTCCTCCGTCGAGTGGTCGCGTATTGAAACAATCGGCAAGCCCGCCCGAATCGCCTCGTACACCGGATTACATCGGTTCGTCACGTCGTTGGCGATGACAAATACGTCCGCCAGGTGCATCAATTGCCACACCTCGGCGTGCGCGACGCTGCCCAGCCAGACCACCTCCTCGGCCACGCCGAGGTCACGCGCCAAGGCCTGTAGCCGCTCCCGTTCCGGCCCGTCACCGGCGACGAGTAGTTGGGCATCGGGGCAGGCCTCCCAGCAGTGCCGGAACGCCCGAAGGACCCGGTCCAGCCGCTTCCAGTAGCTCAACCGCGAGCACGAGACGATCCACTTGGCGTCGGGCCGCAGGTTCGGCGGACCACCGGCCGCGAACGCCTCGCGGGTCCACGACGGGTCGACCTGGGGCCGGTCCACACCGTTCTGCCAGAACCGAAACCGCGAGAGGTCGATCCCGAGCCGCCTCGCCACCTCGTCGCCCCGCGTCCCGTCGTTGCCACAGATCAGCAGGCTGTGCGGCACGAGATACCCCGCCGCCGCCACGGGATAGCGAAGCCATACCAGGGGCCTCTCCATCAGGTCGGCCAGGAACGTTCCGTAGAGCCGCGTCACGTTCGGTATCCGCCACGCCGCGCCGAGCAGGAACCCCGCCAAGGCGGCATACTGATTGTGGGCGTAAACCAGGTCGAATTCCCGTCGCTGACGATACCGGAGCCGCATCGCCAACGCCAACAGACTGGCCGTCAGAAGCAGCATCGTCGCCATGTTCAGCAGCCACCGAACCGGGTACGGCAACTCCTGGGATCCGGTCGTCTGTTTCAGCCAGCGGCGCAGCGCCTTCAGCGGCGGCAGCCAGCCGCACGGCGCGAAGAACACGTCACACTCGTCCCCCTGCGGAACACGGATGGGCTCTCGCCGGTCGCCGAGAACGGTGTATTGCGGCAGGACCACCGTGACGTCGTATCCCCAACGGACATGTCCGCGCAGCGTCTCCCTCAAAGAAGGCATCCCGCCCCCCCCTCCCATCGGCCACACGGGCAACGCCGAGATGTGCAGGATCCTCATGGGTAGCCCTCCACCGCGGCGCGGCGAAGGTATACCGTCCGGTAGGCGGTGACCAGCCGTCTGATGGCCACCCGGCGGCGTCGCAGCCACGTCTTCGGCGATGAGGACTCCTCCACGCGAACGAGTTCCCCTACGTCCGTGGGCGCCGGCGGCCGAAGCGGCGCTCGGGCCGGGGCCGCCTTCACATCCAGGCCAGGCCCGCGGCACTGCCGGGGCGAGATGAGTCGCCACGAACCATCCGGCAGATGAACGCTCAGCATAATCCTCTCGCCCGCCGAGCCGCCTTCCGGGCTTGCCTTGCAGAGCAACCGGTCCTCGGCGGCGCTGAACGAAAGGCCCGGCTCGTACGCCTCTCTCTGCCGCCACCACGCCGACAGGTCCGAAAGATGGCCCGTCCAGACGTCCGGAAGGGCCAGCGCCTGCTCGCACAGGAACCGCACGAGATCCGGTGCCGCGCCCAGCCGACCCGGCATGTCACCGTGGCCATACAGGTTGAGCGGTTCGCCGGCGGCATGCTTCTTGGCGATGAGCCGTGCGAAGAAACGGCGGCTCACCTCGCCGTCGAGGGCAATATCGAACTTCGGGAAGAAGTCACCAAGGCAATGGAATGGGATCTCGAGGACGGGTTGGAGGCGGCCCCCTGCCACGGGGTAGTACGGCAGATTGTCGTGGTCCAATCCGAAGCAGCAGGCATACCGGTAGCCGAGCGCGATTAGCGGTGGATACATCGAAGGATGCCAGAAGTGGGCCGGGGCCGCCAGCCCCACCGGCTCGGTGCCCAGTCTGCGGAGGAAGGCGTCGGCCCGGCGGGCGTCCCGCTGGTTCGTCGCTCCCTCAGGGAACACCATGTGCGAACTGGTATGGCTCCCCACCTCCAGGCCGGCGGCGGCCGCGTTCTGGATCAGGTCCGCAGTGGCACGGCACCGATCGGCACAAGCGAAGATTGAGATCGACGGGGCGAACGGCGCCGCTGCCTGCAAGAACCCCGCGAGGTTCTCGCGGGGGCCGCCGTCAAGGTCGGTCCGCAGGCAGAAGACCGTCCGGCTCCCGCCGGGCCAGTACCATTTCTGGACGAACGGCAACCCGCGGGACAAAAACGCACGTCGGATCACCTCCACGACGACCCGTCGGACGTTCTTCTTGACGACCCACGCCTGGCGGTGCCAGAGGCGGAGGTCCCGCTCCGGGTCCACGGCCACGTATTTCTTCCCCACACGCTGCGAGGGCCACAGCCGGTCCAGGCGGAAGGGCAGCACGAAATACTCGCCCTTCCCCACGCGGCCCTGCTCGACCCGCACCGCACCGGGCGCGTCCGCGTTCGGCAAGCCGGAGAAGTCGTCCTCGTGATAGGGAAGGGCCCAGCTTTGCGGTGCGGAAACCGAGTCGCCCGTGGGGCGGTCGACTTCCGCCAGAAGCGCGCTCCCCTCCTCCTCGAGACGGTGGCACAGGCGGCGCGTCCGCCGGGCGGTTCGTGCCGGCACGACGATCAGGGCCGGGGCACCGCCTTCCGTAGGGACCTCGGGCAGGAGCCCCCATGCGAGGCCCTCGCTGGAAAGCAATGACTCCCAGGACGGGTCGGCACAGGCCAGCCCCACCCCCACGAAGCGGAAACGGCTGGACGCATCGACCATGGCGCGGGCATCCGACACGGGGTCCGGGAGCTCCGGTTTCGGCCACTGCGGAGCCCCCCGGGACGAACTGGCGGCAGACACACCGTTTACGTCGCTGTATCGGCCGTTCTTGCGAGACACTCCCACAAATTGTATCATCAGGCGGGGTTTTGCCGCAAGCGCCACCGACCGGCGGCCGATGTAACATAACACGATCCTGGGCGGCGCGCCGGGGCTCGATTCGAGGCCAGCGCGGTGCACGGCAAAGCTAGGGACGCCCAAATGGCCGCGAGCTTCAATCCGTTTCGTCGGCTCGCCAACGCCGTGGCCCTGTGGCGGTCGGAAGGCCTCCGTGCCGTCTGGCGACGCATCATGCGCTCTGTCTGGGTGACCCGGCGCTACGTCGTCGTCGTCAAGCCGATCGACGAGGCACCCGTGCCGGAAGCCAGTCCGGACGTCGCGTTCCGCCTGGCCTCCCCTGAGGACGTCGAGTGGATATCGCGGGACATGCCGCAAATGAAAGGGAACGCGGCGGAGCTGCTATGGCAGCAGTTCGCCCGGGAAGACGACCTGACCGTCGTCGGCACGCCGCCGGACAACCCGGACCGGATCGTTTTCGCCCTGTGGCTCTCGCATGACGATTTCGCCTTGACGCTTCTCGGCGACCACTGGGCCCCGGACGACGTCAGCTCGCGGCGCGCGTGGGTCCCAGAGTCGCATCGCCGCCAAGGTCTTGCGACCCGCGGGTTCGCGTTCGTGCAACGTGCAGCGCGGGAGGCGGGCATCCCGAGGATCTGGGGTTTCATCCGCGAGGAGAACGTCGCCTCGCGTAAGCTCCACGAACGGCTCGGGTACACGGACGGCGGCCGCATCCGCCTCAAGACACGTCTTGGTCGGCGGTTCGCCGAGGTCCGCCTGAGCCAGGAGCGCCGATGGCGAACCGTCCCCGTGCCGGGCGATCGCCACGGCTTGTGAGGCGTACGGGTTTCCGGCTCTTGCTCTGACCGAGAAAGCCAATGACCGACGTGACGGTCGTCGTGGAATCGAAGGCGGAGCCCGAGGCGTGGGACGAGCTGGCCGCGCGCATGGGCGGCGGGTTCTACCACTGCCATGCCGCCGCTCTTTACAACGCCGCTCGGCTGAACGGCGAGCCGGTTTTCGCGCAAGCATTGGACTGCCACGGAGAGTGCGTCGGCTTGGCAGCGGGTACGGTCTCATCCTCGGCGGTGTGGCCGTTCTCCCGCTACTGCAAGCGGGCGGAGGTGCCGACACTCCCGGCCACCGCCTCCGACGCCGCCGCCGAGGAGCAGGCCGTCCTGGAAAGCCTGGAACGGGCATTGCGTAACAGGGGCGTGTTCCGGGTGGAGATCGCCTCGTACGATTCACCCCACAGCGCCACCGTTCTGTCGGCGCTCGGCTACGACTTGGTTCCGAGATCAGAGTTCTTCATCGATCTCGGGAAGGACCTTGACACCATCTGGTCCGAGTTCCAGTCCAAGAGGCGGCGGTGCGTACGGCGGGCTGAAGAGCGCGGCGTGGTCACCCGATGTGAGAACACACCGGAGGCAGTGGCATGCGCCTTCCGGCTGCACGCTGCCTCCATGAGTCGCCGCGGTATCAAACGACAGGGCCTGGATGAATGCATCCGGCTGACCTGCGAGCACCTCCTTCCTTCGGGAGTGGTAGATGTTTTCGTAACCACTCTGCGGGACACCCCCGTGTGTGCGAAGCTAGCCGGCCGATTTGGCGGTCGCGCATGCGGCCTTGTATCGGGCGCCTCCGACGTCGGCTATGAGTGCTTTGGGCCGATCCAGCAGGTGTGGGCCCAGATCCGATGGTATAAGGAACACGGAGTCAAGTCTCTGAGCCTCGGCGGGGCGAAAGCCGGAGAGGAAGGGCTACACGAATTCAAGCGCCTTTTCGGCACCACAATCGTTGAGGCCCCCGCTGGAACCAAAGTGCTCTCACGGGCGGGGGGCTGCCTGAATGTTCTGAAGTCCGCTCTCGGCCGTCTCCGCCCCTAGCGGCGGAGCCCTGCCTCGCCCCCACCCATCAGTCAACTCCGCCCGGAAAGTACCGCTCGAACCACTCACCCAGCACGGCGTTGACGGGGTTGAGGAGAAAGGACCGGTGGTCCCGCTTGAAGGGGACCACAGCCAGGTCGCGAAGCAGCCTGGGCAGCGCTCGCCGGCGGTCGTAGATCCAGGGCCGGCCGCGAAGCATGTCCCGCAGCCCGCTCCAGAGGTACCGACGTTTCTGCCTTTGGTAATCCGCCTCATCGCCGCCGTACTCGTCGAAGTCGATCTCCTTCGTGGTCGCGATGTCCCGCAGCTCCGGGTAGGCCCGGTCGAGTACGCGCCGGTGCATCCGGCCGTCCAGCTTGAGCTCCGGCGGGATGCTCATCGCAAAGTCGAAGTAATCGTTGTCGGCGAACGGGTAGAAGCTCTCCGCCTTCTCGGCCACCAGCTTGAAGGCGAAGAGGGCGATGGCCCGCCTCGTCCGGTGGGCCATCGCGTTGAACGTCAGGAGGTTGGGATGGCCCTCGAATTCCGCGAGCCGGGCACGCACCGTCTCGTAAAGGACCTTTCGGTCCAGATGCCGGGCGACCGACGGGTGGTAGATCGGCAGCCAATGGTCCCGACCCACGATCCCGCGGGCCAGTTCGTCGAGCCGGCCCTCCCGGGCCAGCCGGTAGTCGGGCATCTTGAGGTACACGCTGGCCAGGCCTGTGTCACCCACGATGCCGTCGTAATTGACGTGCGGCTCATCCGGCAGCGCGTCCACGAGCGGAAGAATCCATTGATGCAGGTCCGTCTCGTAATCGACGAGGGCGTGCGCCCGGGACCAGCACCGTGTCAGATAGCCCTCCGTGGGAAGCCGGACCACCTTGTGGGGAAAGCTCATCGCCCGCGCCACGCGAGACGCAAGCACCTCATTGGCCCGCACCGACCCCGACACCGTGTAGGACGCGAACCCGAGGCCTTGCCGGCTGAGCTCGGCGGCGATGTGGCGGGAGTCCTGCCCCCCGCTGAGGGTAACGATGGTCCGCCCCGTGTGCTGGCCGGCGCGACGCCGGATGGCCTGCCGGAAGAGGTCCACGCATCCGTCCACCGCCTCCCTCATCGGCATCGTTTCTCGAACCGGGAGGTCTCTCAGCCGCCAGTGGGTCTTGAGCCGGACCTCGTTGCCAGAGAATGTCAGAATACCGGCAGGGGGAAGGCGGAAGATGCCTTCGAACAGCGTCTCCTCACCGAGCATGTGCCCGAAGTGAAGGAACGTGTTGACGGCATGCCAGTTGACCCGCAAGGCGGGCAGGCCGGTCGCCAGAACGGCGCGCAGGTCCGAGGCGAACGCCAAGACCCCTCGCGCGGCATCGTGATAGTAATACATCGGCCGGAAACCGTACCGGTCGCCCGTCAGCGCAAGCGATCCGTCGGCGGCGTCCCATAGGGCCGCCGAGAAGATGCCGTTCAACTCCGCCAAATGCTCCGTTCCCGTTTCACGAAGGAGGTGCAACAGAAACTCGGCGTCGTTCCCAGGATAGCGAAATCGAACGCCCTTCTTCTCAAGATCACGCCGCAAATGGCCGTAGTCGAAGATTTTGCCGCAATAGACGATCGCGTGCTTCCGGTCGGGGCTGAACAGGGGCTGGGGCTCCGTGTTGACGGCGCCCAGGCTGAAGTGCCCCAGGCCGACCGGTCCGCTCGACCACACTTCGCGGCGCACGTACCCCTTGTGCCAGGAGGCGGCGTACATCCGGTCCAGAACCTCCGGGAGTCGAAGGTCGGGATCACCGGAAACCAGTCCGCAGATCTTCGTCATGGTGCGACTCGCTCGACATCCTTCAAAGCGGCTTCGTACTGCATCTTCAGCTCGTGGTTGGCCCACTGGAACAGCATAGCGTGCGCTTCGAACGTCAGCAGGGGTCGCAGTCCTCTGACCTTCCACCCGAGCGTATGTCTCAGGTTAGAAGCAATCAGGCTGTCGATCTGGTACAGTTTCTGCAGCGCCGAAACGCCCGCCGGCGACGGGGCGTACGCTCCCCGGGCCCGCACAAACCGGGCAAAGCTGTGCATACTCTCACGGCTGAACGGCCAAGGGAAGAATCCCGGCGCCGTGGTGGCCTTCTTGCGATGGCCAAACTGGTCGCGCGGCACACCGGCCTCTTCCAGGATACGCCGGGGGATGGGCCGGTCGTACCCGCTGTGAAGCACCCAGGGCGCCATTTCGGGGGAAAAGGTGATCGCCTGGATCTGCTCGGCCCGCCGGCATCCCCAGAACGGAACGAGGCAATGAAACACGCCTCGCACCAGACGGAACTCCGTCATACCAAGACCTGCGATTGAGCCAGCCGCGAATGGTTCGCGTCGATCGAGACACTCCAACCGCCACATCGAGTCGCCCCGGTAACCCGTGAAGAAAAGGGCCAACGGCTCGGGATAGTCCAGGACCGTCAGGTTCAAGCCGGCCGGTCGCCCGGCCGCCGCCCACACAGTCTCCTCGTCGCGGTACGCCCGCGGCGTGTGCCGGAACTCTCGGCACCGAAGCCCCAGGTGCCGCGCGATGACCGCACCCGAATCGGACCGGGGCAGCAGACTCGAGGAATTGGCGATTGTCAGGGCCTGCCTGCAGCCGGCCTCCCGTGCGATGGCGGCAGCCGCCGCGGCGTCGTAGCCGCTGGAGATGCTGGCGACCGGCGTCACCTTGTGCCGCCGGGACGGGGCCTCAAGGTTCGCCCCGAGGCGGCGGGCCGTACCCACCAAGTAGGCGTAGTAGTCGGCGTAGCAGGCGAAGGCGGGGGCCGTATCGGGCTTGTCGACTTCCCGCAGCCCGGCCCCATCGTAGACGAGGTTCCGATAGTAGACCACGTTCAGGTCCGACGGCTCGGCCGGTATCGTCCGCCTGTACTTATTGAGGCCCAGGCGCATCGCCTCGATGTCGGCAGAATACGCCGCGTAGTCGTCACACAACGAGCGCCCTGTAACGGCCAGCAGGGCCGGCAGTGAGTTGCTCACGGCGAAGCGGCCGGCCCAACGGCCATACCAAAGTCGGTCCACCATGGTGCCGGCGGAGACGAATACCACGCAGTCGTCCCGGCACCGAACGCCCGTGCCGAAGACCAGCTCCGTCCGGTCGAAGTCGCCGGCCGCGAAGTTCCCCGCCCAGACGGCTTCGGCCAGCCAGCTCCCACCGCGTTCCACGCACGGTCCATGACGAACCACCACGTCAGATCCGCCCGGCGCGAACGTGGCGACCCAGGCCAGCTTGGGCCAGTGGGGGACGGTCACGAGACGGAGTTTCATGCCGCATGTCCCCCGCTCTGTGTCGTCCCGCGAACGGCGGCGTCGAGCGCTTCACGGCAAGCCCGTCTCAACTCCTCGTTGCCCCAGTGAAAGAGCAGGAAATTGGCCCGGAACCGAAGACGCGTCCGGAGGGCAACGTCCGGCAGCCCCAGCTTCGACGTGACGTTGAGGAAGACCAGCCGATCCAGCGTCACGACAGGCCGCAGGGCCGCTACCAGCCAGTCCGACGGCACATAGAGGTGCCGCTCTCGGAGGAAGCGGGCGAAGCTGGCCCGCGCTTCCGGCGAGTACGGCCAGACGAAATAGTGCTCGGACGAGGCGTTCTTCTTCCGGACGGCGAAGCTGTCTCGTGGGACGTCCGCATCCTCGACCATCCGGCGGGCAATCGGGCGGTCGTAGTCCGTCCCGAGCGTCCACGGCTGCATCTCCGGCAATCGGGAAACGGCCCGGATCTGCCCAATGTGACGGATCCCCCACAGGGGAACCGGGCAATGGAAGATGCCCCGAATCAGCCGGAACTCGCACAGCCCCAGGTCCCCGACGCTGGGCGTCGAAAACGGCTTTGGCACCGGGCCGTCGGCGCGGTTCCAAGCCCGATCGCCCCGGCACCCGGTGAAAAACAAGCACAACGGCTCGGGGTAGTCGAACTGGGTCCAGTTGAGGACGCCGGCCCGTCCGGTGGCCGCCCAGACGGACGCTTCATGTGGATACTGTTTCGCCGTCCTTCCATATTCGGCACACTCCAGACCGAGCCTCTCGGCCACATCGGCCCCGCTGTCGGACCCTCTCCAAAGGCTGTTCGACTGGCCGATCGTAACGGCACGCGCGCATCCGGCCCACTTGGCGACCACCGCCGCCGCGCAAGAATCGTAGCCGCTAGAGACCGTTGTGAGCGAGGCGATGCGGTGACGACGGTGCGGAGCCGCCAAGTTCGCCCCTAGCCGTTCGGCCGCTCCTTGCAGGAACCCGTAGTAATCCGCGTACGACGCGAAGTCTGGAGCGAAGTCGGGCTTCTCGGCTTCGGTCAACCCGAGTCCGTCCCATACCAAGTTGTGGAAGTACTGCACGTTCAAGGGGTGAGGGGAAGCCGGAATGGATCGCCGGTACGCGTCCAGCCCCTCGCAAATCGTCCGGATGTCCCGGAAATAGTGCCGATCGTCGAGCAACGACATATCGGCCGCCGCCAGAAGCAACGGCAAGGAGTTCGCCACGTAGCACGCGCCGTCGTACCGGCAGTGCCACAGGCGGTCCATCGTCGTCCCCGAGGTCACGAAGACGACGCGGTCACCCCGGCACCGGACGCCCGTGCCGAAGACCAGGTCCGTGCGGTCGAAGTCGCCCGCCGCGAAATCGCCCGCCCAGACGGCCTCCACGCACCATCCCTCGACGACCTCCACGGACGGGCCGTGGCGGACGGTGATGAACTCCTCCTCCGGGCGGCACACTGCCACCCAGGCGAGCTTCGCCAAGCCTGGAACGAGCTGCGTCTTTAACCGCATGGGATCCCCGTCTCGCCGTCCGGTGCCGCCCCCTCTGAAACGGCGAAGAAGGTGTCGGCGTTCCACGTGGTCAGGTGGCCTTCCATGACCCACCGCCACACCTGCCAGTAGAACGGGAGTCGGCGGTCGTGGTCCAGTGCCCGAACGCCGTCGGCGTCGAGGTCGGGATGGTCCAGCTCAAGATGCCGCCGGACTTCGTCGAGAAACAACGACCGAGACCAGTACTTTCGTCGTTTCCGAACGAGCCTTCGGTAGGCTTTTCGGACGAACCGGCCGGGCTTGCTGTCGGCGGCGCTGTACATCGCCGCCTCGCACCGAGATCGCAGCCCCATCGACCTGCCGCAGTACGGCGTCCCACTCGAAAGAAACAGCACGTCGTCCACTGGCGGGAAGTGTCGGTGAAAGACCTCCAGGTACATCCGGTAGTCCCGGCTGACGGCGTACGGTATCGCTCCCGCCAAGTCCCAGAACGCGCGGCTGACCCCCGGGACGAACGGAAAGACCACGTTCGAATATACCCGCAACGCGTTGGGCAGCGTGCGGTTGCGCATGCGATTCAGGACCTCGAACTGCGTCACACCCAATTCGTCGTCGGGATAGTCCGCCAGTTCCGCCCGGAGCAGCTCCCGGAAGGCGTCGTAGAACTCGTCGGCACGGTGCCGCCCGAATGCCGCCTCGGCCACGCCCCAGGCAAACCCCTCTCGTGGGACGCAGGAATGTTCCAGGAAGACGTCGAAGCCCCCCTTTGGAAGGAACGCGGGCACGAACGCATACCCCGGCGGCGTACACTCCCACACCGCCCTCATGTTCTCCTCGAGGTAAGCCCAGACTTGAGCGATGAAAAGATACAGGCTCGGCGTGGACACCTCATTCATCACGAGGTACTGTAAATATTTTTCTGTCGAGTAGTAGTCCCGATCGACATGAACGAGGCGATGCGGCAAGCCGAGCCGGCGGGCTACCTGTGCTGCAAGCCGGCCGTCGGCCGACCAAAGCTCATCCTGGTGGGCCAAGCTCAGAGCTTCAGGGGCCAGGTCCTCGTCGCACAGGACCGCCAAGGCGATGCGCGAGTCAAAGCCACCGCTCAAGAGGAGCGTCGACGCCGTGGTGTGCTGGCCGTAGGCTCGCACCTCCTGCTTCAGTGCGTCAATCAAGGCACCTGTGTCCGTCGTCTTCAGCGTCAGGTCGTTCCGAAGCTCCGGCCAGCGCCAATACGTGGATTGCTCCGTCTCGCCGGTTGCGGCATCATAGATCAGGGCGACGGCGCCATCGACCCGCCGGACGCCGGCAAGCTGAGTCGCCGAACCGGTCGTATAGCCCAGGGAGATGAAACTGCCCCATCCCGCCGGGTCCATCTCCGCCGGCATCAGACCGCTCGCACAAAACGCCTTCAACTCTGAAGCCATCGTCAGCACGCCGTCCCGGCGGACCATGAACAGGGGCTGCATCCCCAGGAAGTCCGTCACCACCAAGAGCTTACATGCTTGGGCGTCCCAGAAGACGGCCGCGAAGGCCCCGTCCAGCCCGCCCAGACGTGACGCGGCCGATTTCCAGTCCCCCGCCACCGCCCCCTCCAGGCGAGCATCCAGCGAACTCTCCAGATCCAGTGGTACGCCGGAAACGAGCAACAGGTTGCCCCCCTCGCTGCGGCGCAGAAGCGGCACCGCGCTGAATCTCTCTGTCGCGCGGACGCAGGCCAAGGCCCCGCCGTCAACCGGGAACGTCTCGACCTGGTGCGTGTCGAAGAGGCGCTGGGCCTCGGCCATTCGCCTCGCCGCGGCGGCGGCATCAACGCCTGCACCCGCAAAGCACAGCGCCAACTTCATCCTGGGGTCCCTTTGCCGCTGTCGCCATACGTGGATCGAAGCCGATACGACGGCCGGTGATGGAGGTCGGCGTCACTAGCCAGCGTCTGCCATCTCTCCCGCGCCTCGGCAACCACTTCCTGCCACCACATCTGGTTCTCAGGTACCAACACGAGCTGGATCAGCCACCGCCTGAAGACTTCCTCCAAGTTCGGCCGGACGGGCTTCTCTCCAAGCACGCGCGTCAGCAACCGAAGCGTCCGCCCTCGAAGGCCCTTCGGCGGCCTGCGGTACGTCTCGAGGCTCATGAGCGACGACTCGATATTGCGGAGCGCAGCAGCGCGCCAATTGCGCCGAATCACTGTGTCGTCATGACACGCCCGATCCAACTCACGAAAGGCTCGGAGCAAGCCCGCCGCCGAGGCGCCCTCCAATGGTATCGGCCGCATCTCGGGGGGGATTTGGATCTGGCACGGAACCCGACGGAACGAACAGACGCCTCTTCGAGACACTTCGGCCAGCAATACGAACGTCTGCGCCGTTCTAGGCCTCTTTCGTCTGTGCCACGGCATTATGTGGGGAAAAAAGTAGAAATTGCCCAAGGAATAGACCAGCAAGGAGTCGTCCAGTTGCTCTACCCCTTGCGGCACGTGAGGGTGGTGTCCCAGTACGACCTTCGCACCTGCACGCGCGAAGCTGCGGAAGGCCTCCCTCCGATGCGGCGAAGGAGTCTCCGCGTGCTCCAAGTCTGCGTGCACAGAGACGACCAGCACGTCCACGGCATCTCTGTGCATCACGATATCAGACAATACCACCTCGGGGTCGTAATAGGCGTGGCATGGACCACGAATGCCAAGGGTATATAAATTATCTTTACAATAACACAAAAAACCGAACGTCAGGCCTTTCCGTTCAAGAACTCGCAGGCGGCGTGCCTCTTCCTGGGTGCGTCCTACTCCAGCGGTGGCGATTCCGCGGGCTTCCAAACAGTCCCGCGTGTGGAACATGCCTACCTCCCCGCCATCCAGAACGTGGTTGGCAGCCATGTTCATGAAGTCGAAGCCCGCAAGTTCCAAGGCCTTGGTTCCGTCGAACTTCGTGACCAGCCCCTGTGGATCGATCATGTCCTCGGGATACTCCGGGGGCAGGACTACCGATTCCATGTTGCCGAACAGCAGATCCGCCTCCTGCAGTGCGGGCAAGGCCCGTTCGAAGGGCCAGGCCCAACCATGCGTCTGGATCTGCGCGCCGCAAGTGTTCGACAGACACACGTCTCCGACCGCGCCGAGAGTGACAATCTGATGGTCCGACCGTGGTTCGTTCATGGCTATCTTACCAGACTGACGCTCGCCGGATCGAGAACCGGAGCAGCCTTCAACGGACTTCCAACGAAGCCCCGAAGAATCCGTGGCTGCCTCTGCAATGAAGACTTCACGGCCTGATGCCTGCGGTGGCCGTCCCAGACCCGCCGGTCGCCCTCTTCGCTGAGCGACTCGCCCAGGAAAACAGCGGCGCCGCCGAACGCCAGGACCGCCGGGAGCGAATTCGACACCACGCACCGCCCCGCACGCTCCAGACGCCACAAACAGTCGAAGGTCGTTCCGGAGGAGACGAACACCATGCGGCGGCCCCGGCATCGGACGCCCGACCCGAACACCAGGTCGGTCCGGTCGAAGTCGCCCGCGGCGAAGTCGCCGGCCCAGACGGCCTCGACGATCCAGTCGTCGGCCACCTCGACCATCGGCCCGTGGTAGACCGTGACCGTCTCGGTCCCCTCATCGAGGACCGCGACCCACGCCAGCTTGGGCCAGCCCGGCACGCATTTCGGTTCGAGTTGAAACATGGCGCTTCGCTGAATCGCCCTTTCGGCCGGGCGCATTACGGCTCACCCGCGGGCACCAGGCGCAGCTTCTGGAACAGCCGTCGCCGGTCTCGCCGCTGGACGAGGACCGCCAGCCCAATGGGCACATAGCCCGCCAGGGCCAAGCCGACGCACAGCCAGAACGTCCCCCACGTCTCCGCCCGGAGCCACGTCCGCAGCACCAGGCACCATGCCGCGTAGCAGCCGCCGGCCGCGAGGCCCGGCCCGCCCACACCAAGGAGAAACGACCCCAGGCCGCGGCCCATCTGTCGGCAGGCGTACCACGGCATCACGAAGGTCCGGACGAGCAAGCGAGCCACAAGCGTCCCGGCTGCCACACCGGCCAATCCCCACCCCAGGACGAGCACGAAGAAGAGCGAGAGGCCCAGGTTCACCGCCGCCTCGGTCGCCGTCAGGCTTGCGGTGAACTTGACGTGGCCCATGGCCGCCAGGACCTGATTCGATGCGAAAGCCGGCAACAGGGCCAGCTTCGAGGCCGCAAGGACCGCCATGACCAGCGCCGCCATCCGCACGGACGCCTCGGGGAACTTGCCCGGGTCGAACATCCAGAGCCGGACGAACGGCTCGCCGAACACGATGAATCCCACGAACATCGGGATGCCCACGAGCATCCCGAGACGGACTTCGCGGTAGAACAGCCACCGGGCCGGGCCCGTCTCCCCACGTGCCACCGCCTTCTGCACCGGAGGGAAGAACGTATGGCCGATCTGGCCGAGGAAGCTCGAAGAGTAATAAACCAGCATCGCCCCCACCGAGTAGGTGGTCACCTCTTCCACGTCGATGGCCGCGCCCACGATCAAGAGGTCGGTCTGGCCGATGATCTTGACGGCGATCGCCGAGATGAACGCTGCGACGCCATAGCTGACAAGCTCCCGCAATCGTTCCTTGGCCAACATCAAAGGCCAGAGCCGGAGTTTGGGGTGGACGCGTCGCGTCACGGCCCACGTGGCGACCAGGCCGACGAGGTTCGAACCGATGACCGCGGCCACCAGCCCTGGGAGCCCGTAGCCCATCTTGAGGGCGGCAATAGTGCCGACCGTGCGCACCGCCAGCATCGCCAGGTCCACGCCGCGGGCCAAGTCGAACCGCTCGTGGGCCCCCAGGACGCTGCTTGTCACCGTCCGGACCGCCGAAATCCACACGTTAACGGCCATCAAGGGAAGCAGCAGCTTGACCCAAATGTGATACTGCTCGGGGACGGAGGAGAAGGCCGCCGGGAAGACGTAACCCAAGGCGAGGCTGACGGCCAGGATGAGGACGGCGGCCGCCGTGTAGAAGCCGAGGCCGGTTCGGATGGTCGCATCGAGCGACTCCTCGTCCCCTTTGCCGAGGTAGAGGGCGACGTGGCGGCCCGTGCTGGCCCGAATCCCCAGGTCGAAAAGGCCGAGGTACCCCGTAATGACCGTCAGCAGGCCCCAGATGCCGTACTCGACCTTCCCGAGGGTATGGACGATGAACGGCGAGAGGAAGAACATGACCACCAGGTTGGCCGCATGGCCTCCCCAGTTGACGAGGAGGTTCCGAGCGTAGACGCGGGCGCTGCTCATGGAACGACTCTCGTTGGCTCAAGCGGCGGGGCTGCCAAGAGGCGCTCGATCCGTTCGATCTTGTGCGGCCACGTTTCGCCGGCCATCGTGCGGCTTCGCGCAGGCCATTCGTCGCACTCCGCGTTCAGGCGTTCGACGGTAGCTGTCGTCTCCTCGGGCGTCTCGGCCAGGGCGACGAGGCCGTTGTAGCGAGCGACCTCCGGCAGAGGCGTCGAGACGACCGGCAGGCCCGCGGCCAGATACTCGCGCAGTTTGATTGGATTGACCGCGCGGGTCAGCTCGTTCATCTTGAACGGGATGAGCCCGACGTCGAAGCACCGGCAATAGGCCGGGAGCGACGCGTAGGGCCGCCGGCCCAGGAAGTGCATGTTCGGAATCGCCCGGTACGCCGAGAGGTTCACGCCCGAGTCGGCGTCGCCGATGAGGACGATGTGCCACTGGGGCCGACGCCGGGCCACCTCGGCCAGGAGGTCCAGGTCGACCCAGTCGCGGATCAGGCCGAAAAAGCCCAGGATCGGGTGCGGGATGCCCTCCATGTCCTCCGGGACGGGCAGGTCCTCGCGCACCGCCCGCGAGAAGTGCTCGTAGTCCACGCCGTGCGGCACGAGGACCGTGTTCGGGTTGAGCGGGGCCTTCGCATCCTGTAGGGCCTGCGAGGTCGTCACGACGAGGTCGGCCCGGCGCGCCAGGTCCGCCTCGTCGGCCCGGACCTGGGCGGCATCGTAGCCCGAGAACGAGGCGAAATCGTCCACGCAGTAGTACACGACCCGCTCGGCGTCGAAGTAGTCCAGGACGTATGAAACGTCCGGCGTGAACGACCAGACCTGGAGCGGTCGGGCCGGTAGCGACGCCAGGGCCGCCCGCACCTGGGCGATCACGAGCAGACGGTTCAGCCGCCGGGCCCACGCCTCGCTCGGCAGAGGCAGCACGAGCGGCGTCAGCGTATAGAGGTTTTTGCGAGCGCGGCGAAGCCCTGAGCCGACCTCGCGCAGCTTCCGGACCATGTACGCCAGGTCGGACGAGCTGGCCGTCGGGGCCCGGGAGGCGTGGTAGTTGACCCACAGGACGGTGTTCCGCTCGGCCAGCAGGTGCATGACGTGATGCTTGCTGGTCGGCGGGGCGTCGTAGCCGCTGGCGAAGCACAGGATGGTTCGCCCCTCGATCATCCGCCCTCTGAGCCTTCCTCAGCCGGCGACCCGCGCCGGGCCCTCCGCGCCTGATTGGCCAAGAGCACGCCGGCCACACCCAGCACGACGCCGACCGCGTTGAGCCCCGCGTCCATAATCGAGCCCATGCGGCCGGGAATCGCCGCCTGAGCGAACTCCAGCCCTGCCCCGAACGCCGCGCTCCCGGCCGCCACCAGCACCAGCCAACCCACGGTCCGCCGGCCAAGTCCGAGCCAGACCAGCACGGCCAGGGCCGCGTAGGCCGGCACGTGCAGCACGTTCTGAAGGCCCGGCGAGACGGCCTCGTCCCATCCCCCGAGCCGGCCCTGCCCGGAAGGCAGCAGGCTCAGGACGGCGAGCAGGGCCGCGTAAGCCGCCGCGCCCACCCGCAGCCAGCGCTTCGCCGTGCCGGCCGTCACGACCGCCCCTCCGCGGACGCCGCGGCCCTCGTCGCACCAGTCCGGCCCCGGCGACCCGCTTCAGCGCCCGCCTCGTGTCGGCTCCGCCGCCTGTGTCGCCTCAGGGCCACGATCAGCGCCACCGACCACGCCAAGTAGAGCCCCGCCGCGATGGCGAATCCGCGATCGTATCCGCCCGTTTCGGTCCGGTCAATCCAGCCGTGGAAGAAGAACAGGTTGGCCCAGTCGCCGTGCAACTTCTCGGACAGGTGCTGGTCGCTGATCCATCGGGCCCCCGGTATGCTCGGGTACATGGCGGCCAACTGCGGCACGTCCGGCCCCTCGGCCCAGATGCCCCCCAGCGTCATCGCCAGCGGCCCGTAGATCCACCACGGGCGCCGCACGAGACAAACGAGCAGCCAGATCGCCCCGCCGCAAACCATCCCCACCGCAAAGTGCATCGGCGGCGAGTCCATCCGGGCGAACCAGCTCGACACGTGCTCGGCGGTCAGGGCCAGGATCACCGGACCGCCCTTTCGGTCCGTGCCGGAGGTGGCCGCGTCTCGCTCTCCTGTTCGCCCCCCTCAGCGGCCGGGTTCGTTCCGCCACCTTGCTGAGAGGGCGATGCGCCCGCCAGGCGTCGGCAAAGCGCCACCAGGGGCGCCATCCGGGCGTCCCAGTCATAGCTCGTCTCGACGCGTCGGCGGGCGGCCCGCTCCACCTCGCCTCGCCGCGCGTCGTCGCGCAGCAGCCCCAGGATCAGCCGGCGCCACTCCTCAGGAGTATCGGCAGAAAGGCCCTCCCGGCCCACCTTGACCTCGAGCCCTTCGAGCGCCGCCGGCGACGCCACCACGGCCCGGCCCATCGCCATCGCCTCCAGGACCTTGTTCTGGATGCCCCGGGCCGTCCGGAGGGGGGCCACGACCGCCGTCGCCGCCGCCAGGTACGGCCGGACGTCCGGCACGGTGCCGGTGACGCGGATAGCCGGCTCCCGAGCGAGACGCCGGACCGCCGGGGCCGGGTCGCGGCCGACGATCGTCAACTCCAACTCCGGCACCTCTCGCTTGAGTCCCGGCCAGACCTGGCGAGCGAACCACGTCACGGCTTCGACGTTCGGCCGGTAGTCCATCGTGCCGGTGAAGACGAGCATCGGAGGGCCGGCAATGTCCCGCTTCACCGGTCGGAAATACTCGGTGTCGACGCCGTTTCCGACGGCCAGCGCCTGCCCGCCCGCTTCTGCGAGCAACTCGGCCTCGGCCTCGGAGACCACGAAGACGGCATCGCACCGGTCGAGGGCCTGCTTCTCCAGGGCCCGGACGCCGCGGGCCTCGCGGCCATAGAGCCACGACTTCGGCCAGCGAGCCATTCGGGCATAGGCCGCCCACTTGGCGCTGTCGACGTCCACCAGGTCCATCAGGCGGGCCCGGGCCGGGGCGGCCAGGACGTAGGGCAGCATGCTCGATGAATAGCCCAGGACGACGTCGAACGGTTCGGATCGCCCGGCCGCGGCGGCGGCCCGCGACAGGCGGGCGCTTCGAAAGTATCCTTCCGTCACGGACCCGCCGCGAAGGAGCGAGAGGCCCCCGCGCACCAGGCCCGCCGGTCCCCCCGCTCGACCCGTCAGGATCGCTTCGCAGTGCGGCTCAAGGCCTGCGGCGGCTTCGGCGTCGGCCCGGCTGTGGGCTAGCGCCGCCACGGTCACGCGAAAGTCGCGCGAGAGCGCCCGGACCTCGTGACAGGCGCGGACCCGCTCTCCTTTGTCGGGGGGATACGGGACGCGGTGCGCGATGAAGAGCAGCCTTGGGGTCATGGCAGCACGATGGCTTCATTCGGCGGCGAGACGCCGTCAGATGCGGCGATAGAGCCACTCCGGGATGATGTGCCGCTGGTGCGTCAGGACCATCCCGACCGGCGTGACGTTGGCCGCGTGCAGGAGCCCGATGGCCCGGTCCACCGACTCGCGGGGCGTCTTGTTCATCCGGACGACCAGCAGGGCGTCGCGGGCGGCCCGCCCCAGGATGCCGGCCGTCGAGTACCCCACCGACCGGCTCGTGCCGCGGGTCTGCGACCCGACGTTGATGGGCGGCGTATCGACCAGGACGTAGTCGAACCGGCGGCGGAGCTGGCCGATGGTCTCGTCGAGCTCGGGCCGGGCCAGCAGCTCGGCCGCCTCGTCGTGGCCCGCGTGGCCGGCCGGGACGATGAACAGGTTCTTGACGGTCGTCGGCCGGAGGGCCCCTTCGAGCGTCGCGGCCCCGCGGAGGATATCCGTCAGGCCGGGGCTCAGGTTCATGCCGACCATCCGGGCCAGCGACCCGTTCAGAAGGTCGCAGTCGACGACGACGGTCTGGCGCTCGGGACGCTCCGCCAGGACGAACGCCAGGTTCATGCACGTGATGGTCTTGCCCTCGGCGGCGGTGGCGGAGGTCACGAGCAGACAGAACCGCTCGTCCTTGTACCGGGCCAGAAGGTTCGTCCGGAGGGCCCGGTACTCCTCGGCGATCCGCCCGCCCCGGTCGTGGTAGGCCACCAGCGTGCGGTGATACCCGTTGGGCGAGACGGGGCCGAGGACGGGGCTTTCGGCGGCCCGTCTGAGGGGCCGGTCGGCCCGGTTTGAGGGGGCCTTCCTGGGACGCTTGACCTCGGGCTGGGCTGGGGGCCCCGCCGGGGGGGCCTCGGGCGCCGCCGCGGGGGCCTCCTGGGCCTGCTCGGCCTGGAACTTCTTCATCGCATCGGATATATTGCCCACGGGGACGGCTCCTAACTCTTCAGCCGCGAGGCCGGCAGAGACGGCCCGGAAGATGACGACGGCTCGGGGGCGGACGACGTCCGGAGTCCCCAGCACGTCATGTCACGGAGCACCTCCGCAATGATCGGCCGATCGATCCGGTGGGTGCCCTTGGCGTAGCCCACCAGCAGCGCGTTATCGCACAGGACGTTCACGAGTCGCGGGATCCCGTCCGTCGCCGCATGCACGTCCGCCAGGGCTTCCGGGGTGAACTGGACGCTGGAGGCGCCGTTGCCCGCCACACGGAGCCGATGCTTGACGTAGGCGGTCGTATCCTTGGACGGGAGGCGGTTCAGGTGGTAAGCGACGACGATCCGCTGCCTGAGGGCCTCCCACTTCGGCTCCATGAGGACGTCGCGGAGCTCCGGCTGGCCGACGAGGACGATCTGGACGAGCCGCTGCCCGTCGCGTTCCCAGTTCCAGAGGAGCCGCAGCTCCTCCAGGGACGAGGCGCTCAGGTCCTGGGCCTCGTCGACGATCAGGGCGACGAGCCGCCCCCGCCGGTGCATCCGGGCCAGGTGCTCCTCCAGCTCCTCCACCAGGCCGAGCTTGTCGAGGCCGTTGCGGAGGTTCATCCCGACCCGCAGGGCGACGGCCCGGATGAGCTGCTTGCCGGACTGGGGCGGGTTCGAGACGACCACGCTGAGGCACCCCGGCCCGAGACGGGCGCCGAGCATGTTCCCCAGGAACGTCTTCCCGGCCCCGACCTCGCCCGTGACGAGGACCATGCCCTTTCGCTGCTGGACGGTGTACATCATGCTGGCGAGGGCCTCGGCGTGGACCGAGCTCTCGTAGAAGAACTTCTCGTCACAGGTGATCGAGAAGGGGTATTCCTTCAGGTTGTAGAAGCTGAGGTACATGCTTTGCCTGTCATACGCCCCCGCCGGACCTCGCCTGGGGCGAGACCCTGGCCTCGGCTTCCCCGTACAGCTCCTTGACTTCGGTCGCCACGCGGCCGGGCAGCGATTCGTGCCACTCTTCGTTGTGATACAGCCACGTATGCATGCTGTAGGCGCTCAGCCCGAGCAAAGCCAGGACCAGGAGGCTGAAGCCCAGTCCCAGGCCCCACCGTCGGAGCCACCGACCCGCCGCCCGGACCGGCGTCGTGATCTCGCCGATGACGCCGACCACCGGCAGGTCGAAGTGCTTGGCGGCATCCTGGGTGGTGACGATCCGGCGGTCCTTCATGTCCTGGAGGAACACGACGCCGAAGCCCACGCCCAGGCCCCCCGCCAGGGCCAGGCCCATCATCTTCTTGAAGTCGGGCGAGGACGGCCGGTGCGGCCTGACGGCCGCGATGAACCGCTCGGCCCGTTTCTCAGTTCTCTGGTCGGGGGTCAACGTGCCGGAGGCCAGGCTCCGCTCGACCTCGCGGAAGCCGTCCTCCAGGGCCCGCAGTTCCCGCCGGCATCGGTCCAGCTTCTCCTGCTTGTCCAGGTAGTCCTTGTATTCTTCGCGGAGGCGGCGGAAGTCGTCCAGCAGTTCCTGCCGCGACTGCCGCTGTGCCTTCAGACGGGTGACCTGGTTCTCGACCGACCGCAGGTCGGATTCGGCCGAGCGGATCTGCTGGAGGAGCTGGACCCGCTGGGCCTGCTCCTGGTATTGGCGTATCTGCTCCCGCAGCGTGACGTTCGGATCGACCCCCTCATCGACGACTTCCAGCTCCAGGTACTCGGGCTCGGCTTCGAGGCGTTCCTCGAGGTCGGCGATCCGTGCCTTCAGGGCCACCACCGTGGGATGCTTCTCGGTCATCCGATGGAGACTTCGGGCGTCGTCGAGGCGGTTCCGGTAATCGGTCACCATCTCCCGGATACGCTCCCGCTGGTCGTTCTTGACCTTGATGAACCTCTTCTGGGGCATCGGCTGGGGCACCGCCTCGCCATCCGCCGCCCCCCCGTCGGGGGGCCCCTCGGCCGGGGGCACAATGGGGGCCGGCCCTTCGGCGGGGACCGCCTCGCCGTTCGGGGCGGGAGGCTCGGCCGGGCCGGCCTCGCCCCCGGCGATGCGGTCCATGGTGGCGCTGGTGGCGCTGAGGGCGTCGAGGAGCTTCTTCAGGTCCTCGACGGCGCTGGCCTTGGCATCCCGCTCGGGCTGGAGCATCTCGGTCTGGGCGTCGATCGCCCGGACGCTCTCCTGGATGGCTTCCCGGTTGGCGGGCAGGATGTGGGGGTACTTGGCCTCAAAATCCACCGTCAGCTTCTGGAGGTTCGCCATCCGGTCCTCACAGTCGGCCACCTGCTGGCGGAACCAGTCGCGTCGCTTTTCCAGGTCGGCGATCCGTTGGTCCTCGGCCCGCTTGAGGTAGTTCTCAATCAGGAGGTTCGGGATCCGGTAGGCCGCTTCGGGGTCCGAATGGGTGAAGCTGATCGACAGGACGTCCACCTCGCGGTCGCGCACGGGCCAGCCCATGCCCTGGGCGAGCTGCTCGGACATCCGCTCGATCAGCCGCCGCTTCTGCCACTCCCCCTCCTGCGTGAGGTTGCCCTGGGCGTCGCGCTTCAGGCCTTCGCTCAGCCCGAGCTCGGGTCCGAGCTCCTCGACCACGCGGGCCACGGCCTGGATGCCGACCAGCTCCTTCTGCAGGACCAGCCGCTGGGCTTCCTCCGCCTCTCGCGCGGAGGGGGCGACGTTTCGCCCCGACGGGGCCTCGCTGCGCCGCGTGAACTCCGCCGTCGCCGTATACTGCAACGGCAGCGTGTGGGCGTGGACCATCACCACCAGGGCGAAGGCTGCCGCCGCCCCGAGGAACCAGTACCACCGGCTCAGGATCATCCGCAGCCAGTCGCGGGCGGTCCGTTTATTAGTTGTCGCTTGCTTCGCCATGATCGTCCTCACACTGCCCTTACGGGACGCCGGCTACGGTCGTCGCCGTATGGGCCGGCATGGACACCACCTCCAGGGCCGGCCGAATCGGGAACAGGAGCTGCTGGACCGCCAAGCCCACCGCCGCCAGCGGGTTGGCCGGCACGAACACCACGTCGTCGGGCTGGAGGACCACGTTCTGCGACAGGTCCCCCTCCTCGACCATCTTCTTCAGGTTGATCTCCATGGTGCGGGCGTCGTCGATGGCCACCGGCATCCCCATGGCCTGCTCGGCCTGGCCGTCCTCGACGTACCCGCCGCGGGTGGGTTTTGCGCCCCGGACCACTTTGATCTTCTCCGGCCAGGCCAGGACCGTCGGCTGGCTCTGGGCCAGGACGTCGATCACCGTATTCGTCCCGCTCCAGGGCTGCGGGCCGGGGCGTCCCACCTGGCCGAACACGTAGATTTGCTGCGAGGCGTATCGGTTCACGGTCACCGCCGCGTCGGTCTGTTCGTAGTACTCCTTGGACTTCTCCTCCAGCACCGCCGCGATCTCGGTGGGCGTCTTGCCGGCCACCTCGACCTCGCCCACCAGGGGCAGGCTCACCTTCCCGTCCGGGCGGATCTGCTGGCTGATGCCGTTGATCTCCGGCACGTGGACCGAGGAGATCGTGATGACGTCGGGCGGCAGGACGCGATAGTCGCCCGGCGGCTTCGAGGGCTGCCACGTCGCCTTCTCCGTGAGGAACTCCTGGAGCCGGACGTTCTGGGACTTCGCACAGCCGCCTGCCGCCACGGCCAGTCCGACGCCGACCACCGCCAACCACCGTACGTGCCGTTTCATGGGAATCGACCCCCATTCCACCTGTTCTGCCCATCGGGAAGCAGGGTCATGTCCCGGCCCCTCGAGTGAGCGGGGAGTTTCGCCGCCGAGCGAGGCCCCGGGCCCGCGCCGCGCGCGCGTTCCAGGCGCCGCCCCCCGGCGAGGAAGCCGTCTCCTTGACTAAAGTCGGCCAGACGGTCCCGCAAAGTTAGGAATATTATAGCCCCAACTGGGAAGGGACGCAAACCGGGGAAAAAAGAGAAGCGCCGCCCGGCACGCCAGACGCTAGGCGAACCCCTCGCCGCCGCCTGGACGCGACCGGTCCGGAAACGCCTCCGGACGGGCCGGCCCGCGACGCCCGTCGGGCTGGACGCGTCCGCCACCGTGGTCCCCCGCGGCGCGCTGCCGGCGGACCCGGCGACCGCGGTGGCCGAGGCCGACCGTCGAGATGAAGACCTCGCCGCTGCGGCCACCGGCCGCCAGCGGGCCACCCCAGCGTCGTCTCCTTCGCTCGTCACGGCAGACACCATGCGCGCCCCCCCGCGGGGGTTCCAGGCGCACGGCACACCCTCTCTGCTCGGCGCAGGGGCTCCTGCTCGCCCCTGCGCCGCCATTCGTTGTTGCTTCGGCTTCCCCGGGCGGAGGGCTTCGCCGCCCTCGTCCCGGTCCCGCCCTCTTCGTCAAGGGCGAGGACGAAACCGCCGCTTGGCTACTTCCGCCGACGGCGGACGTAGCCCACGAGGCCACCCACGCCCATCACCAGGCCGGCCATCGTCAGCGGCTCGGGGACGACCGTCACGTTGAGAGTCTTGTACTGCCAGTCGCTGCCCTGCCAACGGACCTGCCCCAAGGCATGGGTCTGATGGTCGAACACGAGGTCGCGGAGCGCGTCGATGTCCGCCTGGTCAACCTCGTTGTAAGGGTTGGTGTCCGTGTTGCCTGGAGGCGCGTCGTCGTCCGTCGCCCACCAGGCGAACCCGAAGCTTCCAATTACCCCATCGCTGTCGCCGTCACCGTCACTGTCGTAGTCTTCCCAGCTTCCGGGCTGGACCCAACCTTCCTCCGGCGCATCGAGCGCCCACCCAGGAGTGGACCAGTCGTACGTCCACTCGGTTCCTGCCCAGTCGACCGACCACTTGACCTCGAATTTCCCGTCCAGTGTTTCGGTGGTTTCTCCCGGCACCCAGTAGATCCAGTGGAGTCGCTTCCCCAGGTCGCCCGTGCTATAGACGATTTCGTCGTAAGGGTCCATGACGGTGGTACCGGGGAACGTACCCGTCCGCATGTTGACGAAGCTACCGCCAACGACATCCGTCTTCGTCGCGGCCCACCAAGGCGCCCAGTCCGACGACCCGTATACGTTCGGAGCGGAATCCACGTAGAGCGCCACATCGGAGACCGCCCCAACCGTCCCGGTGACGGCCAGAAGAAGGCCGAATGCTGCAACTATTGCGAAGTACCTCATACGTGCTCCCCCCCTTTCGAAGGAAAAACGGTTGGCTGCCGGGTTACCTCTCAGACAGCGCGGCGGCCCGACCGTCGGGCGCCGTGGGGACCGGCCGGCAGCAGCGCCGGTCCGAATTACCACGTTGCTGCGTGCGGCGGAGCCCCTTCAGGGGCCCTGAGGTCCGTCCATAGGCGTCCCCCCTTTCTTCTGCGTTGGTGCCAGGCGCGACAGCCCCCGCGGACCACGCCGCCGGTCAACGTTGGCGGCGGTGTTCCGCGTGGGTGCCGAGCACCCACCCTACGCTTTGCGGCGGCGGACGTAG
>CAZGKW010000044.1:0-36672 GCA_964526295.1 uncultured Anaerolineales bacterium
CTTCGGCGGCCTTTGTTATGCGCAAACGGTCAGCCTTCGTGAATAATGTGGGCTATGATGGCAACCAGCAATTGCAGTGCCCGGAGTTCAGGGCCGCGGTTGAGTGGATCGAGCAGCAGACGGGCGTCAGCGCGCCCTGACAGTTCGTGGCACCTTGGGCCAGGAGGGCCGCTTACGCATACATGATGAGTTGCAGCGGGGGATACATACGCTTTCCCGAACGGCTCGCGGAAGACCGAGTGCGGCCTGGGGCTCCTGCAGCGGACAGCGATCCATGGGCCACTGATATGGGCAACAGAACGGTTGGTCCTGACGACACCGCGAAGGCATGCACGAAACGGACGCCATCTTGACAGGGCTTATCCGTTCGGTTAGCAAGCCCAGGCGCGGGTCGTAAGGTCATCACCCAGGCACCCAGGCACTGAAAGTCTCATGCGCGCTGCAATTATCGGCGACGGGGCGATGGGCACCCTCTCGGCCCTGCTGTTCGACGCCCGGGGCGTCCGGGCCCGGATGTGGTCGGCCTTCGAGGAACACGCCGAAGTCCTCCGACGTGACCGCGAGAACCGCAAGTTCCTCCCCGGCTTCCCCCTGCCGGACGACCTGATCGTCTCGACCGACGCCGCCGAGGTGACCGACGGGGCCGACCTCGTGGTCATCGCCGTGCCCACGCGGTACCTGCGGCGGACCCTTGAGCAGGTCGCCGACGGGATGCCCGGCAGTCCGGCCGACGTCTCGGGCGGGGCCGGCCCGATCTACGTCTCGGTGGTCAAGGGCATCGAGCGGGGGACGCTCCTTCGGCCGAGCGAGATGATCGTCGACGTCCTCGGCCGGCGGCGCCTGGCGGTCCTCTCGGGCCCGAGCCTGTCGCGGGAGGTGGCCAACCAGCTCCCCGCCACGGTCGTCGTCGCCTCGGAGGACCTCTCGGTGGCGACGGTCGTCCAGCAGGCCTACGCCACACCCTGGTTCCGCCTCTACACGAGCGACGACCCCGTAGGGGTCGAGCTGGGCGGGGCTTTGAAGAACGTCATCGCCATCGCGGCCGGTATCTGCGACGGCCTGGAGCTGGGGTCCAACGCCAAGGCCGCCCTGGTGACGCGGGGCCTGGTGGAGATGACCCGCTTGGGCGTGGCGATGGGCGCCCAGCCCCGGACGTTCGCCGGCCTGGCGGGCCTGGGGGACCTGGTCACGACCTGCGGGTCGGGCCTCAGCCGCAACCACCACGTCGGCGAGGAGATCGGGCGCGGCCGGCCTTTGAACGAGATCCTCGACGAGATGGGCGGCGCCTGTGCCGAGGGGGTCGACACGGTCCGAAGCGCGCTGGCCCTGGCCGACCGGCACAGCATTGAGATGCCGATCACGCAGGAGGTGTACCAGGTGCTTTTCCGGGAGAAGCCGCCGCCGGACGCCCTCGTGGACCTGATGAGCCGCCGGCCCAAGCAGGAGCATCCGCCGGTCGAGGTCTGAGCGACCCGGCCGGCGCCGACCCGTATCGTCAAGGCAGGATGGTCTCACCGATCGAAGCCGCCCACATGGTGATCGCCGCCGCGGCGCTGGAGGGTTGGAAGCGGATCGGCCCCGAGCAGGTGATGGCCGTCGTGATCGTCGGGGCGGCCGTCATTATCGCCCTGTTCGTGCTGCTCGGTCTGGTCCGATGGTGGGCGTACAAGGCGTCGAAGAAGCCGTCCGCAGCGGGCGGCCTCGACATGGACCAGCTCCGCGGCCAGCTCGAATCGGGCGAGATCTTGCCGGAGGAATACGAGGCGATCCGGAGCGGGCTCGTCGGCCGACCCGTCCTTCGCCCCGCCGACAAGGGCGAGGCCGATCAAACCCCCTCTGGACAGGATGGCGGACAGGGGCCGATAATAGGAAGGACCGACGAATCGGCGGAACAAGAGGGCCCGCGCGCCGAACCGGACGAGGACCCCGACCGCCAAGAGGGGAGCCAGGACGATGGCCCGAGGTAACGGCGGAAACGCCGACGATCCCACCGCCACGTGCAGCTTCTGCGGCAAGAGCTATCGCGAGGTCGGGCCCCTGGTGGAGGGGCGAGGCGGGGTCTACATCTGCGCCGACTGCATCCACCTGTGCAGCTCGATCGTCCAGCACGAGCATCGGCGGGTCCGGATGCGGCGGTCCACCTTTGGCCGCATCCCCACCCCCCGCGAGACCAAGGACTTCCTCGACCTCTACGTCATCGGCCAGGAGCTGGCCAAGAAGTCCGTCTCGGTCGCGGTCCACAACCATTACAAGCGGCTCAGCCTCGGCGACGTCGTGGAGGACGACGACGACGTCGAGATCGAGAAGTCGAACCTGCTGCTGATCGGCCCGACGGGGTGCGGCAAGACGCTCCTGGCGAGGAGCCTGGCGAAGATCCTCAACGTCCCGTTCGCCATCGGCGACGCCACGACGCTCACGGAGGCGGGCTACGTCGGCGAGGACGTCGAGAACCTCCTCCTGAAACTCCTCCAGGCCGCCGACTACGACCTGGAGGCCGCCCAGCAGGGCATCCTCTACATCGACGAGATCGACAAGATCGGCCGCACGACGCAGAACGTCTCGATCACCCGCGACGTCTCGGGCGAGGGCGTCCAGCAGGCCCTCCTGAAGATGCTCGAAGGGACGGTCGCGAACATCCCGCCCCAGGGCGGGCGGAAGCACCCCGAGCAACAATATATCCAGATGGACACCACCGACATCCTGTTCATCTGCGGCGGGACGTTCGACCGGCTCGACGAGATCATCGCCCGCCGCATCGGCCGGAGCCTGATCGGTTTCTCGGAGGGCCGCCACGAGGAGGGCGACCGGCTCGAGCGGCAGCGGGAGGTGCTCCGCCAGGTCATCCCGGAGGACCTGATCGCCTACGGCATGATCCCGGAGATGGTCGGCCGGCTGCCGATCATCACCCCCTTGATGCCGCTCGACGAGGACGCCCTGTGCCGCATCCTGACCGAGCCGAAGAACGCCCTGGTCAAGCAGTACATCAAGTTCTTCGACATGGAGGATGCCGAGCTGGAGTTCACCGACGAGGCCCTCCGCGAGATCGCCCGAAAATCGATGGAGCGGAACACGGGGGCCCGGGCCCTGCGGTCGATCGTCGAGAACCTCATGCTCGACCCCCTGTTCGAGCTGCCCAACCGGCCCAAGGGGTTCCGCTACACCGTCACGCCGGAGGTCGTCTGCGGCGAGGCGGACCTGCTGGCCTCGGCCGAACCGAAGAAGGAAAGCGCGTAAGCGCTGCCCGAGAACGGCCTCTCTCCTCAGCGGGTGCCACGGATTGCTCGCAATCCGCGCATCGAGGGCTTGTGCAGCCGAGCAAGTACCGTTCGGGCCGCGACCGCCATCTATCGGGCTTCACCCTCCATTCCCGCTCTGTGAGCCATCGCATGCCGCCTCCCGCCTTGCAGGCCGGCCCTCACAGCCCTATCTTGGCCGCATGCCCAGGTTCGCGACATCCCGCAGCGCCTTCGCCACCGCGGCCCACGCGATCGACCGGCAGGTCCGCCGCTGGCAGCGCGAGGGTCGGCACGCGCGCCTCGTCCGCGGCGCGGCCCGCCTGAACTCCCTCTGGCAGACCCTCTGCCGGCGGGTCCGCCTCGCCCGGATCATCCAGGACGTCCGCCGGCTGCCGGCCGACGCCGACCCGGAGGTTCTGTGGGACTTCGCCTGCGACCCGCTCGGCGGAAGCCTCGATCCGGTCCAGGAGCGGTCCGAGATCCTCGGGCTCGTCGAGATCGTGAGGGGGCTCCGGCCGCGGCGGGTCCTGGAGATCGGCACGGCCACCGGCGGGACGCTCTTCTTGCTGGCGCGGTCGGCGGCCCCGGGCGCCCTGATAATCAGCGTGGACCTCGGAGGCGGGCGAAAGTTCGCGTCGCGCGACGGCGGCTGCCCGCGGTGGCAGGTCCCGCTGCTGCGGGCCCTCGGCCTGGCGGGCCAGCGAATCGAGCTCGTCCGAGGCGATTCGCACAGGCCCCACCTCCACCGGCGGGTCCGCGAGGTCCTGGCCGGCGAACCGCTCGACTTCCTCTTCATCGACGGGGACCATCGCTACGAGGGGGTCAAGCAGGACTTCGAGGCCTACGGGGCCCTGGTGCGGCCGGGCGGCCTCGTCGCCCTGCACGACATCGTCCCGGACCGGTTCGGCATGAACGGCGACGTGCATCGGCTGTGGAGGGAGGTCCGCCGGGACTACCCGACCCGCGAGCTGGTCGCCGACCGGTCACGGGGTTACGGCATCGGCATCGTCGAATGCTGAACCGTCCCCATTCCCTCCCTCTCCCCTGGAGTGAGAGGGAGGGGGTGAGGGGGACCGGCATCCCTTCGCCGGTTCCGGGCCGGCGGACAAAGGGCGTCCCTTGACACGGGCCACGGGCGCCGATACCTTCCGGGTGCGCCGGCGAAGCCGGCTCACCGACACGTCTGCCGGAGGGACCGCATGGGCGAGAACGGCGAACCGGGCGTCTCGGTCGTTGTCCCGGCCTACCGGTCCGAAAGGTACCTCGCCCGCCTGCTGCCGAGCCTGCCCGAGGCGTTCGCCGACGCCGGGTGCCCCTGCGAGACGATCGTCGTCGACACCTCGTCCCCCGACGGCCAGAGCGCAGCCCGCACGAGGGCCCTGTGCGAAGAGCACGGGGCCCGGTTCCTCCAGGGCACCTGGCGTTCGGCCGCCCGGAGCCGCAACGCCGGCATCCGCGCCGCCCGCTACGACAAGGTCTTCTTCACCGACTCGGACTGCCGGGCCACCCCCACCGTCATCTCCGAACACCTGAAGGTCATGGCCCGGGGCGACGGCCGGCTGAGCGCATCGATCGGCGTGACGCAGTTCGATGGCCGGCTCGGCCCGGCCGGGCGGGCCATCCTGGCCACCCACGTCGCCCAGTTCTTGGAGTGGGCCCGGTACCTGGGCGACGAGCTGCCCTGGGGGGCCACCGCCAACCTGATGGTCCGCAAGGACTCGGTCCGCGAGGTCGGCGGGTTCGACGAGTCGGCCCGGTCGGTCGTCGGCGGGGAGGACGTCGACCTGTGCTGGCGGCTCGCCGAGACGGGCAAGGCCCTGGCGTGCGCCCCGGACGCCGTCGTCCTGCACGCCGCCGAGCCGTGGGACTCGTGGAAGACCAATCTTCGCCGCTTATGGAACTACGGCGTGGGGGAGCACTTCCTGCTGCAGGGGCACCCGGAGCGGACCTACTGGGACCCCCTTCGCTACCCCCTGTTCGGGGTGCTGGTGGCGGCCCTGGCCGTCGCATTGGGCGTCCTGTGGGGCCCCTTGAGCGGCCTTGCGGCCGCGGCGACGGCGGTCGTCCTGGGCCTGGGCATCGAGACCTGCGCGACGAACTGGGCCCTCAACCACTACTTCCCCAAGGGCCGGCGGGACCGGCTGCTCGACTCGTTCGCCGGGCAGCTCTACATGGCGGTCTACGACACGTCTTACGCCTGGTCGGGCGCCCGGGAGGGCCGGCCGCTCGACGCCCTGCGCTACCCCCTGCACTTCACCAAGCAGCGGCACGCCGGCTGGTCCCGGGCCCTGGTGAAGCTGGCGGCACTGGGCCTGGGGGCCGTCGCCGGGTGGCTCGTCCTTTGAGAGGGCAAGATCAGGGATCGCAAAGACGAGCGGTCAGGCGGCTCACGTCGGCCGGCCGCACGTCTTCGGCCATCCGAGCCGGCCCGTCGAATTCTGACGGAGCCGCCTCACGCGTGACAGGCAAGCCGCCGCCGAGCCGCGAACGTGAGTTCGCGGGTACATACGAGAGGCGCCTGTGTCCGGGGAGCTTACCTTCGTCGCCGCACAGCGTACCGGCGGTCTTACGACCGCGGCTTGAGACGTTCGCGGCCCGAAGCGGCGCGGGCCGCTCACAAGTCGATCGCCACGGCCTCCTCGTCGCAGTCGGGGAACTTCGGGCACTTGATGCAGTCGGCCCAGATCTTGTGGGGCAGCTCCTCCTTCGGCACCCGCTTGAAACCCAGCCGCTCGAAGAACGGCGGGGCCTGCGTCAGAGCGAAGACCCGGCCGATGCCGAGCCGCCTCGCCTCCGCCAGGCACGCCTCCACCAGGCGCCGCCCGATGCCCCGGCCGCGGAACTCCCGGGCCGTGGCCAGCGACCGGACCTCCGCCAGGCCCTCCCAGGCGATCGTCAGGGCCGAGCACCCCACCACCCGCCCGCCGACCTCGGCCACCTGGAAGTCCCGCAGCGACTCGTACAGCTCGGCCCGGCCCCGGCCCAGCATGAACTGCTCCCGGCTGAACTCCGTGATCAGGGCATGGATCGACTCGACGTCGTCCATCCGGGCCTGCCGGATGAGGCCGTCGGCGGCCGTGCCGGTTTCGGCGGGAGCGTCGCTCATGGCCGGCTATCCTACGCTCCCCCGCCGGCCGGTCAAGCACCTGGGCGCAACTGGCGGCTCGTCCGACGATGCTGCGGCAAACACGGCCTCCAAAGCGCTTGCAGCCCGTGCGAAGCGTCCCCATGATGGCTGGCGAGCTCCAGCAAGCACCGCCGCGCCAAGGAGGCCTACCATGAAGACGTCCCTCGGCCCGCAGACGATCCTCCAACCGACGCCCGTCTGGCTCGTCGGCACCTACGACGACGCCGGCAAGCCGAACGTCATGGCGGCGGCGTGGGGCGGCATCTGCTGCTCACGCCCGCCGTGCCTGGCGGTCTCGCTCCGGGCGGCCACGTACTCGCACGGGAGCCTCACCGCTCGCGGCGCCTTCACGGTGAGCGTCGCCACCGAGCCGATCGCCCGCCAGGCCGACTACGCCGGCATCGCCTCGGGACGCGAGACCGACAAGTTCGCCGCGGCGGGCCTGACGGCGGTCCGCAGCGGCCTGGTCGAGGCGCCGTACGTGGAGGAATCGCCCCTGGTGGCCGAGTGCCGCCTCGTCGCGACCCACAACCTGGGCCTGCACACGCAGTTCGTCGGCGAGATTCTCGACGTGAAAGCGGACGAGTCGGTCCTCGACCAGGACGGCAATCCGGACATGCGGAAGGTCGCCCCCCTGCTCTTCGCGCCGGGGGCCACGCAGTACTACGGCGTGGGCGAGGTGGTGGGCACGGCGTTCGAGATCGGCAAGACCCTCGGCTGAGGCCCACCGCTCGTCCGCCGCAGCGTGTTCGGCAGCGCGCCGCCAAGGCGCCCCGAGAGGTCAGCCACGCGCCGGCCCGTCTCCGGTCGGACGAGGCGCAGGAGCTTCGCCACGTCGCCCAGCCGCACGTCGCGGACGAACGTCCGGTCGCCCGACGGCGGGACGGGCCGCCCGGTCCGGCGGTCGAACGGCTCGAGGCGAAGGCCGATCCGTGCCCCCAGGTTGGGCCGGCCGCTGGGGCAATAGACCGAGCAGCCGAACGCCGTCTCCTCGCCCAGGTCCACCGAGTACGGCTTCGCCCCGGGCGAGCGGTCCGTAAAGACCAGGTCGAAGTCGCCGTCCGTCTCGCCGCCGGCGAGGCCGTCGCGGCCGTCCCGCTCGATCGAGACCTTCCATCGCCCTCCGCCGAAGACCTCGAACTTGAAGATGGGACGGTTGACGGCGGGGGCGAGGTCCCGCTCGCCGCCGCAGAACGGGTACAGGTCCATGAGGACGTGCGGGTCGAGCTTCCCCGGCCCGCCGCGATACCATTCGTACCGGATCAGCTCGCCCGCCTTCAACTCGACGACGCTGACGGCCTGGGCGGCGTAGGGGCTGAGGAAGTAGCTCTCCGGCCGCTCCGGGTCGGCCCCCGCCGCATGGCGGATCGGGATGAAAAGGACCACGCGGTCGCGGGCGGCCCAGTGCACCAGGTCGCAGTTGTCGCCGTGGGTGAACCGCCAGCCGGTCGGCATGTAGCCGAGCATGAGCTTGGCGTTGTGGGCCCCGGTGGTGTCGAGCCGCAGGGAGGTCGGCTGGACCGTGCAGGCGATGCGGGGGTCGAGGCCCGTCAGGTTGCTCCGCTTCAGGGCGTCGCCGGGCTCGAAGGCGAAGACGAGGTCGCGAGGCGTGGGGCCGAAGGCGACGTCCTCGTAGATGTCACACGCCCGGGCCCAGAGGAAGTCGCCGACGATGCCGACCCGCTGGTCGGGCGTGTTGGGCTGGGGGGTGCCAGGCCCATCGGCCGCCAGCGCAGCAAGCGACACCGCGCCCCCAGCCACCACGGCCGCCGCAAGAGAAGCGCGTCGCACGGCCGGCCTGACCGTCCCCGAATACACTGGCCTCGCCTCCGGTCAAAGGCTACAGTCGGCCCCCATCCGAAAGGAGTATGACCGAGATGATAGCCGCAATCAAACCGTTTCTCGTCCCGGCCGCGGGGGGGTTCGTCCTTATGGCATGCCTGACCGCCGGGGCCGCCGCCGACTGGAAGGCCGAGACCGCCCGGGCCATCGCGAAGGTCCGCATGGGCGACGCGACGGTCCAGGTCGTGGGCCCCGGCGGCGAGCCCGTGCCCGGCGCCAAGGTCGAGGCGACGCTCCGGGACCACGCGTTCTGGTTCGGCACGGCGCTGTCTCACTCGATGTTCCGGCCGAACGCCGATCCGGAGGACGCCGCCCGGTACAAGGAGGTCGCCCGGGAGCTTTTCAACTCGGCGGTCCACGAGAACGCTGCCAAGTGGTACCACACGCAGCGCGGCGGGGGCGAGCCCGACTTCGCCGACGCCGACCGGGTCCTCGAGTGGTGCGAGGAGAACGGTCTTCGCATGCGGGGACACTGCATCTTCTGGGGCAAGTACAAGTACGTCCCCGAGTGGCAGAAGCCGCTCTCCGACGAGGCACTCCGCCGGGCCGTCTTCGCCCGGGCCGAGCGGGTGACCCGCCACTTCCGCACCCGGATCGACGAGTGGGACCTCAACAACGAGATGTGCGACCCGAACTTCTACGCCGACCGCCTCGGCCCTGAGATCATCCTCGACATGGCCCGGCAGGCCCGGAAGGGCAACCCCGACGTCGTCCTCTACGTCAACGACTACGGCATGCTGAACGGCTCCCGCCTGCCGCCGTACCTGAAGCAGGTCCGCGACCTCCTGGAGCGGGGCGTGCCGATCGGCGGCATCGGCGTCCAGGGCCACTTCGGCGGCGACCTGCCGAAACCGGAGGTCGTCCGGAAGTCGCTTGACGAGCTGGCTGAGTTCGGCCTGCCCATCCGGATCACGGAATACGACTGCTGGGGCGGGGCGAACCACGAGGAGCGGGCCGACGCCCTGGAGGTCGTCTATCGCGTGGCCTTCGCCCACCCGGCCGTCACGGGCATCCTCGGCTGGGGCTTCTGGGAAGGGCGGCACTGGCAGCCCCCGGCCGCCCTTTACAGCCGCAACTGGTCCATTCGCCCCCAGGGCCGGCGGTACAGGCAGCTTGTCCTCAAGAAGTGGCAGACCCGCGAGCGGGGCGAGACCGGGGCCGACGGCCAGTGGACCTTCCGCGGCTTCTACGGGACCTATCGCTTGACCGTCCGCCCGCCGGGCAAGGCCGCGGTCGAGGCGGCTGCGGTCCTCGAGCGGGGCAAGCCCAACCGCATCCGCATCCAGGTCGCCGAGTGAGACGTGTCGCCCGCGACCGCCGCGTCGCACCCGGTTCCGGTGGGCGGGACCTCTGTGCCGCTTGAACCGTCGCCGCCTGTGCGGTACACTGACAGCATGCGGTACTGACCCGCCGGGGATTCCCGCCGTGAGTGCTTCCGTGCTGATCATCGAGGACGAGCCGTCGGTCAGCTCGGCCCTCGCCATGCGGCTCAAAGAGCAGGACTACAAGGCCTTGGTAGCCGAGACCGGGCGGGAGGGCCTCAAGCATCTGGCCGACGGCCGCGTCCAGGTCGTCCTGCTCGACTACAAGCTCCCCGACGCCGACGGGCTGGAAGTGCTGGAGAAGATCCGAAGCGACTGGCCCGACGTTCCCGTGGTCATGATGACGGCGTTCACGAACGTGGACGTTGCGGTCCAGGCGATGAACCTGGGGGCCTCGGAGTACGTCTCGAAACCGTTCCGCCTCGACGAGATGATGCTGCTGGTGGAGAAGGCCCTGGAGGACCATCGGATCCGGACGGAAGTCCGCCAGATGCACGAGCAGCAGCAGGAGGAGTTCGGCTTCGGCCGCATGGTGGCCCGCAACCCGAAGATGGTCGAGATCCTCGACCTGCTGCGGAACCTCGCCGCCAGCGAGGCCCGCACGATCCTCCTCCAGGGCGAGTCCGGTACGGGCAAGGACCTCGCGGCCAAGGTCCTCCACTACAACAGCTCGCGGGCCGAGCGGCCCTTCATGAACATCACCTGCACGGCCCTGCCGGAGTCGCTCCTGGAGAGCGAGCTGTTCGGCCACGAGAAAGGGGCCTTCACCGACGCCCGCCAGACCAAGCAGGGCCTGTTCGAGCTGGCCGACGGCGGGACGATCTACCTGGACGAGATCGGCGACATGCCACACGCCCTCCAGGCCAAGCTCCTGCGGTTCCTGGAGGAGAAGGCCTTCCGGCGGGTGGGCGGGACGTTCGACATCCGCGTCGACGTCCGCATCATCGCCGCCACCAACCGGGACCTGAAGGCCCTGGTCGAGTCCGGCGCGTTCCGCGAGGACCTCTACTATCGGCTGAACATCTTCCCCATCACGCTGCCCCCCCTGAGGGACCGGCGCGAAGAGGTCCCCCTGCTGGCCGACTACTTCATCCGGGAGTTCAACCGGGAGTTCAAGAAGGAGGTCCAGGGGGTCGAGCCGGCCGCCCTGGCCGTCATGCAGGCCTACCACTGGCCCGGCAACGTCCGCGAGATGAAGAACGTCGTCGAGCGGGCCATGCTCCTGGCGGACGGCGGGCGGCTGACCGTCCGGTCGCTGCCGGCCGAGATCCGCGAGGCGGCGGCGTCGGGCCCCCCCGCCGCGGTCTCGGGTGAGGGCGTCGAGCGAGAAGAGGGGCCCGTCGTCCGGCTCGGCGAGGGCGGCGTGGACCTCAAGCAGGTCGAACGCCAGCTCGTCGAGCAGGCCATCGAGAAGGCCCAGGGCAACCAGTCGCGGGCCGCCGAGCTGCTCGGCATCACCCGCGACCAGCTCCGCTATCGGGTCCAGAAGTTCGGGCTGAGAAGCAGCAAGACATGACGCCCGGGTGCGCACGCCGCCCGGCCGAACGTGACACGTCACGCCGAGGAAGCCCCAATGGACTTGTTCAAAGCCTTGAAAGATCGCGTCCGGGGCGAGGCGAAGCGGGTCCTCCTCGCCGAGACCCACGATGAACGCGTCGTCCGGGCGGCCGTCCGGATCGCCCAGGAAGGCTTCGCCGAGATCGTCCTCCTGGGCAAGCCCGACGAGGTCCGTTCGAAGGTCGGCGAGGCCGGAGGCGACCCCGAGTCGTTCGAGATCGTGGACCTTGCCGACCCCGATCGTCTCGACGCCTTCGCCGAGACCTACCACGAACTGCGACAGCACAAAGGCGTCCGCCCGGAGCAGGCCCGCGAGACCGTCCGGGACCCCATCTTCTACGGGGCCCTGTGCGTCCGCGAAGGGATCGTCGACGGGATGGTGGCCGGCAGCGCCAGCCCGACGGCCAACGTCATCCGGGCCTCCCTCCACGCCGTCGGGACGCGGCCGGACCTGAAGACGCTCAGCTCCTGCTTCCTGATGGTCCTGGAGCAGGAGGAGCTGGGCGAGGACGGGGGGCTCCTTTTCAGCGACTGCGGCGTCGTCCCGACACCGACCCGGTACCAGCTTGTCGACATCGCCCGCAGCGCCGCCGGTTCGTGGCGGCAGTTCATCGGCACCGAGCCGATCGTGGCGATGCTCTCGTTCAGCACGAAGGGGTCGGCCCGGCACGAGTCGGCCGAGAAGATGGCGGCGGCGGCGGAACGCGTTCGCGAGGTCGACCCGGACCTGGTGGTCGACGGCGAGTTGCAGGTCGACGCGGCCCTCGTGCCGGAGGTCGCCGAGGCGAAGTGCCCCGACAGCCCGGTCGCGGGGCGGGCCAACGTCCTCATCTTCCCCGACCTCCAGGCGGGCAACATCGGCTACAAGCTCGTCCAGCGGCTGGCCGGGGCCCAGGCCGTCGGGGCCATCCTCCAGGGCCTCGCCAAGCCCGTCAACGACCTGTCGCGGGGCTGCTCGGTCCAGGACATCGTCGACATGGCGGCCGTCACGGCGGCCCAGGCGATTGTCTGAGCCCACGGGGCCGTGTGATGGACCGCAAGGGCCCCCCGAGCCCGGAGCGGAAGCTCCGCGACACGTGGGTACGCGAAGTCCGCCGCCGGGCGGCGAGTCGTGCGGCAGCGCGGCTCACACGTCATGCTTACTCACCCCGGCTGCACATGGGCCCTGTCCGTTCCGGCATAGCGTGAACTCGGCCGTGGATTGCTCCGCAAGATCATCAGACAGGCCGGATTGTCCGTGAAGCAGTTCAATGAACTGTAACGTTGCTCGCCGACAGCGCTTCACGGCTTCGCTCGGTCCGGCGCTTCGTCTTCAGGCGTGTTCTCTTCCGGCCTCTCGTCTTCCGGCGGCGTTTCGTCCGGTTCCGAGACGACTTCCGCGGCGCCGGCGTCGGTGATGCCGGACTTACCCAGCTCGCCGCCCGCCGCGGCGCCGGCCCGGTCACGGGCCTCCTCGATGTCCTTCTCGACGCCCTCCTCGGCCGCCCTCACGCCCTCGGCGTGGGCCGCCCCGGCCTCCGCCTCGCGGGCCGCCACCAGCTTGACGTCCCGCCGCATCCAGAGGCCCAGCCCGAGCAGAATCAGCCCCACCGGCGGGAACGCCACGGCGAAGAAGAGCCACCGCGTGGCCGCCTTCCGCTCCACCAGGTACCGCTCGAAGGCCCGGTCCTCGACGGGCAGCTTGCCGATGGCGTCCCATCCGCCGGGCAGCTTGCCCCGGGGCTCGCCCCCCTCCCAGGTGATGTCGGTGGCCTCGGCATCGATCACCCACAGCCGCCCGTTGGGCCCTTTGAGGACCTTCCCCGGCGGCTCGGGGACGTCCGCCGACAGGTACCCGACCCCGCTGTAGATGCCCGTGCCGACACACACCAGCCCCATCAGGAGGGCCGGCAGCCACATGACCCGCTTGAAGCTGACGTGGGTGGCGGCCCGGGCATGGCCGGCGGGGGCCCGGCGCCGGGTGCGCCGACCGGGCGGAGGGCCATCCGACGGCTGAGGCGGGGCAACGGCCTGGCCGCCGGCGGCGGACTGGGCCTGCCGCATCTCGGCCGCCAGGGTCTCGGCGCCGCCGGCGTCCCGGCCGAGGGCTTCGGCCAGGTCCTTCGGGTCGGTCCGGTCCGGCCGGGCCTGGGCCAACGGCTCGGCGTCGACCGGCTCGTCGGCCACGTCCTCGGCCTCAGGCAGCCCCTCCGTCCCCTCGTCGGCCCGGGGGTCGTCCTGGCCTTCGTCCCGGCGATCCGCTTCGTCGGCCACGGCCGTCTCCTTTCCTTCCGCGTCGTACGGGTCTTATACGACGCAGGCCATTCTAGCGCAGCACGGAGCAAACGGCACGGGTTTTCGCACGGAAGACCTCGGTGATGGCGCGCCAACCAGGTCACGGGCGCACGGCGCTCGTGCAGCCAGGACCAATGCGCATTCAGCTTGATTCGCCGCCTGGCCCCGCCTACACTCGCCTTCGCACCTGCACGTCCTCGCCGGAGCCGCCATGTCCGAGGCCGAGACCGAGCTCCATCCGTTCGACCGCGACGACCTGCTCGCCATCCGGTCGATGCTCAAGACGGGCCTCCGCTCGGACCTCGCCCGGCGTCTGGCCGACATCCACCCGAGCGACCTGGCCGACCTCCTGCCCGACTTCGAGCCCCAGGAGCAGGCCGCCCTGTTCACGCTGCTCGAGCCGGAGCGGGCCGCCGACGTCCTGGCCGAGCTCGACGCCGAGACCCGCGACGAGCTGCTCGGGCTGCTCCCGACGGCCGAGATCCGCAGCATCCTCGAAGAGCTCGAGCCCGACGAGGCCGCCGACGTCATCGGCGAGTTCGAGCCCGAGGAGATCCTGGAGGCCCTGGAAGGCCTGGAGGACCGCAGCGAGATCCAGCAGCTCCTGGAGTATCCCCCGGAGACCGCCGGCGGCCTGATGACGACCGAGTTCGTCACCCTCCCGCCGCACGTCTCCGTCCGGGAAGCCATCGAGCAGGCCCGCGGGGCGAGCGAGACAACTCACCGCGACTACCTGTTCGTGACGGACGAGGCGGGCCGGCCGGTGGGGCGGGTTCCCCTGGCGAAGCTCGTCTTCTCCCCGCCCGACGCCCTGGTCGCCGACGTCGCCGACCCGGACGTCCACGCCGTCGCCGCCGACATGGACCGCGAGCAGGTCGCCGAGATCGTTCGCCGGTACGACCTGCTGAGCGTCCCGGTGACCGACCCGTCGGACGGGTCGATGCGGGGCATCATCACGGTCGACGACGTCTTCGACGCCGCCGCCGACGAGGCCGCCGAGGACATGTACCGCCTGGCCGGCACGGGGGCGACCGACCCGCTGCACCAGCCGATCTGGCAGCGGGCCTTGCTCCGGCTGCCCTGGCTCCTCGTGACGCTCGTCCCGGGTTTCATCGTCGGCTCGATCATGCGGTGGCTGGGCTACGATATGGGGGAGGAGGCGTCGCTCCTGCTGTTCCTGCCGGTCATGGTCGCCATGTGCGGCAACGTCAGCATCCAGTCCTCGACGATCATGGTGCGGGGCCTGGCGACCGGCGACGTGCGGGCCTACCGGGCGGTGACCATCCTGCGCCGCGAGGTAACCGTGGCGGCCCTGGTGGGCGTGGCGTGTGCCGTCATCGCGGGCGGCGTCGGGTGGCTGTTCTTCGGCCAGATGGGCTACGGGCTGGTCGTGTCGGTCAGCATGCTGCTGGGCATCCTCAGCGCGGCGGTCAACGGGACGCTCATCCCCCTCGGGTGCCACGGGGTGGGCGTCGACCCGGCCCTGGCCAGCGGCCCCTTCGTGACGAGCCTCAACGACATCCTCGGGACGCTGATCTACCTGGGCCTCGGGGCCTGGCTGCTGCGGCTGCTGATGTGACAGACGCCGTCCGCCCTCCTGCTGTTCAACCATGTCATGTAGGGTGGCTGCTCGGCAGCCACCACCCCTGCTCAACCGCGTGGGTGCAGAGCACCCACCCTACATCGCCGAACCGCTGCCGCACCGCGCAACGTAGGGTGGCTGCTCGGCAGCCACCATCCCTGCCGCACCGCGCAACCGCGTGGGTGCAGAGCACCCACCCTACACCGCCGAACCCCTGCCGCACCGCGCAACGTAGGGTGGCTGCTTGGCAGCCACCATCCCTGCCGGACCGCGCAACCGCGTGGGTGCACAGCACCCACCCTACATCGCCAAACCCCTGCCGGACCGCTCAACCGCGTAGGTGCAGCTCTACCGCGTGGGTGCAGAGCACCCACCCTACACCGCCGAACCCCTGCCGCACCGCGCAACGTAGGGTGGCTGCTCGGCAGCCACCACCCCTGCCGGACCGCTCAACCGCGTAGGTGCAGCTCTACCGCGTGGGTGCAAAGCACCCACCCTACACCGCCGAACCCCTGCCGCACCGCGCAACGTAGGGTGGCTGCTTGGCAGCCACCATCCCTGCCGGACCCCTCAACCGCGTGGGTGCAGCTCAACCGCGTGGGTGCAGAGCACCCACCCTACACTGCCGAACCGCTGCCGCACCGCGTAACGTAGGGTGGCTGCTTGGCAGCCATCATCCCTGCCGCACCGCTCAACCGCGTGGGTGCAGCTCAACCGCGTGGGTGCAGAGCACCCACCCTACACCGCCGAACCGCTGCCGCACCGCGTAACGTAGGGTGGCTGCTTGGCAGCCACCATCCCTGCCGCACCGCTCAACCGCGTGGGTGCAGAGCACCCACCCTACACCGCCGAACCGCTGCCGGACCGCGCAACCGCGTGGGTGCAGAGCACCCACCCTACACCGCCGAACCGCTGCCGGACCGCGCAACGTAGGGTGGCTGCTCGGCAGCCACCATCCCTGCCGCCGTCGGGGCTGTCTTGACACCAGCCTCCGTCGCTCCTATCGTGGCATGCATGTCTAATTACCGGCGCAACCGAGTGCCCGGCGGCACCTATTTCTTTACCGTCGTAACATTCGGGCGTCGGCCCATCCTTCAAAGTTCGCTGGCGGTCGAATTGTTGCGCGGCGCCTGGAGGGTGACTTCCGCGGAACGTCCTTTCGAGACGCTCGCGGCAGTCATCCTTCCCGACCACCTCCATTGCATCTGGCGCCTGCCTCCCGGGGACGCGGACTTCAGCACTCGCTGGCGGCTTATCAAGGCGCGGTTTACCATCGCGGCCTCCGATCGGAAACTGGTCGCGCCGACTTTGGCCCGGCCGGGCAGGTCACGCCGAGGCGTGGATGTCTGGCAGCGCCGCTTCTGGGAACATGTCGTGCGGGACGAACGGGATTTGCAGCAGCATGTCCATTACGTGCACTACAACCCCGTCAAGCACGGCTATGCACTGCGCGCCGCCGACTGGGCGCATTCCACCTTTCGGCGGTACGTCAACCGAGGTTGGTACTCCCTGAACTGGGGAGCCGCAGAGCCGACGTGTCTGAGAAACTGCGAGCCTACATACGGTGAATGAACCGGACTTCCTGAACCGAGCCTGAGCTCAACCGCGTGGGTGCAGAGCACCCACCCTACGTGGCGTGGCCGCACGGCGTGGGTGCCGTTCGCTCCCAGCCGGCCCCCCGAAAAGCCTTTTCCCCCGGCCGATGGGCCACTACAATCGGTTCAATTCGGTGAATAGCCCTCCTGCGGAAGCGTCCAAATGGCCGAGGACGAGAAGACGACTCGGGCGACCGGTGCCCAAGAGGACCCCGACGCCGAACTCGTCGAACGGCTCCAGAAGGGCGACTTGAAGGCCCTCGACGAGCTTTTCCGGCGACACCGGAACGCAGCCTACGGGATTGGGTACCGCCTGCTCGGCAATGCCGAGGACGCCCTCGACGTCGTCCAGGAGGCGTTCATTCACGTCATGCGTGCCATCGGCGCATTCCGGGGGCAGTCGACGTTCCGGACGTGGTTGTACCGGATCGTGACGCACGCGGCACTGGACTACCGCCGATACCGGGCCGTCCGCTCCAGCGGGAGCCTCGACACGGAGGAGTCGGTCGAACCGGCCGCCACCGGGCCGAGCAACCCCGCGCCGGACCAGGAAGCCCAGACGCAGGACCTGAGGGCCGCCATCGACAAGGCCCTGGAGAACGTCTCGGAGAAGAACCGGGCCGCCCTCGTCCTCTATGCCATCGAGGGCATGTCGTACAAGGAGGTCGCCGAGGTGCTCGGCATCTCGGTCGGAACGGTGATGAGCCGCATCTTCAACGCCCGCCAGCGGCTCAAGGAGCTGCTGGCGACGGAAATCGGGTGAGTACGATGGATTGCGAACAGATTCGAACCATGCTGGCCGGCTTCGCCGACGAGGAACTGACGACCCTCGAAGCGGCCATCGTCGAGCAGCACGTGGCGACGTGTGGCCGGTGCCGGCAGATCGTCCACGACCAGGAGCGGGTCAAGCACGTCCTGGCGTCCTGCGAGCCGCCCGCCGTCGAGGAGGCCCGCTGGAAGCCCATCGCCGAGACGCTCCGGGCCGAGCTGGCCGGGACCGGCGACCCGGTCGTCCTGGAAACGAAGCCCCACGTCGAGGGCCTCGAGCCGACGCCCCAGGAGCTGACCTCCCTGGAGGCGGCCGAGGAGCAGGCCGTGCCGGACATCGACGAGCTGATCGTCGTGCCGGAGGAGGAGGGGCCGGCGGCAGCCGGTCCTGCCGCGGAAGCGGCTGGGCCCGCAAAGCGGCGTCCGCCCGCTCGGCGCGAGGCGACCGAACCGGAGCCGGCCGAGCGGAGGGCCCCCAAACCGACGCCGATCCCGTCGGCCCGGGTCATCCAGCGCCGGCCGCCGGCGATCAGCGTCCTGACGGTCAAGCCGACCCGGAAGCGCCGTCCCCCCGGCCGGGTCGGATGGGGGGCCCACTTCGTGGGCGCCCTGGCCGCCTCGCTCATCCTCGGCATCTGCCTGCTGGCCGCCCTCGCCCATCGGGGCCAAGCCGCCGTCGAACCCATTGACCCCGGTGAGGTGGCGCGGCAAACTGACGTGGAGTTCCATGCCGTCGAGGTGTTCGCTCCGAACTACGACATCGTCTGCTGCGGGGGGAACACGGACGACCTGGCGGGCGTGTTCGTCGTCTACCGCGGGGGCTAGGGTCCGTCGCCCGAGAACGAAGGCCAAGGGGGTCAGGGATGCGCAATAGGCCGGGACGTGCGACGATTCGTGCGGCGGCGATGCTGGCCGCGGTGGGCGGACTGCTGTTCGCCGCAGCCGCGGCGCCTGCCGCCGAAGAGAAGCCCCCTCCCACCGCCGAGATCACCATCCTCGCCATTCACGGCACTCAGGAAAAGGAACCGCACTGCGACAAGGCCCTGCTCCCCATCAAGGAGCTCCTGGCCCGCGTCGGCGGGTACAACAGCTTCCGACTGATCAGGGCCGAGACCCGCGACGTGCCCTACGGCGAGACGCACACCCGGACGCTCGTCGAAGGCTACACGCTTCTGGTCAAGCCGGAGAGCCTGTCCGCCGACAAGATCAAGCTGCTGTGGACGCTCGTCGTCGACGAAAAGGACGAGAAAGGCGAGACGAAACGCACGATCAAGAAGCGCACGTCCTTTTCCATCCGTCGGGGGGCCTACCTGCTGGACGGGTCCTGGAAGCTGAAGAAGGGGGCCCTGCTTCTGGCCACCCGGGCCGAGTGATCGAACTGCGGATTGCGGATTGGCAGGCCGGGCGGAGACGCGCTCCTCGCGCCTTCACTTTCTTATCCCAATATCAAGCCATCTTCCTCTGCGGTCTCCGCGCTCTCTGCCGTCAATGACACCGCGCCTAATACTACAACCCCACTTGCCGCGCGGCGCCCTTCCCAGGCCGCCGCGATCGGGCCTGAAGCGGGTTCCTGGCGGCATGGGAAGGCCGCCAAGCGGGATGAAGCAGCGAACGGGCGTTGCAGGAGGACTAATCCCGGCCCTCGGACTGCTCCAGGTAGGCCGCCATCTGGCGCGTCCGGTCGCCCACGTCCGCCGCCAGGCGCATCAGCTCGCTCGTCGCCAGCGACCCGAAGACCACCAGGGCCGCCCCCACCAGCGACACGATGAAGCCGACCACACCCCGGAACGGCTGGCCCTGAAGCGCCAGGACGATCAACCCCGCCAGGCCGGCCAGGAAGACCAGCGCCCCCAGCACCACGCCCACGGCGAACGCCACCGCCCCCAGGAGGCGGACCCGCTTGTAAGGGCTCATCCGGGCCTCGAGCCGAGCGATGGTCGTGCCGGAGGTCCGTGTCGGGGACGGTGTGCCGGGCGACGGCGTTTCCGGCTGGGCCCCCGCCTCAGGGCCGGCACCGGCAGCCGGCGTCTGTGGGGCGCCGCCGGTGACGGCCTGGGCCAGCTCCTGGATGGCGTCGCCGGACCCCGAGACCGGTGAGAGGGAGTCCGAACTTGGCGGGATGTCGACGACCGCGCCGCACTGGGGACACTTGGCCCGCTTCCCGCCGGCCGCGTCGGGGGCCGAGATAGCTCGCCGGCACGCCGGGCACATGGTCGCGATAGGCATGGACCTCGTTCCGCCCCCCGGCCAACACACCTATTCTACACCGAATCGCCGGGAATGCAACCATCGGATGCCGAATCGCATCGGCCGCCCGCTTCGCCGATCCCCCGCCCGGATCGCCCGGAGAAGGAGCGGGGTGAGCGGCGGGGGGGGGGGCAACCCGGCCCGCCCGGCGCAGAGCGAAGGCCGAAAGCCGCCGCGCCGACGGCCTCCGGCCTCCGGGTCGATCTTGAGGGGCGGCTTCAGTTGTTGGACGGCGACTCGGCCACGGCCGCCGCCTCGGCCTCCTCGGCCGCAGGCGTCAGGTGCGTCTCGACGAAGTTCATCACCCGCTTGCGGTCCTCGTCGCTGATCTCCGTGAACGCCAGGCCCACCTCGTACAGCTCGGGGTCGATCCGCGAGGTGCGGCACCACGCGATCCGGGCCTTGCAGACGACCGGCTGGGCCTGGTCGGGCAGCTCGAAGCTGACCTCCGGCAGGAGGCCCTCCCGAAGCGGGTCGGCCGTCAGGACGCACATGCCCCCGGCCGAGATGTTCATCGTCGGCCCGATCGACTGGATTGTGATGCGGGTCGTGATCCGCGGATGGCCTCGTTTCTCGGTTCGGAGCATCCCCTCACCTCCTTCGATAGGGCCCCGTTCACGGCGGGCCCGGAAAGCTTTATCGGTGCGCTCGGGGCGGGCCCTTCAAGGAAAAGAGGCCCCCGCGATGCGAGGCGGCCGCCCGGTCTTGCCAGGCGGCACGGGGACCGGTAGAGTCCTGCCCATGGCCGCCGACGTCCCCCTCATCCGACCCCTCCGGCTCGGCCCGGTCCGCCTTCGGTCGAACCTCGTCCTGGGGGCCATGCACCGGCACAGCCACCGGGCGCTGCGGCTGCTGTGCCGACGGCACGGGGCATCGCTCGCCCACACCGAGATGGTGACGCCCGAGGCGATCCTCCACGACGCGGGCCGACGGGACGAGCTGCTGGCGACCCCGCCGCAGGACCGTCCCCTCGGGGTCCAGCTCGCCCCCGGTGACGCGGCGGCCCTGGCCGAGGCCGTCGCCCGGGTGGCCGTGCCCGGGGCGGCGGACCTCGTGGACCTGAACTTCGGCTGCCCGGGCCAGCGGACGGTCCAGGCCGGCCGCGGCGGGGCCCTGCTCGGGAAACCCGACGAGGCCGTCGAGCTGGTCCGCGCCGCCGTCGGCGCCTCGGCCCTGCCCGTCACCGTGAAGCTGCGGCTGGGCCTGGCGGACCGGCCGGCCGACCGGGCCTCGGCGCTGGCGCTGGCCCGCGGGGCCGCCGAGGCCGGGGCGGCGGGCATCACCCTCCACGCCCGGACGGTCGGCCAGGGCTACCGTGGCCGGGCCGACTGGGCGGCCATCGGCCGGTGGGCCGACGAGCTGCCGGTGCCGGTCATCGGCAGCGGCGACCTCCGGAGCCCGGAGGCGGTCCTTGCGATGCTCGCCGAGACCGGCTGCGCCGGTGCCTGGATCGCCCGCGGGGCCCTCGGGGCGCCGTGGATCTTCCGGCAGGTGCGGCAGCTGGCGGCCGACGGCCGATACGCCCCGGCGACCCTGGCCGAGCGGCGCGACGCCCTCCTGGAGCACTTCGACGGGCTGGTCGAAGAGTTCGGCGAGGAGACGGCGACGGTCCTCGTGCGGCGCCAGGCGCCGTACTACGCCCGCGGCCTGCCGGGCGCCGCTCAGGTCCGCGCGACGCTCCAGTCGGCCCGGACGGCCGGCGAGTTTCGCCGGACGGTCGAGGAGTGCTTCCGCCACGAATGACCGACGCGCCGGTTTGTCGTGCGTGCCAGGTGGAGCGGCCGGTATAATCCGACGGGACGCCCAACCGGACGACGGAGGAACGCGATGGCGCCACCCCACCAGGCGGGCCGGCAGCACCGCCCGCCGTGGCGCGCCATGGGCGTGGCGACGGCCGCCGCGGCGGCTGTGCTCGTCCTGGCCGCCTGCGAGATGCATCGCTCGGCCGACGCCGCCGGGGTCGACAACTCGCTCTGCTATCACTGTCACGGGGGCTACCGCCGCGAGCCGCTCTCGGCCCGCCACGCCCTGGCCGGCGTCGGATGTGCCGAGTGTCACGGCAAGTCGGTCCGCCACCTCTCGGACCCGAAAGCCGTCGAGCCGCCGGACCGGATGATCGCGAAAGAGGCGGTGAATCCCTCGTGCCTGGAATGCCACCCGCAGGCGAAGCTGGCGGCGATGGCGGCCCACCGGGGCCTGTTCTCCGCCCCGGCCGAAGGGCAGCAGCTCTGCACCGACTGTCACGGCGAGCACCGGCTCGATGCGCCCCGCCGGCGATGGGACAAGGTCACCGGCGAGCTTCTCTGGCCGAAACCGTCGGAGGTCCGTAACCTGGCCCAGGAGAAGCGGGCCGTCCGGCACAGGCTTCGCGCGGCGGGTCTCCGCACCCGCCGCGGACAGATGCCCGAGGACTCGAGTTGACCGCGCGGGAGCGCCGCCGATGCGATGCGCCTACGTGATTGCCGCCTTGTCTGCGTCGGCCCTGGTCGGCTGCGGCGAGGGCAAGCCGCCCGGCCCGCCGCCGGAGGCCCGGTCGCGCATCGAGGGCCTTCTCGCCCAGGTTGCCGAGGACACGTCGGCCGTCCGGGTCGGCGAGGCCGACTGGTACACGCCGACGAACCTATATGAATATATCAACGGAATGGCCCCGCGGTATGTCGAGGCGGGGTTCGTCCTCCTGGCCCACACGCAGTGGCGGGCCGCCGACGCCACCGGCGACGCCTACGTCGCGCTGGACGTCTACGACATGGGCTCGCCCGTCGGCGCCCGGGAGGTCCTCGACCCCGACCCGTCGCGGGCCGGCGAGGCGGTGCCGGCCTACCGCGAGCCGGGCAGTGTCGAGATGGCCGCCGGCCGGTACTACATCAAGGTAACCGCCCGCCGCGACATCGACGGCCAGCAGCCGCTCGTCGACGCCATCGAGTCGGCCTTCCGCGCGGCGGGGGCCGAGGGTGAGGCGGCTTCAGACGAACCGGCGGGTGCGCAGACCCGCCGCGCCATGCAGGCGCAGGAGGACGTCCCGTGACGCGACCGGTCAATCGAGCCGCGCGCGGGTCGTTCCTGGCGGCGGCGGTGGCCGTGACTCTCGCTGCCCTGGCCGCGACCGCCCCTGGGACACGGTCCAGTCGAATCTCCCGCCCCTCGTCGCTTCACTCGAAATGATCGTCCAGGCCGAGGACGGCTCGGAGGGGTAAACGCGGGTCAGACAGCCCGCTCGCCGGACGGCGACGCGTCGGAAGCCCTCGTCGGCGGCCGTTGCCGCAGGCGGAGGGCCGCGAAGGCGATCGCCGCACCCGCGAGGCCCGCCACCAGGCCGAAGGCGGCGTAGGAGACGAGACGGGCCGGGCCGCCCGTCAGGCCCAGCACCTGGTGCCACTCAAACAGCGGGCCCATCAGCCGCTTGGCGAGCATGACGAGGTTCGCCGCCACCCCCGCCGCGCCCACCAGCGGCACCGTCCAGAGCGGCCCGAGCCGGTGCCGCTCGGCCCACCCGATGGCGACGTCGAGGACGCCGCCCGCCAGGACCGCCACGGGCAGATGCCCGGCCGCCCCGGCGAACCGGCCGCCGACCGCCAGGGCCGTGAAGCCCGCGGCCACCGCCCCGGCCGCCGCCCCGCCGGGACTTCGCAGCACCAGCCGCGCGGCGACCACCGGGACCATCCAGAAGAGGGCCTTGTGCCCGGGCAGGCCCAGGTGCAAGCGGACGTGCCCCGCCGCCAGGCCCGCCAGCAGGCCCACCGCGGCGCACCCGGCGAGCCGCTCGGCCGCTTCGCGCCACGCCCCGCTACTCCGGGGGGCGCGAACGCTTTCGATCGACAGGTATCCACGCATCCTTCACGTCGCTCCACTCCAGGGGCAGCACCGGCCGCCCCGCCGCCAGCCTCGGCCGGACCCAGCCGAGCGTCTCGCACGGATCGGCCGGCTCGGGCGACCGGGCCGATCCGTATCCCTCCGGCCGGATGCCCAGGGCCCCCAGGGCCGACACTGTAACGCGCTCCGGCAGGAGCCGCAAGCCCGGCAGGTCGATGAACCGCCCGGCTTCGCCCTCGGCCCGCAGGGCGACCGACCCGAGGGCCCCGACGATGCCGAGGCCCGTCCCGCCGAGGGCCCGGAGCTCGAGGTCCGCCGCCCGCGCGACCGCCTCGGCCTCGGCCATCTCGACGACCTCGGCGGCGGCCCTCCGGCCGAAGGCCACGACGGCCGCCGTGACCGCCTCCGCCTCGGCCACGCAGACGCCGGGGTCGGACCCGTCGGCGGCCCGGTCGGCGACGCACGCAAACGCCAGGCCGACCGGGTCGGCCTCGGCGCCCGCCTCGACGGCCACACAGGCCCCCGAGTTGTGCGAGGTGAACGGGATCCGCGGATCGAGGGGGAACTGGTGCCGCGTGACGCCCGCCGGGTGCATGCCCGCCGCCTCGCAGGCGGCCGAGAGCTGCCTCGCCAGGTACCCCGTGCCGCGGCTGGTGGCGCTGTCCGTGTCGTCGAGGCCGATCAGAATCGTCCGCATAGGCCGTCGCTTTCGGAACCGCGGGCATCACCGCAGAGGCGCACAGAGCGCAGAGGCAAGAGGGCAATTAATACCACAACGCCACGTGCCGCGCGGCGGCCTTCCCAGGCCGCCGCGATCGGGCCTGAAGCGAGTTCCTGGCGGCCTGGGAAGGCCGCCAGGCGGGATGACGTAGCGAACTGGCGTTGTAGGGTTAAGAAGCCGCAATCAATGTCTTTTCGTTTTTGATAAGATAAAATCTTTCTTCTCTGGGCCCTGTGCGCCTCTGCGGCTACAGCCCCAGCCCGAACTACTGAAAGGCGCTGCGGGGGCCTTCGAAGACGGCATCGACCCGGCCGTCGACCGTCAGGTAGTTGACGGCCTTCTTGTACCCGGCGTGGGCGGTCGGCTCGCCGCTGAACCACCGGTCGCTCATCACCCACGTGGCGGCGGGCGACGCCCGCGTCAGGTGCCGCGGCCAGCAGACGCTCCACCGGAGAAACGTGCTGACGCCCGCGTTGCGGGTGGCCCGCTCGCAGGCGTAATAGAAGTAGCCGATCCGCCCCCCGGCCAGGTTCGCCTCGGAGTGGACGTACGCCGGGTCCGTCTCGCTGGGGCAGTACCAGCACCGCTCGTCGCCCAGGTACGGGGCGACGGCGGTCACCAGGTCCGGGTGCGGGCCGTCCAGAACGCCCGAGACCGGCAGGGCCCCCTCGTGGGCGTCGGCGTAATGGGTGATCGCCAGGCCGAGGTTCCGCAGATGGTTGCGGCAATCCACCATCCGGGCCTCCTCGATGGCCCGTCCCCCCATCGGCAGCAGGAGCGCCGCGAGCGTGGCCAGGACGGCCATGACGATCAGCAGCTCCAGCAGCGTCAGGCCGGGGGGTGCCTGCGCGGCGGGCCAGCCCGCCGGCGAAACGGGCCGGGCGGACCGCTCGCCGCGTCGGCGCGTGTCCCGGAACTCCCGCTCCGGGCTCGGCAACGGTCCCCGGTTCCGCATTCGGCGCCCCGCCAACGCCTGCCTCTTGCCTCGGCCTATTCGGCCGTCAAATCTTTTCTCTGCGTTCTCGGCTGTCTCTGCGATGAAAGACACGCAAGAGGGCGAGGCCGGCCGCCAGGAGGCCCAGCGTCGCCGGCTCGGGGGCCACCTCGAACGTCGAGATCGGCCGACCCGTGTCGTTCAAGTCGAGCCGGCCCCGGTTGGTGTGGTAGATCCAGTCGGTGTCGGAATCGTAGCCGTAGACGCTGAACACGGCCGGGCCGGGCAGGTCCGTGAAGGCGTAGTCGAACGTGACGGAATCGCCGAGCGGCCCGAGGTCGACGCCGGGCGCCCCCCACAGGGTGACCATGCCGCTCGCGAACGAATAGGCGACCGGCGAAGCGGCCGGCGACGTGCCGTCCGGGAACGCCCCTTCGGGCGGCCAACCGGGGTAGTAGCCGGACGGCCGGCCCGCATCGTAGCCCAGGGCGGCCGGGTCGTAGTGGCCGAACTCGGTGGCCGGGTCGAAGGCGTAGGGCGTCTCGCCCTGGACGCCGAGGGAGAAAGCGAACCCGGGCGGCAGCGACATGGCGTCGATCGCCACCAGCAGCACCAGGTCGGCGAACGTCCGGTTGTCTCCGGTGTTCTCGACGGCGAAGCTGCCGGCGAGCGAATCCGAGACCAGGTGCCCGGTGTTGGCCCCGCCCCAGGAAAACTTGAGGGCGTTCAGGCCCCGGGCGCCGCCGTTGTTCTTGGCCTGGTCGAAAGTCACCTGGTAGTCGCCGGCGTTGACCGTGTGCAGGGTGAGCGTGGTGTCGCCGGCCCCGTAGTAGATCCAGGACTCGTAGTCGGGGCCCGGCCCGGCGACGAGGGCGCCCCACGGGACAAACTGGGCCCGGGCGGCGGCGGCGAAGACCAGGACGAGGCAGGCGGCGAGAAGACGGCACGCGGCGCTTGACATAGGCCCTTCCCCTCCCCCGAGGCGTGATGCTTCCGAAAGCATAACGCAAGGACCCGGAGAGTCAAGCGGCTTTGGCGCCGACTTTCTCGGCGGGCAATGCGGGGAATAACGGCGAGGTAAGCGGTAGGGGCGAGGCATGCCTTGCTCCTGCGACGTTCCAATTCACAAGTCCTTGCTCGACATTCGGCCTTCTCCGTCGCCGTCAAGGCCGCAGGGCCTCGTCGAGCCGCCGCCGGGCGGCCGGGGCACGCGTGAGCGACCGTTCGACGGCGTCGCGGTAACCTCGGTAGGCCTCCAGGAGGGCCCGGCCGCGCTGCGAGAGCCGGACGCCCCCGCCTCCCGGCCCGCCCCGGTGCCGCTCGACGAGCGGGAACCCGAGCCGCTCCTCCATCCGCCGGAGCCGGCCCCAGAAGTTGCGGTAGCTCATGCCCATGGCCTCGGCGGCGGCGCGGAGGGACCCCGCCTCCTCGACCCGTTCCAGGCACTCGTGCTTCCCGTCGCCGTAGACCGGCTTGCCGTCCCGCTCGACCCACACGCGGGTTTTCACGTCGAGTCGCTTTCGCCGCGGCGATGCCATGGGTTGGGACCTCCTCGGCGTTGCGGCGCCTCCAACGCGACACGCTAAAGCGCTGCGGCAAGCCCTGGCCGAGGCGCGGCACGACGCTGCGGTGTGCGGCCACCGTGGTGCGGCACGACGCCACGGCAAGCCATGCCCGTGGCGCGGCACGGCGCTGCGGCGACCTCCCGCCTGGGCCGAGGCCAGGGCGTGGCAAGCCCGGTCGCCGCGCGAAAGGCCCGTCAGTCGGCGTAGCCGTCCGGGTGGGACTCGTGCCACCGCCAGGCGGTCTCGACGATCGTCTCGAGCGCGGGGTGCTCGGGCCCCCACCCGAGGTCGCGCCTGATTTTCCCGCTCGAGGCAACCAGCTCGGGCGGGTCGCCGGGCCGGCGAGGGGCGTCCTCGGCGGGGATGTCGCGGCCCGTCACCCGGCGGGCGACCTCGATCACCTCGCGGACGCTGTAGCCGGTGCCGTTGCCCAGGTTGTACGCCAGGCCCTGCCCCGGCTCGATGGCCTCCATGACGAGGACGTGGGCGGCGGCCAGGTCCCACACGTGGACGTAGTCCCGGACGCACGTCCCGTCCCGCGTAGGATAATCTGTGCCGAATATCCGGACACCTTCGCGCTTCCCCAGGGCGGCCTGAAGGACGATCGGCACGAGGTGCGTCTCGGGGTCGTGGTCCTCGCCGATGGCCGCGTCGGGGGCGGCGCCGGCGGCGTTGAAGTACCGCAGCGCCCCGTACCCCAGGCCGTAGGCCGCGGCGTAGTAGGCCAGGGCGTGCTCGACGTCGAGCTTCGTCTGGCCGTAGGCGTTGATCGGGGCCTGGGGGTGGCCCTCGGGGATGGGCACTTGGCGGGGCACGCCGTAGGTGGCGGCCGAAGAGGAGAAGACGAACCGCTCGACCCCGGCGGCCCGCATCGCCGCCAGCAGGTTCAGCGTCCCCACCACGTTGTTGAAGTAGTACTGCTGGGGGTGCTCCATGCTCTCACCGACATAGCATCGCGCAGCGAAGTGCATGACGCCGTCGAACCCGCCGGCGAGCGCGTCGCGAAGGCCCCCGGCGTCGACCAGGTCGCCCCGGACGAGCACCCCCTCCGGCACGGCCCCGGCGTGGCCCTCCGAGAGGTTGTCCAGGACGCGAACGGTGTGTCCGCCCTCGATGAGCCGCCGGACGACGTGGCTGCCGACGTACCCGGCGCCGCCGGTGACGAAGACGTTCATGGGAGCGATTCCTCCTGGCGATAGTGGCGGACGGTCCGCTCGAGCCCCTCGCGGCGCGACACGGCCGGCGCCCAGCCGAGCAGCTCGCGGGCCCGGGCCACGTCGGGCCGGCGCCGCGGCGGGTCGTCGGGCGGCAGCGGGGCGAACGCGACCGGGCTCGACGAGCCGACCAGCTCGATCACCTCCCGCGCCAGGTCCAGGATGCGGACCTCGTCGGGGTTGCCCAGGTTGACCGGCCGTCCGGCCGCCTCGGGGCCGGCCTCGGCGAGGCGCACGAGCCCCTCGACCAGGTCGCTCGCGTAGCAGAAGCTGCGGGTCTGCTCGCCCGTGCCGAAGACCACGAGCGGCCGACCCGTCAGGGCCCGGACGATGAAGCTCGAGACGACCCGCCCGTCGTCGGGCCGCATGCGGGGCCCATACGTATTAAAGATGCGTGCGATCCTCACGTCGACGGCCCGCTCCCGGTGGTACGCCACGGCCAGGGCCTCGGCGAACCGCTTGGCCTCGGTGTAGGGCGACCGCGGGCCGACCGGGTCGACGCGGCCGGGGCAGGTCTCGACCTGGGGGTGGACGCCCGGGTCGCCGTAGACCTCGCTGGTCGAGGCGAGGACGAAGACGCCGCCCGGTTCGGCCGCCAGCTCCAGGCACCGCCGCGTCCCCTCGGCCCCGGCCCGGAGCGTCGCCAGGGGATGGGCGGCGTGCTGGACCAGCGTCACGGGGCTCGCCAAGTGGTAGACGCGGTCGAACGGGCCGTCGAGCGGCGGCGGGTCGGCCACGTCGCCCCGGACGAACGCGAAGCCGTCCGGGCCCTCGAGGTGGGCGACGTTCCGGCGCCGGCCGGAGGACAGGTCGTCCAGGCACACCACCTCGGCCCCCCCCGCGAGGAGCCGCTCGCACAGGTGCGAGCCGAGGAACCCCGCCCCGCCGGTCACAAGCACGCGCATCGACCGTCCCCTGTGAGCCCGTCCGAGCCGCCCCTCCGGTCCGCGATGGGCCGTTTGCTCGGAGGGGCCCTGCACGAACCGGGCGGATTATAGGGGCCGGCCGGGCGGGTGCCAACCTATTCGGCCGCCGCGGCCGACCACTGGGCGGACGGCTGAGACAGAACCGGGACCCGAGCGTCCGTCAACGCGCGGCGGCCCCCCCGCGCGAGTTTCGGCTATTCGGCGCTCGGCCAGGGCGGGGCGGCGGGCGGAGGCGCAGGCTGCAACGGCCGGCCTGGCCCCTCCGACGGCTCGTACTCCGGCACCACCGCCTTCAGGGCGTCCCGGACCGCCTGGTCGCCGGCCGCGTCCGAGACCGCCCCGAGCGTCTCGAGGGCCCGGTCCATCTCCTCCGGGGTGCAGGTCCGGCCCTGCCAGATAAAGATCTTCGCGTGGTGCGTCGGCAGGACGTCCTCGCCGGTGGTCCGAAGCTCCTCGAAGAGCTTCTCCCCGGGGCGCATCCCCAGGAACTCGATCCGGACGTCGAGGTCCGGCCGGTACCCCGAGAGGGTGATCATGTCTCGGGCGAGGTCGACGACCTTGACGGGCTCGCCCATGTCGAGGAGCATGATCTCTCCCCCCCGGCCCATCGTGCCGGCCTGGAGGACGAGCTGCGTCGCCTCCGGGATCGTCATAAAGTATCGACGCATCTCCGGATGGGTGACGGTGACCGGCCCGCCCCGGGCGATCTGCTCGCGGAAGATCGGCACGACGCTCCCGGCCGACCCCAGGACGTTGCCGAACCGGACGATGACGTACTTCGTGCTCTCGCAGGCCTCCGACGCGCTCAGGGCCTGGCAGTACATCTCCGCCACGCGTTTCGTGCATCCCATGATGCTCGTCGGGTTGACCGCCTTGTCGGTCGAGATGAGCACGAACGCTTCGGACCCGAAGCGGCACGCCATGTCGGCCACGTTCCTCGTCCCGAAGACGTTGTTCTTGATCGCCTCGCCGGGGTTCAGCTCCATCATGGGGACGTGCTTGTGGGCGGCGGCGTGGAAAACGACTGCCGGCCGGAACCGCTCGAAGACCGTTTCCAGCCGACCCCGGTCGCAGATGTCGGCGACGACGGCCGCCCGCTTCAGCCGCGGATGCGACCGGTCCAGCTCCCGGTCGATGTGGAACAGGTTGTTCTCGGCCTGCTCCAGCAGGACGAGCTGCTTCGGGCGGAACGCCGCCACCTGCCGGCACAGCTCCGACCCGATCGAGCCCCCGGCCCCGGTCACCAGGACCACCTTGCCCGCCAGAAACGACCCGATCTCCTCGACGTTCAGGCTGACGGGCTCGCGGCCCAGCAGGTCGTTGATGTCGACCTCCCGGAGCCGGCTGACGTCGATCCGCCCCTCAATCAGGTCCGCGACGCCCGGCACGATGCGGAACGTCAGCTTCTGGCCCTTGCAGACCTCGATGATCCGCCGCAGCTCCTCCCGCTTCGGCTGCGGCAGGGCGATGACCACCTCCTCGGCGTTCTGGGTCTCGGCCACCTCCGCCAGGTCGCCGATCCCCCCGAGGACCGGCACGCCGTGGATGCGGATGCCCCGCTTCCGCGGGTCGTCGTCGACGAACCCGACGACGTGGTACCGCTCGACGGGCAGGCGATAGAGCTCCCGCAGGACGCCTTCGCCGGCGTTGCCCGCCCCGACGATCAGGACCCGCGTCAGGCCCGCCGGGCTGACCGGGCGGGAGCCCTCGCGGATGATCCGCACCAGGAACCGCATGCCGCCCACCAGGGCGATCGTCGCCGCCCAGTCGATGATCAGCACCGTGTCGGGCACCGGGACCAGGAGCTGGCCCTCCGGCGGGGGGCCCGGCGTCAGGAGGCCCGCCGTCCACAGGTAGTTCGCCCCGTAGACCCCCGCCAGGATGATCGCCGTCGAGATGTGGCTGGCCTTGAACGTCTCGACCAGGTCCTGGACGCTGACGTACTGCCACCACCCGGCATAGAGGCGGAAGTGGCCGAAGACCAGGACCTTCACGATCACCACGAAGATCAGCATCTCGTGGAACGCCGCCCACACGTCGTGCGGGACCGGCACGAACTGGTTGACGGCCTTGCCGACGTCGTCGCTCGTGATGACCAGACCCACCGGCTCGATGGGGTCGTGGAACGGCGGAATGTGGAACTCGTACCGCAGGCCGAACGCGAACCAGAACGCCAGGATAAACAGGACGACGTGGACCCCCGCCACGTAGGCGTGGCGCAGGGCGGGGGCGAATCGGCTCGGCACGCGAGGCTTCTCGTCGGTCTCGGCCATCGGCTTTCCGGCGGCCCCTCGGGGGGACACGGACGGCATCCGAGTGTTTATCGGCCCAAGGCGGCAGCCGGGTTTACCGCCGCCGTGCCGCTCCCTCTCCCCCAGGACTCCCGGTGCCAAACAGACGGGCCACTATACCCCGCGCCGGTCCTCCCGTCAACGCGCCGCGGGCCCCGCGGATTCGGCCCCGGCTTGCGCCGCGGACGTTGACGTTGCCGTTTTCCTTGTCGTTTCAGCCGTCGCCTCTCTTGCGACGTTCGGCGTTGGCCGTTTCTGTGCCGTTCGCCGTTCGCCGTTCGCCGTTCGCGACTCGGAATTCCTTGCTCTATTGTTCTTCCTTCGCCGTGGCCGTTGGCCGTTGGCCGTTGGCCGTTGCGGCTTCTTATCTCGCCAGCCGCAGCCCCAACTTCCGGGCATGGACTTGCGCCGAGTCGACTTCGTCACGCGTCGGCCGCCGCGCCAGCTCCGGATGCGCCGACCGCCCGCCGTGGGTCGCCACCTCGCCCGCCGGCCGGTACTGGCCCATCACGTTGACGAACGTATTCGGCGAGACGCAATTGGCGAGGAAATCGAGCGCCTCGCGGGTCTCCTCCAGGGCGCCGGGCATGACGAGGTGCCGCACAAGCAGGCCCCGCGTCGCCACGCCGCCTTCGACGAGAAGGTCGCCGACCTGGCGATGCATCTCGGCGAGCGCCTCGCGGGCCCGGTCCGCGTAATCCGGGGCCCGGCAATACCGCCGGCCGCTCTCGGCCCGCATGAACTTCAGGTCCGGCATGTAAACCTCGACCAGGCCCTCGAGGTGCCGCAGGACGCCGGCGTACTCGTAGCCGCCGGAGTTCCACACGATGGGGACCGACAGGCCCTGCCGCCGGGCCTCGACGACGGCCTCGGCCAGGGCCGCCGTGAAATGGGTCGGCGTGACGAAGTTGATGTTCTCGCAGCCGCGCTCCTCCAGGGCGAGCATCATCCGCACCAGGGCCGGCGTCTCCAGGTCGCGGCCGATCGGCCCGGCCGAGATGTCGGCGTTCTGGCAGAAGACGCACCCCAGGTTGCACCCCGCGAGGAAGATCGTGCCGCTGCCGCCCCGGCCGACCAGGCACGGCTCCTCGCCGAAGTGCGGCCCGGCACTCGCGACGTTCGCGACCGTCCCGCCGCGACAGAAGCCCCGCTCGCCGGCGGGCCGGTCGACCCGGCAGTCGCGGGGGCACAAAACACACGGCGCCGTCGACGCGCGAAGCGCCTGGAGCCGACCCGCGGCTTCCACCTCGTCAGCCACGATGCACTCCTCAGGCGAACCGCGAACAGCCGAACCGAAGAACCCGAGAGCAAGGAATAGTGACGTCAGAAATCACGCCGGCGGGGCGTCCGCCGGTTTCGGGGCGGCCCCGGTTGCGGTTCGGTCGCTGGCGACGAACACGCCGACCAGCTCGTTGCATTCGCCGACGATGGCCGACCGCTTCGCCTCGGGACCGGCCACGCGTCGGCGCTGGATGAGCCTCAACCACGCGTGGGTCTCCCGCGGCTCCTTCAGGGCGATCTTGAGCTTATCGACGAAGTCCTTGCGCGACTCGCCGGCCTGGGCCTCGGCGTAATTGGCCATCGGCGACGTGCCATAGCGGAGCAACTGGCCGCCCAGGTGGCGGCCGACGAGCGACCGCGGAAGGACGGCAACGACGTCGAGCACACGGCCGGCGAAGTCGATGGGCCGCTCCTCCAGGTCCCGATACCGGTTTTCCGGCCGCTTTGCGTCGGGCATCTCCCACTCCTTTCCTCGCCGTTCGTTGGTTGGTTTGGATCTATCGGGTTCGCCGTCCGCGTCCGCTTCTACAGTTCGCCGTCGCCGTCCGCCGTCGCCGTTCACTTCGCCACTCGCGGTTCCTTGCTCTATTGTTCTTCCTTCGTCGACTTCTTTACAGCTTGAACGTCCCCTCCTCCTGAAGCGCCTTGCCGTCGACCTCCATCCGCCCGCCGTCGCGCAGGTCGCAGATCATGTCCCAGTGCAGGGCCGACTTCGCCTTCGACCCCGTCTCGGGATAGCCTTTGCCGAGGGCCAGGTGGACCGTCCCGCCGATCTTCTCGTCGAACAGGATGTTCTTGATGAAGCGGGTGATGTCGTAGTTCGTGCCGATGCCCAGCTCCCCGAGGCGGCTCGCACCGGCGTCCATCCCGATCATCTGCTTCAGGAACGCCTCGTTCTTGCCGGCCGTGGCCTTGACGACCTTGCCCTTCTCGAACTCCAGGCGCACGTCGGCCACCTCCTTGCCCCGGTAGCACGCCGGGTAGGTGTAGCGGATGTGCCCTTCGGCGGTCGATTCGACCGGCCCGGTGAAGACCTCGCCGTCGGGCATGTTGTGCGACCCGAACGAGTTGATGAACGTGCGGCCCTTGACGCTCATCACGAGGTCGGTGTCCGGGGCGACGATGCGGACCCGGTCGGCCCCGCGGAGCCGCCGGATGACCTTGGCCTGGAACGTCCTGGCCTTCTTCCAGGCGGCGACGGGATCCTTCTTGTCGAGACGCATCGCCATGTAGGCGAAGTCGGCGAACTCCTCGACGCCCATGCCGGCGTCCTGGGCGTAGGCCGCCGTCGGATAGAGCGTCAGCGTCCACTCGTTTTTCTTCAGCAAGAGGTTCAGCAGCTTTCGCCGGGCCGCCTCGACGGCGACCTGTTTCCTGACGTCGACCTGGGCGTGGGCCTGGGTGTTCGTCTCGGCCAGGATGCGGATGGAATGGTCGGCCTCGCGGGCGGCGGCCATCGTCGACCGGGCGACGAACTCGAGCTGGTCTCTCGACGCCTCGGCATACATGACCTCGCCGGCCCGGTCCGGCGTCATGCGGACCATCGGATGGCCCCCGGCCCGGTAGATCTCCCGGATGCACTCCAGGGCCAGCGGCTCGGCCGCCGCCGGGGCCGCCACCTGGACCGACTGGCCCCGCTTGACGTTCCGGCAGTACCGGACCAGGACCCGGGCCAGCTTACGGACGCGCTCGTCGATCATCGTCGTATCTCCTTACGCCGGTGTCGGTCGCACCCTCTTCCGCAAGCGGAAAAGACCGTCCCGACCGGGACGGCCCTGCATGGTACGCGAAAGCGGCGGGCCAGGCAACGAGATGGGCGATCCCGCGCTGCGTTGGCCCACGAGGGGGGCCGCGCGTCGGCCGCGGGGGCCGCCTGAGGGGGGGGGGGTAAGCTTGCCTCGGGCGTCGCCGTGTAGCTCGTGCGCGGCGCGTCAAAACCCGGCGGACGAGGTCCGCGGGGTTCCTCTCGCGGCGCGCAGCGCACGAGCGCCAGACCTCACTTCTTTCCGATCCGCCAGCCGCCTTGCGCCCGCACCAGCGGCAGGTCGGCGACTCCCAGCGACTCCCGCTTCGCGGTGTCCGTCCGGGCGTACTGAACGGCCACCCGGACCTGCTCGCCGACCTGGAACGGCCAGCCGACCCGCAGCAGGACCACCGTTCGCGTGTCCGCCTGGCCGGTGAAAGCGGCCCGCAGAGAGCGGGCCCCCTTGTATCGTTCGGCCGCCTCGGGCGCGAGGCACGCCAGGGCCGCCTCCCGGTGCTCCGTGTTGACCGCCGTGACGAACCGGTCGACGAGCGTCCGGACTTCGCGGCGGCTGGCGGCCGTCCGGACGATCTGGCCGGCCCGGCCGCGGAGGGCCTTCGCCTGGGCTCCCGCGCGGCCCAGGAGCGATTTCGATGCCTCTTCTTCCGCCGACTTCGCCGCCGACCCGATGGCCGATTCGACCTCCGCGGCACGGCGCTCCAGGCCCGTGGCGCTCGCCGCCTCCGAAACGAGCGCCCGAAGTGTCAGCTCCTTGGCGAGCAGGTCCGACCCGATCCGCCAGGCGGCCAGGGCCGCATCGTCGCCCGCCCCGGCAGCCAACCGGGCCAGCGCCCGGTCGATCGCCTCGCAGGCCGCCGCCAGGGCGGCGTCCTCGGAGTACGCCGGGTCGGGGTAGCGTTTGCCCTCGGCGTCCGGCAGGGCCGCATCGGCGAGCGCGATCGCCGCCTCGACGCGGGCCGAGGCGCTCGGGCACCCGGCGGCCACCGTCCGGAGGATGGCGACGCCGAGCCGCGGCGGGCACGTCGCCTCGGGCGGCCGGCCCGGGTCCCACGCCAGGGCGGCGCGCAGGACCGGCCCCGTCTGGGCGGCGATGAGGCGGAGCTCGTCGTCGGTCGGGTCGCCCGGATCGGGACGCGGCGGGGCTTGGAGGGATGTCAACGCGTCGGGCAGCGAGAGGCCTCGCTCCTCGAGCGCCTCCGGGTGCTTCCTCAGGACGCCCGCCAGGTCCCACGCCAGCGCCCGCGCGGCGGGGACGGAACTCCTGGCGAGCGCCTCGGCCGACGCGACGATCTCCGCGACGGGTTGACGGATGGGCGGAATCGGGACAGGCGCCGGCGCCGGGCCCGGCGCCGGCGGCGGGACCGGAATGCGCGGCGGCCGGGAAGCTCGACCCGGCGCCGGCGACGGCAAGATGTGTTCTACGCGCAAGGATGGGTCTCGTGGACCCCCGCCCCCCAGACGACCAGCGGGCACGTCGCCCTTCGGGGTGCCCGGCGCCCCTGCCCACAGGGCCAGCACGAGAAGCGATGCGAGCGTCGGTCGCATGGGTGTTCTCCAACCACTCGGCGCACGAGAAAAGGCGCGGCCCCACGCGCCTTTAGTCGCCCCGCGGCCCCGCGCGGTTCCGCCTGTCCGTGCCGTTGCGGCGCCGCCGGGCCCCTCAGCCCATCGCTATGGCAGACCGGCGACGCGGCGACGCTCAGCCCCGCCGGCCGTGGGTCAAGAGGGTCACCGCTTCGGCCCGCGTCTTCTCGTTCTCCCGAAAAATGCCCCGCACGACGCTCGTCACGGTCACCGAGCCCGGTTTCTGGACGCCGCGGATCGTCATGCACAAGTGCTCGGCCTCGATGACGACCATCACGCCCCGCGGGCGGAGCGTCGTCATGATGTCGTCGGCGATGGCCTGGGTCATCCGCTCCTGAATCTGGAGCTTCCGGGCCTCCATCTCCACGATCCGCGCCAGCTTCGACAGGCCCGTCACGCGGTCCTTGTGCGGCAGGTACGCCACGTGGGCCCGGCCGAGGAACGGCACCAGGTGGTGCTCGCACAGGCTGACGAACGGGACGTCCCGCATCAGAACGATCTCGTCGTGCTCCTCGCACGGCAGGACAGTCATGATCTCGGCCGCCGACTGGTCCATCCCGGCGACCAGCTCGCGGAACATCTCGGCGACGCGGCGGGGCGTCTCGACCAGGCCGGGCCGGTCGGGGTCCTCGCCGATGCCCTCCAGCAGGAGCCGCGTGGCCCGCTTCACCTTCTCGATATCGACCATGGCACGCTCCTCCCGGCCGAATGGATCCCCGGCACCGCCCCACGGCCCAGAACGGGGCATCCAGGCGGCGAACCCGCCAGGGATTTCTATAGCCCCGCCCGGCAGCGGTCAAGGCCGAACGCTATTCTCCCTCTCCCCTCCGCGGGAGAGGGCTGGGCTGAGGGGGGGGCGGCCGCATACACTATAATTTTCAGGGGGGTCCGCGAAATGGGCCGAAAACCCGGCATTTCGAGCTGGCCGCAGGCGCGATTTCAACGCCGAGATGGCGGGGATCGCCGAGCTAAGTCCTTTAACGGCAAGGGCTTAGAGAGATTCATCCTGCTAAGGGTACCCGCGTACGGTT
>CAZGKW010000045.1:0-32123 GCA_964526295.1 uncultured Anaerolineales bacterium
CCTTAGCAGGATGAATCTCTCTAAGCCCTTGCCGTTAAAAGACTTAGCTCGGCGATCCCGGCTATCTCGGCGTTGAAATCGCGCCTGCGGCGCCCTCGAAAGGCCGGGTTTTCGGCCCCTTCCGCGGACCCCCCTGAAAATTATAGTGTATGCGGGGTCGGCGCCCATTTTGCCTTTCCTGCCGCCTCCGGGGCCTGCAGGCCTTAGACTGAGAGGCGAACCGAGGCGGAGGCGCGACGATGACCGATGAGGCCGAACTCCGGAAATGGCTGGTCTGGGACCTCCAGCGCGGCGGGGCCCACTCGACCCTCGACGACGTGGCCGGCGGCGTGCGGCCCGAGGCCCGAGGCAAGCGGCCCGAGGGCGTGGACCACTCGCCCTGGGAGCTCCTGGAGCACATCCGCATCGCCCAGCGGGACATCCTGGAGTTCTGCCGCAACCCGGACTACGAGGAGATGGCCTGGCCGGAGGCGTTCTGGCCGGAGGAGCCGGCCCCGCCCACCGAGGACGCCTGGGACGCCAGCGTGGGCTTCTGCCGGGCCGACCGCCGGGCCCTGGCCGACCTGGTGGAGGACCCGGAGACGGACCTCGCGGCCCCCATCCCGTGGGGCGAGGGGCAGACGATCCTGCGGGAAGCCCTCCTGGCCGCCGACCACAACGCTTACCACGTGGGCCAGATGGCGACCGTGGCCCGCCTGCTGGAGGGCTGAGGGCGGTGCCGATGCGGGACCGCGGCTGAGGATGCCCTTCCCCGCGAGGACGCGCCAAGGCCACCCCTCGCCCGCGGAGATGCGCCTCCTGGCGAGGATGGGCCCCCTCAAGCCGCCCCTCTCCCGCGGAGATGCGCCTCTCCCGCGGAGATGCGCCTCGCCCGCGGAGATGCGCCTCCTGGCGAGGATGGGCCCCCTCAGGCCACCCCTCTCCCGCGGAGATGCGCCTCCTGGCGAGGATGGGCCCCCTCAGGCCGCCCCTCGCCAGAGAATCGCCTCGCGCGCGGAGATGCGCCTCGCCCGCGGCGATGCGCCTCCTGGCGAGGATGGGCCCCCTCAAGCCGCCCCTCTCCCCCAATGGGCCGAGGCCGTCGGAGGGGCGAGGGAGGTCATGAAGCGTGCAGGGCGGCGATGCGCTTGAAGTCGTCCCTCAGGCTGCGATAGAGCTGGCCGTACTCAGGATAGAGCTTGTCGTACAGGCGGGCCGTCTGCCGGTCGGTTCGGGTCTCGTCGAGGGTCCTGATGGTGGCATCGCAGGCCTCGGGGACCGTCTTCCAGAGGCCCGTGCCGACGCCGGCGAGCAGGGCCACGCCGTAGGCCGGCCCTTCCTCGCTTGAGACGGTCCAGACGGCCTTCTTGTAGACGTCGGCCTGGAGCTGTCGCCAGAACGCGCTGCGTGCCCCGCCGCCCGCGACGCGGACCTCCTTCACCGGCACGCCCATGCCCTGGATGATCTCCAGGCAGTCGCGCATGGCGTAGGTGGCCCCCTCCATGACGGCCCGTGCCATATGGGCCCGCGTGTGCATGTTCGACAGGCCCACCCAGGCGGCCCGGCAGTCCGGGTCGGCGTGCGGCGTCCGCTCGCCCGTCAGGTAGGGCAGGAAGTAGAGGCCGTGGCTCCCGGGGGGGACGTCGGCCGCGTCGGCCGTGATCAGCTCGTACGGGTCGACCTTCTCGCGCCCGGCCTTCCGCACTAAAGGCAATTCTGCAAGAACTGCTCCAATGGCCTGGGATTGCCGTTCCTGTACTCGCTGAGCAATTGCCCGTAAGGAGGTGATTGGTCAAGAGGCCAGCGCCTCGGCCAGTAGCTGTACCGCCACAGTATAGCCCACACGATGAACCTACCCGCGTGACCGTTACCGTTCAGATAGGGGTGCACCCGCAGAAACTCCTCGAGTATCCCGCACGCCACAACCACAGTCCCGAGTAGCTTCAGCCCCGGATCGCACTGGGAGTTCGGCAGCTGATGCGCCACGTCCAGTACGCTCAGTTCGCTCGTCACTCTACTCGTAAGACCCACCATCGCTTCGTGGACACGGTCAGCCAGCAATCCCACACGGGGGTCTGCACCAACTCCGACCTCGGCGAAACGGAGGCAAGGCCACTGGGAACCACGGTAGTTACCCGCATAGTAATCGAACCCTTTGGGCGTCAGGCCAGCAAAGAGACGACGATGATATGGACGGCTGTCACAAGCGCATTGCAGCGTCAGGCCCTGGTTCTTGAATAGCCATACCAGCAGGGAACGGCACCGGTCCGGCAGCCGTCTCTCACAGTCAGGATGGTCCCGGTACTCCCAAGGCGGGCACTGGGCGTCTGGCATTTCAATCGGCCGCGTCCTTCGCGTCGTTCACTACGTCGTCAATCCAAGCCCGGATATCGGACTCAGTCTTCTTGGACTGACGCACCGCCGCTTCCCGTGCTAGCCCCAGAGTCTCGGCAGACATCTCGCTGGCCGCCGCATGGAGGAATTCAAGTGCGTGATCGCACTTTGCTTTCCATTCCTTCCCTCTCTCTGTTGGCGACACATACGCCTCGCCGGTATCACTCCCCACGCTTTCAGCGAATCTGGCCCCCTCCTCCAGCACGTATTCCGCGCGCGCAGCGCACTCGTCCTCACCACAGATCTGGGTGATCCATAGCTCACCCTCAATGGAACCCATGATGACGGAGATCGCGCCTAGACGCCCCACGGCACTTGGGGGCGTTTGACGACCGATGACTGGAAAAGGCACAAGACCTGAACCGAGAACCCCAGTCGAGGGCAAGATCGTCACACCGCCCATAGAGATTACATCGTCCGCGGCCACCAGCACGACTTCGGGCGAGTCGCTATCATGCCATTCGGGCATCATCCGTTGCCCGAACCGTGCTTCTGCGCACGGTTGCCCCGCAGCCCCAACCGGAGGCGGGTCGCTTCCGAACGTCTCTAGCTCTATAGGCCCCGAGAGGTTCGCAGCTCTCATGGGATGTCACCCCTTTCCGCGACCTCGGTTGCGAGTGCCGCCAGCTCCTCCACAACATCGGCAACCTCGCCAGCAGAAAGCCGACCCTCGCATTCAGGAACGGTGTTCACGTCAAATTGCAGCCTACAGGCGAAGTCCTCTCCAACGCTCACCTGCTTCGCAAGTCGGCCTTCTGCCAACACAGCTTGACCACTTTGCCGACTGGCGACCGACCACCTTGAGAGTCTGTTGAGCTCAAGACCGGTCACCCCAACCTGCGAGGCCCTTCTCCGATTGATCTGATAGAGAAAATCTCGTGAGCTATTCGGATCAAGCTCCACCTTGCTCAAATACAGGGAGAGCTGGCGGTACCCTTCGTGCCTGTCAGAAACAGGCTGCAAGAGAACTCCCGCCAAGGCGACACGTTGCGCCTGAGGGCATGAATCCGATGCCAACCACCTGCCCACAACCTCGCGGAGAACCGCGAGGATTTCAGGAAACGGCCCAATGGCTGGAAAGGCTGGCGGCAGTTCACCTTCCGGCTGAGGGTGCTGAATAACCCAATCTACCCTCACCGGTTGAACGCTCAGGCTCAGAGTCCCCTCTCCGTATGGACCTGCCTGCCTGCGAACGCCCTGCCGGGGGCGGTTGAGCTCTTCCTCCGGCTCCTCACCGACCACTTCGTGCCACCAGCCTGGGTCCGCAACAGGGGCCTCGCCGCTCGGGAAGAGTGTGAATCTAAGATTCTCAACCTGCCACGCGCTGACCGAGGAACGCTCAGTTGCCTCTGCGGTAGCCATCGCAGTCTCACCTCTTTCTCGGGCCGCGGGAACCGTGTTCCCACACTACACTACTTTACAACACCATCCAGGCGACAGTCAATTCTCAACGAGCCCGCCGGGACTGGGCACTACGTCCCTCAACAGTGGCTGCGTAACCACCCCCTCTCGCGAAGTCGGCCATCACCATGAGGTCGACCAACTCAAGACGGTGTGAGATTATCGGTGCAGGGCGGCGATGCGCTTGAAGTCGTCCCTCAGGCTGCGATAGAGCTGGCCGTACTCAGGATAGAGCTTGTCGTACAGGCGGGCCGTCTGCCGGTCGGTTCGGGTCTCGTCGAGGGTCCTGATGGTGGCATCGCAGGCCTCGGGGACCGTCTTCCAGAGGCCCGTGCCGACGCCGGCGAGCAGGGCCACGCCGTAGGCCGGCCCTTCCTCGCTTGAGACGGTCCAGACGGCCTTCTTGTAGACGTCGGCCTGGAGCTGTCGCCAGAACGCGCTGCGTGCCCCGCCGCCCGCGACGCGGACCTCCTTCACCGGCACGCCCATGCCCTGGATGATCTCCAGGCAGTCGCGCATGGCGTAGGTGGCCCCCTCCATGACGGCCCGTGCCATATGGGCCCGCGTGTGCATGTTCGACAGGCCCACCCAGGCGGCCCGGCAGTCCGGGTCGGCGTGCGGCGTCCGCTCGCCCGTCAGGTAGGGCAGGAAGTAGAGGCCGTGGCTCCCGGGGGGGACGTCGGCCGCGTCGGCCGTGATCAGCTCGTACGGGTCGACCTTCTCGCGCCCGGCCTTCCGCACGAGGTCCCGGCAGAGGGTGTTGCGGAACCACTGGAGGCTGCCCCCCGCGGCCAGGACCACCCCCATGACGTGCCACTTGCCGGGCACGGCGTGGCAGAACGTATGGACGCGTCCCTCGGGGTCGGTCTCGACCGTCTCGGCGTGGGCGAAGACGACGCCGCTCGTGCCCATCGTCGCACTGATGACGCCGCGCCGCACGATGCCGTTGCCGACGGCGCCGGCGGCCTGGTCGCCCCCGCCGCCGACCACCGGCACGCCCTCGGCCAGGCCCGTCGCCTTGGCGGCTTGCTTGGTGAGCCGCCCGGAGACCTCCGGCGACTCGAAGACCTCCGGCAGAAGGTCGGCGTCGATGTCCAAGAGGCCGAGCAGCTTTTTCGACCACTTGCGCTTCTGGACGTCCAAGAGGAGGGTGCCGCTGGCGTCGCTCACCTCGGTGGCGAACTGGCCCGTCAGGCGGTACCGGACGTAGTCCTTCGGCAGAAGGACCTTGGCGGCCCGCTCGTAGATGCGGGGCTCGTGCTTGCGGACCCACAGGACCTTCGGTGCGGTAAAGCCCGTCAGGGCGGGGTTCGAGACGAGGCGGATGAGCTTCCGCCGGCCGCCGGCGGCCTGGGTGATCTGGTCGCACTCGGCGCCGGTCCGCTGGTCGTTCCACAGGATGGCCCGCCGGAGGACCTCGCCTTTTGCATCGAGAAACACCGACCCGTGCATCTGGCCCGACAGGCCGATGCCGCCCACCTGGTCGCCCTTCACCTCGGCCTTCCGGAGGGCCATCTTGATGCTGCGGCAGGTGGCCTTCCACCAGTCCTCGGGCTCCTGCTCGCTCCAGGCGGGCTTGGGGGCGTAGGAGGGGTACTCGACGGTGACGGAGGCCCGGATGCGGCCCTCCGGGTCAATCAGGAGCGTCTTCGTGCCGCTCGTGCCGATGTCGATGCCAATGAGACAGGCCATGGGCGCCTCCGCTGGCTTGCCGGCAGGCCCCCCTCGGGACGGGCGGACCCTGTCGTCGGGCGCGGCCGGTTGCACGGGCCCCGCTGGCGCACGGGGCAGGCCGCGGTCGGTTCGGTGCACGGACCAGGCCGGGCGACGGCGGGACGAACGGAACGCCCCGGACGGGCCGGGGCGGGGCGGACACGACGGGCCGGGACGCGGGATGCTAGTCCTCGTCGTCCTCGTCCTCGTCGTCGTCGTCCCAGTCCTCGTCGTCGTCCCAGTCCTCGTCGTCGTCCCAGTCCTCGTCGTCGTCCTCGTCCTCGTCGTCCTCGTCGAGGTCGTCGTCCAGGTCGTCGTCGAGGTCGTCGAGGTCGCCCGCCTCGCCGGCTGCGTACAGCTCTTCGGTCTCGTTCACGTCTCGGTCCTCCGATTGACTGGACTCGATCTCGGCAATCACCTCGGCCGCCCGGTCGGCGTAGTCCTCCGGCACGAGGACGGGCACGCCGGCCGCTACGTCCGGGACGCCCGCCACGGCGGCGCTGATCTGCTCCAGGACGGTCGGAATGCCGGCCGCCTCCAGCTCGGCCTTGAACAGCTCGGCCTCGGCCACGTTGTTGGCGTGGACGACGAGGACCAGCTCGGTGAACTCCTCGTCGGCCCCGCCCGCTTCGTCGGGTCGCTTCGCCGCCACGGCCGCATTCCTTCCTGCACTGGGCCTGCCGCGCGAACTGTAGTCCCGTCCCGGAAAGGTGTCAAGGGCAAATAGAAGTCGTTTTTCAGTGCCGGCGAAGTCCGCTGAAGGGCGGCCTCCGCGGGTCCGTTTCCTCCGCCCACAGCGGTGTCCCCGCTCCCCGTGGGGGAGCGCAACCGGTGGCCCCGGCGCACGCGGGTCCTACAACGCCAGTTCGCTGCTTCATCCCGCCCGGCGGCCTTCCCAGGCCGCCAGGAACTCGCTTCAGGCCCGATCGCGGCGGCCTGGGAAGGCCGCCGCGCGGCAAGTGGCGTTGGAGTACCAGGCACGGTCTATCGCCTGTCCTACGCTGCTTGAGTGTACCAAACACGAAACGCAAAGAGGAACGCCGGCTGTCCCTGCGTCTGGAGCGTTGCAGGGGGCCAAGGGCCCGGCCCATGCGTTTAACGGGTTGGGTCCGCGCCGCGCCGGTCAATCGTCCTTCTCCCAGCTCTCGACGACCTCGCGGGCACGGGCCGCCACCGACGCGAAGTTGCCGTAACGCAGTATACGACGCACCAGGATGCTGAACCACAGTTCAATCTGGTTGAGCCACGACCCGTGGGTCGGCGTGTAGTGGAAGACGAAGCGGCCCCCGTGCCGCCGGTTCCAATCGGTCATGTACGCGCCTTGGCCCGTATCGCAGTGCGTGTTGAGGTTGTCGAGCACGACGTGCACCCGCCGTTGGCGATAGACCGAGGCGACCTCGTCGAGGAAGGCCAGGAAGTCCAAACGCCTCCGCTGGGGCGTGCAGCGGCCCAGAACCTTGCCCGTGGCGACGTTAAAGCAGGCAAACAGGCACGAGGTGCCGTGGCGCCGGTACTCGAACTCGAAGCGTCCCGCGCGGCCCGCTCCAGCGGGCACGAGCGGACGCCGCCGCGACAGGGCCTGGATGCCGCTCTTTTCGTCGATGCCGAGCACCGGTTCCCCCCTGGGCGGATGCACGTAGAGGTCGACGATCTCGCGCATCTTCTCCTGGAAGGTCGGGTCCTCGCTGTGACACCACTGCTTGACGTGATGCGGCTTCAGGTCGGCCTCCCCCCGGATCCGTCCCACCGTGGCCGCGCTGATGGCACGCACCAGGCCGGCCGAGACCACCGCCCGGGCGAGCCTCTCGTGGGTCCACCGCACGTCCGGCAGGCCGAAGTCGCGGGGCGACCGGCAGGCGGCGGCCACGACCTGCGGAATTCCGGTGACACAATACGGTTTTCTCACGCCTTCCAAGCGCACTTGCCAAGCAGAATGATACGAGATATCCCCGCACCACGCCAGGGACGGATTGTGCGAATGCGGAATGCGGAATGAACCGCAAGGCTCCCGTTCGGCCCCCCGCTCGCGCGGGGGCGCTCTCTTGGAGCCTGGGCCTCAGGGCCGAAGGCAGGGCAGGTTCTGCCGCCCGCCCGGGGCGGGCCCTGCCACCGCACTCCAAAGGCACCGCAGACGGCGGCCCGGAGCCGCCGACACCCTCACCCCCGCCCTCTCCCAGCGTCGCCATGGCTATGCCGGGCAAGCCTGTCGAGGGAGAGGGAGTGGCCGCCACCGCACTCCAAAGGCCGGTGGTTGCAGGCGAGGCGGCGCGCGGGTACAGTCTCGGCCATGACGACGCGCACGATCACGCCCGCCGAGGGGCCCGTCACGGGCACCGTCCGGCCGCCGGGCTCCAGGAGCCTGACGAACCGGGCCCTCATCGTCGCGGCGCTCGCCGAAGGGACCAGCGACTTGACGGACGTCGGGTTCTCCGGCGACACCCGCGTCTGTGCCGAGGCCCTCGCGGCGCTCGGCATCAGGGTCGAGACCGACGAGGCGGCCCGCCGCATCCGCATCGAGGGCTGCGCCGGGAGCGTCCCGCCGGGCCCGCGGGACCTCTGGACGGGCGACTCGGGCACCGCCACGCGGTTCGTCACGGCCCTGGCGGCGGCGGGGCGGGGGACGTACCGCATCGACGGGTCGCCGCGGATGCGCCAGCGGCCCATCGGGGACCTCCTGGAGGGCCTGTCGGCCCTGGGGGTTCGGGCCCGGAGCGAGGCCGGCACGGGGTGCCCGCCCGTCGTCGTCGAGACCGAGGGCCTCGCGGGGGGCGAGGTGGCGCTCTCGGGGGCGGTCTCCAGCCAGTACCTAAGTGGCCTCCTGATGGCCGCGCCCGCGGCCCGGGGGCCGGTCACGATTCGCGTTCGCGGCGAGCTGGTTTCGAAACCATTTGTCGATATGACGGTGTCCGTGATGGCGGCGTTCGGGGCGGGGCCCGAGCGGGACGGCTACGCCCGGTTCGACGTGCCGGCGCCCCGCCCGTACCGGGGGCGGGAGCTGGCGATCGAGCCCGACGCGGCCGGCGCGAGCTACTTCCTGGCGGCTGCGGCGGCGACCGGCGGGCGGGTGACCGTCGAGGGCCTCACGTTCCGAAGCGCCCAGGGCGACGCCCGGTTCGCCGAGGTCCTGCGGGAGATGGGCTGCGAGGTCGAGTGGTCGGAGGCGGGCGTGACGGTGGAGGGGCCGGAGCGGCTGCGGGGCCTGGCGGTCGACCTGAACGCGATGCCGGACATGGTGCTGACGCTCGCGCCGCTGGCGCTTTTTGCCCGGGGGCGGACGACGATCCGGAACGTGGCGAACCTCCGGGTGAAGGAGTCGGACCGGCTGGCGGCGCTGGCGGCGGAGCTGGGGCGGCTGGGGGCGGAGGTGAAGGAGCGGCCGGACGGGCTCTCGATCCGCCCGCCGGAAGAGGTCCGGCCGGCGGAGATTCAAACGTATGACGATCACAGGATGGCGATGGGCCTCGCGGTGGTGGGCCTGAGGGTGCCGGGCGTGCGGATCGCGGGGGCGGAGTGTGTGGCGAAGACGTACCCGGGGTTCTTCGACGACCTGGAGCGGCTTGTGCGAGGCGAGGCGGGGGGGTAGGATGAGGCGTCGCGGCCCATCGGCCGCGGCGGGCCTGAAGCTTCGGCGGTGGCAGCGGGGCGGGTTCGAATGGCGCGTCCGGCCGATACGGAGGCCGGCATCGGGGTCCGTTCGCCGCGTCGCGGAGGGATGAGCGGAGTGCGAAGTGCCGGACGAAAGGCGATGCGCCTGGCGGCGGGGCGGCGGAAGGCCCGACGGTGGGTGATCGTGGCCGCGTCCCTGGCGGCGGCCCTGGCGGCCGGCTGCGCGGGCGGCAAGCAGTCGAAGCGCGACGTTTACTACAATCTGATGACCGACGCCCAGCGGGAGCATTTCCGCCAGATGGAACGCGAACGCAAGCCCGCCAGCCTCAAGCTCGCTTTTGTCCAGGGAATTAGCGTTTATGCCGCGTGGCAAGAACAGCCGAAAGAGATACAGGACGCGATCCTGCGGCGCCAGGTCCGGATCGGCATGACGCCGGACCAGGTCAAGATGGCCCTCGGCCGCCCGGACCGCATCGAGGAGGTCACCACCCCGGCCGACCGCGAGGCCGGCCGGAATCGCGAAGTTTGGCACTATGGCGAACGACGCTCCTGGCTCCGCCCTGGCGGTCCCGACCGACGAGACGTCGGCTTCGTCGGCGGGCGCGTCACCTGGCTCGACCCGCCGCCGACGTAGCACCCCCCTGGCCCTCGACCCCGTCTCGATCTTCATCCTCACGGACCGACCCGGCGTCGCCGGCCAGCTCCGCCAGTCCATCGACCCGTCCTTCGGCACGGTCATCGTCATCGACTCCGGGGCCGTCCCCGAGGCCATGGGCGCCGACGTCGTCATCCTCGACGTCCCCCCCGGCGACCCCCAGGCCCTCGACGAGGCCACTGCCATGGCCGCCCGTCTCGGCGAGACGCCCATCCCCGTCCTCGCGATCAACGGCCACCTGGGCCACGCCGAGCGGATGGCCCTCTACCGCTCCGGCGTCCTGGCGATGCTCGAGCCGGAGGAGCACCCCGCCGAGCTCGAGGCCCAGCTCGAGAGCCTCGTCTCGGCCAAGTGGCCCGCCTCGCCGGCCGTCCGCCGACTCCAGGAACACACCCGCCACCTCGACGAGCAGCTTCGCCTGGCCCAGCGGCTCCAGACCGACTTTCTCCCCCGGCGGCTCCCCCAGCTCATGGACGCCCAGTTCGCGGCGCGCCTCGAGCCCGCCGCCTGGGTCGCCGGCGACTTCTACGACGTCTTCCGTCTCGACGAGCGGCACCTGGGGTTCTACGTGGCCGACGCCGTGGGCCACGGCATCCCGGCGGCCCTCCTGACGGTCTTCGTCAAGAAGAGCCTCCGCACCAAACGTATCGAGGGCAAGAAGTACGAGCTGATCCAGCCCGCCGACGTCCTCTCGGACCTGAACCGCGACCTCCTCCGGGCCGACCTCCGCGAGACCCCCTTCGTCACCCTCGTCTATTGCCTTTACAACATGGAGACGCACGAGCTGGCCTGGGCCCGCGGCGGGCACCCCCATCCGCTCCTCGTGACCGTCGACGGCGACGTCGAACCGCTCGCCGGCGAGGGGGCCCTGCTGGGCATCTTCAGCGATGCGGCATTCGAGCAGCGGTCGCGCCGCCTGGAGCCCGGCCAGCGGCTGCTCCTCTACAGCGACGGGGCCGAGCGGGTCGAGCCGGTCCAACTGGCCAACCCCGACCGGCTCGTCGAGATCGTCGAGCGGACGGCCCTCTTGCCGATGGAGGCGGCCCTCGACGAGATCGTGACGGCCGTCCACGCCGCCTCCGGCGGCCGCCGCCTGCCCGACGACGTGACCCTCCTGGCCCTCCAGCTCGACGGCCCTCGCGTCGAGCCGTAATTCGTTTCCACGAGCCGTCATCCCGAGCGACCCGACGGGGAAGTCGAGGGCCAACCCCTTCGGCGCTGCTGAGGGCGACGCCCGATCTTGCCAAGGGGCCGCGTTGGCTCCGCCCTCGGCGCCAAGCGAGCAGGGGCCGGAGCCGAATGCCGAGGGGCATCGCAAGGCGCATGCCTGCAAAGGCTTGCTTGCCTCATAGAGCGGGCGTATAGTCGCGGTCACGGAGGGCACTTCGTCCCCCAACCAGGAGAGGGAGCGCCACCAGCACACATCGCGGCTGCCTCCGCACCCCCGAGCGCGGAGTGCCCCAGAGAAGGGAGTTCCTATATGCCATCGCAACCTGCGATACAGTACGGCAAGCTTGAGGACCTTTCCCTCGACCCGCGCAACCCAAGGTTAGGACGCGAACACACCCGGCGTGAATTGGGGCAGGAAGGAATCCTGGCATTGATGGAGGACTGGGCGCTCGAGGAACTTGCCGTCTCGTTCTTGGAGAGCGGATTCTGGCCGCAAGAGGCCCTCATTGTTGTCGAGGAAGAATTGTATGGCAAGGAGTGTCTCGTGGTCGTGGAGGGTAACCGCCGGCTGGCTGCCCTGAAGTACCTCAAGAGAGCCTTCGGTGACGAACATGTGTCAACGAAATGGACGCGATTAGTTTCCGACGTGGAGCCCCCGCACGACCTATTCGCGGAGATACCCTTCATCAAGATGGAATCCCGCGATGAGGTGGACGGGTTTCTGGGGTTCCGGCACGTGACGGGCATCAAGCAGTGGCGCCCGGCAGAGAAGGCCGAATTCATAGCCAAGCTGATCGAGGAGAAGGGCCTGAACTACCGGGAGGCGACCAGGCGAATCGGCAGCAAAGAGCCGGTTGTGCGCCGCAACTACATCTCCTATCGGATTCTGCTGCAGATGGAGGACCTTGAGGAAAAGGTTTCACTCGAGCATGTCGAAGAGAAGTTCAGCGTCCTCTACCTATCCTTGCGAGAACTGGGCGTGCAGACGTTCTTAGACGTCGATATCTCTGCGCCTCCAGGCCGGGCGATGAGGCCAGTGCCGAAGGATAAGCTTGACGCCTTGGCCGAATTCGCGCTGTGGCTGTTCGGGACCGACGAAAAGCCACCGCTCTTCACTGACTCAAGGTACGTTACAAGGTTCAGCAAGATCCTGCAGAGCGAAAGAGCGGTGGACTATCTGCGCAAGACTGACCACCCAAGCTTTGAAGTGGCCGCGCAGAAGGCCGGTGCCGATGAGCCAGAATTGGTAGCTTTAGTGGAGCGAGCGACGGACGACATCGAGCAAGTGTTGGGTCGCGTGCATCTGTATGCCGATTCGCAACCTCTTCAAAAGGCCGTCGACCGCTTCGGCCTTGGGGGGTGGGAGTTGGTGCGGCGTTTCCCGAAGACGAGCGCCTTCGCGGCGATTCAGCGAGATTTCGACCAGGGCGAACCTGAGTGAGCGCATATGATCGCTAGGCCCGATGTGGTGAAGAGGTCTGTCACTGCGCACAATAGCGACGTCACGGTGTTTTGCGATTGGCTGGAGGCCAGCGCACTCTATGACGAGCAGGTCCGGGAAGTCTCAAAAGCCGAAGTCGTTGACGTGTTGATGGAGCAGGAAATATATAATGACCAAGATTACTGCTGGGAATTTGTCAGCAACTCGTGGACAGTGATTCGCCGTCGGCTATCATGGCTTGGCTCCAGTTCGCCTTTCAAGGTGAGGGACTTAGCCATAACACGTACGTGTCAGTGGAGGGAAGCACCCGCCCACACATTCTGCCTAGCGGTTTCTCTGGGGCCCACGTATCCGGGCTGGCATGAGCAGTTTGGGCCTGACTACACGGACCAGGGAGCCTTGTTTGAGAGCTTGGTGGAAGCTTCCTTGAGGTGCGTGTTCAGCCACTGGCAGTTTACGTGCACGGGCTGGTCACGACAACACACGGTCACTCTTAGCAGTGTGGTCCCAAACCTGGCGGCCGACTTGCGGGAGGAGGCCTGCGATATCGCGCTTACAAAGTATGCCGGCACGTATGCAAAGGAAAGCGGCCTGGACATCGCGTGGCACATGCCCTTCCGCGACCAGCGGGGCGGGTTCCCTGTCTATCTCGCCCAGTGCGCGAGTGGCAAGGGCTGGGCTGCAAAGCTCCATGACCTTGATCTCGAGGTCTGGAGGAAGCTGATAGATTTCAAGCACATCCCGGCGAAGGCCTTTGCTCTCCCGTTCGCCCTGTTGGACAAGGAGTTTGTCCAGAGGTCGCCGAGGGTGGGTGGGTTGTTACTTGACCGGTACAGACTACTTTCGGCTGGCGCGATTTGCGTTGAGTGGCTTCCCACCGCACTGGCCAAGCGACTGGTGGCCTGGCTGGAACCTCGCGTGCAGTGGATTCTCGATCTAGACAGGGCCTGATGTGACACTGGAGTTCGTTGATCTTTTCGCAGGCCTCGGAGGGTTCCACTTGGCAGCGGCCAAGTCCGGCGCACGGTGTGTCTTCGCCTGTGAACTTGATACCAAGCTGCGGGCGGCCTACAACACCAATTTCGGCATGAAGCCCGCAGCGGATGTACGAGACGTGGATCCGACCGAAGTCCCTCCCCACGACCTTCTTTGCGCCGGCTTTCCGTGCCAGCCTTTCTCAAAGGCAGGCGGCCAGCGCGGCTGGGCCGACAAGGAGCGCGGGACCGTCTTCGACAGCATCGTTGACATTCTGCGTGCCCACCGCCCCACCTTTGTCTTGCTGGAGAACGTGGCGCACTTTGTCCGTCATGACAAGGGCAAGACGTATACGCGCGTCAAGAAGAAGCTTGAATCTCTGGGCTATGCTGTCAGCAGCGCCACACTTTCGCCGCATCAGTTCGGCGTCCCGCAGATACGCCAGCGCATGTATCTCGTCGGCCGGCTTGGCGCGCTTAACGGTTTCACTTGGCCAGCACCAACGACGCGAGCTGACGAGCTGTCGCTGCGTGACTTCTTGGACGAACGGCCGGATGGCGCCAAGGCCTTGAGTCAGCAAGTCATTGTATGTCTCAAGACGTGGCAGGAATTCCTCGAAGCGATCCCTGCCAAGGCGAAGCTGCCGTCCTTCCCTATATGGAGCATGGAATCTGGAGCTTCCTATCCCTACGACCGCGGCTCGCTTCACGAGGTGCCGCTGAAGCTGCTCAGGCGAAGACGCGGATGTTTTGGAGTCTCGCTGCGGAAATGGTTCCGAAAGGATGTGCTTGAGCTTGTGCCCAGCTACGCAAGGAGGCGAGAGAAGGCGTTCCCTCGGTGGAAAATGGCCTTCATAAAGCAGAATCGGGATTTCCTGGCGCACCATCGGCGGGACCTGGAGTGTTGGACTGGGCGCATCAAGCTTTTTCCTCCCAGCCTCCAGAAGTTCGAGTGGAACTGCCAGGGCGAAGAGCGCAATCTGTGGCAGCACGTGATCCAGTTCAGGGCGTCCGGCGTTAGGGTCAAGCGGGCCACAACGTCTCCGTCCCTGGTTGCCATGACGACAACCCAAGTCCCCATTATCGGCTGGGAAGAGCGGTACATGACCGTGCGGGAATGTGCACGCCTCCAGTGCATGGACGAGTTGAAGCACCTGCCGCCGTTTGGAGTTGCCATGGCAGCTCTGGGTAACGCGGTAAACGTTCGGGTAGCTACGCTTGTCCTGGAGGCCTTGCTCACGGCTTGAGGAGCTTCAGCAACCCTTCCTTTAGCTTCGCTTCATCCTGCACCTGGCATTCCCATACAACCAAGACCTTCCAGCCAAGTCGGCGGAGGGCCCTTCGGTTCGCTGCATCCCGTTTCTTGTTGCCCTCGAGCTTCGGCACCCAATACGCCTTGTTGGACTTGGGAAGCTTGCCGAGCTTGCAGGAGTGCTGGTGCCAGAAGCAGCCGTGCACGAGGACCACGGCACGATGCTTGGGCAGAACAATGTCTGGGTTGCCGGGAAGGTCTGCACGATGCAGCCTGAACCGGTAGCCGAGCCGGTGCAGCAGCCGACGGACTACCATTTCCGGCGTGGTGTGGGTCTTGCGTATCCGACTCATCACGTAACTGCGAGTCTTCTTGTCGTAAACGTCCGGCACGTCGCCTCCAGGACCCCCGAAGCTGCACTGACTCACCGCGCCCCGAGTGCACGGTCTGTCTGGAGTGTATCCACACCGAGAGGCGACGCAAGGCACGTGGCCATTTCGCAACTCCCCATTTTCTTGTCGGTGGAATCTGCGTAATTTGCGAGATCCCTCGGCTTCGCACGGGACGGCGTTTGCGGAGGGCAGTTGCCTTTCTGTCCCCGACCCCCTTCTGCGGTAAGCAGTGGCCGTTGCTGTCGCCGTTCTCGTCCTTCGCCCTCCTCTGCGGAGGGCCGTCCTCACTCGATCGTCTTCAGCGGCCCTTCGGGGGAGGCGCCGTCGGGGTCGTTGACGCGGGCGCCGTGGGGGGCGGGGACGGGGCCCGCGAGGAGCGGGTCGGCCGTCTCGTGCATCCACCGCTCGAGCCGCCCGCGCATCTCCTCGAGCGCTTCGGCGCAGCGCTCTTCGCCCGCCAGGTTGTGGGCCTCGTTCGGGTCGAGCGCCAGGTCGTACAGCTCCTCCTCCGCCGCCGGCGGCACCTCCGCCCAGCCGTGGGCGAGCATCCAGTCCTTCGACGGGCCCTGGTCGCAGTTCGGCCGCACCAGGCGGCCCCGTCCCCCGAACCGACGGATGTATTTCCATCGCTTCGTCCGAACGGCCCGCATCGGCTCGTATGCCGCATGGTAGGTGACTTCCGCGAAGATCGCTTCATTTGTCTCGTCGGCCTCGCCGCGTACCAGGGGCATCATCGAGCGTCCCTGGAGCCACGCCGGCGGATCGATCGCCAGGAGGTCGCACAGCGTGGGGAAGAGGTCGACGTGCGAGACGAGGGCGTCGGAGACCTTCCCCCCGTCGAACCCGCCGGGGCCGCGGAGGATGAGCATCACGCCGATCCCGTGGTCCGTCAGGTTGCACTTCATCCGGGGGAACGCGATGCCGTGATCGGTCGTCGCGATGACGAGGGTGTTCTCGGCCAGGCCCGCCTCGTCGAGGGCCGCCAGGACCCGCCCGATGCCGGAGTCGAGGGTCCCCGCGAGCCGGATGAACCCGGCCATGTCTCGCCGCGTCTCGGGGGCGTCGGGGATGGGGTCGGGCGTCCGGACGTGCCGGGGGTCGGCCGCCGCGCTGAGCTCCTCCCACTTGCGATGGGTCTCCATGAAACCGACCGAGAGGAAGAAGGGTTCCGCGGGGCGGCCCTTGAGGAACGTCTCGGCCGCCGGGGCGACGTGCTCCACGTCGGGCCGGCCCGGGAGGTCGACCACCTCGTCGTAGCCGATCTTGCGGGGGCCGTCGGCGACGTGCTGGACGCCGACGAGCGTCGAGCGGTAGCCCGCCTCGCGGAGGGTATGGACGAGGTGCCGGCTGTAGTCGTTCATCGGGAAGCCGCGGCCCGCCAGGCCGATCATCCCGGCCGAGTGGGGCGACTGGCCCGTCAGGAGGGCCGCCCGGCTCGGCGAGCAGGTCGGCCCGGCGCAGCACGCCTGCCGAAAGAGGACGCCCTCGTCGGCCAGCCGCTGGAGGTTCGGCGTGGGGATGGCCCGGCCGTAGGGCTGGATGTACCGGCCGGTGTCATGCGAATGGATGTAGAGGATGTTCGGTCGCGGCATGGGGCCTCCTTTTGTCGTCGTGCGTCTGCTGTTCAGGCCGCGTTCGTGAGAACGCGGGTACGTGCGAAGGGCGCCGATACGTTCGGCACGCGGAACGACGCCCCCTCATCCCTCTCCCGCGGAGGGGCAGAGGGAGGCTGCGCAACGGCCCTCAGGCCAGGTGGCCCCGGCCGGACGGGCCGGCGTAGGGCGGGTCGCTGACGCGGCGCTTCGTCCGCCGGACCGGGTCCGGGGCGGCCAGCAGCCGGTCGGGGTACCACGTGCCCGGTCCCCGGCGGTTGTGGCGGTGCAGGGCGCACAGGGTCTGCATGCACCGGCCGCCGAGCTGCTCGCACCGCGTCCACTCGAGCAGGAACCCGCCGCCCGGGCCCAGCCGGTACCGGCCGTGCTCGTCGCAGGCGTACCGCCCGCGGACGTGCCGCCGGTATTGGGGGCAGCCGATCCAGATGGGTTTCGTCCGCGGCACGGGCAGCAATCCGCGATTCCGGGCCCTCAGCTTCAGGTTCGAGATGCCGCGCCGGCGCCGAGCGACTCCAGGTCCACCAGCTCGGCGAGCCGCTCGGCGAAGCGGCGGCCCATCAGCCGGTACCCCTCGGCGTCCGGGTGCAGGTCGTCGGGCAGACGGTCGGCGTCGGCCGGCCCCAGGACCTCCAGGCCGTCGACGTAATGGACGTTCGGGTCGCCCGCCGTCCGGAGGTCCTCGGCGGCGGCCTTCACCTCGGCCCGCATGGCGGGCAGTGTGAAGCCGACCGGGTTCTTCGTCCGCTCCCGCTCGACCCCGTAGATCGGCGACACCAGGACGACCGGTGCGTCCGGGTGGGTCTCGCGGACGATGCGGACCGCCCCGACGATGGCCGGCCGGAACGACCGCGGCGACAGGCTCGCCGCCCCATAGATATTGATCCCAAGGCACATAGACACAAGGTCGGCCGGCAGGTCCCGCATCGCCAGGGCCACCATGGGGTCGAGGTGGCACTGGCCGCCGAAACCGAGGCACGTCAGGTCCAGCCCGTGCGTCCGGGCCACGATGGTCGGCCACGTCTCGGTGGGCCGGGCGGCCTGGCGGCACTGGGTGATCGAGCTGCCGTACGTCAGCCACCGGGGGCCTTCGTCGTCGGCGGGGGCGCGGAGCGTCGCCCCGTCGGCGAGCTCCAGGCCCCGGAGGCGGAACTCGCCGAACGCCGGCAGCCACAGCTCCAGGCGTTTCTCCCCCGCCGCCAGGCCCTCGAAGGCGAAGCCGGCGGCGCCGTCCATCTCGGCCGTCCCGACCAGCTCGCCGTCGGCGACGAGGTCCAGCGGCGTCATCTCGGGCGTCGGCCCCACGCGGCCCCCGACGCGGGTCGTGTCGCTGGTGAAAGCGATCCGCACGCCGGCCGGCATCCCGGCACGGGCCATCAGCTCGGGGTTGAAGAGGGCCCGTTCGGCCCACGGCAGGCGATAGGGCTGGACCCAGTCGGCCTCCCGGCGCAGCGAGACGATGCCGCGGAAGGCGAGGCGGTCGTCGTCGGGCGAAACAGTCATCGGCATGGCGATGAGTCCGAACGCACGCCCATTGCGGAGCGCGGCGGGTGCTCGAGACCCGCCGCGCAGAGTGCAATGGCACGCGTTCAGGTGGCGGCGGGCGGGCCCGCCCCCTGGGCGATCCACTTCCCCGTGGTCCACAGGACCTTCCGCTTGAAGTCGAGGTTCTGCCGCCGGACCGGCACCAGGTCCACCAGGTCGAACCCGCATCGGCTGACGATGCGCTCCAGGGAGACGCAGCACGCCGGGGCCCCGCCGCCCCCGCCGCCCGCGACGCAGACGCCCACGGCCGTCTTGCCCGAGATGCCCTTCTGGCCCGGCTCGCGTGTGCAGGTCCGCCGCACCCGGTCGAGGAAGGCCCGGAGGCCCTCGGCGAGGTCGCCGAAGTAGACGGGCGTGGCGAACACGACGGCGTCGGCGTCGCGGATCCGGTCGACCAGGCCCGCCAGGTCGTCCTCGATGATGCAGCGGCCCTCGGTGCGGCAGATGCCCCAGCCGGCCTGGTCGCACTGGCGGCACCGCTCGATGGCCAGCTCGGGCAGGAAGACGGTCTCGACGTCGGCGTGGGCGCTGATGGCGCCGTCGGCGAGGGCGGCGGCGGCCCGGGCCGTCTGGCCCTCGGGGTCCCGGCTGCCGGAGAGAACCAGGATTTTCATGGCGTGTCCTCCTCCTCCTGTAGATAATTTCACGTTTGCCGGTCGGTCTCGGGCGGGGCGCCCCGGATCTCGTCGAGCCGGTCCGCCGCCGCCTGGTACGACGGGGCGAGCTTCAGGACCCGCCGATAGAGCTTGGCCGCCTGGGCCCGCCCGCCGACGGTCCCGCGGGTGGTCGCGGCGTCCTCGTACGCCAGGCCCAGGTTGAACAGCACGTCCGGGTCGTTCGGCGCCAGCGACCGGGCCAGCTCGAAGACGCGGAGGCAGTCCTGGGGTTTTCCGAGGGCGGCGTAGCACATGCCCAGTGCGATCAATGTATCGACCTGCATCGGATCGAGGCGGACGGCCCGGTCGAGGGCGTCCAGGGCGTCCTCGTAGGCCCCGACGCTGTACATCGCCCGTCCCACCAGGTAGTGTCCCCGGGGGTCGAACGGGGCCCGCTCGCGGACCGTCCGGGCCGTCTCCAGGGCGTCCTCCGGCCGGTCCATCTCCAACAGCACCGACGCCAGGTTCGCCATGACGTCGAGGTCCTCCGGATGCGATCCGGCGAGGGTCCGGAGCCGTGCCAGGGCCTCGGTGGGCCGCCCCAGGTCCGCCTCGATCAGGGCCCGGTTGATCCGGAGGGGCACGTCGTCCGGGTCGCGGGCCAGGCCCTGGTCGAACGTTGCCCGGGCCTCCTCGAACTTGCCCTGCGTCGCCAGGAGCACCCCGAGGTCGTTCTCCAGGTCGTGGGGCCGGCCCGAAAAGGACAGGGCCTCGCGGAGCTGGGCCTCGGCCTCGTCGAACCGCCCTTCCCCGGCGAAGAGGGCCGAGAGGTTCCGGTAGAGGTCGTCGCGGTGGGGCTCTTCGCGGAGGGCCCGCCTCAGGACCTGCCCGGCCCGACGCACGTCGGTCTTGCCGTGGGGGATGGTCGTCAGGTGCGAGAGGATGAGCGGGTCGGAGGGGCTGAGTTCCAGGGCCCGGAACAGGTGTTCTCGGGCCCGGTCCATCTGGCCCAGGCGAAGGCAGGCGTAACCCAGGTCGAGGTGGATCCGCGAGTCCTCCTCCGACTCCTCCAGCAGCTCCTCGTAGATGGCGACGGCCCGCTCCAGGTCCTCCGTCTGGAGGTAGTAGCCCCCCAGGGCGAGGCGGGCGTCCCGCGAGTCGGGGTAGAGCTCCAGCTCCTCGGTCAGCTCGTCGTGGGCCCGCTCCAGGTCGCCCTTCTGGGCGAACGCCCGGGCCATCGACAGGTGCAGGTCGGGGTACTCCGGGTCCCACTTGGCGGCCTGCCGCCAGACGTCGATGGCGTCGTCGTAGCGGCCGCGGCGCGACAGGACCAGGCCCCACTGGTAGGCGATCTCGGCCGACTCGGCGTGGAGCGTCATCGCCTCGCGGTAGACCCGCTCGGCCTCCTCGAACTGGCCCAGGTTGCCGTGGGCCCCGATGAGCTGGGCCAGGACGGCCTCGTCGTCGGGCGAGAGGCGGCGGGCCCGCTCCAGGTAGTCCAGCGACTCGCGGTCGTCCGCCCGGAGCCAACTGACGAACGCCAGGCCGAACCACGCGTCGACGCACTCCGGGTCGGCGTCGATGGCCGTCAGCAGCTCCTTCTCGGCCTCCGGCACCTGGTTCAGGTAGGCCAGGCACCGCCCGGCCAGGGCGTGGGCGTCGGCGTTGTAGGGCTCGATCTCCAGGGCGTGCCGGCAGTTCTCCAGGGCCCCCTCGTAGTCGCCCTGCTCGAGCAGACGGTCCGCCTCGTCCAGGAACGCCTCGGCATCCATCCAGTCTTCCATCGCCACCTCGTCGTCCGATATCCATCCCCTCTCCCTGGTGGGAGAGGCAAAGGCCTGCCCTGAGAACGGGGCCCGGGGGCGAAGACGGAACTCGTCACCCTTACCCCACCCCCTCTCCCGTCAAGGGAGAGGGAGGCGAACAACGGCCCTCGCGCCGCCGCTCGGCTGCCTCTACGGCTTCGAGAACGCGCCCCGCGGCACCTGGACGTCCAGATCGATCCGCTCGAGGCGGACCGTGTAGACCGGCGGCCCGGCGGGGCGGCCCTCGGCGTCCGTCTCGTGGAACCGCCATCGGTGCGAGAAGAGCAGCTCGCCCGTTCGCCGCCAGTCGTCCATCTCCACCCACAGCCGCCGCCCGGCCCACGGCGGCTCCGGCCACTCGAACTCGACGCCCGTCACCTGCCGCGTCCGGTCCCGGACCTGGAGGACCATCCGCCCTTTCGCGTCGTCCTCGTAGGCCACCCGCACGCGGTGCCAGGCCCGCGACCCCGCCGGTCCCCGCACGAGGCCGGCGTAGGCGAACCGCCGGTCCTTCGCCAGGAGCGAGAACGGCAGCACCGACAGCTCGCGGACCATCCGGGCGTGCCCCGCCGCGGCGCTCACGGCGACCGGGTCGGCCAGCTCCCGGCCGGCCGAGTATACGCCCACATGCCGACCGTCGGAAAGGACCGTCCGGACGGGCCCGCCGTCTCCCGGCCCGGCCCGCTCGATCCGGGCCCGGTTGTCCTCGGTGTCGAGCAGCCAGACCTCCGGCGTCGTCACGTCGCCGACGTCGGTATGCTCGACGAAGGCGGCCTCGAAGCGGATCGTCTCGTGCTCCTCCCACCGGTAGATCGACCCGTGCTTCCAGATGCAGTCGGCGACGATCTGCCGGGCCGGCCGATCGTCGATCGCCTCGATCCGCCGCCGCAGGACGCCCGACCGGTCGCACCCCGTCCCCGCAAGGACGAGCGTGGCCAGGGCCGCCCCCTGGAGGGCCCGGCGGAGCCTGGACGCCATCGGTGTCCTTCCCGAGAGAGGTGGCCCGTTTGCGAACGAGCGATTATACTGTGTCCCGCCCCCGCGGGAAAGCCTAAGCGCCGCTTCGACGCGAGGCTTGTTGCGGGTCGAGCCCTTGGTGTTCGAGCCACGGTCGCAAGACCGCGGGTAGTACTACAACGCCACTTGCCGCGCGGCGGCCTTTCCAGGCCGCCGCGATCGGGCCTGAAGCGAGTTTCTGGCGGCCTGGGAAGACCGCCAGGCGGGATGAAGCAGCGAACTGGCGTAGTAGTAGTAGGCACGAAGTACGAAAAGACCCACGCGCGCCGAATCGTTCGAGCCGCGGTCGTAAGACCGCGGGCAGGCACGAATGGCGCCGAGAGCTTCGGCTCGCCGAACGTTTGGTCGTCGCGCGAACGTACCCGCGAACTCCCGTTCGCGGCTCGCAAGACGCGCAGCGCTACGAGCCTCCAGGCTCCGAGTCGCGCGAAGAAAGGCTGACGGTCCGTGGCGAGTGAGTACTGGTACCGGTTTCCCTGGCTGCTGATGGCGGCGGCGATGGCCCTGGTGGTTCTGGGCCTGCTGGGCATCTATGCCGCCTCCGGCGGGGGACTCCCGCCGGTCGAGGGCGGGTCGTCGCGGGGTCTGCCGCCGCTAATCGCGGGGCTGCTCCGCACGTTCTGGGGCAAGCAGGTCCTGTGGGTCCTGGTGGGCCTGGCGGTCTTCTCGCTCGTCCTCGTCCCCCGTTACACCCGCCTCGCCGGCTACAGCTACCTCTTCTACGGCGTCACGGTGGCCGCCCTGGTCTTTCTGGCCGTCCTCCGATGGCGGGGCATCGAGCTGCGGCCGTTCGTGTACCCGACGAACAACGCCTGGTCGTGGATCCACCTGCCGGGCATCAGCTTCCAGCCGTCGGAGCTGACGAAGATCGCGTTTATCATGGCCCTGGCTTACTACCTGCGGTACCGTCGGAACGTCCGCCGCTTCGGCGGTCTGATGGCCCCGTTCGCGATGGCCCTGGTGCCGACGGTCCTGGTCCTGTACCAGCCCGACCTGGGGACGGCGATGCTGTTCCTGCCGGTGCTGTTCCTGATGCTGTTCGCGGCGGGGGCCCGGATGAAGCACCTCCTGACCATCATCCTGATGGGGCTGGTGATGGTCCCGATCTTCTACGCCTCGATGAAGGGTTACCAGCGGCTCCGGATTGACTCGTGGCTGCTGCACCCGTGTGCCGAGCGGTTCCGCTTCGCCATCCGGGAGGCCCAGCGGGAGGCCCGGGAGAAGGCGGCCCAGGACCAGGTGGCCGCCCTGGCCGTCGAGGTCAGCCTCTCGGACGCCGAGAAGGTCCGCCTGGCCCGTGAGGTGACGTCGATGTGGCAGTTCCGCGTGTGGCAGGCCGGGACGCTCCTGGTGCGGGCCCGCCGGTATGCCGCCGAGCGGGTCCTCGGCCGGGAGGACCGCCCGTCGAGCTTCGACGAGGATTCGATGGACCTGCTGGCGGCGGTGCGCGGCGGGGTGGGCCCCGGCACCTACGATGCCCTCCAGCGGTTCATCAACACGCTGCTCCGCGATGCCGGTCACCACCTGTGGCAGGCCCGGATCGCGGTCGGGTCGGGCGGCCTGTGGGGCCGGGGCTGGCTCGAAGGCACCCAGACCCAGTATCATCTCCTGCCGGAGGCCCACGCGGACTCCCTGTTCCCGGTGCTGGCCGAGCAGTTCGGGTTCTGGGGGTCGGCCCTGGTGGTGGTGCTTTACGGGCTGCTGTTCATCTTCGGGATCGACGTCAGCTTCTCGACCACCGAGCCGTACGGGCGGTTGGTGGTGGTGGGGGTGGTGGCCCTGTTTGCGGCCCAGACGTTCCTGAACCTGGCGATGAGCATCGGGATGATGCCGATCACGGGGGTCCCCCTGCCGCTGATGAGCTACGGGGGATCGAGCATGATGAGCTCGTTCCTGGCGCTGGGCCTCTTGTGTAACGTGGCGCTGCGGCGCCTGTTCCTGATCGCGCCGCGCCCGTTCGAGTGGCGGGAATGATGCCAATGCGGAATGCGGAACGCGGAATGTGGAATCGACGGCAACGACAACAGCTTTCCGCAGAGGACACGGATTAATGCAATCAGAAATCACCACCCATATTGAAAGAAAAAGGAGCGGAGGCAATGGGCCGGAGCGACGGGCAGTCTTCGAGCGGCGTGCGGAAACGCGCCGTGGCCCGCTGCCGGGCATCCGCGATTGACAGCCGGCCCCGTTCGGGCCGCGGGCGAAAGAACGCGGGGACGCCCGCACGGGCGAAGACACGCGAGAGCGCTATAATGGGCCACACCGGCGTACCAGGGACCGAAGGGACGCGAAAGGACTGGCCATGAGCTCCGGGGACACGCGGTACACGGGTCTGCGGTCGCGGGCCCTCATCGGCGGGCCGGGCGAGGTCCGGGGACGATGGGCCCTCTGGATCGTCGCCGTCATCCTGGCCTTCGCGCTCGGCTTCCTCGTGGGCTACCTCGTCGCCCGCGTCACCGCCGACGGCCCGTCACCCGAGGAACGCCCGCCCGTCGGCGAGGTCTCCGCCGCCCTCCGCCCCGCCGAAAAAAAGACACTAAGTGTCTTTTTTTCGTTCATAAGGCATTGCCGGCAAAGGGCTTAGCGTCGCCAAAAAGACACTAAGTGTCTTTTTTTGCCGTGTCGGACGCGGGTTTTTCGTTTGAGCTGAACGGGCCGGGGGCGGTAGCTTTCCCCCGAGAGGGACGGATTCGGTAGCCATAGGGGCATGCGTAAGCGAGGAGGTCGAAGGATGCGTGCACCGGCGGCGGTCTTCGATCCGGTCGTGGCGGCCCAGCGGAGCTTTCTCGCGCGGGTTTACGCCTGGATGTTCGCGGGGCTGCTCCTGACGGCCGTCGTCTCGGTCGTCGTGAGCACGAACGAGACGGTGGTGAACGCGGTGGTGGGCAGCCGGGGCATCTTCATCGGGCTGCTGGTGGGCGAAGTGGTCCTGGTCCTGGTCCTGAGCGCGTTCATCGAGCGGTTCTCGCCGCCGGTCGCGATGGCGATTTTCCTGGCCTATGCCGCCCTCAACGGCGTGACCCTGTCGGTCATCTTCCTCGTCTTCACGGCCGAGTCGCTGGCCACGACGTTCTTCGTAACGGCGGGCACCTTCGGCGTGATGGGCCTGTACGGCTACGTGACGAAGCGGGACCTGACGAGCGTGGGCAACCTGTGCTTCATGGCCCTGGTAGGGCTGATTTTGGCGTCGGTGGTGAACCTGTTTCTGCGGGCGGAGCTGCTGTACTGGATCACGACGTCGGTCGGCATCCTGATCTTCGTGGGGCTGACGGCGTACGACACCCAGAAGCTCAAGGAGATGGGCCTCTACTTCGCGGACCGGGAGGAGCGGGGCGAGTACTCGGCCGAGGTGGCCGAGCTGGCCGGCAAGGCCGCCATCATGGGGGCCCTGCGGCTGTACCTGGACTTCATCAACCTGTTCCTGCTTCTGCTGCGCCTCTTCGGCCGTCGGCGGTAGACGAACGCGCCACGTGGGAGACGACGCATGACACGATTCCTCGCAAGTGCGGCGCTGGCGGCCCTGGCCTCTGTGGCCGCCGCGGTTTCGGAAGGAGGTTCGGCAGACATGGTCGGCGAATCGGCCCGCGAGGTCCCGGTGGCGTACGAGGTGGACGTGGTGGTGGTAGGCGGGTCGGCGGGCGCGGTCGCCGCCGCCGCCGAGGCCGCCAGGAGCGGCGCGACGGTCTTCCTGGCCGCCCCGCGGACGTACCTGGGCGACGACGTGTGCGGGCCGATGCGCCTGTGGCTGGAGCCGGACGAGGAACCCGCCACGCCTCTGGCGGAGGCCGTCTACGCCGAGCCGCCGGGCGGCGGCGCCGCCGCCGCCATCGAGGGGGCCGTCGACTTCACCTACGAGGCGGACCGGCCGTCTGCGGGCGTCCACAAGGACACCCGGCCCCCGTCGCTCCTGGCGGACGGCCGGTGGGCTTCGGCCGCTCGCGAGAGCGTCCAGTACGACGGCGACGTCGCCTTCCGGCTCGACCTGGGCCAGGCCCGGCGGGTCCGCAAGGTCCACGTGTTCGCCTACCAGCGGCCGGACGGTTTTGAGGTGGCCCGCGTCGCCGTCTCGACCAGCCTCGACGGCCGCTCGTGGCAGCCGGTCTCGGCGATCGCCAACGACCGGCTCGACCGCGGCCGTGTCGAGGAGGCGGCCCTGGACCTGGCGGCCCGCGTGGACGGGACCGCCCGGTACCTGCGGCTCGACGTGGCCAAGACCGAGCGGGCCGGGCGGGTGCTCCTCGGGGAGATCGTCGTCGAGGCCGACGGTGCGGCCGACGAGAAGCCCGAGCCGAAGCGGGTCCGCCGGCCGCCGACGCCGATGCAGGTCAAGCGTGTCCTGGACAAGGCCCTGCTGGATGCCGGCGTCCGGTTCCTCTTCGGCTGCTACCCGACGGACGTGCTGGTCGACGCGACGGGCCGGCCGGCGGGCATCGTCATGGCGAACCGCTCGGGCCGGCAGGCGGTCCTGGCGAAGGTGGTCCTCGACGCGACCGACCGGGCGACGGTGGCCCGCCTGGCGGGGGCGGAGTTCGCCCCCTACCCCGCCGGGGAGCAGGTCTTCGAGCGGGTCGTCGTGGGCGGCGGGCCCCGCCCGGGCGAGGGCCTCGAAGCCCGGACGCTCCCGGCGGCGTTCCCGGCCCGCGTCACGGGGAAGCGGGGCCGGGCGCCGCAGGCGATCGCCTCAATGGCCGTCCGGTACACGCTTCGGATTCCGATGGCGGACGGCTCGTGGTCGTCGCTGGCTCGGGCCGAGCAGGTCGCCCGCGACCGGACGTTCCACCCGGAGCAGCTCGACGCCTCGGAGAGGCCCTTCCAGGTGCCGCCCGACCCGATGAAAGGCCGGGCGAGCGTCCGCGGCCCGTGGCCGGGGGCGGCCGGGCTGGACCTCGAGGCCCTCCGACCGGCGGGCGTGGAGCGGATGTGGGTCCTCGGCGGGTGCGCGGACGTCTCGCGCGAGGCCGCCGGGCGGCTCCTTCGGCCGGTCGAGCTGATGGCCCTCGGCGAGCGCGTCGGACGCGAAGTCGCCCGCGAGGCGAAGCAGACCGCGCGGCCGCGCGGCGTCCGCGTCGCCTCGACCGCGGCGGGCGAACCGGCCGAGACGGGCGACGTCCGCGAGGTGCTCACCGGGGTCCGGCCGGTCCAGGAGGGCCTGCCCACCGTCCCGAGCCCGGCCCGCGGCGTGCCGGTGATCGGCCGGTACGAGGTGGTCGTGGTCGGCGGCGGGACGGGCGGCGCCCCGGCGGGGATCGCCGCCGCCCGGGCCGGGGCGAAGACGCTGGTGGTCGAGTTCCTCCACGGCCTCGGGGGCGTCTCCACGATGGGCCTGATCGGCAAGTACTACCACGGCTACCGCGGGGGCTTCACGGCCGAGATCGACCGCGGGGTCGCCGAGCTCGGGGCCCGCGTGGGCGTGGTAGGCAAGATGGAATGGTATCGCCGCGAGGTCCGCCAGGCCGGCGGCGACGTCTGGTTCCACACGCTCGGATGCGGGGCGTTCGTCGAGGACGGCACGGTCAAGGGCGTGGTCGTGGCGACGCCCGAGGGGCGGGGCGTCGTGCTGGCGGACGTCGTGATCGACTCGACCGGCAACGCCGACGTCGCGATCGCCGCCGGGGCCGACTACGAATACACGAGCGGCGAGCACGCCGCCCTCCAGGGCGTCGGCCTCCCGCCGCTGAACCTCGGGGCGAGCTACACCAACACCGACTACACGTTCGCCGACGAGGCCGACGCGGTCGACGTGTGGCACCTGCTGCTGTCGGCCCGGGAGCAATTCGCCGGGGCGTACGACCTGGCGCAGATCATCGACTCGCGGGAACGGCGCCGCATCGTCGGCGACGTCGTCCTCTCGCCGCTCGACATCCTGAACCGGCGGACCTGGCCCGACACGGTGGTCCTCGCGAAGAGCGACTTCGACAGCCACGGGTTCACGGTCCACCCGGTGTTCCTGCTGAAGGCGCCGAGCCGGGGCGGGGAGGACCTCGTGTGTCACATGCCGTACCGGTGCCTCCTGCCGCGGGGTCTGGACGGGATCCTCGTGACGGGCCTGGGCGTGAGCGTCCACCGCGACGCGATCCCGATCGTTCGGATGCAGCCGGACATCCAGAACCAGGGCTACGCCGCCGGGCGGGCCGCCGCCACGGCCGCTGCCTCGGCCGCCGGGACCCGCGAGATCGACCTGGACGGGCTCCAGAGGCACCTTGTGGAGAAGGAGTGCTTGCCGGCGAGCGTTCTGAAGCATGGGGATTCGTATCCGCTTCCGGGGGAGGAGGTGGAGCGGGCGGTGGCGGCGGTCGCCGCGGGGAAGGCGGGGCACCCCGAGCTGGCCGTCGTCCTCGCCCAGCCGGAGACGTCCGTGCCGATGCTGCGAGAGGCCTGCGCGGCGGCTGAGGATGATGCGGAACGGCTCGCGTGCGCCCACGTCCTGGGGATGATGGGCGATGCGACGGGGGCCGAGGCGCTCATCGAGAAGGTCCGCGGGACCCCGTGGGACCGGGGGTGGAACTTCCGCGGCATGGGCCAGTACGGGGCGAGCATCAGCCCGCTCGATTCGCACGTCGTTGCGCTGGGGCGGACGCGGGCGCCGGGGGCCGTCGAGGCGGTCCTCGCGAAGGTGGGCGAACTGGGCGACGGGCCCGACTTCTCCCACTGCCGGGCCGTGGCGATGGCCCTCGAGACGCTGGCCGACAGGCGGGCCGCGAAACCCCTGGCCGAGCTGCTCGCCCGGCCGGGAATGACGGGGCACGCCCTGGACGTGGCGCCCGGCGAGGCGACGCCGCAGGAGCTCAAGCGCGGCAACCGCAACGCCGCGCTGCGGGAGCTGGTCCTCGCGCGGGCGCTCTATCGCTGCGGCGACTGGAAGGGCCTCGGCGAGAAGGTGCTGCGGGCCTATGAGCGAGACCCGCGGGGCCACTACGCCCGCCACGCCCACGCCGTCCTCGAAGAGGGCAAGCGAGTGCAGTGAGGGCGCGTGCCCTCCCAAAGCCTGTTTGCGGGTCCCAGGGACCGCAGTCCCTGGGCTTTGGGTCCCCCGGTTTTGCGTCACCGGGCGTTGGCTCGCCGGCTCAATCCTTCTTCGCTTCCGGCGGGTGGTGCCAGAGGCGTTTGAGCAGGTCGTGCATCTCGGGGTCATGCCGCCGGAGTTCCGCCCGGACGAACGGATAGAAGTCGTTCGTCGAGAAGTACGCCTCGGTCATTTCGGCGAAGTACTCCTGGTCGCTCGTCATGGCGTAGTGCCGCTTGTCCTTCCCGTCCCAGCACAGGCACTTCTCATAGAGGCGGGCGTCGCGGGCCCGCTCGAACGCGGCCCTGACGGCGGGGTGGCCGTAGCCGAGCACCTGGTGATGGTAGGCGTGGGCCAGCTCGTGGAGGAGCATGGCGGGCTGGTGCTTCGACCAGTCGAGGAAGTTGCGGGGCCGGCCGATCTCGATCGAGCGGGCCTTCTCGGGGTTGAAGCCGTTCTCCTGGAGCCACCGCCGCGACGGGTGGTAGCACGCCCCCTTGACGCGGTCGCTCCCGGCCTCGACCCAGACGGCCGTCTCGCGGAGGCGCTCGAGGGCGGGTTTCGGCAGACGGCGGTTGGCATCGGCCAGGAGGGCCGCCAGGAGCTTCAGCGTCCGGTCGCCGAGGCGGCCAGGGCCATCGCGAGCCCAAGCCCGCCCCATCGCAGGCATCTCTTCACGGCAGGACCCTCCCAGGGCCCGGCTGCGCCGCGCGGCAACAGAAAGAGCAGCGCGTCCGGCTACTTGGCGACGATGTTCACGAGGCGGCCGGGGACGACGATGACTTTATGGACCTCGGCGCCCGAGAGGACCTCGCGGATCCGCTCCTCGGCCAGGGCGGCCTCGCGGACCTGGTCCTCGGAGGCGTCGGCCGGGACGGTGATCCGGCCGCGGAGCTTGCCGTTGACCTGGATGGGGACCTCCAGCTCCTCCTCGGCGCAGGCGGCCTCGTCGTACTCGGGCCACCCGGCGTCCAGGACGCTCGGATCGTGCCCCAGGGCGACCCAGAGCTCTTCGGCGACGTGCGGGACAAAGGGGGCGAGCAGACGGACCATCGATTCCAGGGCGAAACGGGCGACAGCCGGCGCTTCGGCCCCCTCTCCGGACGTCTGGCCGAACGTGTTCGAGAGCTCCATGACGGCAGCAATGGCCGTGTTGAACTGCCACGAGTGCTCGATGTCCACGGTGACCTTGCGGATCGTCTGATGGGTCTTTCGCCAGAGCGCCTTGGCGCCGGGCGGCAGGTCGGCGCCGTCGCCCGCACAGGATTCACTTCGGGTTGCGGCTAAGCCGCAAGCGGCGAACGCTTTGACCTGGCGCCACAGGCGGTCGAGGAACCGGCGGGCCCCGACGACCGCCTCGTCCTGCCACTCGGCGTCCTTCTGGGGCGGGCCGACGAACAGCGTGTACAGCCGCTGGGTGTCGGCCCCGTACTGGGCGATGACGGCGTCGGGGCTGACGACGTTGCCCTTGGACTTCGACATCTTCTCCAGGCGGCCGGTCACCTCGGACTGCTTGCAGATCATGCCCTGGGTGAACAGGGCCCGGAACGGCTCGTTGAAGGCCACGTGGCCCGCATCGTGGAGGACCTTGCAGATGAAGCGGGTATACAACAGGTGGAGCACCGCATGCTCGATACCCCCGATATATTGATCGACCGGCATCCAGTAGTCCACCTTCGCCCGGTCGAACGGTTCGTCGTTCGGTACCCGCTCCTCTTGGGTCAGCGTGTACCGAAGGAAGTACCAGCACGAGCACAGCCACTGGGCCAGCGTGTCGGTCTCGCGGCGGGCGGGCTGGCCGCACGTCGGGCACGCCGTGTTGACCCACGACGCGACCTTCGCCAGGGGGCTCTCGCCGCGGGGCGGAAACTCCACCTCCGTCTCGTCCGGCAGCGGCACGGGCAGGTCCTCGACGGGGACGGGCACCTCGCCGCACGCCGGGCAGTGGACGATGGGGATGGGGGCCCCCCAGTACCGCTGGCGGCTGATGAGCCAGTCGCGGATGCGGTAACTCACCTCCCCGGCGCCCATGCCGTGCTCCTCGAGGTACTCGATCACTCGGGGGATGCCCGAGGGGGTGGGCGTGCCGGAGAGGTCGCCGGGGCCCGCCATGACGCCGGCCCCGACGTAGGCTTCTTCCATCTGTTCGGCGCGGAGCTGGATGCCTTCGGGCTGAATGACGACACGTATCGGGATCTCGTATGTCTTCGCAAACTCGAAGTCCCGCTGGTCGTGGGCCGGGACGGCCATCACGGCGCCGGTCCCGTACTCCATGAGGGCGTAGTTCGCGACCCACAGGGGCACCCGCTCGCCGTTGACGGGGTTGACCACGCACGCCCCCGTGAAGACGCCCTCCTTTTCGACCTCCGCGTCGCCGCGGACGGCGCTCGGCTGGCGGCGGCACCGCTCGCAGAACTCCAGGACCTCCCGCTCGCGGTCCGTGCCGGCGACGAGCTGCGGGATGAGCGGGTGCTCGGGCGCGAGGCCCATGAACGTGACGCCCCAGAGCGTGTCCGGGCGGGTGGTGAAGCACGGCAGGGGCGTGCCGTCCTCGAGCTTGAAGTCGACCCGCGCCCCCTCGCTTCGGCCGATCCAGTTGGCCTGCATGGTGCGGACCTTCTCGGGCCACTCGGAGAGCTCCGACAGGTCGTCGAGGAGCCGCTGGGCGTACTCGGTGATGCGGAAGAACCACTGCGGCAGGTCCTTCTGCGTGGCCTCGGCCCCGCACCGCTCGCACCGGCCGTCGACGACCTCCTCGTTCGCCAGGCCCGTCTGGCAGCTCGGGCACCAGTTGACGGGGGCCTGCCGGCGGTACGCCAGGCCCCGGTCGTAGAGGACGAGGAAGATCCACTCGGTCCACTTGTAGTAGGCCGGGTCGGAGGTGTTTACCTCGCGGCGCCAGTCGTAGCCGATGCCCCACCTCTTGAACTGGTCCTTCATGTAGGCGACGTTCTCGCGGACCCAGGTGGCGGGGAGGCGCTGGTTCTTGATGGCGGCGTTCTCGGCGGGGAGGCCGAAGGCGTCCCACCCCATGGGCGAGAGGACGTGGAAGCCCCGCATCATCTTGTACCGCGACACGACGTCACCCATGATGTAGTTGCGGCCGTGGCCGACGTGGAGCGTCCCCGAGGGGTAGGGAAACATCGTCAGGCAGTAGAACTTCGGCTCGGGCGCGGCGGGGCCGTCGACCTCGAACGTGCCGTGGTCGGCCCACCACTGCTGCCACTTCGGTTCGATCGCGTGCGGGTCGTAGTCTTGCATCGCTGGCCTTTCGGCTTGTCGAAGCATCGATAAAAAAACCCCGGGCTTTCGCCCGAGGCCGATTCGTTGTCCGTGCGCGCACCGGCCCCGGGCTTTACCGGGTAAGGTCCAGGGCCGTATCCTCGCCGCGCGCTCTCATGCCGGAGAAAAGTATCGGCCCCCCTGCCCTCCTGTCAAGAGCAATTCCTCGGCCCGCGGAAAGCCGCCTGGGACCGCAAAGGACGCGAAGAGCGCAAAGAAAGACCTGGGTCAAGAGAACTGCCCTTTCGCAGGTTTTGAGGGTACCGCGGACGGATGGAGGAAGCAAGG
>CAZGKW010000046.1:0-10941 GCA_964526295.1 uncultured Anaerolineales bacterium
AACGGGCACGGGCCGTACTGAATAATGTGCAATCTGCTTGATACACTACACTAGGTGGCCGAGGCAAGGACCGCAAGTCCGCCCACGCGCCAGATAGTGTACATTGGGAAAGTTCTTGCACTAGTGCCCACCGGATAATTGGCAAGAGCGCCCTGTCTGAACTCCCGTCCGAGACAAGCGTGTAGCGGATTTCTCTCATGCAGCGCTGCCCGGAAAAAGAATGAGTTGCTGCATATCTTCTCTGTCTGCAACGCGAGCTCGGCGTGTTTTCTGCTTAGACGTTCCGGCACTGGACGGATACTCATCTGTGATGCCAACAGGGTTGAGGTAGGCAAGCAGATTGCCACGCGAGATTGCTGTCGGTTTCTCCGGCGCCTTGGCGCGCCAAGTATCAGGGAGGCAGCTAAAACTCAGACTGTTTTGGCGCCCTTCCTCTGTCGCGACCTCTTTGATTTCGGCAAGAAGCAGGCTGTCGTCAGGAACGTTCGAGACCACAACTGGAGAATGGGTGTTGACAATAACTTGCCGCAACGGGTTGTCTGGCCCCGCGTCTTCTTCGGGATTCACGGCAATATCCTGCAACAGGCGCAGCATCGCGGGAATGCGGGCCGGATGGATGCCGTTTTCCGGTTCTTCGAGGCACAGCAGGCCCTGGGGGGTGATCTCGAGTTCCAACACGGCTAGCGCCAAGAATCGCAAGGTTCCGTCTGAAAGAGCCCTGGCAGGCAAAGGTGTGTTCTGGCGGTCGGCGATGTTCAGGGTAAGAAGTTCACGCTTCTCATCTCGATCCACGGAAACGGTTCTTACGTCGTCGATCAACTCGGAAAGCCTGTTGGCAACAGCTTGGTATATCCGTTTCGGATCATTGGGCTCTTTCCGGGACTTGCCGCGCAAGTGGCCGTTCTTGTGGGCAAGATGGTATAGCGCCGCAGGCAAGTGAGAGCCGTCGGCCTCAAGATGGGGCGGCGAGGTGAACTCATCTGGCTCGCGCAAGGCGGCTGGTTCCAGATGCAATAATCGCCAGGACTGCATTTCCGTTCGGGCAAGAAGAGCCGTGGGGCTTTCGGCGGCGTTCACGGCGGAAAGCACTGTTCTTGGAAGGTTTGCCGCCACGCGAGACACGGGCTTTCCTCGACTACCGCCATCTTGGTGCAACTTGATAATCCTATGGCCACCTTGTGTTCCGGTAGATATGAAATGCGGAGCACGCCGCGTCCCCGTGACCACTTTTCGGCGCCAGCGTCCCGCCTTATGGGGAAAAAGCAGATCCTTCGGGGCATCACCCAACTTGATGTGGCGCAATTCCTCACGCTCAATCTTAAGTGGGCCTCCCTCGCTTGCTGGGTCCTCCTGCCGATAGGAGAGTTCCAGAGAATACCGTAAGAACGTGATAGACGCCCTGGCGGGCTGACCCAGGTCGTCGCGGCCTTGCTGAGGGACGATCATTTCGACCTCAAACGACATGCGCGGGGCGTACTTCTCGCCCACATGGTGAAAAAGGCCTCGCACATCTACGCTTCTATGACCTTCTCGGACCGACGCGGCTGCTTCGGTGAGTGGCTTGCTGGCCAATGCACTCAGGAACTGGATTGCGTCAAAGAGATTTGACTTGCCCACCGCGTTCACGCCTGCAATGCACGTGAACGGGCCGAAACGCACGTCGACATCAACCAAGTTCTTGAAGCCGGTGACTTTAAGCCGGGTTAGCATCAGGTCTCTCCCTGATCAGGGTCGGCGGCTGCGCCGCAGGACGGCGCTATCATGCTAGTGACGAACGCTGTCGCCCGCAAGGGTGTTCGCTGCGGAAGGCTTCAAGCTGTATCTGTGCAACTGGGGCACCTCTTATACTTCTCATCCCCAGTTGTGCTGACGTGTAGTGCCGGTAAACGCAAAAAAACGCCCGGGCCCTTTCGGGAGCCCGGGCGTCGTACCGAAACTCCGCCGGCCCGCCTATCGCCGGCGGCGGAGGTAGCCCGCCAGGGCCCCGACGGCCATCAAGAGGCCGCCCGCCGTCAACGGCTCGGGTATGACGTGGTTGCCGTTGGTGCCGCCCGTCGTGTCCGGCACCAAGATATGGAAGGTCGCTGCGGGATTGTCCAGGTCCGCCAAACTGTCGTTGATGTCGGGCGAGACGAAGCCCTTATTGTAGACCGCGTTCGGATCGGGCACGCCGCCTCCCGCCTTGATAAAGAAGTCGCCCGGCGTAGGGTCTTTCGTCGAGAAGAAGCTCCAGTTCATGCTGAACGTCTCATCATCGGGGGGCACGAGCCGCAGGCCGAAGACGTCGGTTGGCATCCCGTGGTTGCCGCTCGCGACTTTCTGAAGTGCCGGAGGCTCGTCATCCTCGAACGTCGCTCCCGTAAGGGCGGCAAAGTCGTCCTCAGTCAGGCCGGGAGAGGTCTCGAGTATAATGTGGGTGACGGCCTTCATGAGCTTCCCGCCGGGGTTCGTCACATCGAGGTCGTACGTGTACTTCCACGGGAAGCCGGGCTGGCTGAGGTCCTCGTTGGTCACAGTCCAGGAGAACGTGATGGTGAAGCTCGGCCACGTCAGCCCCTCCACGACGAGGCCGTCCGACGCATCAGCAGGCGGTACGTAGCTCAAGGTGTGGTTGGGACCCGTGTACGTGATGGCCTGTACGCCCGCCGGCGCCAGAAGAAAGGCGCCGAGCACAACGACCGGCAAGAACGTCCGAGTTGAGCTTCGCATTCTCTGCCCCCCCGCCTGTGGCGGAAACGGTCCCTTGTCCCTCGCATGACAGCGCAGGTCGGGGGGCGCGGAACATGCGCCGACACGGAAATGCACGTGCGCCTGGCGCACGGCCTACACTGGCCGTGCACCCGCACCGACCCACGTACAGTATAGCGCGCTTTCGGCCGGGGGCAAACGCTTATCGGACGGCTATGGCACGATTCCGGGGCCGCGGCAGGCCCCAACCGGCCCTCGGGGGGCCCCTGATGCCAAAGGGCCACTTGTGCGGAGGAGGGGCCTGGCGGTTCGTCGGCACGCACAAGCCATTGCCGGACATAGAGTTACGTTGTCTCGCCGCCGCCTGACGGCCGCCGGAGTGGGCCTTGCGCAAGAGGTGCTCGGGGGCCCGGCCCTGGGCGACCCAGTCGAAGACCGGCCACGCGACGACGATCCGCGTGAAGAGGACCGTGCGGCCCGCGAGGAGCGCCTTCATCCGCTCGCCCGCGGTCGTAGGTCATCGAGACGACGACCGGCAGATCGGGCGCCCCGCGGCGGGCGGCAGGCCCCGGGCGGCGAGCTCGGTGCCCGTCGCCCCGTCGGCAATCAGGTAGCCTTGCGAGGCGAGGGCGGCCTTCCAGACCATGTTGGGCTCCTGGGAGGGGGCCGGTTTGGGTTGTACCAGAGGCCGGCCTCTACTCCTGGCCGAGTTGCACGTCGCGAACCTCGTCGGCGTGTTCGATCAGTTCGGGATGCGGCTTGAGGCCCAGAGGAACCAGGACCACCTGAACGCCTTCCCGGCGAGCGAACTTCATTGCCGGAATGAAATCGCTGTCGGCCGTGACCAACGCGATACGCTGCACGATGCTCCGGCTTGCCAGCCATGCGACGTCGAGGCCGATCTTGATGGTCAACCCGCTTCTGTCGGATTTCGGGCCGGATGATACGGCTGACGACCTGTGCCAAGGCATGGTCGTCATTGTCGGGCCGCCTCTTGCGGTCGACGAGTCCGAGCCTCTCGAGCGACTCAAGGTGGAGGCGGATGTCGATCTCAAGGCAGTCTCGATCCGGACCGAGGCGCGAGGTTGTGCTGCCGAGCAGCGCCTTGGCGGCCCTGGGATTGAGCCCCCATCCGATGAAATCGATCTGGCCCCGCCTGAAGGCCACGTGGTCCTTGCGGGCGAGGCTGTCCAGCAGAGACTTCATCCGCTTGGCGGTCGGGCTCTTCCCGAAGTCGATGCGCGTGTTGAGCAGGGGATTCCTGTCCGGCCGTTCCAAAGGAAGGCAGTCATAGTAGTAGATGCGGAACAGCTCCTCCTGGTCGCCTTGGATGGCCTCGGACAGACGGAGGATGTCGTTCGCCGAGGGGTGGCGGTTTCCGAGGAGCCGGTACAGGCGCTTCCGGACGAAGCCGCCATCGTGGAGGATCGCTATCGTCTTCACAAAAAGTATCCCCTTCCCACATTGGATACTCGGCGTAGGAAGGGGACATGGTTGTCCGGTGCTTCTTGACCTTCAATCGAACTATCGCCCGACAAGCGCCGCCGGTCAAGCAGAAATCGCAAGCCCCCCGGCTGGCTCTGGGCGCCTTTCGCGTCGCCTTCCGCGCTATTCGACCGTCACGCTCTTGGCCAGGTTCCGCGGCTTGTCGACCGCGCAGCCGCGCATCACGGCCACGTGGTACGCCAGGAGCTGCAAGGGCACGACGTTGACGATCGGCTGAAACGGCTCGGGGACGTCCGGGACGGGCAGGACGTGGTCGGCGAGGCGGTTGATTTCGTTGTCGCCTTCCGTGACGAGGGCGATGAGCTGGCCCCCGCGGCTCTTCACCTCCTCCATGTTCGAGAGGACCTTCTCGTACTGGAGGCCCCGGTTCGCCAGGAACACGACGGGCATTTCCTCGGTAATCAGGGCGATGGGTCCGTGCTTCATCTCGGCGGCGGGCAGGCCCTCGGCGTGGACGTAGCTGATCTCCTTGAGCTTCAGGGCCCCCTCCAGGGCGACCGGGTAGTTGTAGCCCCGGCCCAGGTAGAGCCAGTTGGGGCAGTCTTTGTAGGCCTGGGCCACCTTCTCGATGGCCGGGTTCAGCTCGAGGACCTTCCGCACCAGCTCGGGCGTTCGCTGGAGGTTCTGGATGATCTCGGCGGCCTGGTAGGGAGCGAGGTGCCGCCGCCGGCCCATGAAGACGGCCATCATCAGGAGCACCTCGAGCTGGCTGCTGAAGGCCTTCGTCGAGGCCACGCCGATCTCCGGCCCGCAGTGCAGGTACACCCCGGCGTCGGTCTCTCGGGCGATGGTCGACCCGACGCAGTTGACGATCCCGAGGACGAGGGCCCCCTTGAGCCGGGCCTCGCGCAGCGCGGCCCGGGTGTCGGCGGTCTCGCCGCTCTGGCTGATGGCGATGACGACCGTTCCCTCGTCGATGATGGGGTTGCGGTAGCGGAACTCGCTGGCGTAGTCGACCTCGGTGGGGATCCGCACCAGGTCCTCAAACAGGTACTCGCCGACGAGGCCGGCGTGCCAGGCCGTCCCGCAGGCCGTGATGATGATCCGCCGGAGGTGCGTCAATTGCCGGCCGACGTCCTGGATGCCGCCCAGGCGGACCTCGCCGGCGTCGGGGTCGAGCCGTCCGCGGAGGGTGTCGCCGAGGCTCTCGGGCTGCTCCATGATCTCCTTGAGCATGAAGTGGGGGTAGCCCTTCTTCTCGATCTGTTCCAGGGACCATTCGACCTGCTCGATCTGCTTGTGGGTGGGGATGGCGTCGATGGTGCTGGTCTGAAGCGTCTCGCGGCCGATGATGGCCATCTCGTTGTCTTCGAGGAAGATGACGTTCGTGGTGTGCTCGATGATGGCCGAGGCGTCGCTGGCGACGATGTACTCGTCCTCCCCCACGCCGACGATCAGCGGCGAGCCGTTGCGGGCGGCGATCATGACGTCGGGCTCGTCGGCGTGGATGACGGCGATGCCGTAGGCGCCGCGGACCTCCTGGAGGCCCGCCTGGACGGCCTTCGCGAGGTTCCCTTCGTAGTACCGGGCGAACAGGTGGGCCAGCACCTCCGTGTCGGTGTCGCTTCGGAACTCGACGCCGTCCTGCTCCAGGAGCTGCCTCAGGGCCGACCAGTTCTCGATGATCCCGTTATGGACGACGGCGAGCTTTCCGGAGGCGTCCGTGTGAGGGTGGGCGTTGACGTCGTTCGGGGCCCCGTGGGTGGCCCAGCGGGTGTGGGCGATGCCGAGCGTCCCGCCGGTGTCCTGCCCTTCGACGAGGGCCTCCAGGGCGCTGATCCGCCCCCGCGTCTTGGCGAGGAACAGACGCCCGTCGTAGTCCTGCTGGAGGGCGACGCCGGCCGAGTCGTACCCCCGGTACTCCAGCCGTTTCAGCCCCTCGACGAGGATGGGGTACGCCTGCTTGCCGCCGAGATAGCCCACGATTCCGCACATGATCGCACTCCTGTCAGCGGCACCGGCGCCGGACCTTCGACCTTGGGGTGGCCTTCTCCTTATCGTCCATCGGTCGCCGCAGGCTTAACGAGGGGCCAATCTGTCGTGAGAGCGCCGAGGGCGGCCGGCCCGCCGGGCCCCGGTCGGGAGGGGTCGTGTCGCCCTAAGCATACCCGCGCTTTGCCCCCGAGACAAGCGCGGGATAGGACCGCCGCGACCCTCGACCTGGACGGCCGGCCGTGCTAGACTCGACGCTCGTCGAACGGCGAACCTGTTGGCGGGTTCGGAGGCGAAGCCCCATGACCGTCGGGCGGTCCAAGAAGCGTCTCGCAGGCGCCGTTGTGGCGGCGCTGCTCGCGGCCGGGTGTATTCAGACCACCACCGACGTGCCCGAGGTGTTCCGGGAGCCGGACCTGCCGGTCGAGGCGCCCAGCGGCCCGGCCTGGTGGGACTGCGCGACGTTCCGCCTGGCCCGCGAGGGCAAGGTCAGGATCGTCCTCTTTCGCACCCTCGGCCAAAGCCCCGGGGCGGCGCCCCCGAGGCTTGATGAGAACACCGGGGCCGCGTCGCCTCCCGCCCCACCGTCGATGCCTGCCGCCTTCGAGTATCTGTACTTCGAGTTGCCCGAGCGGCCCCGTGCCGGCTGGGCCCGTCAGGACGACCTCCCGGCGTGGCGATGGGTCCGCCTGAGGCAGGCCGACGGCCGGCCCTACGACCGGGTGTGGCGGGGCGAGGAGGGCAAGGCCACCCTCCGATTCGGCGTCCTGAAGGAGTCGCTCCGGGCCGACCTCCGCGTCGTCATGCGGCCCGTCGGCGGCGACGGCATGGCCCACATGCTCGGCGGGACGGTCGTCCTGGCGGAGGACGTCGTGCGGACCCAGGGCTATGCGAACGCGTACAACCCGAAGCTCGAGGCCCTGCTCGCCAGGGGCGCCTCGAAGTAGCCTCCGCGCGGCGGGTCTCTGCCCCCGCCGCGGTCGCACCGGGCGGGGATAGGTTTTGCGCGGCGGGTCTCCGCCCCCGCGGCGGTCGCACCGGGCGAGCGCGGTGGTCACGGAGAACCACCGCGCAAAGGACTTTCGCGCCATGAAAGAAATCTACATCTCCGAGCAGGCCTTCCTGGGCCTCATCTTCGCCACGGCCGAGGTCTATCGCCGCGAGTGCTACGGCCTCATGTTCGGCTACGCCCTGGAGGAAAAGATCATCGTCGAGGGGGCCATCGCCTACCAGACGGCCGAACGGAAGTTCTCCGAGGTGGCCCTCTACGAACGCCAGGGCCGCGTCGTCCAGGGCATCATCTCGCGGTTCCCGAAGTACGAATATCTCGGCGAGTTCCACTCGCACCCGGACTACCGCGGCCGGGCGGGCCTGGTGGGCCTGACGCCCGACGACCTGGCGGACCTCCAGGAGCACGAGATCCACCTCGTCATCGCCATCAACCCGCGCCGCCGGGCCGTCCCCTGGAGCACGAACGCCGACGGCACCCTCTCGGGCACCCTCGGCGACCATCATTTCCGCATCGGCGGCTACCACATCCGCTACCCGGCCGGCGACCGGACCGGCAGGAGCAAGCGAGCGGCGTCCCCCCGCCGGCCACCCCGCCCCCGCATCTTCCGGGCCCGCGTCTCCTGCCCCTACGCCGTCGGCCTCCTCAGCGGATGAGCGGGGTCAGGGAAGTCTTGCGCGGTCGGTCTCCGTGCCGACCGCCCCCGGCGGATCGGAAACGTGGCGGGCACGCGGACCCGCCCCGCCCGAAGAAGCGGCGAAGACATATCTGGAGCCGCTGGGCGTTTTCCCTTCTTGCGGCCGCCGTCGGCGCCGCGCCCGCAAATCGCCCGCCGCTTGCCGGGGCGGGGCGGGCCGTCTACACTGGTAGGCCATGACCGCCACGTGCCCGTTCGAGCCGCTCACCGACCATCTCCTCGACCGCCTCCGCGGCATCGTCGGCCCCGAGCACGTCCTGACCGCCGACGCGGCCGAAGGCCCCGAGGCCCAGGCTCGAAGGGACGCCCTCGAACCTTACTCCCACGACGAGGTGCCCGACCCGGCGTACCGGCACATGCCGGAGGCGGTCGTCCGGCCCGCCTCGGCCGAGGAGGTCTCGGAGGTCCTTGCGCTCGCCCACGTCGAGCGGATTCCCGTCACGCCGCGCGGCGGAGGGACGGGCCTGGCGGGCGGGGCGGTGCCGATCTGCGGCGGCGTGGTCCTCGCCCTCGAACGGATGGACCGCATCCTCGACTTCGACCGGACCAACCTGATGGCGGTCCTGGAGCCCGGCGTCGTCACGGGACACATCAACGAGGCGGCCCGCGACCTCGGCCTCTTCTTCGCCGGCTACCCGATGAGCCTCGACGAGTGCCACATCGGCGGCAACGTCGCCACCAACGCCGGCGGCGGGAAGGCCATCAAGTACGGCGTCACGGCCCGGTACGTGACCGGCCTGGAGGTGGTGACGGCGGGGGGCGAGCGCATGGAGGTCGGCGGGCGGCTCCTCAAGGACGCCACCGGCTATAACCTCATCGGCCTCCTGTGCGGGTCGGAGGGGACGCTCGGCGTCTTCACGCGGATCGTCCTGAAGCTCCTGCCCGTGCCGCGGGCCGCCGTGGACCTCTTCGCCCTGTTCCACAACGCCTCCGAGGCCATCGCCGCCGTGCCGCGCCTCATGACCGAGACGGGCATCGTCCCGGCGTCGTGCGAGTTCATGGAGCGAAGCGCGTTCGTGGCGGCGTGCCGGTTCCTCGGCGAGCCGGAGCCCGACGAACGGGCCGAGGCGATGCTTCTTGTCACGCTCGACGGGGCCGACGAGGCCGACGTCCACCGCGAGGCGAAGGCCGTCGCGACGCTCTGCTCCCAGGCCGGGGCCCTCGACGTCGCGGAGGCCCAGGACGAGGCCGCCGCCGAACGCTACTGGACCATCCGCCGCAACATCGGCAAGGCCTTCAACGCCAGCGCCGAGTTCCAGGGCGACGAGGACCTCGTCGTGCCGGTCTCGGAGATTCCCCGGCTGATCGAGACGCTGCGGCGGCTCGCGGAGAAGCACGGCGTCGAGATGCCCGCCTACGGCCACGCCGCCGACGGGAACATCCACGTTCATATCCTGCCGCCGCCGGATTGGACCCGCGAGCGGTGGGACCGGACCGAGCCGCAGTTGCTGGCGGAGCTGTACCCCGAGATTCGCGAGATGGGCGGCCGGATCTCGGCCGAGCACGGCATCGGCCTGAAGCGGAAGGAGCACATGCCGCAGGTCGTCTCGCCGGTGTACCTCGCGCAGCTCCGGGCCGTCAAACGCGCCCTCGATCCCCGCGGCGTCCTGAACCCGGGTAAAATCTTCGACGTGTGATTGGCGGCTTGCCCGACGGCGGGCAACCGCTGCGTTTCCCTCACGCCTACGCCGGGGCGTAAGCCCGGCGATCAACTGCCGCAGACGCTCGCCACGACCCGCTTGAAGGCGTCCGGGTCGATCGGTTTCTCGACGTAGGCCGCCGGCTCCTTGCCGTAGAACTCGCCCATCGCATCGCTCGAGAAGCCGATGCCGACCTTCTCCTTGACGCCCGTCAGCATGATGACCTTCAGGTCGGCCAACTCGCCGTCCTGCACCAGCTCGCCGAAGACGTCGAAGCCGGTCTTGCCCGGCATCTGGACGTCCAGGACCACCAGGTCGGGCTTGTCGGTGCGGACCTTTTCGAGGGCCGAGGCGCCGTCCTCGGCTTCGGCCACTTCCCACCCGTCCGGTTCCAGGATCGCCTTGACGAACTCGCGGGCGTCCATCTCGTCGTCGACCACCAGGACCTTCCTCATGCCTGGCTCCTTCCTCAGAGAATGCGCGTTCGGTGCCCGTGTTCAAGGGACAAATGCCGCCGGGCCGCCCGACGGGCGAGAACAGAGCGGGACCATCATAGAAGGGAAGGTCGGCCAAGGCAAGCAATGTCGGCCGACCGTGCGCCGGCGCCCGGGCGCTCTGGCGCCCCCGCGAACGGGAGTTCGCAGGGACCTTCGGCGCGCGCTCACCCGCGGCGCGCCGAAGCGCCAGCGACCGCCGAGAGTCCCCGCGGCCCTTCGGCAAGCTCAGGCCAAGTTCTTACGATCGCGGCTCGGGCAAGTCGGCGCAGGCGCCCCCTGCTTCACTTCCAGCCTCGCCTCGACCGGCGTCGGGTTCGTCACCATGTCGTGGACCGGCGAGTACTTCCGGGCGAGCCGCACCAGCTCCTCGGTTTTTTCGCGCGGGGCGTCCGACTTGACGCGGAACGTCACGCGGACCCCGGAGTAGCCACGGCGGACCTCGTCCGAGACGCCCGTGAACCCGCGGACGTCCAGGTCGCCCTCCAGCTCGAGTTCCAGCTCGTCGATCTCGACGCCGCGGGCCGCCGCGTGGTAGATGAACGTCGTGTTGAGGCAGGCGGCCAGGGCGTGCAGCAGGGCCTCGGTGGCGCTCGGGCCGTGGTCGTCGCCCAGGAGCTCGGTGGGCTCGTCGCCGTGGAGCTCGAACGCCTGGGCGTGCCGGGCCTCCTCCCCGCCGCCGGCGCAGGCATCAGGTTGAGGAACGGCAGGCAGGGTCGGCACGTAGGGTGGCTGCTCGCAGCCACAATCTCCCCCCTCTCTTGCCAGGGCAGAGGGGGGCCGTGCTGCACCGGGAGGCAATCTGGTTTGCTTTGTGTTCTCCGCCTCTCCTGCGTTCAAAACCGCCCTGTCGAAACGCCGAGAAGCCGCACAATTCGTGGACACGGGCGGGACAGGCGGGTAGCATTCCTGGTGCGGCCCGGCCGCAGGCGGGGGGATGGCCGCGCCGGCTGCTCAGGGGGATACGCCATGCAC
>CAZGKW010000046.1:11041-31807 GCA_964526295.1 uncultured Anaerolineales bacterium
CGGCCGCAGGCGGGGGGATGGCCGCGCCGGCTGCTCAGGGGGATACGCCATGCACGTACGATGCTGGGGTGCCCGGGGTTCCATCCCCGTCTGCGGGGCCGAGTTCCTCCGGTACGGCGGCAGCACGTCCTGCCTGGAGGTCCGCGCGGCCGACGGGTCGCTGCTGGTCATCGACGCCGGCACGGGCATCCGCCGCCTCGGCGCCGAGCTGGTCGAGCGGCACGAGACGCGGATCCACCTCCTGTTCACCCACGCCCACTGGGACCACATCCTGGGGTTCCCGTTCTTCCGGCCGCTCTACCGGGAGGGGACCGAGATCGTCGTCTACGGCTACCCGTTCGCCCAGGCGTCGGTCCGCGACATGATCGCCCAGATGATGTCGCCGCCCTACTTCCCCGTGAAGGTCGACGACGTGAAGTCGGCCCTGGAGTTCCACGGCGACTGGGACGAGCCGGTCCGGATCGGGGGCGTGACGGTCCGGCCGATCCACCTCAGCCACCCCGGGGCGGGCCTGGGGTATCGGTTCGAGGAGGACGGCCGGAGCTTCGTCTTCCTGACGGACAACGAGCTGGCCTTCGAGCATCCCGGCGGGGCGACGTTCGAGGACTACGTCGCGTTCGTCCGCGGGGCCGACGTGCTCGTCCACGATGCAGAGTTCAAGCCGGAGGAGTACGAGCACGTCCGGACGTGGGGCCACTCGACGTGGGCCGATGCGCTTCGGCTCGCCCTGGAGGCGGGCGTCCGGCGGTTCGGCCTGTTCCATCACAACCAGGACCGCTCGGACGAGGGCGTCGACGAGCTGGTCGAGGCCGCCCGCAACCGCGCCGCCGACTGCGGGGCCGACCTGGAGTGTTTCGGCACGGCCGAGGGGATGACCTTCGACGTGTAAAAAGACGGGACAGGCACCTTTTTTGACCACGGGTGTCACTGCGTTCACCGGTCCGCTCCGAAAAAGGTGACTGTCCCGCTTTTCCGCCCGCTTTTCCGCTTTTTAAGTCCCGCTTTTTGACGAAACGCAGCGGCGCGGTTGCACCGCCGGGGGGTTAGACGTAGTGTCGTGGCAGGCCCTTCGAGCCGGCATCCCTGTGAGGCAAGCTGTGCGTCGCACCACCTCATTCAGCATGGCGTTCACGGTGGCGCTCCTGCTGGCCGGCTGCGAGCCGACCGAGGATGCATCGCCCCCAAAAATGGGACAGTCACCTTTTCCCTCGGGGCCGGCCGCCTCGCCAGAGCAAGCGGAAGCGTCTGGGCAGAAAAAGGTGACTGTCCCATTTTTGCACGAGGGCCGGACGCCGCTCCACGCGGCCGCCTTCGCCGGCCGGACCGAGGCGGTCGAGACGCTCCTTGCGCGGGGCGCCCGGATCGAGGCCCGTGATGCGGCCGGCCGGACGCCGCTTCGCCTGGCCCGCCTGGAAGCGCAGTACGAGACGGCCGCCCTGCTTGTCGAGAAGGGCGCCGAGTTCGCGGGCCCGCCCGAGACGCTCCGGCCGCTGTTGGCGGCCGCCGCAAGGGCGGGATACGGGACGGCCGTCGAGCGGCTCATCCGGGGGGGCGTCGACCCGTCCGGCCGGGACGAGAGGGGCCGGACGCTGCTGCACTGGGCCGCCGAGGAAGGGCACGTCGCCACGGGCCGGCTCCTGCTCGGGCGCGGGGCGGACGTCCGGGCCGTCGATGCCGAGGGCCTCGCGCCGCTCGACCTGGCGGCCCGGGCGGGTCACGTGGCGACGGTGGAGATGCTCGTCGCCCGAGGCGCCCGCCCGAACGATCGCCGCAAGGACGGCCGCACGCCCTTCGACCGGGCCGTCGAGGCCGGGCACCGCGGCGTCGCCGAGGTCCTCCTCATCCAGGGGGCAAACGTGAACCAGCGTGACGGCGAGGGTCGCACGCCGCTCGATCGGGCCATCGCCGCCGGGCACGCCGACCTGGTCGAGCTGCTCGTCGAGCGGGGGGCCGGGATGTCGGCGCGCGACGGCGACGGTCTCGATCCGCTGGCGGCGGCGGTCCGCGACGGCCGCCGCGAGATCGCCGAGCGGCTCCTGGCCGGCGGGGCCGACGCCAACGGGTCCGGCGGCCGCGGCGACGCGCCCCGTCCGCTCCAGGTCGCCGTCAAAGCGGGCGACGAGGCCATGGTCAAGCTCCTGCTGGCCCACGGGGCGGACCCCAGGGCCACCGACCGGCGGCGGCGGACGCCGCTTCACGAAGCGGCGGCGGCCGGCCGGCCCTACCTGGTCCACCTCCTGCTCGAAAAGGGGGCCGACCCGAACGCCCAGGACGAGACCGGCTGGACACCCCTGATGGCCGCTGCGATGGCCGGCGACGCCGAGACGGCCGACCTGCTCCTCGGCAAGGGCGCCGACCCGAACCGCGACGACCAGGAGGACCGGACGGCCCTGCACGTCGCTTGCGCGAAAGGGCACCGGCGTCTTGCCGCCCGGCTCCTGGAGAAGAAGGCCGACCCGAACGCCCAGGACAGGATGGGTTACACGCCGCTGATCGACGCTGCCCGGGCGGGCGACGAGCACCTGGTGCGGCTGCTTCTTGAGAAGGGGGCCGACCCGAACCAGGACAACCGGGACGATCGGACGCCGCTTCACGAGGCGGCAGCGGGCGGCCACGTGCCCGCCGTCCGGCTCCTTCTCGACGCCGGGGCCGACCCGAACGAGGCCGATGACAACAAGACGACGCCGCTGCACGAGGCGGCGTTCCACGGGTCGCCGGAGCTGGTCCAGGCCCTCCTGGAAAAGGGGGCCGACGTCAACGCCCGTGACCAGAACGGGACACCGCTGTCGCTGGCCGCCCGATGGGGCCGGCCGGAGATGGTCAAGCTGCTCCTGGAGAACGGGGCGAAGCCCGACGCCGGCCAGGAGGACCGTCCGCCGCTGCGGGAGGCGGTCGAGTACGGCCGGGCGGACGTGGCGGCGGTGCTGATCGACGCCGGGGCCGACCTGAACTTCCGCGACCACAAGGGGCTGACGGCGCTGCACCTGGCGGCGGCCTCGGGCGAGCCCGAGCTGGTGGCCCTGCTCCTGGCGAAGGGGGCCGATATGGACCGCCGGGGGGACGACGACACGCCGCTCCACGTCGCCGCCCGCCACGGGCACGTCAAGGTCGTCGAGGCCCTCCTGGAGCGGGGCGCCGACCCGAACGCCGAGGGCGACGCCGACCGTCGGCCCATCCAGCTTGCCGCCGCCGGCGGCCACAACCAGCTCGTCGAGCTGCTCCTCGATCGAGGCGTGCCGATCGATACGAAGGGCGACGACCGGACGCCACTTCACGTCGCCGTCGAGGCCGGCCAGACCGCGACCGCCGAACTGCTCCTCGAGCGGGGGGCCGATCCCAACATCCAAACGGGTCACGGCACGCCGCTGCACCTGGCGGTCGATCGTGAGGAGGTGGAGCTGGCGAAGCGGCTGCTGGCGGGCGGCGCCGACCCGAACCGGGGCAAGGAGGACGAGCCGCCCCTGTGGAAGGCCGTCCAGCGGGGCGACGACGAGATGGTCGACGTGCTGCTGGCAGCCGGGGCGGACGTTGACCAGCCGTTCCGCGACCGGACACCGCTGTGCGAGGCCGTCGAGCGGCGGCGGCACGAGACGGCTGAAAGGCTCCTGAAGGCCGGGGCCGACCCGGACCATCGCTATGGCGACTGGACACCGCTCCTTCGGGCCATCGACAAGGGCGACGAACGGATGGTCGAGGTGCTCCTGGCGGGTGGGGCGGACGTCAACGCCGGGACCGAGAAGTACGGCAAGCCGCTTCAGTGGGCCGAGAGAAAGAAGCGCCGGTCGGTCATCGAGATGCTGAAGCGCCGCGGGGCGAAGGACTGAGCCGCCCGGACCGGGCGGGGCGTTGGGGCCAGCCGGTGCCGCCTCCACGCCGGGGCCCGGCTGAGAGATCGTTCAGCGGCGTCCCGTCCTCCAGCGTGTGGTTGTCCGACAGGTCGGCCCGGAACTCGCCGGTGAGCGGGTTGTAATACCACCCGGCGTCGCGCTGGGGGGCCTCGAACGGCTCGTCGCTGAGGGCGACGCGGACGCGGCCGTCGCCGCTCACGGGGTTGACCGGCCAGCTCGACAGGTACGGACCGAACGGGAACTGTGGGCCGGGTTGCCCGTGCGGCAGGCCCTCGACGTTGGTGTAGCGGGTCAACTGGGCCACGATCCGCGCATCGGGCAGCCGCTCCCGGTGGTCGCTCTTGTAGAGTTGGATCTGCGTGCGGACGGTGCGGACCTGGGCCATGAGGGCGGCGTGACGGGCCTCGGACGAGGCGTCGGCGAACCGCGGAACGGCCAGGGCGGCCAGCACGGCCAGAATCAGCACGACGATCAGGACTTCGGCGAGGGTGAACCCCCGTCGGCGCGGTCGGTCCATCGCCCCATCTCCCAGCGCAAGTCGGTTGTCGTATCGCGAGCCGCCGGCCTAGGGAATCGTCCGGGACTCGTCCTGCTTGCCCTTCTCGCCCACCCGAAGCGGGTCGGTGCGGACCTCCGGCTCGATGCGTTGAATGCGGCTGATGGCGTCGGCCAGGGCCCACTGACGGTCGGTCAGCCGCTCGCCGGGCGGGGCGATCCGCACCCGGATGAAGACGACCAGCTCGCTTTCGACCTCAACCGTCCGGATGCGGCGGAAGAGGCCCCCGAGGAGCCACAGATCGCCCAGCACCGGCACCTTGTCTTCGCTCGAGTTGATCCGGTATCGCCTGAGGCCTCCCAGGACGATCGTCTGGCCGTCCCGGAGGGTCATGATCGTGCTCGAGCGGCGGGTGTTGACGACGGGCACCTCGTCGATGGAGGCGGTGGTCGAAGTGCTCTGCTCGACCGACAGGACCAGGTGGACCGTGCCGTCCTCGGCGATCCGCGGCGTGACGCCGAGCTTGACGCCGACCTCTTTGAACTCGGTGGTGCCGATCTGGCCGCCCTCGCTGGTCTCGGTGAGCTGGCGGAAGGGGATTTCGTCGATGATCTCGATCAGGGCGGGCTGGTTGTTGATGCCCAGGACCTTCGGGTTGGCCAGGACCTTGGCGTTGTCGTAGGAGCGGAGGGCGTCGACGAGGCCCGTCAGCGTCCAACTGTCGCCGAGGAGAGTGAACGCGACCGACCCGCCCGGGCCGACCACCGGGTCGGTGCCCGCGCCCGCGGCCAGGGCCTGGAGCAGCGTGACCGTGTCGCCGTCGGTCTTTCGGGCGTCCCAGTTGACCCCGTAGGAGAGGCCGTCGTCGAGGGTCACGTCGACGATAAGGGCCTCGATCATGACCTGTGGCGGGACGGTGTCGAGCTCGCGGACGGCGCGTTTCAGGGCCTCGATCCGGGAGGGCCGCTCCAGCACGACCAGCATGTTCGTCTCGTTGTCCAGGCCGATCTTGCCCCGGTCCGAGAGGAGCGGCGCGAGGCTTTTGGCGGCGTCCTGGGCGTAGAGGTTCTGGAGGGGGATGACCAGGCTGACCGGCTCCTCGGCTTGGAGCGCCTGCTGCTGGTCGACGATGGCGGCCTGGCGTTGGGCCCGGAGCTGCTCGACGGGCAGGACGCGGGCCCGCCGGCCCTCCCACTGGACGACCATGTTGGCCCCCGCGAGGACCGCGTCGAAGGCCTCCGCCCAGGGGGTGTCCTGGAGCCGGACGGTGACCCGCCGGTCGGCCCCGCCCGTCAGGACGATGTCGACGTCGCCCTGGTAGGCGAGGGCCCGGACGGCGTCCTCGGCCCGGGCGTCCACCAGGTCGAGCGTCACCCGGACGCCGGGGGCGATGTCGTGCGGCACGCGCGGTTCGGTCTCGGCGGGCTCGGGCTCGATCTCGGCCGGCGGCGCGGGCACGAACTCGGCCGGCTCGACCGGCCGGAGCGGGAACGGCCCCGGCTCAAAGAGCCGCTCCGGATCGGGGTCCAGGACGCGGGGCCCCGTGACGCGGACTTCGGGCCCCTCGTCGGGGGCCGGTTCACGCCGGTTGGCCGGCGAGCACCCGCCGACCAGCGCCGGCGGCGCGGCCACGGCGAGTGCCAGCACGCATCTCAGGAGCGTCGAACGTCGCATCATCAGTCCTCTCCCTTTGCGGGCAGCCCGAGGCCGATCGGCGTCGGGAGCCGCACGTTCGCGAACGGGTCCGGCAGGTCGACCCACGGACGCCATGGCCGCCGCGCCCGGCGGGACGGTCCCTCGGGGCCTTCGTCGCCGGCGGGCCCGGCCGGGTCGGGCTCGGCAGGGGGAACCGGCGCCAATGCCGTCACCTCCGCCTCACCGGTTTCGTCCGCCTCCTGTGTGTCGTCGTCCGGTGACGAGGCCGGGACGTCCCTCGGCATCGGAGTCGTCACCTCGTCCGGCGGGAGGTCGAAGAAGGGCCCCGGCGACCGGGTCCCCTTTGCGTCTCCCGACGTAGCGGGCGCGGCCCCGGCCTCGCCGGGGGCTCCGTCGCTCGACAGGGCCGGCCGGCCGTCATCCGACGGGGGTCCTCCCGCCTGGGACGGAGGCCGGACGAGCGGCGCAGCAGGTGTCGCCTCCGCCGATGCCGGCTCCACCTCCTGGGCCATCGGCTGAAGCGGAGTCATGACGTAGAGGGCCTCGTCCTTGATGGCGGCGACGTGGCCCGGCTCGATGGCCGTGATCCGGTAGCCCTCGACCAGGTCGCCGACGCGGACGATGGAATCATTGACCAGGGCCATGCGTGCGGCGGGGGCCCCGGTGGCGAGGAGGATGCCGCTCAGCTTCAGTGCGACCGGCTCCGGGAGCGGGTCGGGTGCCGGAGCGGCCGCCACGGGCGTGATGCCGACGGGCTCGTCCTCGTCGGGTGCGGGCTCGGGTTCCGGCAGCTTGGGCCGCTCGGGACGCGGAATGGGCCGGAACGGATTCAGGCGGGCCAGCCAGCCGGTGGGCTCGTCGCGCTTGCCGTTGGGGGGCGCACCGGTCTCGTCCGCCGGGGCTGCTCGGTCGTCTTCCTCGACGGTCGCCGCTCTGTTTTCGTCCTCGTCGACGGGCGTCGGTTCCGTATTGTCCCCGTCGACGGCGAGCGGTTCGTCGTCCTCATCGACGGCAGGGGCCTGTGTCGGGCGGACGGCCTCGGTCGCTGCCGGTCTGCCCTCGGCCTCGCTCCCCTCCGCCGAGGACGGGTCGGGGGAGGGGGCCGCCGCCAGGGCCGGCAGGGCGAGGACCCCGACCAGCATCGCCGCCAGAAGCATCATCTTCAGGTCACGCATCGGTCTCACCTTCGAAGACGGGGAGCCGCACCAGCAAGGCGACTTCGACGTCGTAGGGTTCCGCGTCGAATCCCTTGATCAGGACTTCCTCCAGGCCCACCGCCACGGGCCCTTCGCCGAGCTTCTCGACCAGCTTCATGACGGCGTCGTAGGGGCCGTGCAGCTCGAGCTGGACGATCAGCATCGAGACCGGGGCGGCGGCCTCCTGAAGCCGCATGTCCACCTGCCTCTCGCGGATCACCGAATGGACGGACAGGCCCAGGTCCTCGGCCTCCTTCTGCCACTGCCGGAGGAGGGCGTCGGCCTTGGCGGCCGGGACCCACGGGCAGGGGACGTCCTTCAAGCGATCGAGGATGCGGTGGCACCGGACGGTTTCGGCCCGGAGGGCCGTGAGCTGGCGGCGCTGGAGTGCCAGGCTGGACTCGGTCGTGGAGAGGTCCTCCTGGGCCCCCTCGTAGGACTCCAGCGCCGGGGCCACGCCCGTCAGGTAGCACAGGACCACGACCAGGAGGATGGCGGTCAGTCCCCAGGCGGTCCGCTCGCGTCCGGTTCGCTTGGCCAAATATTCCAGGATCACGGTTCGATCTCCGCTTCTTCCCATCCTGGCGGGGGAGCCACGACGAAGGTGCACTTGATGGTGTAGGAGGGAAGCCGGTCGTCGCGGTCCCCGAGCCCGGCGTCGGGCCCCCGGACGAGCCGCTCGATGTTGGCCTCCCCGATCTGCTCCAGGACCGATAGCCGCTGCACGAATTCGTGGACCCGGTCGGCGGAGTTGGCCTCGCCGTGGATCCGCAGCGTGCCGCGACGGTATCGCAGCTCCCGGACCCGGACGCCCGGGGGGATGCTGCCCATCAGGGACCGCAGGCCGCCCACCCAGTCGAGCGGGACGGTCCGGGCCCGGACCTCCTTCCACAGCTCGGCCCGGGCGACCGCCTCGGCGGCGCGTCGCTTCAGGGCGGCGGTGGTCTTGACGTTGGCCGTGTTGGCCTCCATCTGGATGTAGGCGGCGCCGGCCCGCTTTGTGACGTCGCCGATGGCGACGCGGATCGTGGTGGCGGCGGCGGCCGTCAGGAGGATCGATGCGGCCACGCTGGCCGCCACACCGAGGACGTGCTTCTGGACCCGCTGCATGACGGGCCACTCTGGCGGGACCAGGTTCAGGTGCTCGACGGCCTCGTACCGGGCCAGGCCGACCATGGCGGCCCCGACGGCGGCCCAGGCCTGCTCGGCGCCCTCGCCGATCTCGGCCCCCTGGGCCAGCTCGGGCCAGGCCGGGGCCGGCCCCACCTCGACCCCCTCGAGGGTCTCGCGAAGCTGGGCTTGGAGGACCGTCGCGCCCTCCAGGCCGTCGGTCGCCTGGACCGAGATCCAGACCCGGGGCGTCTCGTCGGGGAACTGGTCGCGGCAGTATTTGACGGCCCGCTGGCCCTCGATGGCGAGGCTGTCGACCGCGTCGGGCCGCATCGAGAGGTCCGTGGCGCCGGAGTCGAGGGAGCGCAGCAGCAGGGGCCGGTCGCCCCGGACGATCAGGAAGTCAACCGCCTGGTTCCGCAGGTTCACCAGGATCGTCGGGGCCTGCACCTCGGCCGCGCACGCCGCCAGCGCCCGCATGGTCGAAAGGGCGTGGGGCTCCATGTGGACCAGGTACACCCCCAGCTTCCTCAGGGGAGGCAGGATGGCGGACGATTCGTGGGCGTCGGCCGAGGCGGTGAGGAAGACCCGTCGGGTCTCGTCCTCGGTGTGCAGCGGGGCGGCCCGCCAGGTCGCCTCGATGTCCTCGTAGAGGCGGTAGCGGGCGATGCGGTCCTGGAGGAGCTGTTCGGCGTCGCCCTCGCCGGCGGGGGGGACCTCGATGATCCGGGCCAGCGACCGCCGCCCGCCCAGCGCGACGCACAGGTCGTGGCTGGGGAGCTTGTAGTGGCGGAGGAGGTGGCGGATGGCGTCGGCGACCTCGGACGGCTCGTTGATCTCGCCCTCGACGAAGGTGTCGTAGCGGAGGGGCTCGCAGACGGCCCGCCGGACGATGAGCCGCTCGCCATCGGCCGCCAGCTCGACCGCCTGGATGGCGCCCGGCTCGACGGCGATGCCGACTGACGTTCGCATCGTCATGGGCTTGTCCTTGCGGCCCCCGTCGGGGGGCCGTCTTCCCGCTCGATTCCGCTTCGGTCCTACCAGACCTCCCGCCACCAGATGATCCGCACCGGATACGGTTGGCTCGTCGCGTCGGGCTGGCCGACGACGAGCCGGGCCTCGACTTTCCGCGTGAAGCCGGCCGCCGTGCCCGCCGACAACAGCGTCACCACGGGCCCGTCGTTGTCGATCTCGACGGTCCAAGCACAGGTCACCCCATCGGGCCCCGTCAGCGTTCCGTTCACGGTGTTGGAGGTGTCGTACTCGTCGTGGAGGGCGGCGACGGCGTCCTCGATGCCGGCGTGGGCGGCGTAGAGGGCCTTCAGGCCGCACACGTGGTTTCGATGGATGGCCAGGTCGGTCGTGGCCTCCTGGAGCATGGCCACGGCCAGGGCGGTGATGAAGGCGATGGCAAAGAGGACCAGGATAAGGGCGGCGCCTCGCGAGCGACTATGGATTCGGTTTCTCACGGGTTCGGCCCTCCCGGCGTGCCGCCGTCTGGACCGGGGGCCCACGACGCTGCTTCCGTGCTCGGCGCGAACGGGCCGACGCGGGCCAGGCTGTCGCCGTTGTCGTCGCCGCCCCAGGAGTCGTCGAAGATAACGGCGTCGTGCATCCGCCTGCCGTCGCCGAAGAAGACCTGCTCGTCCTTGAGGTCCACGCCGATGTCGTCATCGTGGACGCAGAGCCGGGCGCAGCCGGCGGGGAACGGGGACCAGGAGACCTTGATGCCGTCGAAGTGGGCGGCTGCCGAGCTGTCTTCCCCGTCCTCCTCTCCATCGCCGTCTTCGCCGGAGCTGTTGGGGCAGTACATGAAGCGGACCCGGACGGTCTTGCCGGCCAGTTGGGAGACGTCGACGATCCGCTGGTCCCAGCCCCAGGTGACCTGGTCGTCGTAGACGACGTAGGTGGGTCCGACAGGCTCTTCGCGGAGCTCGACACGGACCCGCCCGCCGTCGGACCCCGACGGCCTCCGCTCCCAGAACGAGAAGGTGACGTTGTCGCCGGCTGGGACGTCGAACGTCTGCCACAGCCGGGCCCACGTGTGGTGGTAGATCCTGATCTTGTAGTCGCCGTCGGGTGGGCTGCCGTAGGTGCTGATGCTGTACTGGTTGAAGTCGCGGCTCCACCCGCTCAGGCCGTTCTCGAAGCTCCCGTTCGTCACGCAATCGACGTACAGGGCCGAATTCTCGGTGGTGACGACGGCGTAGCCGCCGGCGGGGATGATGCTCGATCCGCCGTGCTGCGTGTCTGCGTACAGCAGGTCCGGACTGGCCTCGTTCTTGGTCCAGATGGCCCAGCCTGCCAGATCGATCGCGGAGTCGGTCAGGTTCAAAAGCTCGACCCACTCGTAGGCGTGCCGGGGGGCCTGGTCCGAGTGGTACATCAGCTCGTTGATAAGGACGGTCGGCCGCGACCGGGCCGGTCCGGTGCGGGTCGAGAGGGTCGTCGGGGCGAGCCGCCCGTCCGGGTCCGAGATCGTCACGGCCACCTCGACCGTGGCCACCAGGCCCGGCCAAGCCAGCGGCTGGCTGAGGGGCGTCCCGCTCGAATCGTAGCATCGGACGGCCAGGGCGGAGCAACGCTTGCCAAGGACGGCCTCCGAACCGGTCGGGCCGAACTGAAGCTCCGTCGAGCCGCTCGCCCGCTGGAGCGTCATCGGCGTCCCGTCGAAGGCCAGGAACTCCAGGCTTGCCGTGCCGTCCCCCCCGTCGGAGAAGGCCGTCACGGCCCGGGCCTGCCGCAGGGCGGTGGCCACGTGGGCCAGGGCGAACCGGGCCTCCTGGACCATCAGGATCCGCGGGTCGGCCGCGTCGTAGGTCCGGGCCGCCGAGTGAAGCAGCGGCGCGACGCAGGCGAACGCCAGGCCCATGATCGCCACCACCAGGACGCACTCCAGGAGCGTCCAGCCGGCCCTCGGGCGTCGCCGGCCTCGGCTCGTTCTGTCGGGTCGCCGGTCCATCCGGTCAGTCACCTCGATCCGTCACGAGGGTCGCCAGCGTCACGAGCACCTCGGAGGCGTCCAGCTCGCCGTCGCCGTCCTCGTCCCAGCCCACCTGCACCGCCCCTGCCGCCGTCAGGCCGCTGACTTCCCCGTCGATGGTCACCAGGTACCCCCCTCCCAGGGGCTCGGAATCCTTCGAGACGTCGGTGGTGAAGTCCTCGGCCAGGGCGGCCAGGGCGGTTTCCATCTCCCGCTGGGCGAGCATGGCCGCCGTGGACCGCAGCTCCACCTCGCCGGCCAGCTCGGCCGCCCGGGTCATCCCGTTGATGATCGGCACCGCCGCCAGGGCCAGCAGGCCCGTCGCCAGGATGACTTCCATCAGGGTCAGGCCCCGGCGGCGCGGTCTCGCCCGTTCGGGTTGGACAGGGCAGGCCAAGGCGTTACCCTTCCTCGTACCAGGCATAGCCGGTGGCCGCATCGAACCGGACGAGCCACCGCTCGCCGCCCTTGCGGATGGCCAGCGTCGTATCCGGGGCGATCCACCCCTGGACCCCGCCATAGGGGTCGAACCAGACGGCGTAGTTGGACAACTCGAACTGCCACCCGTCGGGCAGCTCATGCAGGTCGCCGTAGCTGATGCCGCCGGTCTCCTCGACCCGGTAGGCCGCAGCGAAGCCCTGGAACTTGTAGCCCAGGGGGTTGTCGGCGGCATGGTCGATGGCCCGCTGTCGGGCGAGCCTGAGCGTCGCCGCCACGTGCTTGGCCGCCGCCTTGCCCTCCGAGCCCCACAGGTTGGCCCGGGCGAGCCTCGGCACGACCAGGGCCGCCAGGATGCCCATCAGGACGATGACGATGAGCAGCTCGGGCAGCGTGAAGGCCCGCCTGGCCCGGCGGAGACGGTCCGCGGGGGCGGCCCGTCCGCGGACATCCGGCCCGGTCCTGCCTGGGGCGGCGCGCACGCCTCCCCGGCAGGGCGTGCCGGCCCCGCCTCGGATCCGTCCGCGCAGCCACTCGCTTCTGGGCGGTCCCATGGCGATGGCCCCCCACGGATCGCTCGCCGGCGCTGGGGAGCCACGCAGGGCAAGCCCGGCCTCGCCCGGCGCGGACGCCCCAAGGCGCCGTGCCGACCCGGCCGAGACGTGCGGCTCCCCCGGCTCCAGCGACGCGATACGCCGACTAGTGGCTATGCGGTTCGACACGCTTCGTCGTCGTGTCGTATGTGTACGCCGTCCCGTACGGGCACTCCGGGGCGCCGTCCGGGAAGATGTCGGTGTTGTTCAGGATGTTGGCGGCGAACTCGGCGTTGTCGGCCGGGTAGACGCCGCCGTTGTTCAGGGCCCAAAGCTCGATCTGACTGTTAATCAGGGCGATGTTGGACTTGCAGGTGTTCTTCTTGGCGTCGCTGCCGGAATGGGCGATCCGGGGGATGGCCACCGCGGCCAGCAGGCCCAGGATCACCACCACCAGGAGCAGCTCCACGAGCGTGAAGCCTCGACTCTTCTGCCACTTGAACATGGTCCCCTACTCCTTTCAGTCATCCAATCGAATGCGGCCTTTGGTTTCGGTCCTATGGACCCCTCTCCAGCCTGGTTCTCTTATCGCAACGGGCCGTTGTTACTGGCCGACGTGCTGCATGACGTCGAACATCGGCAGGTACACCGCCAGCAGCACCAGGCCCACCAGGGCGGCCAGACCGACCGTCAGAAGCGGCTCGATCCGGCCCACGACGCGTTTCAGCGTCATGTCGATGTCTCTCTGTAGGATGTCCGCCGCACGCGTCAGCAGCGCCGGCACGCGGCCCGATTGTTCTCCCGTCGAGACCACCTGAAGCAGCGAGGGGGTGAACCATCCGGTCCGCCGCAGCGGCTCCGTCAGGCCCAGCCCCCGCTTGACGTCCGACCGGACCGCCTCCAGGTCCCGGTCGAACGCCACGTTACCCGTCACGCGTCCCGCCAGGTCCAGCGATTCCAGGACCGGCACGCCCGCCCCCATCATCTCCCCGAAGGCCCGCATGAAGCGGTACAGCGTCATCTGCTTCAGGAGGGGGCCCACGATCGGGGCCCGGACCTTCCATCGGTGGAGCCACAGCCGCCCGGCCCGAGACTTGCGGAAGTACCAGCTCGCCCCCAGCGCTCCCACCACCGGCACGACGAGGACCCACGGCTGGCCGGTCAGCAGCGAGCTCGTGCCCGTCAGGACCCGCGTCGCCAGCGGCAGGTCGATGCCCATCCGGCGGTAGACCCCGGCGAAGACCGGCACGACGTAGAGCATCAGGAACGTCACCACGCCCACGATCACGAACGACAGCACCACGGGGTAGGCGAAGGCGTTGCGGACCCGCTGGCGGGTCTCCTGGCGGTTCTCCAGGTACCGGGCCAGCCGGTCGAGCGTCTCGGTCATGTTGCCGCTGGCCTCGCCGGCCCAGATGGAGGCCCGGAAGTAGGCCGAAAAGTGCTCGGGGTGCAGCTCCAGGGCGGCCGAAAGCTTCCGCCCGGCCTCCAGGTCGGCGATGATCTCGTTCATTACCTGACGCATCGTCGGGTTGGCCGTCTCGGCGGCGAACGTCTCGAGGCACTCGGCCAGACTGATGCCGCTGCCCGACAGGGCCGACAGGTGCTGGCACAGGCCGACCAGCTCGCGTTCCTTGACGCGTCCCTTCCAGAACCGTCGTCCGCGGCCGGAAGACCGGTTGGGCGCCGGGCGGCCCAGACGCCGCTGTGGAGGCCGGCCACGGGCCGTCCCGCCGCGCACCCGGGGCCGGCGAGACCCCGTACGGCCCGGTCCTGTTATCGTGGCGGGGCTCAAGCCCGGAACTCCTCGGACGGCAGGATTCGCCGGATCTCTTCGACGGTGGTCGTCCCGTTACGGACGGCCTCGACGGCGGCTTCCCGCATGGAGAAGACGCCACTCTCGCGGCCGATGGCCCGAAGGGTGTCGCTGGAGGCGCCCGAGAGGAACGCCTCGCGGACGGCTTCGGTCACGGGGAGGATCTCGTAGACGCCCGCTCGACCCCGGAACCCCGTCCGCATACACATGTCGCACCCCACGCCGTGCCGCAGGTCCACCCCTTCAAGGTCCAGCCCGTCGACCAGCTCCGCGGGCGGGGCGTAGGGTTCGACACAGTCGGTGCAGATGCGGCGGACGAGCCGCTGGCTGATGGCCGCCACCACCGTCGAGGCGATCAGGAACGGCGGCACCTCCAGGTCCTTCAGGCGGTTCATGACGCTCGCCGCATCGTTGGCGTGGAGCGTCGAGAACAGCAGGTGGCCGGTCATGGCGGCTTGGATCGCCAGGCGAGCCGTCTCGTTGTCGCGGATCTCGCCCACCATGATGATGTCCGGGTCCTGACGAAGCACCGTCCGAAGGGCGCTGGCGAACGTCAGCCCCGCCGCCGGGTTCACCTGAATCTGGTTCACCCGGTCGAACCCGTACTCCACGGGGTCCTCGATGGTGGTGACGTTGGAGCGGCGGCGGTCGACTTCCTTCAGGGCGGCATACAGGGTGGTGGTCTTCCCGCTGCCGGTCGGGCCGGCCAGGATCATCATCCCGTAGGGCCGGTTGATGAGGTCGGCGAAGAGGGCCTGCTGGGGCTCGGCCATGCCGAGCTGCCCCAGGCCGAAGGCCCCGGCCGACTTGTTCAGGAGGCGGATGGCCACCTTCTCGCCCTCGACCGTCAGGACGGTCGAGACACGCATGTCGAACTCGGCGGCCTCCATCCGGACGCTGATCCGGCCGTCCTGCGGCAGGCGGTGCTCCGTGATGTCGAGGCCCGAGATCAGCTTGATCCGCGAGACGACCTCCTCCTGGAGGTTGCCCGGGACCCGCATCATGTCGTGGAGGACGCCGTCGAGGCGGTACCGCACGAGCAGGTCGCCGCCGACGGGCTCGATGTGGATGTCGCTGGCCCCCCGCCGGGCGGCCCCGCGGAGGATCGAGTCGACCACCCGGACCGCCGGGGCGTCGTGGCGGGCTCCGAGACGCTCGCTCAGCGAGATGACCGCCGCGTGCCGGCCCCCCGGGCCGGCCAGGTCGACGTCGCCGAGGCCTTCCTGGAAGCTCCGGTCGACGGTGAAGAACCGTTCGATCAGGCGGCGGATGTCCCGGTCCGGGGCCTCGATCGGCTGGACCCGGTAACCGGTCACCAGCTCCATCTGGTCGAGCAGCGCCAGGTCCGGCGGCTCGGAGGCGGCGACTACGAGCACCCCGTTCTCGACGCAGACCGGGATGGCCGTGTGCTGGCGGACGAGGCCTTCCGGCAGGAGGTGGACGACGTCCGGGTCGATGGTCCGGTCGCCGAGGTGGGCCGGTTCCAGGTCCAGGCTCCGGAACAGCTCGCCCGGCCTGGTCCGCGGACGGTCGGTGACCGCCGCGGCCGGGGTGGCGGAAGCCGACCCCGCGGCCGTTCCCGGGTCGCCCGAGAGCTCCCGGTCGGTTTGTTCGTCGTCAGGCGGCAGGCTCAACACGTGGCTCGCCGAAGGGGTGGCGCCGCCGCGGGTGCGCAAGCTCCGAGAGGGGATAGAACCCGCCCGTCCCCTCCGGACACTATAGCCCAATTAAGGACCTGGGCTAGTTCGACACGGGAGTCGGGGCGACTTTAGCGATTCCGGCCCTCCCAGCGCTGCTAACGGCGGTTTGGGGACCGGTCCAATCGGCCGCCCGTGCCGGCGCAGCGGCCGATTTCGCCCGAAAAAACACCGGGCCAAGGGCGGCACCGGCCGCTCTCGGCGGCCAGGCGTGCGTTCTGCGCGGCGGGTCGGGGCCCGTCCCCTTCGGCCATGCTCAAAACGGCGCCTGAGCTTGTCGAAGGGTACCCGCCACGCTTCCTCCGCTCCGAGCCGGGGCTGGACAGTGGATGAGTGGAAGGCCCGCGCCGGGAGCCCCGACAACCACTGGTCCGACTGCCTCGTGGGGGCTGCCGTGGCGGGGTGCATCCAGGGCGCCGTGCTGTTTGGGACAGAGGTGCGTGAGCAGACACCGCGGCCCCGCGTCCGCCTCTCGGATCTCCAGCGGAGGGCACGCTGATGCCGAGGCGGCAGAAAGACCACAAGGAGCAGAAGGGCCCGAGGGTGTCCCATTGACAGTTGAAGGTTCGGTTGGCGGCTCCGGGTTCATGCTATCGGCTCCCTGCTCACGCGGCAAGGTCGTCCGTTGATGCCGGCGGCGGCACCGCCGGCGGGAAACCGCCGTCTCCCTGAACTGATCCTGCATCCCCGTGTGTCCGCAAGGATCCGTACGGGGAGCCCTGGTTGTGGCCGACGACACGTTCGACGAAGCTCAGTGCAGGCCCGTCAGGGTCCATCCGCGAGAACGCCCAGGGACCCGCCGAGGCCAAGGGCGACTCGGTCTCCGTGCGGCAGCACGTTGCCCCGCTGCTCCCCCCCGGTGGTCCCAAGATAAGTGTGAAGCGCCTGAGCTTCACTTTCCGATACAGGAGGCGTGGATAATATAGGCAAAGTAGAGAAGCTGGGCGGCGTCTGTCGCTTCCGAATCGGCGACAAGCTCCTCCTGGCCCTGGCGGCCCTGCTCGTCCTCCAGGCGGGCGTCCGGACCTACATGGAATGGAGCCACGCCGCCGCCACAACCCGCGAGCATTTCGAGCGGGCGAGCCGCGACCATGTCCGAAACGTGGCGTTCGCCGCCCGTCCGGCCCTGATCGAGCCGGACCCGAAGGCCCTGGAGCGAACCGCCGAGATGCTCCGGACGCCCGACGACGTCGGCCTCGTGGCCGTGGCGTTCTACGGTCCCGAAGGCCGGCGGCTGGCCTCGCGCGGTTGGGGCGACCGCCAGGCCCGGCTGCCCGAGCGGATCGACCCGCCCTCCGAGCCGGGCGCCGGGCGGGGCGGCGTCGAAGGCCTCGCCGAAATCGACCACTACCGTTTCTGGTTCCCGATCGGCCTCACAAGCCCCCAGGAGACCCCCGAGCCCGGGGCGGAGCGAAGCGAAACCCCGGGGACCCTCGCCGCCTCCCGGCAAACCCCGCGCGCGACACCCGCCTCGGCCCGGCCTCGAACCGCCACCGTCCTGGCGGTCCGGTCATTCGAGCCGGCCAGGTCCGAGGTGGCCCGGTCGCAAATCCAGATGCTCCTGGTGTCGGCGGCGACGCTGGCGCTGGGGCTGAACCTGGTCCTGGTGTTCGCCCGTCGGCTGGCCGCCCCCCTCCAGGCCCTCGTGGAGGGGGCCGAGCGGGTCGCCACGGGCGACTTCACCGGCCGGGTCGACGTCGGCCCCCGCCGCGACGAGCTGGGGGCCCTCGCCGACCGGTTCAACTGGATGACCGGCCGGCTGGCCCGCCAGCGGGAGCAGATCCTCGCCAACAGCCGCCACCTGGAACGCAAAGTCACCGAGCGGACCGCCGAGCTGGTCGAGGCCAACCGCCGCATCCGCCAGGCCCAGGCCGAGCTGGTCCAGTCCGAGAAGCTCAGCATGCTGGGCCAGTTGGCCGCCGGCGTGGCCCACGAGATCAACACCCCCACGGCGGCCATCCTGAACGTCTCGGCCGACCACCGCGACCACCTGTGCGGCCTGTTCGAGGCGGCGTCCCGCCTGGGCGAGCTGCCGAGCGACACCCGGGCGTGGCTCCTGGAGGTCCTGCCGGGGGTCCTGTCGGCCGACCTTCCGGCCAGCGACGCGGCCACCCGCTCCCGCCGCCGGGCGCTGGAGTCGAAGCTCCGCCGCAGGGGCCGGTTCGACGCCCGGCGCTTGGCGGCGGTCGTCGTCCGGTGTCGCCTGGTCGACGACGGCCCCGACGACGAGCCCGACCCGCTGGTCCTGGAGCACCTGGAGTACGAGCCCGCCCTGACGCTCGTTGAGCACGCCGCGGCCCTGGCCGGTGCGGCCAGCGTCATCGGCCTCAGCGCCGCCAAGATCGCCCGCATCGTCCGGGCCCTTCGTTTCTACACCCGGGCCGGCCACGACGAGCTCCTCGACATGGACGTCAACGAGACGCTCGACAACACGCTGGCCATCCTCCAGAACCGCATCAAGCAGATCGCCGACGTCGAGACCGACTTCGGCTCCGACCTGCCGCCCGTCCACTGCGGACCCGACATCAGCCAGGTCTGGACGAACATCCTGAACAACGCCTGCGATGCCATCGACGAGGCCCAAGGCCGGGGCACCATCCGCATCCGGACCTGGGCCGACGACCAGGCCGTCCGCGTCGCCATCATCAACTCCGGCCGGCCCGTCCCCGAGGACCAGCTCGAGAAGATCTTCGACCCGTTCTTCACCACGAAGCCGGTCGGCAAGGGCAACGGACTGGGCCTGAGCATCTGTGCCGGCATCCTGCGCAGGTGCGGCGGCTCCGTCTCGGTGCGGAACGGCGACGACGGCGTGGCGTTCGAGGTGGCCCTGCCGGTGGCCGCGGGGACGACCCTCGCCCCCGACGTCGCGGCAAAGGCCGGCGAGCGCTCCTCAACGCCGGGGGTTGAGCGAAGCGAGACCCGGCCGGGGACCCGGCCGGCTGGACCTGACACGCTGAAGCCCGCACCGGAGCCGGTCCTTAAGGACGCCTGACGGTGGACTTGACCTGCGACATCCAACTCATCCTGGTCCGCATCGGCGACGTCGACACCGACGCCCTCCATGCCGCCATGGATGACGAGGGCTGGGGCGTCGAGACGGTCGAGACGCTGGAGCACCTGCTGGCCCTGATCGACACGGGCCGCCATCACGCCGTCGTGGTGGCCGCGGAGGACCCTTGGCAGCTCCCCAAGACCGCCATGCGGTCGCTGATGGGTTTCCAGGGGAGCATGGCCCTGTTTTTCCTCGTGCCGGACCGGGGCGAGGTCATGGGGTGCCCGGCCCTGATCGGAACGACGTCCGAGCAGGTCCACTCGCTGGACACGCCGCCGAAGGAGTTGATCCAGATCTTCCATAGCGAGCTTCTGGCGGTGGTGGTTAATCACCCGGAGTACACGGTGGCGTGCGTGGACGACGACGAGGACTTCCTGGCCAGCCTGGAGCATTTTCTGCCGCGGCGGATCGAGGAGGCGTTCCCCCGGTTCGTGCTGGACTTCGAGTTCTTCGCCTCACCGCTGGAGGCCCTGGAGGCGGCCGAAGGGATGGCGGACGATCGGCTGGCCGTCGTCATCAGCGACCAGATCATGCCCGAGATGAAGGGCGTCGAGCTGCTCGTGCGCCTGAAGCAGATTCGCCCGAACGCCCAGCGGGTCCTCCTGACGGGCCACGCCGGCCTGGAGGCCGCCATCCAGGCCATCAACGACCGGGCCCTCGACAAGTACTTCACCAAGCCGATCGAGCAGTCGGCCGACTTCATCCAGACGATCCGCCACCTCCTGCGGAGCTACCATCTGCACCTCTCGGGCGATGCGCTGCGGCACCGGCTGATGGCCCAGTTCGAGTTCATCCGGCTCGTGACGGCGGCCCATAGCCTGGAGAAGGTCCTGGAGGCGACCGCGCTGTTCGTTCAGGAGCAGCTCGACGCGGTCGGCGTGGCCGTCATGCTGCTGGAGGAGGGCGGCCTGGAGGTCCGGGCGGTCGAGGGACGCCTGCCGGGCCTGCCCGTCGAGACGTGCCTGAAGCCCGAGGAGGCCCTCGGCTCCTGGGTCCTGAAGCACCGCCAGCCGATCCTGGCCGGCGGCCCGGAGGACCTGCCGCCCGGCGTCGACCTCGACCTGGACGTCCCCCTCCCGGTCATGGTGGTGCCGCTGGTCTGGGGCGAGGCGCCCGTGGGGGTGCTCCTGGCCGCCGGACGACAGGGGCCCCACCCGCGGCCCTTTGGCCGCGACGAGCGGATGCTCATGAGCTTCATCGCCGACGCCGGCAGCGTCACCATCGGGGGGCTCCGCGACCGCGAAGCCATCGAGCAGTACTACGTCAGCACGATGGCCAGCCTCATGGAGACTGTCGAGGCCAAGGACATCTACACCCGCGGCCACACCGACCGCGTCATGGACCTGGCGATGCGGCTGGCCCGGGCGGCCGCCATGGAATCCCAGGACCTCACGGACGTGGCCCGGGCGGCGGCCCTGCACGACATCGGCAAGATCGCCGTCCCCGAGTGGATCATCACCAAGCCGGGCCCCCTCGACGCCGAGGAATCAGCCCTCATGCGGCTCCACTGCGAGCGGGGGGCACGCATCGTCAGCCACCTCGACTTCCTCGACGGCGCCCGCCGCGTCATCGAAAGCCACCACGAGCGCTGGGACGGCAAGGGGTACCCGAACGGCCTGGCGGGCGAGGCGATCCCCCTCGGGGCCCGCGTCCTGGCGATCGTCGACTCCTACGACGCGATGACCTCCGACCGGCCCTACCGCCGGGCCATGGACGTCGAGGAGGCCCTTTCCGAGATCGAGGCCAACGCCGGCGGCCAGTTCGACCCGGAGCTCGTCCGCATCTTCGTCGGCTTCATGCGCGAGCCGTCGGGCATGCGCTGCGAGCTGGCGACGGCCGGTCCTCAGGCCGCCGCCGGACCGGACCTGGCCTCCCCGCGGTAGGCTAAACCGGGACAGTCACCTTTTTTCGCCGCCGCATGACCCAGCCGGCGATCCGTCG
>CAZGKW010000047.1:0-31582 GCA_964526295.1 uncultured Anaerolineales bacterium
AGGGCGGCCGTCGGGCCGCCCGCTCTACCATTCGGGCCTTGCCATCGGCAAGGCCCGAATGGTCGGGGTGGCGGGATTTGAACCCGCGACTTCGTGCTCCCAAAGCACGCGCGCTAGCCAGACTGCGCCACACCCCGACTTGGCCTCGTCCGACACCTTATACGCCCCCCTGGGGCCCGTTTCAAGCCGATTAGTCGCTGCCGCTTGATGCTCCCGGCCGAAACCCGTACGATGGTCCGCCTATGGCCACTCGAACCGCTCAACCCGAGGACTTGGCCGCGGCCGTCTCGCGAGACCTGCTGCCGTTCGTCCAGAACCCCGCCCAGTACGTCGGCGGCGAGGTGAACGCCGTCCGGAAGGATTGGCGCGCGGCGGCGCTGCGGATGTGCCTGGCGTTCCCCGACACGTACGCCATCGGCATGAGCCACCTCGGGTCGGCCATCGTCTATCGTCTGGTGAACCGGCGGGAGGACTGGCTCTGCGAGCGGACGTTCGCCCCGTGGACCGATGCCGCCGACCGGATGCGGGAGCTCGGCCTGCCGCTTTTCTCATGGGAGTCGCGTCGGCCGGTCCGGGCGTTCGACGTGGTCGGCTTCTCGCTTCAGTACGAGATGCTCCATACGAACGTCCTGGAGATGCTCGACCTGGCCGGCATCCCCGTCCGGGCCGCCGAGCGCGGCGAGGAGGACCCGCTCGTGCTGGCGGGCGGGCCCGGATGCGACAACCCCGAGCCGATGGGGCCGTTTCTGGATCTGGCGCTGGTGGGCGACGCCGAGGACGCCCTGCCCCGGGTGCTCTCGCGGTACGTCGAGCTTCGCGACGCGGGCGCCGGGCGGGTGGAGCGGATCGGCGCCCTCGCCCGCGAGTTCGACTGCCTCTACGCGCCGGCACTGATCGAGCCGACGTGGAACGCCGACGGGACGCTGGCCGCCCTGGAACCGCGGGTCGACGGTCTGCCGGAGCGGACGGCCGCCTCGTACGTGCGGGACCTCGAGTCGGCGCCGTTCCCGACCGCACCCATCGTGCCGAGCACGGAGGTAGTCCACGACCGGATCACGCTGGAGATCATGCGGGGCTGCCCGCGGCGGTGCCGGTTCTGCGAGTCGGGTCGGACGAAGGGCCCCGTCCGCATGCGGAGCCCGGAGCGGGTCCTGGACCTCGCGCGGGCGAGCTACGAAGCGACCGGCCAGCAGGAGATCTCGCTGACGAGCCTCTCGCCCAGCGACCATCCGAAGCTCCGGACCATCCTCGTGACGCTCGACGCCGAGTTTGCCCCGAAGGGCGTCAGCCTGAGCCTCCCCAGCCTCCGGACGAATGACCAGCTCGAGCTGGTGCCGCGGATTCTGGGCAGCGTCCGCAAGAGCGGCCTGACGATGGTGCCCGAGGCGGCCCGGCCGTCCTTGCGGCGCGTCATCGGCAAGGACGTCCAGGACGAGCACCTGTTCGCGGGGGCCCGCGAGGCATGGAACCGTGGGTGGAATCATATCAAACTCTACTTCATGGTCGGCCTGCCCGGAGAGACGGACGATGACATCCGGGCCATCGCCGACCTGTCGCGACGGGTCAGCCTCCTGAGGCGGGAGGTGGCCAAGGGGGCCGGGCGAGTGAAGGTGGCCGTCTCGAACTTCGTGCCGAAGCCGCACACGCCGTTTGAGTTCGCCCCGATGGCCGACCACGACTACCTGGTGCGGGCCCGGGAGATGCTCTACTCGGCGATGCCGGAGAAGCGGCTGTCGCTGCGCGTCCATGATGTGGACCGGAGCCTGCTGGAGGGGGCGCTCGCGCGCGGCGACCGCCGGGTCGGCAACGCGATCGAGGAGGCCTGGCGGGCCGGGGCCCGCTTCGACGCCTGGGACGAGACGTTCCGGCCGGACGCGTGGCGGGCCGGGTTCGAGCGGGCGGGCATCGACCCGGCGTTCTACGCCCATCGGGGGCGAGCGCGAGACGAAGCGCTTCCGTGGGACCGCGTCGCCGCCGGGCCGGACCGCGAGACGCTCTGGGAGGAATACCAGGCCGCCCTGGCAGACGCGGAGGACCGGGGCCCGCCGTCCTGAGTTCCAGGGCGCCGGCCGCGCGTCGTTCACTTCGCCAGCTCGAGGCGGTCCTGTTTCTGGTTGCGGCCGAGGTGGAAGAGTCCCTCCGAGGGCCAGCGGCGCTCGTCGCGAGCGGGGACGGTCACGGAATACTCGACGGTGTGGTAGTCGAACAGCTCAGGCGAGTCCTCCATGGTGAACTCGACGTGCCCCGGCAGGACGTGGCGCATTTCCGCGCGGATGGGCTTCGCCCTGTAGTTGCGGACCTCCTCCTGCCACTTGCGAAGCTCGTTCCAGCCGACGACGTAGTCCTGGTGCCTGCGACGCTCGAAGACGAAACCCGACCGTTCGACGTCCAGCACGCTCCGCTCGTAGACGACCTGGTCGTCATGCCCGACGTTCAGCTCGATCTTCTCCTTGATGGGGATGTACTTCGTCGACTGCGTCGTGTAGTAAGCCAGGCCGTCGCGCGGGTCCCTTCGGAAGACGCGGATGACGCCGTCCGGCAGGGGCGAGGAGCCCAGCTCGTGTTCCTCGTCGTTCGCGAGGATGAAGAAGCGGACCGGCCGGTCGCCGTACTGATGAGGGCGGTAACGGTAAAGGACCTCGAACGGCACCTTCTCGGCCTTGAACGAGACCATCCGCTGGCTCCAGCCGTTCCGGACCGTCTGTCTGCCCTCGACGGTGAAGATGAAGTACTCGGAGAGCCCCTCCTTGACGACCTTGGGCGGGGCACGTCGTTCTTCCTCGAACAGATCGTCGCGGCTCGCATCGGCCAAATCCAAGGCGGTCTGGAGCGCGCCGAGCTTCAGCGCGCCGCCGCTGGTTATGACGAGGCTCGACTCCGGCCGTTGAGGGCCCTGGGCGAGCCGGCGGACCTTCTCCACCAGGTTGATCGTGCCGACCACGAGGCGCACCTGGGCCCCCTCGTAATCCTCGCCCGAGTTGTTCGCCACGGTGACGTAGCCGTCGAAGCTCATCTCGGTCTCGTCGGGGTCCGTGATCATGACGTAATCGGCGGCCCACGAGATGCCGCTGGTGAAGTAGGTGACCTCGACCTTGGCCTGCCCCTCGATCTTGCTCTCGACGTTCCAGATGAGCACCTGGGGCCGGTCCGCCGGGAACGTCGTGTCGAGCACCTCGATCTGCCCTGAGTGCTCCATCGGCCGAAGGTGGACGCTCGTCGGGTCGATCAGGGTGTTCGCCCAGAAGAACTGGAGACGGTTGGGCCCCTTCTTGAACGTGACGGACCGGACCTCCTTGACGAGCGTCAGGTCTTCGGAGTTGTAGATGGTGAGCTGGACCTCGTCCCTGGGCGGGAGGGTGACGAGGTCGATGTTCCGTGCCGCGGCGGGGACGGCTGCCAGGAGCGCGAGCGCCAGAACCGCCCCAAGGAGACTTCGGTTCATGGACGTTCCCCTTCGATGTTCCGCTGCCATGTCCTTGGACGCACCGAGGGTGGCCGCGGTTCCAGGAAGTTCCGCAGGCGAGGGGACCCATCGCACGGGAGCTGCGGCGACCCTTCGGCAGGCCCAAGGCAAGCTCTTCCGGTGGCCGCTCGGACAGGGCCGTCAGAACGGGTCCCACCACAGCGACCGCCAGTAGGCCCGGTCGGTGGCGTAGACGTCGATGGGCCCCTTGGCCGGATCGAGCGATGCCGGCAGGATGCCGAACCGCTTCATCTCGCGGACATAGTGCGGATTGGGCCGAAAAGACGGCATGTCGAACCGCTTGATCTCGTTCAGCCGGTGGGCCGAGTGGCGGATCGCCGCCAAGACCGCCGCGTAATCCGGATCGTCGGTCGAAGCGAAGACGGGTCCGTCGGCTTCCAGGCCGTGTTCACCGGCCCGGGCGTGACACGTGCCGAACCCGCCGGCCTCCTTCGCCAGCGGGCCGAGCAGGAGCGGCGACTTCTCCGGCTGCGTCAGGTTGAAGAGGACGTGCTCCGAGAGCCGGGCCAGCGGGTCGTTCTGGCGGACGACTCGTTCGTGAGGCGCGCCGCCCCGGCGGCGGCCGGCCCCCACGGCCGGCAGCCACACCTTTCCCTTCGTCCGCGGCCGGTTGTTCCCCTGCGGCAGCGAGTGGCACCCGTCGCAACGGCGGTAGATCGCCTCGCAGGCCCCGGCATACGGCGTCGGCAGTGGGTGCCGCCGGTTCAGGTCGCGGAACACCGGCACGCCAACCGTCCCGGAAAGGAGGGCCGCATAGGTGCCGGCATAGGTGGCCCCGCTCTCGATCCAGAGCCAGATCGTCCGCCGTTCGCGGGGCGAGAGCTTCACGTCATGGTGCGGCTTGATGCCGAACGCCTCCGGATCGACCTTCTTCATGAGGGGTGAGGCCGAGCTGCCGATCGACCGCGGCGTCTGGTTGCCGTAGCCGTTCCGCCCGTCGGCCACCTGCCCTGCGGCGAAGAGCACCCAGTAGCTGTGCGAGAACCGCGGACCGCGGTCGCCTGCCAGGACCACCGCGCCCGCCCGTTTCTCGTAGCCGTGGCAGCCGACACAGTGGCGGTCCAGGACCGGCTGGACGTCGCGGGGAAAGTCGACCACGTCCGGGAACCCCCCGAAGGGCTCGACGGCGCTTGGCGGACGCTCGAGCGCCTGCACGGCCGCGTCGTCGAGCGCCGGGGCCAGATCGGTCCGCCGCTCGTGGCACCCCACGCAGCTCGTCGTCTCGCCCGGCATGACGCTGGTGAAGCTCTGCATCCGCTTGACGGCGAGGTCGTTCTCGTCCAGGGCCACGAAGAAGAAAGGACGGTTCGCCGGCAGCTCGAAGTGGGCCGACCCGTCCGGCTCGACCGGCACGGTCCCGAGGACGCGTTCCAGGTTGAACGTGCCGAGCCAGGTCAGGCTGTCGGGCCCGCCGCTGAAGTTGGCCGGCTTGGGCAGCGTCTCGAGGACGAGGAGCTTGCGGATCTCGCCGGGCTCGACGCCGTCCATGTTGCGGCCGTGGGCGACGTCGACCAGTGCGAGTCGGCCCGTCCGCTGGGAGGTGTCGGCCCGGTCGGCTACGACGGGCTCGCGCGGCCGGGGAATGAGCGGCCAGGGCTCGTGAAGCTCCATGCCCGGCTCGCCGAGCGTGGTGAGCACCTCGTGGCGTCCGGCCTCGGCGTCGACCAGCAGGAGCTGGTTGGCCCGGGCGACGAGAAAGCACGTCCCGGAAAAGGCGTGCGGGTCGCGGACGCCGCCCGGGCAGCCCGGCACCGGCCGGACGTATCGCGGGTCGTCCGGGCCGGCGTTCGGATCGACGATCCGGAGGTCGCCGACGTGCTCGGCCCGACCGTGCCCCGGCGAGAAGATGGCGGCAACCAGGTCCGTCCTCGGGACGGGCTTGGCGTCGATCATTACGGTTCGCGGGTGCATGTTGCCGAAGAACGTCATCTGGCCCGTGCCGTCCGGGTTCATGGTCCACAGGTGGTGGAAGTCGACCTGGCTGCGATCGACGTACTCCCAGCGGGTGTAGAGGATGCGACCGTCCGGCAGGACGGCGGGCGTGTTGTCGTGCTCGATGTTCGAGGAGATGGGCCAGAGGCGGAGGGCCTGCCGGTCGGCCCGATAGAGCACGGCCACCTGGGTGTGCCAGCAGCTCACCCACCGCTTGCAGCGGGAGGAGGCGAAGACGATGTCACCGTTGGGGAGATAGACCGACTCGATGTCGTCCCACGGGCCGCGGGTGACCTGGCGCGGCTCCGCGCCGTCGGGGCGGTCGGCGTCGGCCCGCAGCTCGTAGAGGTTGTAGTGCCGCGTGCCACCCTTGCGCCAGGAGAAGAGGACGGTCCGCCCGTCGTAGTCGACCGTCGGGTCGCGGATCCCGCCGCCGGGGTCGTCCAGGAGGACGGTGATTTCGCCGGTCCGGAGGTCCAGGCGGCAGAGCTTCCCCCCGTCCCGGCCATACATCATCCGGTTCGGGTCGGAGGCCCAGTAGGCGAAGTTGGCGTACCAGTGGGGGTCGGGGCCCGGCGCCCGGACGGCGAAGACGACCTCCTCAACGCCCGCCATCGGGCCGGCGAGCATCCGTTCGAGGAGCGGCGACGGCTTCGTCGGAGTCGCTTCCGCCCCTCGGAGCACGCGGTGGGAGACACAAAGGACGAGGAGCGGAGCGAGGCACGCAGCGAACCGTCGAACCGTCCGGCGATCCGACTCCATCGTCACTCCCGTCCGCCCGGGCGCGCCGCTACAGCGACTTGAGATACGCGATCAGGGCATCCAGCTCGTCGGCCGAGAGGTCCGACGTCTTGCCGTGCCGGTCGCCCTCGTTGAACTTCGTGAAGACCTCTTCGAGCGTGACGGCCCCGCCATGGTGGAGGTACGGCCCGGTCCGCCACAGCTCTACAAGGGTCGGCGTGTCGAAGGCGTCCTTGCGGTCCAGTTCGCCCCGCGTCCCGACGTCGTAGGCCTTCAGGTCCGTGAAGAGCGGCGCCGGATGGCACCTCCCGCAGCCCGCCTTCTCGAAGACGACCTTGCCCTGCCTGGCCTTGGCCGCGAGCTTGCCGTTCTCGAGGTACGGACTCGGCTCGGGGGCCATCGCCCGCAGGTACGCCGTGACCGCCTCCACGTCCTCCGGCTCCGGCCGGCGGAACAGGATGAACCGGAAGCCCGCATCACTGGCGGTCTCCATCGTCTCCCGCACGCCGAGCGACATGACCGGCGGCGTCCTGTGCGACCACAGGAGCGACCGCGTGTTCTTCGGGTTGCCGATGCCGTCGTTCAGGAGGTCCCAGTTCAGGCCGTCGGCCCGGCCGTCGGGGTGGCAGGTCGCGCAGCTCAGCCAATGCTGGAAGCACATCGTGGCGTCGTGGAACAGGATCTCGCCGCGTCGGACCGCGTCGGGTGCGGGCTGGTCGCCGAGGGAAATCGTCCGGGTGGGCTTGCCGGAGGAATCAGTCAGGAGCACCTCGCCGGCGAAGTACACGGCGACGGCGACCCGGTTCCCGTCTGGCGAGACGTCGATGCCGCGGGGGCCCTTCCCGTCGATCCGGATGCGGTCGAAGATGCCCGCCCCGTACAGGGCGGCCAGGTCGTACGACAGGACCTCCCGCTTGGCGGGGTCCTTCTGGATCTCGAACCAGATGCTCGGGTAGCCCCGGCTCCGCAGCTCCTGCTCGGGGCCTTCCTTCGGGATGTCGCCGGCGAGGAGCCGGTGGAGCGCCGCCACGTCGAGCCGCCCGATCTGGTGCGGCCCGGCCAGCGTGACCCACAGCGTCTTGCCGTCGGGCGAGACCGCGCAGCCCCAGGGGTCGGCGGCCCCTTCGCTGAGCTGGTCGAGCAGGACCGTCGCGACGATCTCCTGCTTCGCCACGTCGATCACGGTCAGGGCGTTCGTATTGACCCAGCCCCGCTCGAGCTGGGTCGTGGGGAGCGTCGTCCGGCCCAGCGTGTGGACGGCGTAGGCCCACTTGCCGTCGGGCGACGTGGCGACCTGCCGCACCAGGGCGCTATTGGGCGTGAGCCGAAGGTCCGCCGCCTTCTTCATCGCCGCGAGGTCCAGCAAGCTGACCGCCGAGCTGGTTCCCGGGTCGTCCGACGGCGTAGCCGGCAGGAGCGCCGCGACGACGGCGGACATGCCGTCCGGTGTCGCGGCGATGAAGTACGGCCAGTGAAGCCCGCCGATTCGGGCCTTCTCCGCCCCCGACTCGAGCTCGACCACCGACACGGTATGGTCGCCCGAGTTGGCCGCCAGAAGGAGCCCCCGCTCGGGCACCAGGGCGATGCCCACCGGCCGGGGCCCCACCGCCAAGCGCCGCACGACCTTCCCGCCGGCCGGGTCGACCTCGGCGACCGTGCCGGCCCCGGTCTCAGCGACGTAGACGAGCCGCCCGTCCGCCGACCAGGCGACGCCCGCCGGGTCTGCGCGAAGCGGCACCTCCCGCCCCACCTTCCCGGCGGCCGGATCCACCAGGACGAGCGCTCCCCCCGTGTGATCGCTGACCGCCAGGGACCGGCCGTCCGGCGAGAACTTTACCTCAAGCGGCGAGCGATACACCGGGCGGGCGCCCCGAACGGCGCCGCCGGATGCGACAACCATCGCCCCGACGACAACGCCCACCGCCACGGTGCCGATGTTGCCTCGTCTCACGAGCTCACCTCCGTCCCGCGCTCCAGCTTTCCCCGTTCTTTAACCCCACGAGGCCTCACGGGCAATGCGAAAAGGAGGCGTGCGGCGCGGCGCGATGGGCGAGCGGGCGATTCGCTGACGTGGGCCCGCTGGGCCCAGAAAGAACGCGGCGGGGCCGGAGCCTGCCGCTCCGGTCACCCGCCGCATGGGTCCCGTCGTGCGTCGACTCGGGCGTCAGTCGGTCTCGCCGGCGAAGAACTCCTGGATGATGTCGACGCCGACCGGCGTCCCGACCCGGGCTGCCCCGACGCCGAAGAGCTTCCGGACTTGCGCGAGCTTCGCGACGTCGCCGGCCGCCTTGATCTTCATGTGCCGACCCGTGAGCCGCCGCAGGAGCTCGATGTCGCGGCTGCGGGCGCCGCGGCGCCCGAAACCGGTGTCGGTGACGATGAAGTCGGCCCCGCCCTCGCGGGCGTACTCGGTGGCCCGGGCCTTCTCGGTGTCGTTCAAGTAAGAGCATTCGAGGACGACCTTCAGCGTGCAGCCGGCGGTGACCTTGCGAAGGGCCTCGATTTCGTGCCGGACGTCGGCGTAGCGTCCGCTCTTCATCGCGACGAGGTTGATGACCATGTCGATCTCGGAGGCCCCGGCCTCGATGCAGGCCCGCGTCTCGTAGAGTTTCGGTCCGAGCCCCGAGTAGCCCAGGGGGATGCCGACCGTCCCGCAGACGGCCACGCCGGTCCCTCGAAGTCGCTCGACGGCCCGGGCGACAACGTAAGGAGCGACGCAGACGCTGGCGAATCCGTAGGTGGCGGCCTCGTCGCAGGCCTCGTCCACCCGCTCCAGGGTGTGGTCGGGCGAGAGGATCGCCAACTCGATGGCCTTCGCTAGGGTTTCCACAGTGACGTCATTGGTGAGTTCCTTGACGGGCATCGGTCCATCCTTTCCAGGCGCGGCGCACGTGTGCGCGACGTGAAGAGAGGGCGCCGCCCGGCATCCCGCTCCGCACGGCTTCGTCTACCGGAAAAGTACCATCGGTTTGGCCGATCAACAATCGGTCCCGGCCTGAAACGGGCACGGCTGACGGCCCCATTGGCCCCTGGGGGATTCCCCTAGGCTCGACTCGGCCATGGCGGGCCGGGCCGCCGGCGGATAGACTGGCGGCTCGAACCGGTCCGGTTGGAGTCACGAGATGAAACCCCCGCCCTGGATTCGGCCGCCTTTCTTCCTGATGGCCATCCTGGCCACGTCGGCCGCCGCCTGGGCGGGCGAGCCGGCCCCGCCCGGGCCGCTTCGATGCGGAAGCCGGACGGACTGGCCCACGCTCCACGGCGACCTGGCCCGGAGCGGCTTCTATCCGGCCTTCCCTTCCGGACGGCTGAAGCTGGTCTGGAGGAAGGAGCTGTACCGGGAGCTTCTCGGCCCGAGGTGCGAGGTCATCGTCGCGGATGGCCTCGCCTTCATGGGCACCTACGCGGGGAACCTCTACGCCTGGGACGCCTTCACCGGCGACCTGCGGTGGACATTCCGGGCCGGCGGGCCGATCGGCCATTCGCCTATGGTTGCCGGCGGGCGGGTCTACTACCAGACGGGGAGCCAAGTCCGGTGCCTGGAGGGGGAACGTCCGTGAAGAGGTCCGGCGCAGCCGCGTTGGCGTCTCTCCTGGTGGCTTCGGCTGCGGCGGCCGTCGCCTGGGGCCAGAACGTCGTTCGCGATGTCCCGGCGGCACGGACCGCCGAGCCCGTCTCGGTCACGCTCCAGGAGGTTCGCCGCCTGATAGACGCGACGCCTCAGCCGCCACCGCGCGCCGCGGCGTCGGAAGCGGACCGCGTCCGGGGCAAGCTCGATCGCCACGTCGCCGAGTTCCTCGACGGCCACCCCTGGATGGCCTTCCACAACACGTTGGGCATCAGCGGGTACGAGGCGTACTTCGACCATCCGGACGAGGTGTTCTCTGCCCTGTCGCTGGCCCTGCCCCACCTGACGCCGGAGACCGCCGCCCGCGTCCGGCGCTTCCTCGGCGACCTGCTGGCCGGCTCCCCGCCGTACGCCGTCGAAGGGTTCGAGAGGACCCGCGGCCGGCCGCGGGAACGGTACCGCGTGCCGCAGGAGGTTCGGATCGACGGCCGCGGCAGGGCCAGGGATGCGTTCGGCGTCTACGCGTTCTGGCTGTACTGCTGGACCGCCCCGGCGGCCGACGCGGCCCGTGAGAGGTGGCCCGCCGTCCTGGCCCGCGTGCAGCGGCTGGTCGAGAGGCCATACGACTTTGACCCGCGACGGACGGACTATCGCGACGACGAGGCGGAACGGCTGAACGGCAACCTGGCCGGTCTTCTCGGCTTCGTCCGGCTGGCGGAGCTGAACGGCGAGGCCGGGGCCGTCGAACGCGGCACGGCGCGCCTGCGCGAGCTGCTCGAGCTCCGCGTCAACCTCGAGCGCGTGAACCCGACTGCCTTGGCGCCGACTCGCTCGGCCACCCACACGCTGCACAACGTTAAGGCTCCCCGCTACTTGCGGCTCGTGCCGGAGGTAGCCGCCGCCGTGGCGGACCTGAGCGACGGGCTCGCTACGGAGCGGGTCGGGGGCCTGCGGGGGGACCGGCCGAGCTGGCACCTGGCCTTCGGCGACCGGCTCACCGGGGGCGAGAACTACCACAGCCCGCCGCACGTCAGCCGGGCCCTGATGGCCGGGGCGGCCCTCGTGGAACGGCTGCCGTCCAAGCGGCTCTGCGCCTTCGTGGACGTCCCCTGGTGCGCGGGCGACCTGTACTTCATCGAGAAGTGTGCCTACGCCCTCAGGGCCGGCAGCGCTGCTGGGGCCGGCGCCACCCGTCCGGGCCCCGCCGACCCGCCGAACAACCGCCACGCGGCGAGCCGTTGACACGGGCACCCCCCCGCCCGTACGGTATCCCGCGCGTTCATCCCCTCACCGAGAAGGAGCCGCCGATGGACTACCGCCGCATCATTCCCTGTCTCGACACCAAGGACGGCCGACTCGTCAAGGGCATCCACTTCGTCAACCTTCAGGAGCTGGGCGACCCGGCCGAGGCCGGGGCCGCCTACTCCGAGGCCGGGGCCGACGAGATAGTCGTCCTCGACATCACCGCCACCCGCGAGGGACGAAAGACCCTCCTGGAAACCGTCCGCCGGACCGTCGAGCGGGTCACGGTGCCCCTGGCCGTCGGAGGCGGCATCCGAACCTGCGAGGACATCCGCACGATCCTCGACCTGGGGGTGGCGAAGGTCTCGATGAACAGCGCCGCCGTCGCCCGGCCGGAGCTGGTGAAGGAGGCCGCCGGCGCCTTCGGGTCGGAGCGGGTCGTCATCGCCATCGACACCCGCCGCAACGAGGCCATGCCGTCCGGGTTCGAGGTGGTCGTCTCGGGCGGCACGAAGCCGGCGGGTGTCGACGCGGTCGAGTGGGCCACGAAGGTGGAAGAGCTGGGGGCCGGCGAGGTCCTCCCCACCAGCATGGACACCGACGGGACGCAGGACGGGTACGACATCCCGATGACGCGGGCCATCGCCGACGCGGTGGGTCTGCCGATCATCGCCTCGGGAGGAGCCGGGGCCATGGAGCACCTCTCGGAGGTCATCGAAGAGGGCCACGCCGACGCCGTCCTCGTCGCCTCGATCGCCCACTATGGGACGTTCTCGATCCGCCACATGAAGGAGCACCTGGCCTCGCGGGGCCACCCGGTGCGCCTCGACTGACTCAGTGCCCGCGGCCAAGGCGGGCGAGTGTCGGGACGCCGCGGTCAATGCGTGCCGCGGTCGGCTCCGACCGACTCGGGCCACGGCTGGGCCTCGCCGTCGCCGACAGTGAAGTCGCCGTACATCTCGCCCTTGCCCTTCGGGCCCATCCGCGTGCACCGGTTTCCGCCGACCTTCATGACGACCAGGTACCCGTGTTTCTCGTCCTGGCAGACGACGAACCGCGGATCGTTCGACGACCACCGGTGGTTGTCGAAGCCCTTGGAGCCGGCGTAGTCGTAGACCCAGCGGAGGGTCGCCTCGACGCCGTTGGGGCGGATCCGTTTCAGGTCGCACCGCTTGTGATCGTGGTGGAGGCCGGTGACGCTCCGCCCGTCGGGCGAGAGGCTGTAGGAACACGCCCCCGGCGCCTCGCCGCGCCGCCCGTCCGAGGTCGCCCATCGGCCGTCCGCCACGTACGACCAGACGCCGTCCGGGCCAAGGCGGACGTCCACCTCGCGACCGCCCTTCCCGAGCCGCGCCAGGGCCGGCACCTCGGCCCACCGGCCCGAGAGCGTGAAACGATACCACCGGCCCTTCTTAAGGACGACGATCTCCCGATCGCTTACCCAGTGGACGCCGCCCTCGGCGTCGACGCCTTCGGCGAGCGTGCGGACCGCCGTGTCGCCGCGACGAGCGAGTGCTTTGACGGTGCCGCCGTCGATCCAGGCGAGCTTCGAGCTGTCGGGGGAGAACTCGGGCCGCCCGCCCGGGCCGGGGCAGACCGTCTCGCCCGTAGAGAGCTCCGTCAGGTAGACCTTGCCCCCGGCCTGGGTGGCGAGGGCCCCGTCGCCGCATTCTTTGCGGAGCCAGTCGAGGTCGGTCGGGCTGGGCGGCAGGCCCTTCGCCGCGAGGGCGATGGCCGACACGGCGGCGATCAGAACGGCCGGCGCGAGCCGCCTCATCGATCGGCTCCTTCGGCCGTCACGGGCGGCGGCAGGTCGCCGCGTCCCCCAACGCCCGGGAACAGCCGGCGGACCTCCAGGGCCACGGCGACGGCCCCCATCGCTGCCGCGCCGAGGTACAGGCCGCCCGAGACCCATTCCAGCAGCAGGAGCTTTCCGATGCCGAGCGTCGCCCCGAGGACCATCACCGTCCCGGCGATCCAGGCCAGGACCAGCCGGCCGAAGTCCCGCGGCGGCTCGACACCCGCCGCCCGCGCCACCGGCCCCCATACGCCGTACGGACGCACCTTGCGGTAGAACGCCACCAGCTTCTCCATCGAGACGGGCGGCGTCAGGTACGTCACGGCGACCCAGAGGGCGGTCGAGACGAGGACCGTCAGGACCAGAATCGCTTGGCCGGAGAGCTCGGCGGCCGGGCCGAACACCTCGGGCCCCGCCAGCCGGAAAACGTAGAACGCGCTGGCGATCCCGCCCGACGCCGCCATGGCCGCGATCTCGGAATACGCGTTCACCCGCCACCAGAACCATCGCAGGATGTAGACCAGACCGATGCCCGACGTGAATGCCAACAGGAACTGGAACATTGCCGAGATCGACCCCGACGCCAGGGCGATACCCGACGCGACCAGCATGACGGCCACCGACGCCAGCCGCGACACCCGCACATAGTGCCGCTCCGTCGCTTCCGGCCGGACGAACCTCCGGTAGACGTCGTTGACCAGGTAGGCGCTCGACAGGTTGAGGTGCGTGTCGATAGTGCTCATGAACGCCCCGAGGAACGAGGCCACCATGACGCCCAGCAGGCCCGGCGGCACGTACGCCAGCATCATGTCGGGGTAGGCCCGCTCGGCGTCGCCCTGGGAAGGCTCCGGGACCAGGACGACGCTCGCCAGGGCCACCAGGATCCACGGCCACGGGCGGAGGGCGTAGTTGGCCACGTTGAACCAGAGCGTCGCCAGGAGGGACTGCCGCTCGTCCCGGGCCGCCAGCATCCGCTGGACCACCACGCCGCCCCCGTCGGCGTTCTTGTTCGCCCACCACTGGACCAGCATGAACACGCCGAACGCGAAGACCGGACCCGACCAGAATTCGCCGCTCAGCGGCGAGGCGCCTGGGGGCGGCATCGGATAGAACGAAACGATCTCCCGCCCCAGGTCGCTCCGCGAGACCGCCTCCGCCTTGAGGGCCGCGAGGCCCCCCGCGCCCCGCACGGCGAAGACGCACAGGCCGATCGAGCCGACCATCGCCAGCACGAACTGCACCAGGTCCGTCACCACGACGCCCCAGAAACCCGACAGGGCCGCGTAGACCGTCGTCAGGACGATGCACGCGCCGATCGACCACAGCGGTGGGATGCCCAGCAGAACGTCCATCAGTTTGACCATCGCCACGGTCACCCAGGCCATGGTGATGCAGTTGACGGGCAGGGCCATGTAGACCGCCCGGAAACCGCGAAGCACCGCCGCCGACCTCCCGCCGTACCGCAGCTCGGTCAGCTCGACGTCGGTGACCGTCTCGGCCCGCCGCCACAGGCGCGCCAGGAGGAACACGCTGAACATGCCCCCGATGGCGAACGACCACCACAGCCAGTTGAAGTGGATGCCCTTCGTGCGGACCCAGCCGGTGATCACGAGCGGCGTGTCGGAGGCGAAGCTCGTGGCGACCATGCTCGTGCCGGCCAGCCACCAGGGAAGGGTCCGGCCGGAGATGAAGAACTCGTTGACACTCTTTCCGGCCCGGCGCGTGAAGACGACCCCCACCGCCAGGGCAAAGACGAGGTAGGCGACGATGACGGCCCAGTCGAGGGGTGTCAGGGCGCCGATCATGGGATGAAGCCTCGGTCGCGCGCTGCGGCGAGCTTTCGCTCGCCGCTCGTGTACAGCACTACTTCGACGACTCGATGACGCGGCGGAGCATCCCGTCGGCCTCGTCCAGCAACCTTCGGGCCTCGACGAACCCCACGCCTCGCTTCTCGATCACGATCGCCGCCTTCGCGTGGCCGTGGGCCCGCTTCAGGAGGTCCCGGGCCGCGTCGCGGTCGACGCCGGTCGTGTCCATGACGATCCGCTCGGCCCGGTCCCGGAGCTTCTCGCTGGTCGCCCGCAGGTCGACCATCAGGTCGCCGTAGACCTTGCCGATTCGGACCATGGCGGCGGTGGTGAGCGTGTTGAGGACGAGCTTCGTGGCGGTGCCCGCCTTCATCCGCGTCGAGCCGGTCACGACCTCCGGCCCGACGACGGGGTTGATGACGACGTCGGCGAGGAGGTCGTCGGCCGCCTCGGGGGCACAGGTGACGAAAACGCTCCGCGCGCCCAGCTCGCGGGCCCGCTCCAGGGCCCCGTGGACGTACGGGGTGACGCCGCAGGCGGCGATGCCGCAGACGACGTCCTGCGGGCCGACGCCCTTTCGGCTGACGGCTTCGCGTCCCTCGTCGTGGTTGTCCTCGGCCCCCTCGGCGGCCCGGACGAGGGCGCCCGCACCCCCGGCGATGATGCCCTGGACCTGAGACGGCGACGTGCCGAACGTCGGGGGGCATTCGGCGGCGTCGAGGACGCCGAGGCGGCCGCTCGTCCCGGCGCCGACGTAGAGGAGCCGCCCGCCCGAGCGGAACGCCTCGACGATCATCTCGACCGCCTCGGCGATGCGTTCGCGTTCCCCGGCGACGGCCGGGGCGACGCGGCGGTCCTCGGCATTGATGACGTCCACCAGCTCGAGCGTGGACTTGCGGTCGAGGTCACGGCTCCGGGGGTTGCGGCCCTCGGTGGTCAGATGAGCTCGCTCCACCCGCTTCATCATGCGCTCTCCGGGCTCAGGGCCCTGCCGGGACGATCTTGCCGAGGACGACCGGACGCCGGGCGCCGGTGGCGGCCGGCACGTTGCCCGGTCGGCCCAGGACCGTCTCGCGGGCCAGGACGGCAAAGCTGACGGCCTCCTTGGCGTCGGCGTCGATGCCGTAATCGTCCGTCGTGGCGAGGGCCATGCCCCCGAGCGCCCCTTTCAACCGCTCGACCAGGACGGGGTTCCGGGCCCCGCCGCCGCAGAGGACCACCTCGTCTGGCATCTCCGGCAGGTGCCGGCGGTAGGCCCCGGCGATGCTCTCGGCCGTCCATGCGGTGACCGTGGCCACGACGTCGCGCGGGTCAAGCCCCCCGGTGACGGCCCGCTCCCACAAGGCATCGGCGAAGGCGCGGCCGAACTCCTCGCGACCGGTGGACTTCGGCGGCCGGCGCCGCAGGAACGGGTGGCCCATGAGGTGCTCGAGAAGGGCCGCCTCGACGCTCCCGGAGGCGGCCATCCGCCCATCGCGGTCGAACCGCCGCCGGCCGCCGCTGGCAAGGTTCGCGATGCGGTCGATGACCATGTTGCCCGGCCCGGTGTCGAAGGCGACGATCTCGTCCACGCCCCCGCCGGCCGGCAGGTACGTCACGTTGGCGATGCCGCCGATGTTCTGGACGGCCCGGCTGCGAGCCCGGTGGCGAAAGAGGAGCCAGTCGGCGTACGGCACAAGCGGCGCCCCTTCCCCGCCGGCCGCGATGTCGCGGAGGCGGAAGTCGGCCACCGTCGTGATGCCCGTCCGTTCGGCAATGACCGACGGCTCGCCGACCTGGAGCGTCGAGCGGACCCGACGTCTCCCGTATCTCCGGCCTCGCGGCAGGTGGCAAACCGTCTGGCCGTGCGACCCGACGAGGTCGATCGACCCGGGCGGCAAACCGCCCTCGTCACAGGCGGCCAGGAGCGCGTCGGCGAACACCTCGCCCAGGACGACGTTCAAGTGGCACAGGTCGTCGACGCGGCCCGTCTCCGGCGGGTCCGACAGGGCCAGGACCTGCCGCCTCAGCCTGGGCGGATAGGGCGTCGTGCTGAAGGCGAGCACCTCGACCCGCCGGCCGGCCAGGTCCACGATCGCCGCGTCCACGCCGTCGGCCGACGTGCCGGACATCAGGCCGGCCACGCGGAGGACCTTTTTCGCCGCCAGCCTGCCCAGAAGGGTTTCCACGAGCGCCTCGCAGTGTCGCAAGCCTTCCGCCGTCCGGACGGTTATAGTGGCCGGGCGAGTCGCAGGCAAGCGCTGTGGGCCGGAGGAGACTTTGGGCAGGCTTGAACGGGCCCCGCCCAGCGCTTATCCTATTCGGGACACCCCACCGGGTCCGGCGGGGAGACGACACCGGAGAGCGGCCTGTGGCCGACGAGAAGACCGCCAGCAGCGGCGCCCCGCCCGAGAAGAAGCCCCGGCGGCGGCCCTTTTTCATGAAGCAGAAGATCATGCAGCGCGTCCTGTACGCGCTGGTGCCGGTGGCCCTGTCGGGGGTGTACTTCTTCGGTTGGCGGGTGGCGGCCCTGCTGCTGGTGTGCAACGTGGTGGGCGTGGCGACCGAGTACGTCACGAGCCGCCAGCGGGGCCAGCCGGTTTCCCAGGCGGTCTTCGTGACGCTGTGGCTGTACGGCCTGAGCCTGCCGCCTACGACGCCCTACTGGATGGCCGGAGTCGGGGCGGTGGTGGCGGTCCTCTTTGGCAAGGAGGTGTTCGGGGGGTTCGGTCGGAACTTCGCCAATCCGGCCATCGTGGGCCGGGCGTTCGTCTACGTATGTTTCCCGAAGGCGCTGACGGGGTCGTTCGTTCCGGCGTTCAGGGGGTTTCCCGGGGGGTTCGCCGAGTGGTCGTTCCTGTCGCTGGAGAAGCTCCCCGACTACCTGGCCGAGGCGGGCAACTCCGTCACGGACGCCGTCACCTCGGCCAGCCCGATGTGGGCCCTGCGGGACTTCGGCTATCAGGCGTCCTACTGGGACTTGTTCACGGGGAGCATCGGGGACACGTTCCAGACCGAGTACGGCCGGAAGGTCCTGGCCGCCGGCAGCATCGGCGAGGCCTGCGCCCCGATCATCATCCTGGGCGGCATCTACCTGGTGGTGACGAAGACGGCGAACTGGCGGCTGATGCTGGGCCCGTTCATCGGGGCCGCCATCGCGCAGCTCCTTCTGAAGGGTGTCGGGGCGCCGAACGTCCAGCCGCTGCTGTTCAAGCTCCTGGCCGGGGCGTTCCTCTACGTCTGTGCCTACATGGTCGTCGAGCCCATCTCGGCCCCCAAGCTCAAGGGGGCGATGTGGATCTACGGCGGGTTGATCGGCTTCCTCATCATCGTCCTGTCGTGGAAGGGCCAGTTCGTGGCGGCGGCGAGCTTTTCGGTCATTCTGGGCAACATGTTCGCCCCGCTCATGGACATGGGTGTCCGGGAATGGAACCGCTGGAGGAAGCAGCGCGGCGAGAAGCCCAAGGCCCCCGAAGGCGGTGAGGGCGAGGAGACCGCCGAGCCCGAAGAAGCGGGCGAGCCCGCCGAAGGCGGCGAAGCCGAGGAAGGCGGCGAGGGCCAGGAGGGTGAGACCGGCGGAGGCGGCGAAGGCGAAGAGGGCGGAGCCGACGCCGGGGAAGGCGGCGACTCGTGAACCTCAACGTCAAGCATCCCGGGTACATCATCGGCTTTGCGGCGCTCGTGAGCGCGGCATTCACGGCGGGCATCGTGACGCTCCAGGTGGCCACCGCCGCCCGCGTCGAGCGGAACGAGGTGCTCCGCGAGTACCGTGCCGTGGCCCGCCTGTTCGCCCCCTACTGGGACGACGTCGGGAGCGTCGAGGGGTTGACCGACGAGCGGACCATCGAGCTGGTCGACGCCCGTGTCCGGCAGGACCGGAAGGTGGTGGACGAGACGACGGACCCGCCGACCGAGTTCCGCCTGTACGAGGCCTACGAGACGAAGAAGCACGAGACGCTGGTGGGGATCGGGTTCCCCGTGTGGGGCAACGGGTTCTGGGCCCCGATCCGGGGGCTGATGGCCGTGACGCCCGACCGCAAGGACGTGCTGGGCATGGTGTTCATGGAGCAGCGGGAGACGCCGGGCCTCGGCGGGCGGATCATGGAATCGGAGTTCATGAAGCAGTTCAGCAAGGCGGCCCGGAAGGAGAAGGACCAGCCGCCCCTGGAGGCGACCCCCCCCGAGGAGGGCGAGAAGTTCGTCTACGTCGGACGGGGGGGGCCGTCCGGCCCGGCCGATCCGCGCCATGGGCGGAGCGTCGACGCCATCACCGGCGCCACGCAGACGTCCATCGCGGTCGAGGTGTTCCTGAACCGGCGGCTGGAGCAGTTCCACCGGGCATGGGAGGCCGGCAAGCAGCCCGTCGCCGCACCGAAAGGCGGTTAAGGGACCGAAGGACGCCGGAACGCAGGACAGCCATTCGAGCCCGGAGCGGAAGTTCCGGGGGACGCGTGGAGTCGCCGAGCCCTGTGCAAACCGACGAAGCGCCGCCTGCGGCGAGAAGCCGCAGGCGATCGTGGGGGCCGATGCCGTGACGATGATGCAGAGCGCGCCGACCGGGACGCGGGCCCTCGTCACCCAGCTCTGGGACGAGAACCCCATCTTCCGGCAGGTGCTGGGCATCTGCTCGGCCCTGGCGGTGACGAACCTGATGTTCAACACGCTGCTGATGTGCCTGGGCCTGATATGGGCCACCACCATGTCCAGCGTCACGGTCAGCCTCCTGAGGCGGTACACCCCCGCCCGGGTCCGCATGATGGTCCAGGTGCTGATCATCGCCGTTTACGTCATTATGGTCGATATCTCGATGCGGGCGTTTTACCCCGACATCCACCGCGTCATCGGCCCGTACGTGGGCCTGATCATCACGAACTGCATCGTCATGGGCCGCCTGGAAGCCTACGCCAGCAAGAACACCGTGGGGTCGAGCTTCTGGGACGGCCTGGGGGCGGGCCTCGGGTACTCGTTCATCCTGATGGCCATCGCCGTCGTGCGGGAGATCAGCGGCTTCGGCACCGTGTTCGGCCTGGACATCCCGATGTTCGGCACGACCTTCGGCGACTGGCTCCAGGCGAGCGGCAGCCAGTTCGTCATCATGATCATGCCGCCGGGTGCGTTCTTCGTCCTGGCGATCGCCGTCTGGATCGCCCGGAGCTACGCCCTGAAGCGGGAAGGGGGAGAGGAGGCCACGCCATGATCGCCCAGGCCACCGAAGCGGCGCCCCTGACGGTCGCGTACCTCATGCTGGTGCTCGTCTCGGCGACGTTTACCGACAACATTCTTCTGACGCGGTTCCTGGGAATGTGCCCGTTCCTGTCGGTCTCGAAGCAGCTCAGGTCGGCCACGGGCCTGGGCTTGGCGGTCGTCTTCGTCACGACGTGCACGGGCACGATCAACGCGGCCCTGTACAAGTACGTCCTGCTGCCGGCCAACGAGCACTTCGCCGTCCCGCTGGGCGTCCAGTTCATCGTGTTCATCGTGGTGATCGCGGCCTTCGTCCAGCTCATGGAGATGGTGATCGAGCGGGTCAGCCTGGGCCTGTACAACGCCCTGGGCATCTTCCTGCCGCTGATCACGGTCAACTGCGCCATCCTGGGGACGAGCCTGTTCCTGGTGAACCTCGGGTTCCATACGAACCTGGTCTACTCGGCGGCGTTCTCGTTCGGCAGCGGCGTGGGGTGGATGCTGGCGATCGTGGCGATGGCTGGCATCCGGTCGAAGCTCCGGGCCTCGAGCATCCCTCTCGGCCTCCAGGGGCCGGGCATCACGCTCATCATCACGGGCATCATGGCCCTCGCCTTCATCGGCTTCAGCGGCATGGTCCAGCTCGCACGATAGAGGGCCGTCACCTTGGTCACCGTATTGATCGCCACCGCCATCGTCAGCACCCTGTCGGCCGTGCTGGCCGCGCTGCTGCTCGTGGCCGAGCGGCGGCTGGTCGCCTACGGCACGTGCGTGATCGACATCAACGACGGGGCGAAGCGGCTGGAGGTCGAGGGCGGCGACACGCTCCTGGCGTCCCTGATGAGCGAGGGCGTCTTCATCCCGTCGGCCTGCGGCGGCAAGGGCACGTGCGCCTACTGCAAGGTGAAGGCCGTCGAGGGCCTCGGGCCGCTCGGGCCCACCGAAGAGCCCCTGCTGACGAAGGAGGAGATCGACGAGGGCGTCCGGATCTCGTGCCAGTGCAAGGTCCGCCGCGACGTCCGCATCGAGATTCCCGAGGAGCTGCTCACGGTCCAGCAGTTCCAGGGGCGGGTCGAGTCGATCACCGACCTGACGCACGACATCAAGCAGCTCCGCATCCGGCTCCTCGAGCCCGAGACCATCGAGTTCGTCCCCGGCCAGTACGTCCAGCTCCAGGCCCCCGCCTACGGGGACAACCCCGAGCCGGTGTGGCGGGCCTACAGCATCTCCAGCCCCCCCGGCGACTCGGGGGCCGTCGAGCTGATCATCCGCCTCGCGCCGGACGGCATCTGCACCACGTGGGTCTTCACGATCCTCCAGGAAGGTGACGAAGTCACGTTCACGGGCCCGTACGGCGAGTTCCGCCTGAGCGACGCGGACGCCGACATGGCCTGGATCGCGGGCGGCTCGGGCATGGCCCCGTTCTGGTCGATCATCCGGCACATGGACGAGGAGGGGATCGCCCGACCGTGCACCTACTTTTTCGGGGCCCTGGCAGAGCGGGACATGTTCCTCCTGGAGGAGCTCCGCGGCCTGGAGGAGAAGCACGACTGGTTCACCTACGTGCCGGCCTTGTCGAAGCCGCAGGAGGACACCGACTGGGACGGCGAGACCGGCCTCATCACGGAGGTCGTCGACCGCCACGTCGAGGACGGGGCGGACAAGGAAGGGTACCTCTGCGGCAGCCCCGGCATGATCGACGCCGCCATCAAAGTCATCAAGGCCAAGGGCATCACGGAGGACCGCATCTTCTACGACAAGTTCGAGTGACGGCTGGCCGCAGACAACGGTAACGGCGCGACTGCCTTCGGCAGATGACACAGCCGCCGAGGTCAACGAGAAAGCAAAGGCACAGAGGCGTTGAGGATTTGCGGGCATGTGCGGTCCCGGCGCTTCGTTTTCTCTCAGTTTTTCCGGCCTTTATCTGCGTAATCTGCGAGATTTGCGGAAAGCCGTTGCCGTTTTGGCCGTGAGGGAGGCGGAGGGATGAAACGAACGCCGGAGGAAGAGCGGGTCCTGGAGCGGATGGCCCCGGGCGTGCTGTCGCGGCACGGCTTCCTGGGCCAAGACCGGCGGTCGCTCGGCGAGGTCCTGGCAGCCGACCAAGCCGAGGTCGACCGCCTGGGACTGACGCACGAGGAGATCGCCGCCGCCCTGCGGCAGGTTCTTGAGGCCGCCCGCCGGGCGCTGGGCCGGCCCGTGGAGGTCCGCGACAACCTCTCGGCCGTCTACTACGAGGCCCTGGGGCGCATCCCGTCGCCCTGGCCGGGCGAAGGCGTGTTCCCCAAGGGCGAGGTCGAGCTGAAGGAGACGCCCTCCGGCAAGACCGTCCGCTTCACCCCCCTGTCGGTCCACCTGATCGAGACGCATGGCTTCTACGAAGGCCGGGGATCGCGGTACCGCCTGGAACCGTCGGGGGTCGCCCGGATGCTCGGACTGACCGAGGAATGACGGGGCCAGCCCAAGGGTCTACCCGGCCGAGCTGACCGTGCTCCGGCACACGCCGCCCTTGCACTCCACGCCGTTCCAGCAGTACGTGCATACTTTCTCCCGGTCCAGGCCGATCGCCTCCACGAGGTCGTCCAGCCGCTGGTACCGGAGCGTCGTCAGGTTCAACCGCGCGCGGATCCGCTCGACCATCTCGGCGTGCCGGTCCGAGTCGGGGTCGGCATACTCGTCGAGGTGCTGCCCGGGGCCGCCCTCCAGCTCCCGGATGGCCTTGCGGGCCGCGAGGTCCATCTCCGACTTCGACCGGGAGAAGTTGAGGAACTTGCAGGCGAAAACGAGCGGCGGACACGCCGGCCGCATGTGCACCTCCTGGGCCCCGCAGTCGTACAGACGCTGGATGGTGTCCTTGAGCTGCGTCCCCCGGACGATCGAGTCCTCGCAGAACAGGAGCCGCTGGCCCTGGATCAGCTCCCGGATCGGGACGAGCTTCATCCGGGCCACCAGGTCGCGGACCCGCTGGTCCTGGGGCATGAAGCTCCGCGGCCAGGTGGGCGTGTACTTGACGAACGGCCGCTTGAACGGAAGGCGGGCCTCGTGGGCGTAGCCCAGCCCGTGGCCGGTCCCGGAATCGGGGATGCCCGCCACGAGGTCGACGTCGACCTGCTCGGACCGGGCCAAGGCCGCCCCGCACCGGTTCCGCACGACCTCGACGTTGATCCCCTCGTAATGCGACGCCGGGTAGCCGTAGTAGACCCAGAGGAAGCCGCAGATCTGCATTTCGTCGCCGGGCGGCACGACCTCGTCCATCCCGTCCTCGGTCAGGCGCACCACCTCCCCCGGCCCGAGGAACTTGACCGTCTCGTAGCCCAGGTTGGGAAACGCGCACGTCTCGAGCGTCGCCGCCCAGGCCCCCTTTTTGCGGCCGATGACGACGGGGGTCCGGCCCATGAGGTCCCGGGCGGCGTAAAGGCCCTCCGAGGTCAACAGGAGCATCGAGCTGGAGCCTTCGATGGCCTCCTGGGCCGCCCGGATGCCCTCGGCGAAGCTGGCCTCCCGGCCGATCAGCGACGCGACGAGCTCCGTCGGGTTGATCTCGCCGCCGCTCATCTCGGCGAAGTGGGTCGAGCGTTTGCTGAACGCCTCCCGCGCCACCGCCTCGGCGTTCTGCACCACGCCCACCGTCACGATCGAATAGACACCGAGGTGCGACCCGATGATCAGCGGCTGGTCCTCGTAGTCGCTGATGACGCCGATGCCCGCCGCGCCGTGGAGGCGGCCGAGGTCGTCCTCGAACTTCGACCGGAACTGGGCGTTCGTGATGTCGTGGATGAACCGGGTGAATCCGTCCTCGTGGACGACGGCCATCCCGCCCCGGCGGGTGCCGAGGTGCGAGTGATAATCCGTCCCATAGAACAGGTCTCGGACGCAGTCGTCCTGGCCGATGACGCCGAAGAATCCGCCCATCCCCTGCCCTTTCCTGTTTCGCCCCGCGGACGTGGATTCCTGGCCGCGGCGGGCCCCGCCCGCCGGGCCGCCGCATCATAGCCGCATCAACACCAGGCTTCAAGCGAACGCCATCGGGCCTCTATGGGCCCGGCGAAACCTCGACGCCCTGGCAGTCCTGGAGGTCCACGACCGGCCGCTCGCCGGCCTCCGGGCCGGGGACGCGGGTCACGCCGACCAGCCGCCCCCCGTCGATGTGCCGCCCGCAGACCGCCGACCGGTCGAACGCCTCGAAGGCCTCGGGGGCGACGGTGACGGCCAGCTTCTCCACCAGGAGGCCGCGAACGTGGGCAAAGGTCAGGCAGGCCGGCAAACGGGCGAACTCGGTCTCCCGCTGGCCCCGCATCCGCCGCGCCGAGCCGGCCGGCTTCCGCCGCCGCGAGTAATCGTCCGCCCGGTCGACGCGAAACCGGACGTCCCGGAGCGTCAACCGCTCGATGGGGCCCTCGGGCGCCCCTTGGACGAGAACGCCGGAACCGCTACGGATCTCGATGTCCTCGAACGTGACGTCGCGGATGCGACCGAGCTTCGTGTCCTCGTCCCGCCGCTCGATGTCCATGAAGATGGGGACGGGCGAGCCCCTCTCGCCCGCGACCGTCTCGATAGAGATGTCCCGGAACCGGACCCGCTCCATCGTCCCGCCGTCCTTCAGGTAGAAGGCGATGCCGACGTGCGAGTTGCGGATGCGGCAGTTCTCGAAGCGGACGTCGCGGAAGTCGCCGTGCGACTCGGTCCCCAGCTTGATCGCCGCGCACGACGTCTCCAGGTCGCAGTCGGTCACGACCACGTCCTCGGTGGGATGGTCCTCGGTGGCCTTCAGGACGATGCAGTCGTCGCCCGCCGTGATGCGGCATCCCTGGATGCGGACCCGGCGGCACATGTTCGGGTCGATACCGTCGGAGTTGAGGCGCCGGTAGTTGTTGCGGATGGTCACGCCCTCGACCGCGACGTCCTCGCACCGCCGGAAATGGAGCGTCCAGGCGTCGCTGTAGAGGACCGTCACGTCCCGGACGGCGACGCGGCGGCACCGGTCGAACAGAAGGATGCCCGTCCGGAATGCCGGCTTCTCCGGTGCGCCCCAGTGACCCCCGTAGTCGGCCGTGCCTTGGCCGTGGATCGTGCCCTCCCCGACGATCGTCACGTTCTCGGCGTCGTCGGCGACCAGGAGATGGGCGTGCCGCCCGCCGCCGTAGTCGGCCGGGTCGGTGCTGGCCCACAGGGTCGCCCCCTTCCTGACGCGGAGCGTGACGCCGCTGCCCAGCCGAAGCGTGGCGGCCAGGTAATCGCCCGGCGGGAGGACCACCTCCCCGCCGCCGGCCTCCCGGCAGGCGTCGAGGGCCCGCTGGATGGCCGGCGAATCGAGCGCCTTCTTGTCGCCTCGTGCCCCGTAGTCGCGGACGTTGAACGGCCCGCCCGCCGTCGCGCACGTCGCCCCCGCCGCCACCACCACCACCACAAAGACCGCTGCTGCCATCGTCGTGCAGGTCGACATCGTTGCCTCCCAACTCGTTCCGCGTTCGCGGCCCTACGATTTGTGTGCGACCATCAGCGACGTGCCGAGGTCCTCCGGCATCGGCAGGTGCTCCAGGCCCTCGAAGCCCGCCGCCGCCACGTGCCGGGCCAGCTCGGCCCGGGAGAACGCCCCCACCATCAGGTTGAACAGGGCGGGCTTCAGCGGCCCCGTCCGTTCGTCGTTGAGGAGGAAGTCCTGGATGACGAGCACCCCGCCACGCCGGAGCGACCGGCGGGCCTTCGTGAGCTTCATCTCGGCCCCGCTCGACGGGCCGTGCAGGACGTTCGACATCAGGACGGCGTCGTTGAGCGCGGCCCCCGCGTCGGGGGCCTCGGGCGGGAGGAACTCGTCCTCGTTCCAGTCGCCCGCCACGGTCCGGACCCGGTCGGCCATGCCCATCGCCTGGATAACGCCCCGGGCGATCTCGACCGTCTCCGCCAGATCGAGGACGGTCGCCCGGAGGCCGGGGTTCCGGTCGCACAGGGCCATGGCGTAGGTGCCCGGCCCGCCGCCGACGTCCATCAGGTGGCCGCTGAGCCCGCCGCACGCCTGGCGGACATGGTCGGCCAAGTCGGCGGCCCGCCCGGCCGTGGCCATGTTGTGCATGGCCAGGATGAAGTGCCGGTGCGACCGCTCGGGCGGATCGGCCCCCTCGACGAAACGCGACCACCCCGCCCGGCCGCGGACGTGGGCCGCCAGGTCGTGCCACGCCGGCTCCACCTGGGCCGAGTGGGCCAGCGCGTCACCCTGATAAAACGGCGCCCCGGGGACCAGCGTCGCCTCGGCCCGCGTCGTGAGGCGCCAGCCCCCGCCGCCGCGCGTCACCAGGTCCATCGCCGCACAGGCGATGAGGAGTCTCTCGGTCATGGCCGGGTCGAGCGACAGGTCGGCCGCGGCCGTCTCCGAGGTTGCCTCGCCCCGGTCGAGCCGCTCGAACAGGCCTACGCCGGAGGCCGCCTGGACGGCCCGCGCCGCCCGCGCCTCCCACGTCCGGGCGATCAGCTCCCGGGCCCACTCGATCTCTCGGCCCTGCTTCTCGAACGGCATGCCCGTCTCCTCCAACAAGCAGGAACGCACCGACCATACGCGATGCGGGCCGGGAGTCAACCCAAGTTCGCCGAGCGGCGATTGCCCTTGACAACGGCCCGACCCCGCGCGTCGAATAGAGGGTCCCGACCGATGCACGGCGCAGGGCGGAAACGAGGAATCGCATGGCACAAGTCAGTTCGCAGCTCAGCACGGGGCTGCCGGGCCTCGATCGCGTCCTCCGGGGCCTGATCCCCGGCGACAATCTCGTCTGGCAGGTCGGCTCCGTCGAGGACTACCGGCCGCTGCTGGGGCCGTATTGCCGGACCGCCGACCGGCTCGGCCAGCGGCTGGTCTACTTCCGGTTCGCCCGGCACGAGCCGCTGCTGACGGCCGAGGACGGGGCCAACGTCTTCGAGCTCCACCCGGAGGACGGCTTCGAGGCCTTCATCGCCGACATCCACGGCCGCATCGAGGAGACCGGCCGCGGCGGCTACTACGTTTTCGATTGCCTCTCGGACCTGGCCGTCGACTGGTACAGCGACCAGATGCTGGGCAACTTTTTCATGCTCACCTGCCCGTACCTGTACGACGTGGGGGCGATCGCCTACTTCGCCCTCCTGCGCAACTATCACAGCCCGCACGCCACCGACCCGATCACCGCGACGACGCAGATCCTGATCGAGGTCTTCCGCCACCGAGACACGGTGTATCTCCATCCGACGAAGGTCCAGGCCCGCTACTCGCCCACCATGCACATGCTCCACCGATGGGTGGGCGACGGCGAGTTCGAGCCCGTCACCCAGAGCGCCGTCACCAGCGAGGTCCTGACGAGCGAGCCCTGGCTTCAGCTCCAGGCCGCCACCTATCGCCTCGGCGTGTGGAACCGGGCCTTCGTCGAGGCCGAGGAGGTCATGCACGGGCGCCAGAAGGGCGAGTGCTCCGCCGAGGAGGTCCACCGGGTCTGCCGCCGCTTGATCCGTATGGCCATCTCCCGCGACGAGCGGATGGCCGACCTCGTCCACCGGTACCTCACGCCGCCCGAGATCGTCGACATCGGCAAGCGGATGATCGGCACCGGCCTGATCGGGGGCAAGAGCGTGGGGATGCTCCTGGCGCGGGCGATCCTCCGCCAGGCCGACCCCCGCTGGGCCGAGCGGCTCGAGCCCCACGACTCGTTCTACATCGGCTCGGACGTCTTCTACACCTTCCTGGTGCGAAACGGCATCTGGTGGGTCCGCGACAAGCAGCGCCATCCCGAGACGTTCCTCGAAGGCGCCGAGCAGGCCCGCCAACGCATGCTGATGGGCCAGTTCCCAGATTACATCATGGGCGAGTTCGAGCGGATGCTCGACTACTTCGGCCAGTCGCCCATCATCGTCCGCTCCTCCAGCCTCCTGGAGGACAACTTCGGCAACTCCTTCGCCGGCAAATACGAGAGCGTCTTCTGCGCCAACCAGGGCCCCCGCGAGAAGCGGCTCGACGACTTCGTCTCGGCGGTCCGCACCATCTACGCAAGCTCCATGAGCGAGAAGGCCCTCCTCTATCGCCACGACCGGGGCCTCCTGGACCGCGACGAGCAGATGGCCCTCCTCGTCCAGCGCGTCTCGGGCGCCCTGCACGGGCACCTGTTCTACCCCGAGGTGGCCGGCGTCGGATTCTCCTACAACCCCTACGTGTGGAACGAGAAGATCGACCCGAAGGCGGGAATGCTGCGGCTCGTCTTCGGCCTCGGGACCCGGGCGGTCGACCGCTCCGACGACGACTACACCCGGGTCGTCGCCCTGAACGCGCCGGACCGGCGGCCCGAGACGAACTTCGACGAGGTCCGCCGCTACGCCCAGCGGAAGGTCGACGTCCTGGAGCTGGAGGCGAATCAGCTCGTGGCCTCCCGCTTCCGCGACGTCGTCCGGATGAGCCCCGACCTGGAGCTCGACCTGTTCGCGTCTTGCGACGAGGCGGCCGCCCGCCGGGCCCAGGAGCGCGGCATGGGCGAGGGCGCCTTCCCCTACGTCCTGACGTTCGACCGGCTCTTCGCCGAGACCGATTACGTCGCCGATATGCGGGACATGCTTCGCACCCTCCAGGACGCCTACGAGTATCCCGTCGACGTCGAGTTCACCACGAACTTCCTCAAGGACGGCACCTACCGGATCAACCTCGTCCAGTGCCGCCCGCTCCAGGTCCGCGAGGGCTTGCCGATCCAGGACCCGCCGTCGGACCTGGCGGAGGAGGACGTGGTGCTGGAGGCCCACGGGGCGGTGATCGGCCAGAGCCGGCTCTCGCCCGTCGACCGGATCCTCTACGTCGTGCCGAGCGTCTACGGACGGCTCCCGATGGGGGACCGGTACGCCATCGCCAGGCTCATCGGGCGGCTCGTCCACCTCCAGGAACAGGAGCGGCCGGAGACGATCCTCCTCGTGGGGCCCGGCCGGTGGGGCACCACGACGCCGTCGCTCGGCGTGCCCGTCCGCTTCGCCGACATCAACCACGTGTCGGTGGTGGTCGAGGTGGTCGCCATGCGGGACGATCTCGTGCCGGACGTCTCGCTCGGGACGCACTTCCTGAGCGAGCTGGTCGAGATGGACATGCTCTACTGCGCCCTGTTCCCGAAGCGCAGGGACAACCGCCTCAACACGCACCTGCTGGAGGGCGCGCCGAACCGGCTGGCGGACCTCTCGCCGGAGGACGCCGACTGGGCCCACGCCGTCCGCGTCATCGACGCCGCCGCCCTGCCCGGCGGGCCGGTCACGCTGAACGCGAACAACCTGAAGCAGCACGTCGTGTGCTACCTGGAAGGGACGAACCGCCGCCCCGAATAGCGGGCGGAGCGGCTCGACGAGCCGGACGGACTCCGCCTCGGCGCGGCGGCGACCTCCGCTCAGGCTTCGAGCATCTGCCGGACCGTCGCCTCCAGCAGGGCGTCGCCGCCGAACTCCATGCCCAGGGCCCGGACCTTGCCCGTCTCGATCTGGTGTTTGGGGCGGGTCTGCTCGCCGCGGATGCGGGCGTCCGTGCCGGCGAGGTCCTTCGCCAGGTGGGCCACGTCCCACTCCGAGATGTACCGATCGTAGCAGCTATACGCCTGCCCGGCGATGCCGTCGGCCGCCAGGAGGACCTCCACGGCCTTGGCGACGTCGGCGGCGTGGACCTCTTTCCCGCCGCCGCCGCACTCGACGGTCTCGCCGCGGCCCACGGCCCGCACCAGGTCGTACCACTTGCTCCGGCGCGGCGGGTGGGCCAGGCCGTAGATGCCGGTCGGCCGCAGCGAGCAGATCTCGTACCCGTCGCCGAGGCCGTAGCTGTGGACGAACTTCTCGATGGCCGCCTTGTGGGCCCCGTAGTGGCTCTTCGGCCACAGGGGGTGGGCCTCGTCGAGCGGCCGGTCGTCGAGGACCACGTCGTGGACCGCGCAGGTGGCGATGAAGACGAAGCGATCGACGCCGGCCGACCGGGCCGCATCGATCAGGCGGAGCGTGCCGACCAGGTTCGTCTCGACGTACCGGACGAGGTCGCCCGGCGGCGCCTGAAAACCCGGCGCCCCGCGGGCCAGGGCCGCATGGACCATCGCATCGCAGCCCTCGGCCAGCCGGGCCGACGCCTCGTCGTCGTTCAGCTCGCCCGGCACCCAGGTGATACGGTCCTCCACCGCGTCGAAGCCCGTCCGGTCGCTCGCCTGGCGGTGCCAGCACTGGAGGTCGTGCCCCGCTTCGGCGAGACGCCGCACGATGTACCGCCCGAGGAACCCCGTCCCGCCCGTGATGCCGATCCGCATCGTCGCTCCCTTTCCAGTCCGGTCGTTTTGGCGCTCAGAAACCATTCTACGGTTGCCTGTGGAGCCAAGGTAGTGCCAAGCCAATCGACGCCGCGCGAGGAACGCTTTACAAACCCCCGTCCAGGCGGTAACTAACGCGTGGCAGACGGCGAAGCTCCCCGGCCCCGCCGCGCGGCGGGGCGCCGTGCCCGCCGTGGCCGCGGGCTCGCCGGCGCGGTGGTCGCGGAGAACCACCGCGCCGAGAGGAAGTCGGGCCCCTTCCCGCAACGGGACGAGAGGTCCCGGCGCACGGAGGCGACCTTGCGCATCGCGTACGGCGTGCACGGGTACGGCCGGGGCCATGCCACCCGGGCCCTGACGGTCCTGCCGGAACTCACGAAGCGGCACGAGGTGCTCGTGCTGGCCGGCGGCGACGCCCACGATCCCCTCGCCGCCGACTACGACGTGGTCCGGGTCCCCTACGTCCGCTACTACTATCGCCGGCCGGGCAAACGGTCCACGTACCTCACGGCGACGCACGGCATCTCGGCGATCATGGACATTCGCTTCGCCGGGCCCAGCGTCCAGATGGCCATGGACGTGTACCAGAAGTTCGAGCCGGACGTCGTCCTGTCGGACTCCGAGCCGTGGAGCCTCCGGGCCGGCCGGTTGATGGGCATCCCGCGGATCATGTTCGACCACTACGGCATCATGGCCTACTGCCGCCCCCCGGTCCGGTGGTGGGGCCGGCTGGCGTGCTGGCTCGAGGCCCCGTTCTACCAGGCCCTGATGGGCTACCCGGAACGGGTGATCGTGACGGCGTTCTTCGACGCCCCGCCGCGGCGGCCGGGGGTCCACGTCGTGGGGTCGATCCTGCGGCCGGTCGTACGGGATTTCGAGCCGTCCGACGGCGACCACCTGCTGGTCTACTTCTCCAGCGGTCGCCTCCACTACACGCCCACCGTCGAGGCCGCCCTCCAGCGTCTGGACGCGCCGGTCGTCGTCTACGGCAAGGAGCGGACCGGCCGGGACGGGAACATCGACTACCGGCCGATCGCGAACCGGCCGTTCGTGTGCGACCTGGCGAGCTGCCGCGCCGTCTTCTCGACGGCCGGCAACCAGCTCATCGGCGAGGCGATGTACTTCGGCAAGCCCGTCCTCGCCCTGCCGGAGGACAGCCTCGAACAGCACGTCAACGCCGACGTCGTCGAGCACCTCGGCATCGGAATGCGGACGTCGGACCGCAAGTTCAGCGCCGCCGTCCTGGACCGGTTCCTCGCCCGGAAGGAGCAGTTCGCGGCGAACGTGCGACGGCACTTCCGCGACGGCGTCGCCGACGCCGTCGAGACGATCGAGCGGTACATCGACGAGTTGACCGCCGGCGGCTGACGCGGCAGCGGGATATGAACGCAGAGGTCGCACAGAAAAACGGATTGAATCCGCCTAAGGCTACTTTGTCAACTCTTGCCCGCCGCCCCCTGCGCGGCGGGCAGTCTTGCCCGCCGCGAGGTGCCCGCCGCCCCCTGCTGAAGCGCGGTGGGCAGTCTTGCCCACCGCGTCACTTGCGTTTCGAAGTCCCTCGTTTCGAAGTCCCTTTCGCGG
>CAZGKW010000048.1:0-30680 GCA_964526295.1 uncultured Anaerolineales bacterium
CAGGGTAGCCAAGCACGGAACGGCTAAACGCTGAAAGCATCTAAGCGTGAAGCCCCCCTCAAGATGAGGTATCCATGTCCCTTCGGGGACGAGAGCCCCCTGGAAGACCACCAGGTTGATAGGCCGGAAGTGTAAGCGCAGAAATGCGTTCAGCGGACCGGTACTAATGGGCGATTGCTTGACCGCAATCATTCTTCTCCCTTCCGCCCTCGTCGGCGGCAAGGGCGGGCGCGCCTCAGGACGCCTTTCACGCTTCGCCGCTATTCCTGGTGTTTGACGCCCTCGATGAATCGCATCGAGGGCCGCCAGAGAAGTGAATATCCGCGCCCCCTCGCGGGGCGCACCAGGGCTTTCCGGTGGCGATACGGACGGGGCCACACCTGTTCCCATTCCGAACACAGTCGTTAAGCCCGTTCCGGCCGATGATAGTCCTTTGGGCGAAAGTAGGTGACCGCCGGAGCTGACCTTCGGGCCGGGACCGTTCCTTGAGCGGTCCCGGCCCTTTTTTTGTCGAATGCCCCCCGCCCGCCGGCGTACGGTTAGGCCCAGGCGAGACGCATCAGGTCCTCCCTCTCCCCGGGCGGGAGCGGGAAGGGGTGAGGCCGAAGCAGGGCCCGGGGGTCCGCAGCCGGGTCCCTCCAATAGAGAGGAGGCACCCATGATCGGCATGAAGGAAAGGGACGACGTCGCCCCCGTCTGCCCCCACTGCGAGCGGGAGGTCCGCCAGCTCTGGTGCCGCAAGGTCCGGGGCCTGCTGGGCAAGCGCTACGTCTACTTCTGTCCGGGCTGCCGCAAGGTCCTGGGCGTCTCCCACCGCAAGGGCTTCTGGATGGGCTGACGGCCACCATCCCACGGAGGCCGGCGGGCGGCCATCCCCTAACGCGACATTGTTGACCTTCGGGACCGCCTGATTCACGGCTATGACGAGGTGAATCTCGACATCGTGTGGGCGATCGTGCAGCGCGACCTGCCGCCTCTGATCGAGCCGCTGGAGGCGGTCCTCGGCGAACCGACCCGTCAAGCCCGCTGACGTGGACCTTACTGCACCGCCGCCTCCGACCGCTCGGCGTCGGACGCCGCACCCTCGCCGTCCTCCTTCGGCCGCCCCGCCACGCCGTACTTCTCGCTGATCCGCTTCAGGATCGGGTTGCGGTACAGGTACCACGTGCAGGCGGGGATGGTCTCGATCTCGCCGGTCTCGACGTTCTCGTAGGCGAAGACGGCCTTGCAGTTCTCCATCCGGGCCCCGTCGATCGAGTGGGCCTCCTCGAACGGCAGGACCGCCAGCTTCAGCAGTCGATGGATCTTCAGGTGGCGATAAAAGACGTCCCGGTCCCGCTCCCCGCGGGCCAGGCCCGCCAGGATCCTCAGGATCGCCCCCAGCGGCCGGTCCTTCGTGTACCGCTCCACGTCGAGCGCCCGCAGCACGAGCGGCGCGAACGTCCGCAGAATCAGGAGCTGTCCCCGCAGCCGGTCCCACCGCTTCGTCGGGTCCAGCCGGTCCAGCTTCGGCTCGATCCGCCGCGTGAGCCGCAGCACCTCCGACGCGACCCGGCTCAAGGGCATCTTGAGGAAGTGGTTGATGCTCCGGTACTGCTCGCCGTCGGAGGCGAGCAGGGCGATCGACTCGCAGTTCGGGTGCACGCCGCCCAGGATGAGCGTCTCGCTCGGCCCCTCGCCCCGGAAGAACGGCCGGGCCTTCCGGAACCCGTAGACGAACCCCGCCGGGACGAACTCGACGTCCCCGCCGGGCACGCTCTCGGCCAGGACCTTCTCCACGTCCTCCATGGTGGTCCGCTCCTGGACCTCGAACTCGCCCTCCGGCCAGTTCTCCGTCAGGGGGATCACCCCGAGCTCGCTGATCGTGTCGCCGAACTCGTGGCACATCCGGACCAGGTCGGCCATGTAGCCGTCGTTGATGCCGCGGGCGCAGCAGGCGATGATCGACTGCTTCCGGGTGCTGTACTTCTTCAGGTTCTCAAGGCCCTGCATCTTCTTCTCGTAGGCCCAGCGGTTCCGCCGCAGCCGCTCGTAAATCTCCGGGCTCCGTCCGTCGAAGGCGAAGTTCACGCGGGCCCGCGCCTCGCACAGCTTCCGGCAGTAGTCCTCGTCCGCCAGGCGGACCCCGTTCGTCACGATCTTCGCCTTCAGGCCGTTCCGCCGCGCAAGCCCGACGATCTCCAGCAGGTCCGGGTGCATCGTGGGCTCGCCGCCGAACAGCTCGACCATCGGCTGCGGCCGGAACTTGCCCACGTGCTCGAATACCTTCTCGAAGTACGCAAGCGGCGGGTGGTACTCGAACCCCATCCCCTTGATCGTGGCAATGCAGATGGGGCAGTTCATGTTGCAGCGGTTCGTCACGTCCAGGAAGACGATCGACGGGTTGTGGGGGATGCGGCACTTGTCGCAGTTCAGCTTGCACGCCACCCGCTCGACCGGCACGTACTGCCACAGGTCGCGCTTCCCCTTCCAGACCGCGGCGTCCGAGCTGACCATCGACTCGGTCGACCCGCACGTGGGGCAGTCCTTGCGGATCCAGACCTGCCCGTCCCGCAGGACGAACGTCGCCGGCACGCGGGCCTGGCACGTGTTGCACAGGCCGACGTTCTCGGTCGACTCCTTGACGGGGCACTCGCCCCCGCCTCCCGCCGCCGACGGGCACCCGGCCCGAAGGTCCGCCGGCGCCTGGTCGGCCACCCGCCCGGGCGGCCGGTCCCCGCTGTCGCTGGTCACGTCCATCGGCAAATTCGCCCCTGCTGACTCGCTCTGATCGCCCGCCGCAGAAAGAACGTCTCACCCGCCCGATTGCGCCATTCTAGCGCCTCCCCACCCGAATGCAACCCGGCATTGCCTGTTCCCAGCGGCATTCACTGGCACCCCGCCCGCTGGAACGCTAGACTCTCTGTTGGCAGACGTGACCGTGCGGGGGGACGCGCCATGCTGAGGATACTACTGGTTCTGCTGCTCGGAGGCGGACTCATGGCCAGGCCGGCCGTGGCCGACGAGGTCCATCGGTGGGGCGTCTATGAGGCGACCCTCGAAAGCGCCGCCGACCACCCCGGCTCGCTCCACGACGCCACCGTCTCGGTCGAAGTGACCGGCCCCGGCGGCGCCCGCCGATTGCGGGAAGCTTTCTGGGACGGCGGGCGGACCTGGCGGCTGCGGATCTGCCCCGACTGCCCCGGCCGGTGGAAATGGCGGACCGCCTGCCGCCAGGACGCCGGACTCGACGCCCGCGCCGGCTCGTTCGACTGCGTCGCCTACACCGGAGACAACCCGCTCTACGCGCACGGTCCGGTCCGCGTCGCCGACGACGGCCGTCATCTCGCCCACGCCGACGGCACGCCATGGTTCTGGCTGGCCGACACGGCCTGGAACGGCGCCCTCCGGGGCCGCGACGCCGACTGGGACAAGTATCTTGAGGATCGCTGCTCGAAAGGCTTCACGGCGGTCCAGTTCGTCTCGACCCAATGGCGGGCCGCCCGTGGCGACCGAGACGGACGCAAGGCCTACCTGGGCAAGGGGACCATCGACGTCGACCCGGCGTTCTTCCGGCGGATGGACGAGCGGCTGCGGGCGGTCGTCGAGCGGGGCCTGGTCCCGGCGCCGGTCATGTTCTGGGCCCTCCACGTCAACCCCGAGATGAGCCCCGCCGCGTCCCTCTCCACCGACCAGCTCGTCGCCCTCGGACGCTACATGCTTGCCCGCTGGGGCGCATACCCCGTCGTCTGGTTCCTCGGCGGCGACGGCGACTACCGCGGGCGGAAGGCCGCACGCTGGCGCGAGATCGGCCGGACCCTCTTCGGCGAAAGCCCCGACCGGCCCGTCACGATGCACCCGATGGGCCAGACCTGGGTCGGCGACGAGTTCCGCACCGAGCCCTGGCTGGCGTTCCATGGCTACCAGAGCGGTCACGGCGACTCCGACGAGCACCTCCGGTGGCAGGTCGAGGGCCCGCCCGCCGCCGAGTGGGGCAAGCGGCCCGTCCGCCCCGTCATCAACCTCGAGCCCAACTACGAGGGGCACGTCGGCTACCAGCACCGGACCGTGCACGACGCCCACGCCGTCCGCCGGGCCCTGTGGTGGAGCCTCCTGGTCCACCCGCCGGCGGGCGTCACCTACGGGCACCACGGCATCTGGGCCTGGCAGGACGAAGCGAAGCCGCCGCTGAACCACCCGCACTCGGGCGTCGCGCCGCCCTGGCACGAGGCGATGAAGGCCCCCGGCTCCGAGGGCGTCAAACACCTCAAGGCTTTCTTCGCCGGCCTCCAGTGGTGGCGGCTGCGGCCGGCCCCCGAGCTGCTGGCCGAGCAGCCCGGCGCCACGGACGTCCGCCGGTTCATCGCGGCGGCCAGGGCGGACGACGGCTCGTTCGCCGTCGTCTACACGCCCGAGCCCGGCGCGATTGCCCTGAAGGCCGACGCCGTCCCGTCGGACGGGAAGGCCCGGTGGTTCGACCCTCGGACCGGCAGGCGGTCGGACGCAAAGCCGACCCACGAAGCGAGGGCGACCTTCCAGACGCTCGGGCCGGGCGACTGGGCCCTCTGGCTCGGGCGCTGAGCGCGGGTCTGGAGGACGAGCGATGAAGAAGCTCGCCGGCGTGAGCGTCCTGCTCCTCGGAGTCGGTCTGGGTTACGCCCTGCGGTACGTTCAGGACCGGGCCGACGAGGACGGCCGCCTGCGGACGGTGTACCACGAGCAGCACGGGCAGACGCCCGTCCATTTCCTGACCCGCGGCCTCCAGGAGCACCGCGAGGCATGGAAGCGGGTGATGGGGGCGAAGCTGAGGGCCGATCTCGAGCAGCCCTGGCACCCGGGCGCGTACGACCAGACCTGGGGCCCGGCGTTTGCCGTCCTCCGGGACGCCGGCCCGGACGGGTGGGCGCACCGCCCGGACATGACCGACCCGGAGCAGGACGAGATGGTCCGCTACCTGTGCTACCGCATCGAGGCGATGAGCGAGGCCCGGACCCAGCCTCCGGCCGATCTGCGGCCCGAGTTCGCCGCCCTGGAGACGTACCCGCCGGAGACCCTTGCGCGACAGGGCGAGATGCTGACGCGGACGGTTGATTCGGCCTTCCGATGTGCGTTCGGCCAGGTGGTGTACGTCGCCCAGGGGTTCCTGGCGTCGCAGGTGCGCCAGGAGTGGGCCCGTTCGCAGGCGTGGGACTACCTCGCCCGCACGGCCCACAGCTACAGCGTGAACACATCCGCCCGGCCCGCCTACATGGTCGAGTATCTGGTCTGGCAGCTCGAAGAGGCGGCCAGGGAAGGCGAGCCCCAGGCGGCGCGGCTCCTTCTCCGGTTCGTCGACCAGCGCGCCGAGGTCGAGGAGCACCTCCCCCCCGAGCACAAGCTGGTCGTCGACCGCCTGTGCGACCGGATCGAGGGGGGGCGAGATGCGCATGAGGCGCTCGTGGAGAACGCCGCGCAGCTTTCCGCCTCACGCTTGCCCCAAGGGGCGCATGACGGCTCACCTTGAGACCCAGCGCTCTGACGTGCCGGCTGGGGCGGTACGGTCTTGGAGGCACCCCATGGCAGGTCGGACCGTCGCGTTCCTGACGGCCCTAACGCTCGTGGCGGCGGGAGCCTCGTTCGCCGGTGACGCCGATCCCGTGCGGCCCGAGTGGCCCGCAGACTGGACCGATCTCTGGACGCGCGATCGCGACGCCGGCACCGTGGGCCTGGACCGCAAGGTTCGCCGCGAGGGGAGGGCGAGCGTCCGCATCGACCATCGCGGGCAGGAGGATTGGAGTCTCGCGCCGCGCGGGCGAACCGCCGTCCAACCGGGCGATCTCATCGAGATGACCGTCTGGGTCCGTGTGCAGGGCAGCGGGGACGCAACACTCTGCGCGATCACGTACGGCCCCTCGGGAGAGGTGGTCCGCTGGACCTTCGGTGGCCGCACGACCCGCGACACCGGCGACTGGCGCCGGCTTCGGTCGCGTTTCGTCGTCCCGCCGGGCGTGGCCGAGATCGTCCCGAGGATGGTCGGCACGGGCCCGGCCTCCGTCTGGCTTGACGGATTCGCCTTCGCCGGCAAGGGGAACGTGCGAGCCATGCGCGACGAGGGCCTGCCGGACCGGCTCACGCTGAGCAATGCCGTGCTTGAGGTGAGGCTCCTCACCTCCGACGGGACGCTGGCCGTGACGGATAGGCGGACCAGGCAGGTCTGGACGCAGCGGGCCGCCGGCGAGGGCCTCGTCGTCATCCGCGCTCGCGCAAAGGGCGAGGACGCGCTTGAGTTCGACGCCATCGACGCGCGATCCGGCCTCGACGTGAAGGTGGGGCTCGCTCTGGACGGTGATCGGCCGGAGCTCGTCGTCACACTCGCGGCCGAGGGCGATCTCGAACAGCCGCTCGCCTGGCCACACCCGTTCGTGACAGAAGCTGGGACGCACCTGGTCGTGCCGATGAACGAGGGCATCTCCTATCCGGTGACGGACGCGTCCATCGAGCCGATGCGTCTCATCGCTTACGGCGGTCACGGCATCTGCATGGCGTTCTGGGGCGTGACCGACGGCGAGCGTGGCCATATGGCGGTCCTCGAGACGTCCGACGACGCCGCCATTCGGATCCGCCGCGACCGCGGCAGACTCTGCGTCGCTCCGGAGTGGGACGGCCAAACGGGGCGCTTCGGTTACGCGCGGCGGCTCCGGTACGTCTTCTTCGACCGGGGGGGCCACGTCGCCATGTGCAAGCGATACCGGGCGCACGCGAAGCAGACGGGCCTGCTGAAGACTCTCGGCGAGAAGCGCCGCGAGGTGCCGGCGGTCGATCGCCTCGTCGGGGCGGTCAACGTCTGGTGCTGGGACCGCCAGGCCGTGGAGATCGTCCGCGAGATGCAGGCGGCCGGCATCGAGCGAATCCTGTGGAGCCATCGTCTTGCGCCGGGTGAGCTGCGGCAACTGAACGACCTCGGCGTCCTGACGAGCCGTTACGATATCTATCAGGACGTGATGGACCCAGCGAACTTCAAGCACCTGCGGGGCGTCCATCCCGGCTGGCCGACCGAGGCCTGGCCCGACGACCTGATGCTCGGCCCGGATGGCCAGTGGCGGCGCGGCTGGCGAGTCCGGTGCAAGGACGGCCGGATGCGAGCCTGCGGGGTCCTTTGCGACCGTCGCGCGCCCCCGTATGCGGCCAGGCGGATCGCCGATGAGCTGAAGACGCACCCCTACCGGTGCCGGTTCATCGACACGACGACTGCCTCGCCGTGGCGGGAATGCTATCACCCGGACCACCCGATGACCCGCTCGGAGAGCCGACAGGCCAAAATGGACCTGCTCGGCCTCGTGAGCGGACGGTACAAGCTCGTCTGCGGCTCCGAGACGGGGCACGATGCGGCCGTCCCGCACGTCCACTACTTCGAGGGGATGCTGAGCCTCGGGCCGTACCGCGTGCCGCAGGCCGGCCGCGACATGATGCGCCTGTGGGACGACGTGCCGGAGCGTCTGGCGAAGTTCCAGGTGGGCCACGCCTACCGCCTGCCGCTGTGGGAGCTGGTGTACCACGACTGCGTCGTGGCCCAGTGGTACTGGGGCGACTACAGCAACAAGCTGCCGGCCCTCTGGGACAAGCGTGACCTGTTCAACGCGCTGTACGGGACGCCGCCGATGTTCCTGTTCGACCGGCAACGGTGGCGCGAGAACCGCGAGCGCTTCGTCGAGAGCTATCGCCGGACGTCGCCGATCGCCCGGGCCGTCGGCTACGCCGAAATGACCGACCACCGCTTTCTCACCGACGACCGTTCCGTCCAGCAGACCGTGTTCGCGGGGGGCGTCACCGTATCGGTCAACTTCGGCGACGGGCCGCGCCGGCTGCCGGACGGCACGACGCTCCCGCCGGGCGGTGTCCACGTTACGGGTTTGGGCGGGAAGCCGTGAGCCCGCCTCCGGCCGACGCTTGCTCCCGAGCCGCGGCACGCTAGGATGGTGCATCGCCTATCTGGCCATCGGCTGAACCTACAGGGAGGCAAGATGGGACAAGCCGCGAAGCTCCTGCTTGGGCCCGGGCCGTCGAACGCCCCGGCGGAGGTGCTCGAGGCCCTGGGCCGGCCCCTGATCGGCCACATGGACCCCGAGTTCCTCACCGTCCTCGACCGGGTCAACGAGGGCCTGCGGCGCCTTTTCGCTACGGCCGACGCCGCCACGCTGCCCGTCTCGGGCACGGGCAGCGCCGGGATGGAGGCGGCGTTCGTGAACGTCGTCGAGCCGGGCGATAAGGTCCTGGTGTGCGTCAACGGCGTCTTCGGCGAGCGGATGTGCGACGTGGCGGCACGCTGCGGCGCCGCCGTTGTGCGGGTCGAAGCCCCCTGGGGAAAACCCATCCACGCCGAGACGCTGGCGGTCGCCGCAAGCGAGGCGAACCCGGACGTCATCGCCGTCGTCCACGGTGAGACGTCGACGGGCGTGGCCCAGCCGCTGGAGCACGTGGCCGAGGTGGCCCGCGAGGCCGGCGCTCTCTTCCTCGTGGACGCCGTCACGAGCCTCGGCGGCATGCCGCTGCGTGTCGACGAGCTGGGCATCGACGTCTGCTACTCCGGGACGCAGAAGTGCCTGAACGTGCCGCCGGGCCTTGCGCCGCTGACGCTGAGCGAGAGGGCGATCGAGAAGCTCCGACGCCGAAAGACGAAGCCGCAGTCCTGGTATCTCGACGTGACGATGATCCTGAAGTACATGCAGGGGGCCGAGCGGGTGTATCATCACACGGCCCCGATCAGCATGATCTACGCCCTCGACGCGGGCCTGAAGCTCGTCCTCGAGGAGGGCCTCGAGGCCCGATGGGACCGCCACCGCGACGCCTCCGAGTACCTCGTCCGGCGGATGGGCGAGCTGCGCTTCCGGCCGATGGTCGAGGAGTCGTGCCGCCTGTGGCCGCTGACGACGTTCGAGCTGCCCGAGGGCGTCGAGGACGCGGCCCGGGCCGAGGTGATGATGCGGCACCGGATCGAGATCGGGTCGGGCCTGGGGAAGTTCAAGGGCAAGGTGTGGCGGGTCGGCCTGATGGGCACGAACGCCCGCCGCGAGGTCGTCGACCGCCTGGTCGACGCCCTGAAGGACGTGCTGTAGCGCGTCTTGCCGGTTCGCCCGGTGTCCTGGAATCGGCGAGGCCGGTCTCCGTGCCCGCCGCGCACACGATAGTCTCTCTCCCGTGGCGGGCTCGCCCGGCATAGCCTTGGCGACGCTGGGAGAGGGGCGGGGTGAGGGGGACGGCAGTTCCGGGCCACGGTCAAGGGCTGCGGCGCGGCCCGCAGACTCGCCGGCCGTTGCTATGAAAGGCACAGCCATGGCGAAGAAAAAGTCCGTCCTCGACCTGTATCAGATGCGCGACGCGGGCCGGAAGGCCGCCTGGATCACCGCTTACGACGCGCCGACCGCTTCCATCGCCGAGGCGGCCGGCATCGACATGCTCCTGGTCGGCGACTCGGTCGGCACGTGCGTCTACGGGTACCCCGGCACGAACCCCATGACGATGGACATCATGGTCCCTCACACGGCCGCCGTCCGCCGGGCCGCGCCGAAAACTCTGGTCATCGGCGACATGCCGTTCCTTTCGTACCAGGTCTCCGACGAGGACGCCGTCCGCAGCGCCGGCCGCTTCGTCCAGGAGGCCGGTGCCGACGCGGTCAAGCTGGAGGGCGGTCGGCGCGTCGCGAGCCGCATCCGGGCCATCGCCGACGCGGGCATCGCCGTGTTCGGGCACATCGGCCTCACGCCGCAGAGCAGCGGGGCCCTCGGGGGGTTCAAGGCCCAGGGCCTGACGGCCGAATCGGCCCGCGACGTGCTCGCCGACGCCGAGGCCGTCGAGGACGCCGGCGCGATGTTCCTCCTGGTCGAGGCGGTTGCCCCGGAGGTGACGCAGCTCGTCCGGGAGGGCCTGGACATCCCGGTCTACGGCATCGGGGCCGGTCCGCACACCGACGGGCAGCTCCTGATCGTCTCGGACCTGCTGGGCATCTTCGAGGCGTTCACGCCCAGGTTCGTCAAGCGGTACGCCGAGCTGGGCGCCGCAATGGGGAAAGCGCTGGAGGCGTACGCCGCCGACGTCCGAAGCGGGGCCTTCCCCGGCCCGGAGCACGTGTACGACATGAAGGACGGCGAGCTGGAGAAGCTCCGTACGCACCTCGGTTCGTGAGGCGGCGCGGGATGCAATACACCACCCTCGGCCGGACCGGCCTCGCGGTGAGCGTCCTCGGCTACGGCGGCGCGCCGCTGGGCCTTTCGTACTACCTCTCGACCGACGAGGTGAGCGACCCCCTGACGCGTCGGCGGTTCGCGGCCGCCGTCGAGCGGGCCCTCGACCTGGGCGTCACCTACTTCGACACGGCGCCGGGCTACGGCGACGGGGCGAGCGAGCGGCTCCTCGGGGAAGTGCTGGCGCCCCGTCGCGACCGCGTCGTCGTGGCGAGCAAGTGTCCGTATCGCGGCCCGGCCGAGGACATCGCGGAAAGCGTCGAGGCCAGCCTCGAGCGCCTGCGGACCGACTGCATCGACGTGATGCAGTTCCACGGCGGGTGGTACTCCGAACAGGACGCCGACCGAATCCTCGCACCCGGCGGTCCGCTCGAAGGCCTGGAGCGGCTCCGCGAGGCGGGGAAGATTCGATTCCTGGGCGCCACGGCCGAGGTCCCGAGCGGGGCGCTGGAGCGGCTGATCGGTACGGGCCGCCTCGACGTGCTCCAGGTCTGCTATAACCTGGTCAGCCAGCTTTCGTGCGACCACTCGCGGCCCTGCCGCGGGGTCGTTGCGATGGCGAAGCGGCACGGGATGGGCGTCGCGTCGATGCGGACGACGACGAGCGGGTTCCTCCAGCGGCTGCTCGCCCAGGAATTCCCCGACGTTGCGACGCCGGAGCGGGTGACGAGGATGGCCGTCAAGTTCGTCCTCTCAACGCCTGAGATCGACGTCGCCCTGGTCGGCATGCGAAGCCCGGCCGAGGTCGAGGCCAATGCCGCCCTCGCTTCCGACGCCGCCGACCGATATGCCATCGACGCCCTGCACGACCGCTACGCCGACAGGCCCTGACCCTTCCGACGAGGCGATGCCCATGCCCCACGGCCACTTCACCGACGACGGACGCGAGTACGTCATCACCGACCCCTTCACGCCGCGCCCGTGGCATAACTACCTGGTGGGCGACACCTACCTGGTCAATCTGACCCAACACGGAACGGGGGCCAGCTTCTACCAGCCCCGCGGCGAGGGTCTGCGGGTGAACGTGACGGAGGACCGCGACGGTTCCGGCGGCCCGCGGTTCGTCTACCTTCGCGACGACGAGACGGGCGACTACTGGGGCCTGACGGGCGCCCCAGGCTATGGGTCGATGGACGCGTGGGAGTGCCGCGTGGGCCTCGGGTACCAGGTGATGAGGAGCCGGTCGCGCGGCGTGGAGGCGTCGTGGCGGGTCTTCGTGCCGGACGGGCCGGACCCCTGCGAGCTGTGGACGGTCGCCGTGGCGAACCGCTCCGCCCGGACGCGTCGCCTGAGCGTCTTCCCGTACGTCGAGATGCACCTGACGGGCGGCTCGACGCTGATGGACTTCATCGCCGTCCTGGGGGGGCACTACGACCCGGCGCTGGGGGCCGTCTTCGGCATCAACTCGTGCGTCAAGTTTCCCCCGACGTTCAAGGCGGTCCTTGCGTCCGACTCCGAAGCCGCCGGCGCGACGGTCAGCCGGGACGAATTCCTCGGCCCCTATCGAGACCATCACAACCCCCTCGCCGTGGAGCGGGGCGACGTGCACAACCCGGAGGCCGGGACGGAATGGCTCGGCGCGTCGCTGCGGCACGAGCTGGGCCTCGAGCCGGGCGAGAGTGCGACCGTCAACTGCCTCCTCGGCGTCATCGAGAGCGTCGGCGAAGGGCGGCGGCTCATCGAGACGTACCTGGCACCCGGCGAGCCGGAGCGGCGGTTCCGGGACCTCCTGGCCGCGGCCGACGAGATGGTCCACCGGACGACGGTCGAGACAGGCGACGCCGCACTCGACCGTTGGATGAACGTGTGGCTGAAGCACCAGCTCGGGTTCGTCGCCCGCTGGGGCCGCGTCATCGGCCGGGGCTTTCGCGACATCCTCCAGGACACGTTCGGGCACCGCCTGACGGACGCGTCCGCCGCCCGTGCCTGCATCGGCGAGGTCTTCTCGAAGCAGTACCCGGACGGCCGGGGCATCCGGGCGTGGCGGCTGCCGACCGCCGAGCTCGACCTCCAGGACTACGCCGACAGCCCGTCCTGGATGGCGATGGCCCTGGCGCAATATCTGAAGGAGACGGCGGACTTCCCGCTGCTGGAGGAGCCGGTCCCGTTCCTGAACGCCGCCGACCCGTACGCCGAGCCGACCGAGCGCGCGACCGTCTGGGAGCACGTCCTGCGGGCCCAGCGGCACCTCCTCGCGGACCGCGGCACGCACGGCCTGTCGAAGATCCACTACGGCGACTGGTGCGACACGATGAACGGCGTCGGGGCGGCCGGGCGGGGCGAGAGCGTCATGCTCTCGATGCAGGTCAAGTGGGGGTGCGACCTCGTGGCCGAGATGGCCGAGCACCTCGGCCGCGGGGACGTCGCCGAGGAGATGCGGACCGGCGCGGCGGCGCTCGCTGAAGCAATCGACGCGCACGCCTGGGACGGGGCGTGGTACCGCCGGGCGTTCGACGACGCCGGCGTGCCCGTCGGGACGGCCGACCCGCCCCCGGAGGACGAGGGCGAGGGCCGCATCTTCCTCAACCCGCAGAGCTGGGCCCTCATCGCGGGCTTGGCCGACGCCGAACGCGCCGAGTCCTGCATCGCCGCCGCACGGGAGCACCTCGACACGGGGTACGGGATGGTGCTGCACGCCCCGGCGTTCACGAAGCTGCGGCCGCGGATCGGCCAGATGACCGCCATGACGCCCGGCTTCTACGAGAACGGGAGCGTCTACGTCCACGGGAACTGTTTCTGGGTCCACGCCCTGGCGGTCGCCGGCCGCGGCGAGGACGCCTGGCAGGCCATGCGGGCCGTTCTGCCCGGCACGCCGAACAAGCCGAACGCGAACACCGAACCGTTCGTCGTCCCGAACTTCTACATCGGCCCGGCGGCGCCCGCGCGGCGTCGGCAGCAGGACCTCTACCTGTCGGGCTGGCGGACGGGCTCAGCCGCCTGGCTTTATATGACGACGATGGAATGGATCCTGGGTCTGCGGGCCGAGTACGCCGGGCTGCTCGTCGACCCGCACCTGCCCGACGCGTGGACCCGCGTCCGCGTCGTGCGGCCGTTCCGGGGAGACACCTACGACGTGACGATTGAGAAACCGGCGGGGCCGGGCGGTTCGGTCCGCGAGGTGACACTGGACGGCCGGCGGCTCGGCGGGCGTCTCATCGCGCCCTTCGGCGACGGCGGGACGCACGAGGTGCACGTGACGATGGCTTGAGCGCCCCCGAGGGCACTGTGTGCGGCAGACCAAGCGGCCGAAAAGACTTCGCGCGGCGGGTCTCCGTGCCTGCCGCGCAGCCTCCTGACGGCATCCCATCAACGGAGCGTCTCGACGACGTCCTCCTCGGGCGGCTCGAGGTGCCACCCGATGCCCGGGGCCGTCGGGCCGTGGACGTAGCCCTCCTCGTCGACCCACAGGGGATTGTCCTTCGCCCGGGTGCCGAACGTCCCCTCCCGGTCGTTGTAGATATCGTGCAGGCCGTCCTCGAAATAGTCGCAGTTGGCGACCGAGAGGATGACGTGGAGGTTGTCGAGGCTGGAGGAGTGGACCTCGCACCTCAGGCGGAACGCCTCGGCCAGCGAGCAGACCTTCTTCAGGCCCGTCACGCCCTCCCGGGCGCAGTCGCTCCGGATGATCCGCAGGCCCGTCTGCCGCCGGACCATCTCCGCGAGCTCCGGCATCATGACCGCCGGGTGGTCCGTGTAGGCGATGGGGATGTCGAGCCGCCCGCACAGCCGGTCGAGGGCGAGGAAGTCGTTGTGCGGCACGGGGTCCTCCCACCAGGCGAACCCCAGGTCCTGGAGGTGGAAGCCGATCTCCAGGGCCTCCTCGAAGGTAAACTGGAGCTGGCCGTCGATCATCAGGGCCATCTCGTCGCCGACGGCCTCGCGGACGAGCCGCGTCACGGTCTTGATCCGCTCGACCGTCCCGCCGCCCGGCTTGATCTTGTAGGCCCGGTAGCCGCGCTTCCGGCACTCGACGGCCAGGTCGGCGTACTGCTCGACCTCGGGCATGTACGGGGCGCTCGCGTAGGCGAGGACCTTGTGCCGGCACGCCCCGAGGCACTTGTAGAGCGGCAGGCCGGCGGCCTTGGCCGCCAGGTCCCACAGGGCCCGGTCGACCGCCGTGATGGCCTGGTGCGTGACGTGACCCCACCACATATACACATAGCGCTGGCTATAGAGCCATTCGCGGTCGGCGACGTCCCGGCCCAGCATCTCCTGCTTGACGCGGCCCAGGAGCTCGCTGACCCAGGTATCGAGCTGGTGCCGCGAGTAGCCGTGGCCCAGTGTCGGCATGGCCCAGAGGGCGGAGGTGCCCTCCGTGCCGTCCTGGCCGATGACTCGCACCAGGGCCCCGTAGGGCGCGTCGCCCGAGCGGAACCGCGTGACCCGCGGCCAGTTGACGGCGGGCTTGCCCTTCCAGACCGTCACGACGATGTCTTCGATCTTCATCTTGGTTCCTTCGCCTCGGCCGGCCCCAGAAGCACGTCCACACCAAACGTTCCCCCGGGCGCGTGCGGCAGCAGCGTCCCGTCGAGGGTCTCGCCGTCCACGGCAATCCGTTCGACGCGGTTGCCCGCCGCGCCGGCCGCCCGGCGAAACGTCACGTCGTAGACGGCGCTGCGGAACGTCCGGCGGATGCGGCACGTCGGCCACGACGGCGGCAGGCACGGCTCAACGCGGAGGCCCTCGAGCGTCGGACGCAGACCGAACACGTAGCCCGTGATCGCCGTGACCAGCCACCCGGCGGTGCCGGTGACCCAACTGTCGCCCGCCTCGCCGTGCCGGTAGCCCGCTTGGGGCCCGAAGTACGCGTTCGGCACGACGAACGGTTCGCCGGTGATGGCCGCCCGGTGTGGGCCGAACGGGAGCATCTTCAAAAGCGTCCGCCCGGCGGCCTCGGCCCGCCCCAGCAGGCAGTCGGCGATCAGCTTGAACGCGTTGGCGTGGAGATAGATGCCGCCGTTGACGTTCGCCCCCGGCCGGACGACGCTGATGAAGCCGATCTCGGGGCGGAAGCCCGTGTGGAAGGTCCGCTCGAGCGTCGAGATGCCGACGTCGGTCTCGAGCCGCTCGTCCACCTCGGCCATGACGGCCGCCGCCCGCACAGGCGGCGCGACGCCCGACAGGACCGCCCAGCACTGGGGGTTCAGGAACATCCCTTCGGGCGACGCGTCCGACCCGACCGCCAGCCCGTCGTCGGTGAACGCCCGGAGGTAGAAGCGGCCGTCCCACGCGGCGGCGTTGATGGCGGCAGCAAGCTGGCCGGCCCGTTCGGTGGCGAGGCGGGCATCGTCGTCTTGCCCGGCGAAGCGGGCCACCTCGGCAAACTGCCGCAGCGCCGCGGCCAGCGCCATCGACAGCCAGACGCTTTCGCCGCGTCCCTCGGCGCCGACGGCGTTCATGATGTCGTTCCAGTCGCCGCGGTGGATCTTCGACAGGCGCCGCTCGCCGCGGTCGTTCCACAGGTACTCGAGCGACCGCCGGACGTGCTCGTAGACCGTCGCGGTCTCGCTCGCCCGGAAAGGCGCCTCGCGGTCGAGGAGTGCGGCGTCGCCCGACTCGGCGACGAAACGGTGCACGGCCGGGGCGATCCAGACGGGCGAGTCGGAGTAGTCCTGCTCGACCAGCTCCTGGCCGACCCACGCCCGCGGGGCGTAGCCCGACCCATGTTGATGGGCGAGGACGCGTTCGAAGACGGGCCACGCCTCGCCGGTGTTGACGGCGGCCAGGTTCGCCGCATCTTGGCACAGGTCGCGGTAGCCGTCGAAATAGACGCGGGCCCACGTCACGTTGAAGCGGAGCTGGTGCTTGAGCCACGTGTTGAAGAGGCGGTCGAGGTCGGCGTCGGGCGTTTCGATTTCGAGGCCGGCGATTCGCGCCAGGTGATGCCCGCGGACGGCGTCGAGCTCCGCCTCGATCGCGCCCGGCCGGAAGAACCGCTCACGAAGCGTCGCCACGTCGCCCCGCTCGTCCCACACGCCGGCGAGGGCCGCGACCGTCCGCTCCTCGCCCGGGGCGACGTCGATCGTCGCCTCCAGGGCGAAGATGACCTTCTCGAACTCGCACGCGCTGTTCGTGCAGCCGCCCGAAGCCAGCGCCTCGGGGGCGAGCGGGCCGCCGTAGGCCCCCACGAACGCCCGCTCCCGCGCGTCGTAACCGGACGGCCCGGTGCTCAGCGCCAGGAACCCCTGGTCCCGCCGGCCCGTCGTCTCGTGGGCGTAGTGCGAGCCCGTCCGGACGACGTTCCTCGCCAGCACGGCCGCCAGGTCCGGCTCGTACCACGCGTGCGTCGCGCCGGGATACCAGCCCTCGATGGCCGTGCGGAACGAGGGGACCACCTTGAGCTGCCGGGGACGGTCGCCGACGTTGCGAAGTGCCAGCGACCAGACCTCGCACGGCTCGCCGCGCGGCACAAGGATCGTCAGCTGGGATCGAATGCCTTCAGCGGCGAAGGCGATCCGCGTATAGCCGAGTCCATGCGTGCACCTGTAGTCGGAGTAATCCCTGTCGACGGGCAGGGCGTTGGCCGTCCACCACCGGCCCGTCCCGGCATCCAGCAGATAGACCATCCGTCCCGTGATGAGCCGCGTCCGGTGGCCGTCGGCGGCCTGGGCGAAGGCCCAGCCCTGGCCGACCTGCGAGACGCTCGCCAGGAACCCTTCGTTCCACAGCATGTTCCGCCAGTGCCGGGGCGTGCGGGGTGTGGTGATGTGGAACTCGCGGCCGTCGGGCGAGAAGTCGCCGTAGGGACAGTCCATGTCAGGTCTCGGCCGTGTGGAGGACGTCGTCGAAGAAACCCCCGGCGTCGAGCTCGGCCCGGAAGGACGCCAGCTCTTTGCCCGCCAGCCGAACGAGGGGCGGCCGGACGGGGCCGACGTCGAGGCCGGTCGTCGCCATCGTCGCCTTCAGGGCCCGGACGATGCCGTAGCGGCGGAAGATGCGTATGAGGGCCCGCGACCTGGCCTGCCCCCGGCGGGCGGATTCGAGATCGCCGGCGGCGAAGGCCGCCATGATGCCGCGATGGAGCCGGGCGGTGAGCGAGTACGTGCCGCCGACGGCACCGCGGGCCCCCAGCGCGCAGGCCGCCAGGAGACATTCGTCCAGGCCGAACAGGAGGTCGAGCCGCCCCCCCGCCGCGTCGAGGCACAGACCGAAGTCCGCCAGGTCGGGGCTGCTGAACTTGAGCCCCGCCAGGGCCTCGAGCCGGCCCTCGGCCGCCTCCAGGAACTCGACCGCCCGGACAGGCGAGCCGGTCCGGTCCGGGATGTGGTAGTAGTAGAACGGCATGCCGGGGGCGGCGTCGGCGACCGCCACGCACCACGCGACGACCTCCTCGGCCCGCGTCGGGCGGGAGTAGACCGCCGGGACGGCCGCGACCCCGTCGACCTCCAGACTTCGGGCGTGGGCGGCCAGGCGGCGGGCATCGACGACCGACTCCGCCCCGACGTGGACGATCAGCCGGAGGTCCTCGCCCACCACGTCGCGCCACGCCTCGGCCAGCGCGACGCGCTCCTCCACCGACAGGCCCAGGCCCTCGCCGGTCGTTCCGCCCACGAAAACGCCCACCAGGCCTGCCGCCCGCAGGTGATCGGCGTAGGGCGCGACGCGGCCGAGGTCGAGCGTCCCGTCCTCGTGCATCGGCGTATGGACGGCCGCAATAAGGCCTTCGGTGGGCGGCATGGTTTCGGCCCTTCGGCTCCCGCGGGTCAGGCCATCTTGCCCGCGGGTCGGCTCGAATGCAACTCGAAAGCCCCGCATGGACGCACGCTTGACGGGGACGCGAACCGCGGCGTATAGTCGTGTGCCATCCGGGGGGGTACCGAACCCCCGAAACGAACCGAACCGGCCATCACGGAAGGGAACGACCATGGCAGCCATCGACCGGATTCGCGAGTACCTGGGCGACGAGGCCGACGACCTGCTCACCTACGAGGCCCAGGGCGTCTCGAAGGACCACCTGCACCTGCCGGGGCCCGACTTCATCGACCGGGTGGGCCTCGTCAGCGATCGGCCCGCCCCGGTGCTCAACCAGCTCCAGCGGGTGTACTCGACGGGGCGCCTGGCGGGGACGGGATACGTCTCGATCCTGCCCGTCGATCAGGGCATCGAGCACTCCGGGGCGGCGAGCTTCGCCCCGAACCCGCTCTACTTCGACCCGGAGAACATCGTCAAGCTGGCCATCGAAGGCGGGTGCAACGCCTGTGCCTCGACGCTCGGCGTGACCGGGGCGGTCGCCCGCAAGTACGCCCACCGCATCCCGCTGATCGTCAAGCTGAATCACTCCGAGCTTCTCACGTATCCGAACTATTACGACCAGATGATGTTCGCCCAGGTCGAGCAGGCCTACTGGCTGGGGGCGGCCGGCGTCGGGGCCACCATCTACTACGGCTCCGAGGAGTCGCGCCGACAGATCGTCGAGGTCAGCCAGGCCTTCGAGGAGGCCCACGCGCGCGGCATGTTCACGGTCCTCTGGTGCTATCTCCGCAACAGCGCGTTCAAGACGAAGGAGGCCGACTATCACCTCGCCGCCGACCTGACGGGCCAGGCGAACCACCTCGGCGTCACGATCCAGGCCGACATCGTCAAGCAGAAGGCCCCCCAGTGCAACCGGGGCTACCAGGCGATGTCGAAGGACACGAAGTACGGCCGGACCGACGAGCGGGTCTATGACGAGCTCTGCCCCGACCATCCGATCGAGTGGACGCGGTGGCAGGTCGTCAACTGCTACATGGGGCGGGCCGGCCTCATCAATTCCGGCGGCGCCTCGGGGGAGAACGACTTCGCCCAGGCCGTCCGCACGGCCGTCATCAACAAGCGGGCGGGAGGCATGGGCCTGATCACCGGGCGCAAGGCGTTCCAGCGGCCCATGGACGAGGGGGCGACGCTCCTCAACGCCGTCCAGGACGTGTACCTCTGCGACGAGGTGACCGTCGCTTAGTTCGGTTTTCACCGCAGAGAACAGCGTAACAGATTGGACTGAGGTTATGATTACAGAAGTCGTCTTTCTCGGCGTACTCGGCGTACTCTGCGGTTGAAACGACGTTTTCGGGCCGGGCGGGGAGGGCCGATGAACGGCCGCGACACGGTGACGCTCGACGTCGGCGGCACGTCGTACCGGGTGCGGTTTCTCGGCGCGGGGGCCGCGGCCGACCTGCCGCCGCTCGCGGGCGCGTTCGAGGTCTCCGGTCCGCAGGAGACCCGCCGGGTCGAAGTCGGCATGGAGGGCCTCAGCTTTCTCTGGTCGGCCGACGCCGCCCGCGACGCCGACGAGATCGCCGAGAAGATCATGCGGACGGTCGGCCTGCTGTGCGTCGAGGCCCATTTGGCGGGGGACCTCGGGCCCGACTCCGACGGCCGCCTCCAGGTCCGCGACTTCATCGGTGACCGCTACCCCGACTACACCAGCGCCGAGCGGTTCGTGGGGACGCTCTACGATTCGCCGGGCAAGATCGAGCGGTGGGTCCGCCGGGACGTCCTGGAGTGCCTTCTGGCCCACGCCGAGGCCAAGGGACCGAGCGAGCATCCGACAGGGCCGGGCCTCACCGTCTTCGAGTTTCTGGCGTGGTCCGAGAAGCGGCGGTTCTACACGCAGGAATCGGTCCGCGACGCCCTGCTGGCGTGGGAATCGGAGGGCCTCGTCGAGCGCGAGGACGACCGCTACCGCCTCCGCCCCGACCGCCTCGAAGACGCGCGGTCGCTGCTCGGCTGAGGCGTTGGTGCCCCCATTGCTCAGGCGCGCTCGCTGAACTCCTCGAAGCGCTCCCGCGGGACGTACCAGACGAGGCGGCGGCGGACCTCCTTGAAACCCGCCCGGTCGTAGAGATGCACGGCGGGCGTGTTGTCGACGTCGACGGCCAGGCCCATCTTCGGCAGGCCCATCTCGGCCGTGTCGCGGATGGCCCGGTCCAGCAGCACCCGGCCCATGGCGCTCCCGCGTGCCGCGGCGGCGACTCCCAGGTAGACCAGTTCGCCCCGCCCGTGGAGGTTGTTGACGAGCTCGACGCCGACCGGCTCGCCCTCGCGCAGGGCGACGTGCCACGCCTCGGGCCGGAACTGGCCCGTCGCCCGGTGGGTCGCGAGCGTTTCCTGGACCGTCCGAAGCCCTTTGAGGCCGGGGCAGTCGAGGCTCCCCTCGTACGTCCTCGTGATGGCCTCGGCGAACAGGCCTCGGCACAGGGCCGAGTAGCGCTTCCACCGGATGTCGGCGGGCAGGGGCAGCTCGCGCTCGCCGGGCTCGACGGGGCGACGCATGTACGCGAGGACCGCCAGCCGCTCCATGCCCGATGCGAGGATCGCCTCGACCAGCGCCGACTCGGGGGCCGGCGACGTGACGAGCTGAATCAGGCGGGCCCCCTTCGCGTAGGCCCGCGAGGCCGTCGCGCGAATGAGCCGCGCCGCCACGTCCGTCCGCCACTCGGCCATTTGGGGCGGGGCGACGAGGGCACACCGGCCGGGGCTCGTCGAGAAGCCGCACGTGCCGAGGACCTTCTCGCCGCGGGCCGCGACGGTCTGGTTCCGCCGGTCGAGCCACAGCGGCCCTTGGGCGGGGGCGGCCCGGCCGGGCAGGGGAGGCGTCCTCGTCAGGAGGGCGGCCGCCGCCTGGGCATCGCGGGCCCGGGCGGGGCGAATCTCGACCTCTTCCTCGCGGCTCACGGGGCGGCTCCAACTCGGGCGGCTGACGCCTGCGAGCCCCCCGCTCGCGCCGACTCGTCCACGTCTCCGGGCCGGCGCATCGGCGTGGGCGGCCGGCCGCGGGCCTGGGCCCCTCTCAGAGCAGCTTCTCGACGACAGGCCGCACGTGCGTCTCGACGTCCTCCGGCGACGCCACGGCCGGCACGTCGGCCACCAGGTGCCAATCCTCGACGTGCTCCACCGACCCGCCCGGCTCCAGCGTCACGAGGGCCCCGAGCGACTCGACCTCCAGCATCTCCTCGTTGGTGAACAGCTCCGTGTTGCAGCCCATGTCGGGATAGGTCGCGTCGGGGTCGGCGTCGAACCGCTTGACGAACAGGCACCCGGCGACGGCGTAGGCGGCCCAGCCGTCGAGGTTCAGGAGGCCCAGCTTGGTGGGCCCACGGGTGGCGTCCTGGGCCAGGAGGATCGAGCGGGTGCCCATCGTAAGCCGGTCGTCGCCGAGGTCGGTGTACGGCCAGACGACGAGCCGCTGGTTCGGCAGGAGGTCGTCGGGGTGTTTGCCGCGCGGCGGGAGACCTACGACCGCCGTCCCGCCGGGGGCCATGACCGACAGGCCCCACGGGGCGAGCTCCAGCGGAGCGTCGCCGATGTTCGTGAGGCGATGCACGACGCGGACGTGCGGCTCGGAGCCGCCCAAGACGAGGTCCGTCTCCTTCTGGAGGCCGTTGGGCGTCTCGGGGCCGGGCCGAAGGCGGACGCCGCCGTCGATCTCCTCGGCCTCGACGGGCCCGTTGTCGGGGAAGTAGGTGGCAACGGGGTCCTCCGGGGCGAACCACAGGCGGTGCCCGCCGCGGATCTGCCACTCGTTCTCCGCGGCCGCACCCATCTGCTCGTCGAAGTTCTTGAACACGTTCGCGCCGCCGGGGACGGCCAGGTGCAGGACCCGCGGGCCGACCTCCAGCGTGGCGACCAGCTCGACGGCGTCGTTCGCGAGGCGCACGTTCCGTTCCCAGCCTTTGTACTCGACGATGTCCATGCGGGTCTCCTCGGTTGTCTAGGTCGGTCGGCGTGTCGGAAACGGCGCCGGACCTCCAGTTTAGGGGCCGGCGGTCGGTTGCCAAGCGGAATTTGGTTTCTCGCCGCCCTGGGGGCTGGTAGCATGACTGACGCACATCCAATCCGAGAAAGGGGCGGCCATGATTCCCGAAACGATGCAGGCCCTCCAGATCGAGGCGTACGACGGGAACCTGAAGCTGGCCGAGAAGCCCGTCCCCCGGCCCGGGCCGGGCCAGGCCCTGGTGCGGATGGCGGCCGCCCCGGTCAATCCGTCGGACCTCAAGTTCACCGTGGGCACCTACGGCCTGAAGAAGCCCCTGCCGGTCGTGCCGGGCTTTGAGGGGAGTGGCCTCGTCGTGGCGACCGGCTCCGGCCTGCGGGCCAAGATGGTCGACGGCAAGCGCGTCTGCTGCCTCGCGCCGGAGGACGGCGACGGCACGTGGGCCGAGTACATGCTCGCGGACGCCGCCAAGTGCATCCCCCTCCAGAAGGGCGTGACGCTGGAGCAGGGGGCCACGATAGTGGTCAACCCGTGGACGGCCACGGCCCACCTGGAGCGGGCCCGCAAGGGCGGCCACAAGGCGGCGGTCCACACGGCGGCGGCCGGGGCGCTCGGGCGGATGGTCCTTCGGCTCGCCCTGCGGAAGGGGCTGCCGATGGTCCACGTGGCCCGATACGCCGGCCAGGTCGAGGAGCTCAAGGGGCTCGGCGCGGAGCACGTCATCTCGCTTGAGGACGACGATTTCGAAGCCCGCCTGGAGGAGCTGTGCCGCCGCCTGGGGGCCACCATCGCCTTCGACCCGATCGGGGGCGAGATGACGGGGCGCGTCCTGGCGGCCATGCCCAAGGGGAGCGTGGCGGTCGTTTACGGGTCGCTGGCCGACGCGGCCTGCGCGGTCCGGCCCGAGCGGTTCATCTACGAGGGGAAGCGGATCGAGGGGTTCTGGCTGCCGCGGTGGGTGGAGAAGAAGTCGCTCCTCGGGCGGATTCGGATGGCGATGGGCGTCCAGAAACACCTGGACGAGGAGTTCCAGGTGCGGCTCCAGGCCCGCGTCGGCCTGGAGGGCGCCGTCGAGGCCATCGAGGCGTACAAGAAGGACCCGGACGCGGGGAAGGTGCTCCTCTTGCCCCACGGCGAGGCGGGGCTTGCGGCGGTGGAGGGGTGAGGCCTCGCGTTTTCCCGAAGAATCGCAGCGCGGTCGGTCTCCGTGCCCACCGCGCCAGGGCAGGAGCGGCGCGGCGGGCGCGGAGACCCGCCACGCAGAGCGTCCTCTGGGCCGCCGCCGGGCAGATTCTTCCGCGGCTGCCCGGCGCAGATGTCGGAGCAGCGCCCGCGGGGTGAGCTCATACGTCCCCCTTCCGCCGGGCGACGACGCGGACGAAGCCGAGGTACTGGCCGCCGTCGGTCTCGAGGGTCTCCTCGCTGTCGGTCTCGCGGATGCCGGCCTCGCGCTGGGCGCGGCAGAAGCGGAGCCAGGCGTCCCATCCGTCGGGCATCGTGTCGGCCACGTCGACCTCGACGCAGCCGCTCCGGGCGAAGTGCCGACGCCACCAAGACGGCGTGTGGAAGCTCCAGCATTCGCGCGGGTCCCAGAAGCCGTGGCGCTTGAGATGGTCGGGCACGTCGTCGCCCTCAATCTCCCGCGTGAAGCCGGGGACGACGATGCCGATCTGGCCGCCGGGCCGCACGAGGCGGGCGAACTGCATGCCCAGGTACAGGTCGTCCGTTCCGTAGTAGTGATAGCTGTCGATGCTGACGGCGGCGTCGAAGAAGCCGTCGGCGTAGGGCAGCGAACGGGCCTCGGCGTGGATCGGAAAGACGTGGCCGTCGAGGCCCGCCTCGCGGACCCGTTCGAGGTTCTCGGTCGGTTTGATCCAGAGGTCGGTCGCCCAGACCTGGAGGCCGAACTCGCGGGCCAGGAAGACGCTGCTCGATGCCCGGCCGCAGCCCATGTCGAGGACCCGCATACCGGGCCTGAGGTCCATGGCCTGGCAGAGCCATTCGGTGAGCCAGACGGGGTTCGGCCCCATGGCCGTTCGGAGCATCCAATCGGCATCGTACTTCGCTGACCGGGGAAAACGGTCGGAAAGCCATTGCTCGTTCGGCGTCGGTTCGTTCGCAGGCAACAGTCTGCTCCTTAGCAGGTTAGACAGGGGGGTCCGCCGCGCGGCTTGGGCTCAGAGGCATGGCCGCGGGCCGCCCAGGTCACGCCCCGCGGCCCGGGGTGGCGCAGAGGCAAGAACGGCCGCCCGGAGGGCGGCCGGAAAGGACGCGGCTCAAGGCTGCTTCGGGGGGTCGATCCCCCTCACCCCGCTCCTCTCCCAGCGTCGCCAAGGCTATGCCGGGCGAGCGCGCCAGGGGAGAGGGAGGTCGTGAAACAGCCCCGGAAGCGTCGGTTCAGACCGATGCCCTCGGAGGGCGTGACGCGATGCCAAGATGTGCGTTGGCGGCAATCATTTCACCCTCCTTCCGGGGTACGGCCCCCTGGTCCGACGGGCACTCTAACGGATATCGGAAAGGCGTCAAACAGAACGCGCGATGAATTCCGGCGAGCGGGCGGTAAGCCGAATTCTGTTCCCGCCTTCGCCAAGGCTTCGGCGGACAAGCCCTCCGGCCTCCTCGGGGGCCGACCCATCGAGACCTTGGCGAAGGCGGGCGACGGCCATTTGTCTGGGTCGCGCGTTGCCGCGCGGCTCGAGCGGCCAACCCGGGGCTCGTCTTGCGCGGGCCGCGCCAAGGGCCCCCTATTCGGCCTTGCTCCCGGTGGGGTTTGCCGTGCCCCGCGTGTCACCACGCGGGCGGTGCGCTCTTACCGCACCGTTTCACCCTTGCCTGATCCCCGGCTTGTGGCCGGGGCCATCGGCGGTTTGCTTTCTGTTGCACTTTCCCTGGGCTTGCGCCCGGTGGGCGTTACCCACCACCGTGCCCTGTGGAGTTCGGACTTTCCTCCCGGCCCGCAAAGGGCCGGGCGGCCGCCTCGCCCGCTCACCGGACTCCACCTGTCAGGATACGCACCAGACGGCGTGGAGTCAAGCTTGCGGGGTTTCCCGGTTCCAGCGGTGCGAACTCAATGACCCTCGAGGGGCGCGGTTCGCCGGCGGGCTTGCCCGCCGCGCCGTTCTCTCGGCCCGCAAGGGGGTCGGCGAAACGCGCGCTTGCGAGGCCGGCCCGCCGAACGCTACTTCAGCCTGAAGACCTTGCCCGGGCCGGCCTTGCGCGAATCGGACGGGAGCTCGGAGTTGACTTCCTTGGCCCGGTCGCAGGCCTTGCGGGCGAGGCGGTCGGCTTCGGCGTTCTCGGCCCGGGGGATCGACTCGATCTCGACCGACGGGAAGGGCGCCAGGAGCCGCCGGACCTCGCGGTAGAGGGGCTTGAGCTTGGCGGCCTTGACCTTGTACTGGCCGGCGAGCTGGCGGACGAGCAGCTCCGAGTCGCTCCGAATCGTCAGGCGTTTGGGCAGGAGCTGGGAGGCCAGCTCCAGGCCGAGGATCAGGCCCTGGTACTCGGCCACGTTGTTCGTGGCCGGGCCGAACGCCCGGGCCTTTTCCAGCAAGGTGGTGCCGTCCGGGTCCTTGAGGAGGGCGGCCGCCCCGGCCGGGCCGGGGTTGCCCGAACAGGCCCCGTCGACGTAGAGGAAGAGGTGCTCGGGCGATCGGCGGGGCAGGGGCCCGGTTCGCTCCAGGTCGTCGGACCCGTCGAGGGGCGGCTCGGCACTCATGGCTCGTCCACGTAGAGGATGCGGGAGCAGTTCGGGCAGGTCACCAGGTCTTCACTGCGGCCCATGAGGAGGACGTAGCTGTTCTGGGTGATGCCCATGTTGCATCCGCCGCAACTGAACGTGCCTTCCTCCTCGTCGCGGACGACACGGGCGAGGGCCTCGCCGTCGAGGCGGTCGGCGATGCGGTTGAACCGGTCGACCACCTCGCGGGGCAGCTCGCGCTGGATGTCGCGTCGGCGCTTGCGGCAGACCTCGATGCGGGCGTCGACCTCGTCCTTGTGCTGCCCGATTTCCTGGCGGAGGGCCTCCAGGTCGCGGCGGCTCCGCTGGAGGGCCTCCTCGGCCTCGGCCAGCTCGGCGGTGATGGCCTCGAGGTCCTCGTAGTCGTTCAAGATCTCGTCCTCGAGCTTCGAGATGGCCAGCTCGGCGAACTTGATTTCGTTCTGGAGGGCGGCGTACTGGCGGTTGTCGCGGACCTGGAGCTGCTGGCCTTTGAGGCGTTCGATCTGGTCCTGCTTGCCGCGGACCTCGAGCTCCTTCTGGTCGGCCCGGGCCCGGGCGGCCTGGCGGCGCTTGCGGAGGGCCTCCAGCTCGGCCTCCATCTTCTCGATCTGGGCGGCGCGGACGCGCACCGTGCGGTCGTGAGCGGCCTTCTCGGCTTCCAGGCGCCTCAGCTCCTGGTCGGCCTGCTGGAGTTCCCGTAGCGTGTCAAGGACCAGTTGGGGCACCACTCCTCCACCGGCAAGAGACCTCGGGTGCTTATACCGCCGGCCCCGGAGCGAATCAAGCGGAAAGCGCTTCGGCCGCGCGGGCGGCGGCGCTTCGGACGGGCCCGGAGCGGAAGCTCCGGGTGACTTGGGGACGAGCAGTCGCCTCCGCGGGTGCGGACGACCTCGCCCGCGCAAAAAAGGAGGCGGGGTGAGGGTCCCCGCCTCGGAGCGGCAATGGGTGGCCCATGGTCACCCTTGCCGGGACTCATGCGGCATGCGGTCGAGAAACCCCTCGAGCTTGCGGCTTCGGACCGGGTGCTGGAGCTTGCGGATGGCCTTGGCCTCGATCTGGCGGACGCGTTCGCGGGTGACGCGGAAGATCCGCCCCACCTCCTCCAGGGTGTACGTCTGGCCGTCGCCGATGCCGTAGCGGAGCTTGATGATCTCCCGCTCCCGGTAGGTGAGGGTCTTCAGCACGTGGTCGATCTTCGACTTCAGCATCTCCTGGGTCGCCGCCGTGACGGGCGACTCGGCGGTGTCGTCCTCGATGAAGTCGCCGAAGTAGGAGTCCTCGCTCTCGCCGACGGGCCGGTCCAGGCTGATGGGGTGGCGGCTGATCTTCATGACCCGCCGCACCTCCGAGACGGGCAGGTCGGCCTCGGCGGCCAGCTCCTCCAGGGTTGGCTCGCGGCCGGTCTCCTGGAGGAACTGCTTCGAGATATTGCGGAGCTTGGACATCGTCTCGATCATGTGGACCGGGATGCGGATCGTGCGGGCCTGGTCGGCGATGGCCCGGGTGATCGCCTGGCGGATCCACCACGTGGCGTAGGTGGAGAACTTGTAGCCACGTCGATACTCGTACTTGTCGACGGCCCGCATGAGGCCGGTGTTGCCCTCCTGGATGAGGTCGAGGAACGAGAGGCCCCGGTTGCGGTACTTCTTGGCGATCGAGACGACGAGGCGCAGGTTCCCGCCCGAGAGGCTCCGCTTGGCGTCCTCGTACTCGTGGAAGGCCCGCATGAGCCGCGCGACGCGGGCGGCCAGGCGCTGCCGGTCCTCGCCCACGAGCCGCTGGAGGCCGTCGCGTTCCTCCTTGAGGGCGGCGATCTCGCCGGCGTCCTCCGCCCCGGTGCCCAGCTCGTCGAGGCGGCGGTGGATCTCCTCGAGCTTGTGATGGATCCCGACGAGCTTCTTCAGGATGGCCTGGATCTTGCTGGTCCGAAGGCTCAGTTCCTCCAGGAGCTGGACGCACTTGTGGCAGCGGGCCCGCATGCGGCGGTAGATGGCCTGGCGTTCGTCCTCGCTGGTGCCGGGCGCGGAGAGCCGCTCGTAGTCCTCGCGGTTGGCTTCGAGGACCTTGGCGGCCGTGGCGAGGTTCTCGGGCGTCCGCTTCTGGATGGTGGGCTTGGCGAGGTTCTCCGACATGCAGATCTTCATCGTCCGGTCGAACGGCAGCTCGCCGGACTGGACCTGGCGGAGCGTCTCGACGGCGGCGGAGATGGCGAAGTCGCTCTGGAGCACCTTTCGGCGGAAGTGCTTCCGCGTCAGCTCGATCCGCTTCGCCAGGTAGATCTCCTGGTCCCGCGTCAGGAGCGGGATCTCACCCATCTGCGTCAGGTACATCCGCACGGGGTCGTCGATGCGGCGGTGGACCTCGGCCTCGGTGGGGGCGGCCAGGGAGACGGCGCGGCGCTTGGCGGCCTCGGCGTCCCATTCGCCGTCCTCCCCCTCGGTCGACGGATGCAGACGACGGGCCTCGAGGTCGCTCTCGTCGATCAGGTCAATGCCCAGCTCGTCGAGCTGCATCAGGATGCGGTCCAGCCGCTCGGGGCTGACGAGGTCGTCGGGCAGCCCGTCGTTCATCTCTTCGTAGGTCAGGTAACCGCGGTCCTTGCCCATTTGGACGAGGGCCGTGATTTCCGCCTCGGCCGTCCGCTTAGGCGTCGGTTCAGGCTTCTGTTCGCTCGGTTCGGCCATGATGTCCCCGGTCTCCCTGCGTCCGTACGTCTCGCTCTCACCCCCCGGGGCCCCGCCGCCGCAGCTCGCGCGGCGTGAGGAACCCCCGGCGTCCCTTGCGGGCCCGGTCGAAGTCCTCGAGGGCCCGCGAATCCGCATCGCCCATCTGCCGGACGGCTTCCCCCTGGGCCGCCAGCCTCGCCTCGGCCTCGATTCGCCGGACCTCCTCCAGGCGTTCCCTAAGCAGGTCCCCGAGCGGGTCGTCCGTCTCGGCCGCCCGGCGACGGAACGCCTCGCCCCGCTCGTGCAGCTCGATGGCCAGACTGCTCGTCTCCGGGTCCTCGATCTGGCGGACCAGCGCCTGGATGTCGCAGTCGCGCCGCTTCGGCATCGCCAGGAGGGCCTCGAAGAGGGGCCGGAACGCCTCGCTCTCCAGGCCGGTCGGCAGCGCCTCGGCCACCTCGGCGGTCCGCGACGGCCAGTGCACCAGGGCCGTCAGGATGTCCCGCTCGGCGGCCCACCGCCACCCGCGGCCGGCCGGATCCGGCAGGTTATCGCCGACCTCCTGGCCGGCGGCGCTTCGCCGGGCCCGGCGGCGAATCCGCGCCAACTCCCGCCTCAGTGCCTCCTGCGAGACCTCCAGCGTCGCGCCGACCCGCCCGAGCAGCATCTCCGTCCGGACGTTCCGCTCGTCGGCCGCGAGCACGGGCGCCTGGGCCAGGCTCTCGAGCATTGCCCTGAGGGCCCGGCGCTTCGCCGCCGGGCTCGCGCTCGCCCCGAACTCCTTACGCACCAGGGCCCACTTGTATTCCAGGGCCTCCGTCGCACCCGCCACGTACGAGGCGAACCCCTCGGCGCCCTCGTCGCGGCACACGTCGAAGGGGTCCTTGCCCTCCGGCAGGTTCGTCACGTAGACACTGACGTCCTCGGCGAGGAAAAGTTCCACCGCCCGGTCGGCCGCCCGCTCGCCGGCCTCGTCCGAGTCGAAGACCAGGACGACCTCGTCGGCGTACCGTTTGAGCGTCCTCACGTGATCGCTCGTCAGGGCGGTGCCCAGCGTCGCCACCACGTTGGCCGCGCCCACCTGGTGGGCCATCACCACGTCGGTGTAGCCCTCGACGACGACCGCCCGCCGCCGGCCCTCGATGGCCTGCCGGGCCTGCGGCAAGCCGTACAGGTGCTCGGCCTTGCGAAAGAGGGCCGTCTCCGGCGAGTTCAGGTACTTCGCCGGGTCGTCCCCGAGCGTCCGCCCGCCGAACGCCACCGGCCGGCTCAGCGTATCCAGGATCGGAAAGATCACCCGGTTGCGGAACCGGTCGTAGTAGTCCGATCCGTCGTCCCGTCGGGTCACAAGGCCCGCCGCCTCCAGGATTTCCGGCGAAGCGCCCGCCTCCTGGGCCAGCCCGAGCAGGCGGTCCCACGAGGCCGGGGCGAACCCGATCCGGAACCGCTCGATCGTCTCCTTCTCGATGCCCCGTCCGGCCAGGTACTCCCGGGCAGGCCGACCCGTCTGAGGGTCCCTCAGGGCCGCCTCGAACTGCCGGGTGGCCCAGTCGAGGGCCTTGCGCAGCCGCTGGATCCGGCCGGCCCGTTTCCGGGCCTCCGGGTCGGTCCTGAGCTGGACCCCCGCCCGCTCCGCCAGGACCCGCACGGCCTCGGGGAACGTCAGGTTCTCCTTCAGCATGACGAAGTTGAACACGCTCCCGCCGGCCCCGCACCCGAAGCACTTGAAAATCTGCTTCGCGGGGCTCACGGTGAAGGACGGGGTCTTCTCGGGATGGAATGGGCACAGCGCCTTGTAGTCCTTGCCCGCCCGTTTCAGGGGGAAATACCCCTGAATCACCCCTACGATATCGTTGGCGCGGGCAACTTCGTCCAGGATGTCGTCAGTGTAGAGTCCCGACAACGCGGCGACCCGACGAACCCCTCACGTTCGCGGTCAACTCCCCGAAGGCTATTCTAATCGTTTGTTAATCCCGTAACTATACCCCGTGTCTTGGCCCCTGTCAACCCCGGAATCCGGCAAAACGGCCGTTTTCTGCATTGCCAGGCCCCTCTCAGGGCCTCAGCCGGCCGGCTCCCCCGGCCCAGGCGCGGGGGGAGAAGGCGCAAGCTGGGCAAACGGGGCAAGCTCTCGACGCCCCCTGGTGGCCGCCTTCGGGCCGACAGGACGCTGCCGCGACACAACGCCGCTGTTCGGCTGATCTTACGCGTCAGGCGGCCGAAACCGTTGACCGGATTGCCCGTTCCGCCTATCATCCCCGGTTCACGAGCACGCGGCGACGAGGACGAACGATGGCGAACGACCAGGATCGCATGGAGAAAATCGTCTCGCTGGCCAAACGGCGGGGCTTCATCTTCCCCGGCAGCGAGATCTACGGCGGCCTGAACGGCTTCTGGGACTACGGGCC
>CAZGKW010000049.1:0-30675 GCA_964526295.1 uncultured Anaerolineales bacterium
TCTTCCTTGCTTCCTCCATCCGTCCGCGGTACGCTCAAAACCTGCGAAAGACCAGTTCACTATCATTCTGCTAACAAACTGCCTCCTTTGGGTTGTCATAGTCTTCGCCATGCCCCAATCGGCCGGCAACTGATCTGGGAGTCTGGCCTTGCGTGGCAACACCGACACGTTTATCGGCGAGCGGATCGAGCCCGTCTCGGGGACGTTCGACGCGTCCGGCATGGCGGCGGGCGGGCCGGGGCTGCCGTGGCGGTTCCGCTGGCGGGGCACGGAGTACGAGGTCGCCGCGGTCCTCAAGGCGTGGCGCGAGACGGGGCCCTGCCGGAGCGGCTCGTCCGAGCAGTACGTCCGCAAGCACTGGTTCGAGGTCCGTACCACCTCGGGCGAGGTGATGGCGCTCTACTTCGAGCGTCAGGCCCGAAGCTCGCGCGAAAAAAAACGCCGCTGGTGGCTGTTCACGGTCGTGCAGTGATCCCCCTCACGGCTGCCCTCTCCCGCCAGGGGAGAGGGTATGTCAGATCTGACACGCTCCTGTTCACGGTCGTGCAGTGATCCCCCTCACGGCTGCCCTCTCCCGCCAGGGGAGAGGGTATGTCAGAAGACGGCCCGAATCGTAACGATCTCGTACGGCCGGGCCTCGAAGCGGACCGCCCCGTCCTCGACCTCCAGCTCCGTCTCGTTCTCCTCCAGCAGGTTCGTCGACCAGGCCCGCTTCACCGGCCGGTCGAAGGTGAGCCGCCCGCGAGCCAGGGCGTTCGTCCGCTCGACGAGGCGGACGACGAGGCCCTCGCCGTCCTCGGCCCGCTTGACGGCCTCCAGCGTCATCCCCTTCGCATCGGTCCGCAGGAACGACGCCGCCGGCCCCTCGGGCGGGGCCTTGACGAACCGCGCCACGAGCGGCGCGTTCAGGTCCAGCCCGGCCTCGATCGTCCCGGCGTCCCGCCACGTGCCCGGGTGCGGGTAGAGGACGTACGTGAAGTGGTGGAGATGTTTGTCGGCGTCCGGGTCGGGATAGGTCGCCCCCTTCAGGAGCGTCAGGCGGATCGTGTTTCCGTGGGCCTCGTGACCGTACTTGCAGTCGTTCAGGAGGCTGACGCCGTAGTCCGCCTCCGAGACGTCCATCCAGTGATGGGCGGGCACCTCGAACTTGGCCGCATCGTACGACGTGTTGCGATGCGTCGGCCGCTCCATGTTGCCGAAGGCGATGTCGTAGGTGGCGACGCCCGTGTTGATCGCCAGCGGGAAAGCGACCTTCAGCAGCCGCCGCCGCTCGACCCAGTCGATCTCGGTCTCGAACACGAGTTCGCGGCTCCCGGCGGCCAGGCTGATCCGCTGCCGGAGCGTCGACCCGGCCAGGGGTTTCTCCAGGAGGACCGACGCCCGGACGGGTCCGGTCTCGTCGACCCGCATCCGCCCGCCGCCCGAGACGTCGATCTCGTGCTCGACGTACGTGGCGGCGATGTCCCAGGCCTCGTAGTGGCCGGGGGTGTCCTCGTACATCTGGAACCGGTTCGCGGCCGCCCCCTCCGGGACCAGCTCGCGGTCGTGCTCCTTGTCGTAGAGCGAGACGATACGGCCGTCGGGACTGAACCGGACGCGGAGCAGCTCGTTCTCCAGCGTGTCGGCGGCGGCGCCGAGCGAGGCCGGCGCCTCGGGCGCCGCCTCGCCGTCGCGCAATTCGTGCACGCGATAGCCGACCGGGGGCACCTCGCCCGGCCGGACGAGCACCTTCTCCGTCCCGTCGAGGTCCGTCACGCGCTGCTGCGGCAGCGGCTCGCCGCCTGAGTCGCAGACGATGCGCCCGGCGAGCGCGTCGGCCGGCACGGCGGCCAGGTCCGACCGGGCGTGAAGCTGCGGGTTGAAGACCACAAGGGCGTTCGACCTGGTGTCGGGCTCGCCCAGCAGCGCCCTCAGGCCCGTCTCCAGGGCCGTCTCGCCGATCGAGCGGATGTGCTCGTAGTCGGCCAGCAGGTCCACCTCGACCTCCGGGACGTGGGTCCCGGGGAGCGAATCGTGAAACTGTGTCGTCAGCAGGTCCTGCCACCCCTCCTGGAGCTCGGCCGCGGGGTAGGCCGCGCCTCGCAGCGACGCCAGCCCTGCGGCCAGCTCCGCGTCGCGATAGAGGAACTCCAGCCGCCGGTTGATCTTCTTCAGGCGGGCCTTGTTCGTGTACGTGCCGCGATGGGCCTCCAGGTACAGCTCGTCCCGCCAGACCGGGACCACGTCGCCGGCGGCCTCGGCCTTCTCGCGGATGCTGTCGAACGCCTCCTCGGCGGTCGAGAAGGTCGTCGGCACGAGGCCGGGCAAGTCGGCGTAGCGCCGGCCGCACTCGATCATCTCGGCGTCCGGGCCGCCGCCGCCGTCGCCCCAGCCGTAGACGTGGAGCGTCTCGCCGACGGTCTCGGAGTCGGAGAAGGTCCGCCACTGGCGGTCCATGATGTCGGGGTCGACGGTGCCGATGAAGTGGCCCGGCGGGACGATCGCCAGGACCCGCGTCCCGTCCATGCCCTCCCACCAGAAGGTGTGCTTCCGCCAGGGGTTCGTATCGTTCCAGGTGCTCATCTTGTTGGTCATGAAGTACCGGACGCCGCCCCGGGCGAGGACCTGCGGCATGCCCCAGGACAGGCCGAAGACGTCCGGCTGCCAGCAGGACCGGCTGCGGAAACCGAACTCCTCCTGGAAGAACTTCTGGCCGTAAAGGACCTGGCGGACGAACGACTCGCCCGAGATGAGGTTGCAGTCGGGCTCGACCCAGAAGGCCCCGATCAGCTCCCATCGCCCCTCGGCCACCCGCCGCTTGACCTGCTCGTACAGATCGGGGAACTGCTCCTTCATGTCGGCGTAGATCTTCGCCTGGCTCTGGCAGAACTTGAACTCCGGGTACTGCTCCATGAGCCGCAGCATCGTCGAGTGGGTCCGGCCCACCTTGCGGAGATACTCGCGGAACGGCCACATGAAGACCAGGTCGAGGTGACTGTGGCCCACGAGGTGCATGAGGCCCTCGCCGCGGAAGCGGTCGCTCTCGTAGACGTCCGAGCGGACCTTTTCGCCCGCCGCCAGGATGGCCTTCCGGGCCCGCTCCGGGTCGTCCTCCTGGAGCGGGACGAGCTTCAGGGCCTCCCACAGGCCGTCGGCGAGGAACTGCTCGAGCTTCGGGTCGATCTGCTCGATGTCGAGGGCCTTCTCCAGGGCCCGGAAGTCCCACCACACCCGCCACACGTCCTCGTCGACGACGGCCAGCTCCGCCAGGGCGAACGTGAACGGGTAGCTCTTCTCGGCGTGCCAGGCCACGTAGGCCTCCAGCTCGAACTCGTACGTCTCGTCGCCGCGGGCCGAGTCCGTCAGGACCGCCTCGTTGTGGAACGGATCGATGCCGTGATAGGGCGTGCCGCCCACGCGAAGGAGCGCATCGCCGCCGACGTAGACGCGGAGCATGACCTTCTTGCCGGCGAACTCGTCCGGCATCTCGGCCCGGCGGCGGATGAAGGCGGAGATGCCGGCGTCGCCCCAGGTGTCGCCCAGTTGGAACGGCCGCCACGCATCGTCCAGCCACTCGTAGTCGCCGGGTCCGCGGTAGATGCACTCGCGGACCTCCCAGTCGTCGAGGGTGACACGCCGGGGGAACAGGCGGGCCTTCAGGGCGTCCATGCGGAAGCCGATGCGTTCGCGGAAACTGGCGATGCCGCGCATCTTCCGCTTCACGCCGGTCCGCCACCGCTCCATGATGGCGTGGATGTCGACCTCGGGGACCGGTTTCTTCTCGTTCTTCTCCGGTTTCCTGTCGTAGCCGGGCTCGGCCATCGCCGGGACCTCCTGGAGAGCGGGCCGGCCGCGCCTCGCCTTTTGACGTCGAGGGCGCCGGCGCGCGGCCCGCCGATGCGCGAAGAGGCACACCGTAGCGGCGCCCGACCGGACGTGCAACAGGATTTGCGGGCGACGGCTGTGAAGCGGCCGCGTCTACCCTTGGGCGGTGGTCCTCCGCGACCACCGCGCACCGGACCTGGAAGAACGCGGCGGGTGCGGAGACCCGCCGCGCAACGAACGAGGGCGGATGCCGGCGCGGCTACGTCACGGCTCGGCGTCGTCGCCGCCGACGCCGGGGATGCGCCCGAGCAGGTCGGCCCCGAACGCCCGGGCCCGGTCGAGGTAGGCGGTCAGCTTCTTCGCCGTCTCGGAGGTCCGGGCGGCCCGGGTCAGGTTGACCATCTGGAGCCGGCGGATGAAGGCCGGGTCGTGGAACAGCGGCGCCGCCTCGACCTCGTCGTCGCGGATCTGGCGGGCCCGCTCCTGGACGAGCCGCACGATCTCCGGGTCGGCCTCGGCGTCGAGGTCGCACAGCAGGTCCTCCAGGGTGACGGCGGCCTTCACGTACTCGCCCTGGGCCACCATCACCTCGCCCGTCAGGATGGTGCCGACCGGGTTGTTCGGCCAGAGCTGGGTGGCCCGCATGACCTCGCGGTCGCAGGCTTCGTAGTCGTGGTTGAGCCCGTGCAGCACGGCCATGCCGAGGTGGAGGCAGCCGCGGAGCTCAGGATCGAGGCGTTCGGCGTCGAGGTCCTCGATGAGGACGAGCGCCGCCTGGAGGTCGCGCATCGCGAGGCGGGAGTAGCCGTTCAGCATGAAGACGACGCCGCGGATGATGTGGCACTTGAGCTTCTCGCCCGGAGAGGTCACGTCGGCCGGGTCGAGCGGGGCCGCCTCGTAGAGGGCCAGCCGGTCCTGCTTGAGGCACGCGAAGCACACCGCGAGCAGGTAGTTGTTCTCCCGCGGGGGATCGTCGGCCTGCGCGGCGAGCGTCCTGGCGGCGGCGTCCCAGTCGGGCGACCCGTCCGGAAGCCGCGGGGCGCCGGCCGCCTCCAGGGCCCGGTCTGCGAGGTCCCGCTGCTGGGCGTTCAGGGCGGCGTAGCCCATGTCGCCGGCGTGCTTGGCGCCGAGGCTGAGGCCCATGTAGATAGCCTTGAGGGAGGCGGCGCGGGCCCGGGCGTAGCTGCGACCCCTGAGGCCGCCCAGCTTGTCGGCGACGTCGGCCTCCTCCTCGGCCGTTTCGGCGAACTTGACGGCCTCGCGCGCGAGCGCCAGCACCTCGCGGACCGCCCGGTCGGCGGCCGGACGGTCGGCTTCGGCGGCGCGGTCCGCCCGGGTCCGCGCTTCCTCGACGGCGGCCTCCGCCCAGTCGGCCGCCCAACGGGCCGCCTCGGGGTCGCCGGCCTGCTGGGCGGCGACCGCATCGTCGCGGGCCTGGGCGGCGGTGGCGGCCAGGTCTTCGTCCTCGGCGAACTCGAACCGACGGCCGCACCCGGCCGCCAGAACGAACAGAAGAAGGGACAGGACCACGCAGGTCGGTCGCATGGCGAGCAGGATATGCCGAACCGTGGCGTCGCGTCAAGACGAAAGACGGCCCGAAGGGCGATGCTCGTTACTTGGCCGCCTCGGCCATCTCGAGTTCCACGGTGACGATCTTCGCGCTCGGCACCTCGACGGCGACGGGCCGGCCGGCGGCGGCGGGCAGCTCGCCCTGCCGCTCCTCGTTCAGGTTCGTCAGCCAGGCCTTCGCGAGGGGGGCTCGGAGGGTGATGCGGCCCTCGACGGCCTCCGGCGTCGGGTTGAAGAGGCGCAGGATGAAGCTCTCGCGGTCCTCGGCTTTCTTAAGGGCCGAGAGGACGAGGCCGGCCGGCTCGACCGAGAAGAAGCTCGCCTCGGGCGGCAGGTGTCCGCCCGCGTGCGGGGACGTCTGGTAGACCTGCGGCGGGGCGTTCAGGGCGTCGGCCTCCTCCCAGGCGCCGGCCTCGTGCCACCGGCCCGCATGGGGATAGAGGGCGTAATCGAACTCCATGCGGCGGAGGCACTGGCCGCCCTTCTGGTGCGGGAAGCGGCCGGTGACCCGCCACTCGGTGCAGATCAGGTTCCGCACGGCCCGCAAGAGCGTCAGGGCGAGTGTGGCCCGCCCGTCGCGGAGCACCTCGTACTCGGTGAAGCAGCGGCTGAGCACCGCCAGGCCGCTTCGGCCGTCGCTCAGGTCGACGAAGTGCTGCTGCGGATGCGTCTGCATCTCGGGATAGAACGTGCCGTCGGGCTCGCGGCGCGGCTCGATGGGCCGCTCGTCGACCGTGAAGTGGCCCGAGGCGGACGAGTGCGTCGCGTCCGCGAGGTCCGTCGGGAAGAGGACGCGAAGGCGGTGGTCCTCGACGGTGTTCTCGACGACGGTCCGCACGTCGAGGCGGGGCGAGCCGCGGACAAGCGTCAAGTGCGACGTGACGATCAGCTCGCGGGTCTCGTCGCTGCGTCGACTCTCGCCGCGGACGCCGACCTCCGGCCGATGGCCGCGGGCGGGCAGCGTCATCGTCACCTCGACTCCGAGCGTCGCCGCGAGCGGCCCGTTCTCCTCGCACCAGATGCGGACCGGGCAGCCGCGGCTGGTGAAGGTGCGGTCCCCGTAGGGCGGGTAGCGGGCCCAGTAGTCGCCCACGTCGCCGGAGTCCTCGAAGGCCAGCAGGCCGCGGTACGTCCGGCCGGTCGCCTTGTGATGGAGGGTGACGGTGCCGTCAGACTCGACCTCGGCCCGGAGATGCTCGTTCTCGAGAGCGTTGGCGGCGGTCGCGATCTCGCCGCCGGGGCTGGTCCGCGGCTTCGGCCACCACTCCGCCAGGCGGTTGAACGTGCCGGTCGGCTCGACGCGGAGGACCTTGTACCCGCCGGCGGGAAGCTCGCCGAGGTCCACCCACACCTCGTGCCGATCGAGGTCGAACGGCCACGGCCGGGCCGCGAGGTCGTTGACCGGCACCCTGTGCTCGCGACGGGAGACGGGCTGCACGTCGCAGGCCCGGCCGGCCGCGCCGGCGAGCCGGAAACTCCAGACGTTCCGCTCGCGCGGCAGGTCCACGCACAGCCTCACCGTGCCCCGGGCCGGCCGCGGACGCGGATTGACCGCCACGACGAGCACGTCGTCCGGGCCAAACTCGGCGAGGTCGACCCGCCGGACGAGGTCCGCCACGGCGTCGTCGCCGACGGCCTGCCCGATCTCGACGGCCTGGCGGATTCGCCCGACCGTGTCCTCGGCCGTCTTGTCCTGGGTGACTCCGTTGATCGAATCGTGCGGATGCGCCTTCAGGAGGTGCGTCCAGGCGGTCTCGAGGGGCCGGCGGGGATACTCGGCCCCCTGCCACGCCACCGCGGAGCACAGCGGCTCGGCCCAGCGCAGCAGGACGTTCTGGGCCTCCTTGTTCAGGACCTTGATATAGATTCGCGTGGCCAGGGCGTTGCCGGAGCAGGCGTGGGCCGGTCCGTCGCGAAGCTCTCCGTGGACCACCGGCAGGGCGCCCGTGTCGATGCGCTTCGCCAGCTCGTCGGCGTACTCCTCCAGCGTCCCGTGGGTAAACTCGATCTCGTCGATGGCGGCGTTCGCATCGGCGATCATCCGCGTCAGTATCGGCTGGCAGTCCGTGAAGTCCGACCCGTCCATGAGGAGCCGGCAGTCGGGCACGGCCGTCTCGTCCATCGCCGCCCACGCCGCGCGGAAGCCCGGCTCGACCCGCTCGGCGTGATAGGCCGGCTCGGCGTCGATCTTGCCGTGGTCCTCGTGGGCCCGGTCGGGCCGGGCCGGATGCAGCGTGACTCCCTGCCCCCAGGTATATCGATACGCGTCGGAGAAATAGTCGACGCCGAAGCGGACCGGCAGGTAGGCGTTCAGGAAGACGTTCGCCCGGGCGTGCTCCCCCAGGCGGGTCGTCAGGACACGCGTCCCGTCGGGCGACTCCCACAAGAACTCGCACTTGGGAGCCCGCTCGGCCGAGACCCGCTTGGCGGTGACGATGAACTCAAAGCCGAACCCGGCGTAGAGCTGCGGGAACTGGGCCGTCTGGCCCCAGCCGAACGTCGTGTACCCGATCCGCAGGCACCGGCCGAACCCCTCCGAGACCCGCACGCCGCGCAGCAGGTTCCGCACCAGGCACTCCCCGTCGAGCGGGTAGAGGTCCGGCAGCGTGTACCACGGGCCGATGGCCAGTCGCCCGGCCTCGACCTCCTGCCGCACGCGGGCCTCGTTCTCCGGCCGGGCCTCCAGGTAGTCCTCGATCGCCACCGACTGGCCGTCCAGGACGAAGCACCGGTACGCCGTGTCGGCCTCGAGCGTCTCCAGCAGGTGGTCCATGAACCGGACGAGCAGGACGCGGTTCGTCCAGATGGGATACCGCCACTCGCGGTCCCAGTGGGTGTGCGGAACGACGTACGCGACGGGCTTCGACTTGGCCATGCTTCAATCCCTTTACGGGAGAATGTGTTCGAGCACCTCTTCGAACGAGTGGCAGTAGTGGCGGCAGAGGTCTCGCGTGCCGCTCTCGACGATGTTGCCGCCGGCCATGCCGATGACCGAGAAGCCCGCGAGGCGGATCGAGCAGACGCCCGCGCCGGAGTCTTCCAGGCCGACGACGCGACGCCCCTCGCCGACGGGCAGACCGAGACCGATGCGGGCCACTTCGGCGTAGAGCCAGGGGTGGGGCTTCGGCGAGAGCTCGCCGAGCGTGCCGACCTCCCCCCGCCGCAGCGGGAACCCCGCCGTGATGATGGCATCGTAGAACGCCTCGGGTTCGCCGAGGTCCATCGCCCGGAACGCCGCCACGATCTCCGGGTAGGCCTTCTCATACAGGCCCGACGTCACGAGGGCGATGCGGATGCCCTGGCCCTTCAGGCGGAGGAGGAACTCCTTCAGGCCCGGCGCCGGAACGAACGCGTTCGCCCTGCCCCGCCCGGCCAGGATCTCGCCCAACTCGCGATGGGTATGGTCGAAGTAGTGCCGCCGGGCCTCCTCGACCGTGTGGCCGGGGGCGTACTTGCGGATGCAGTGCTCCAGGTGTTCGCTGACGCTGTGGCCGGAGACGTACGGCCGGTCGGCCTCCTCCAGCTCGAACGACTCGTCGCCCAGCAGGCTCGCGGTCGACCGCTCGATGATCCAGACCCAGAACTCCTCGCTGTGGACGCTCGTGCCGTCGAGGTCCATCAGGACGGCCTTCACGGGCCGCTCCAGGTCCACCGGCCGCAGGGGGTAGTAGGCCGGGTAGCCGAGGGCCGAATTGACCCGTGCCAACGTCCGGTCGGCGAAGGCGATGAACTCGACCTTGCGGTCGCCCGTGGCGACGACGGCCCGGACTCCGCCGGAGCCGGCGCGGAACGTGCCGTCGCTCGTCGCCTCCAGCGCGACGAACCCCGACTCGGCGGTGACCGGCCCGACGTCCGGCAGGTCGGCGACGACGGCCATGGGAGGGCCCTCCGGCCCCGTGTGGTGCACGGGCAAGCGGAGCAGTCTAGCCGCCGCGTCGGAGGGCGTCAAGCGACCCCCCCGGGCATTGCGAGCGGGGCCTTGCGACGCCGGGCGACGGCCGCTAGGATGGCCCCGCCAGCACGAACCTGCCTGCTTCAGGGGGATCCCCATGGCCAAGAAGTCATTCGTCCTCGACACGAACGTCCTCCTGCACGATCCGGGGGCCCTTACGAGCTTCGCCGACAACGAGGTCGTCCTGCCGTTCCAGGTCATCGAGGAGCTGGACAAGTTCAAGAAGGGCTCCGACGAGTTGAGCATGCACGCCCGCCAGGTGATCCGCTTCCTCGACCGGCTCCGGGCCAAGGGTCGCCTGCCCGAAGGCGTCACGGTCGAGGAGACCGGCGGATCGGTCCGTGTCGTCATGGAGGACGAGGAGCCGGGCCATCCGATCCTGGCTCGCGGCACGGCCGACGACCAGATCATCGGTGTGGCGTATCGGCTGATGAAGGACGGCCGGCCCACGGTGTTCATCTCGAAGGACATCAACGCCCGCATCAAGAGCGACGCCCTCGGCATCCGGACGATGGATTTCGAGAAGTCGAAGGTCGACTTCGAGCGGATCTATCTCGGGTACCGCGAGATGGAGGTCCCCCGGCCGACGATCGACCGGCTGGAGAAGGACCACCGCGTGGACCCGCCGGCCGACGACCTCCTGCCCAACGAATTCGTCATCCTCACGGACGCCGAGGACGCCGAGCACCGGGCGGTCGGCCGCTTCGACGCCAGGCAGGGGGCGCTCGTCGCCCTTCGATTCGGCAGCAAGACCTATCAGAACGTCTCGGCCCGCAACCTGCAGCAGGAGATGGCCATCGAGCTGCTGATGCTCGACGACGTGCGGATGGTCACCCTCCTGGGGCCCGCCGGAACGGGCAAGACGCTCCTGGCGGTCGCCTGCGGACTTCAGAAGGTCCGCGCCGAGAAGAAGTACGAGAAGCTCCTCGTCTCGCGGCCCATCATCCCCTTCGGCCAGGACATCGGCTACCTGCCCGGGGCCAAGGAGGAGAAGCTGTACCAGTGGATGCAGCCGATCTTCGACAACCTGGCCTACATCCTCCGGACCAAGCGGACCGACAACGGCCATGGCCTTGACCAGCGGATCGAGCACCTCGTCGAGTCCGGGGCCCTGGAAATGGAGGCCCTGACCTACATGCGGGGCCGGAGTATCCCCGACCAGTATATCATCGTCGACGAGGCCCAGAACCTGACGCCGCGCGAAATCAAGACCGTCGCCAGCCGCGTCGGCGAGGACTCCAAGCTCGTCCTGACCGGCGACCCCTACCAGATCGACAACCCCTACCTCGACTCGTCCTCGAACGGCCTCTCCTACGCCGCCGAGAAGATGAAAGGCTTCGACATCATCGGCCACGTCATGCTCCAGACGAGCGAACGGAGCGACCTGGCGAGCTTGGCGGCGCAGCGCCTATAGAGCCGTTCGAGCCCGGAGCGGGAGCTCCGGGTTACGTCGTGCCGCGACCGAAACGCTCGTTGCGGCAATGAACGCCCCGCCGCTTCCGCGGCGGGCTCGAGAAAGGACGCTTCTATGAGTGAAATGGTCAGCATTCAGGATTTCGGCCGGGCGGAGCTCCGCATCGGCCGCGTCACGGACGTTCGCGACCATCCGGGCGCCGACAAGCTCTACCTGATCGACTGCGAGCTCGGGCCGGAGCTTGGGACGCGCCAGCTCGTGGCGGGCCTCAAGCCCTATATGCCGCCCGAGCAGCTCAAGGACAAGCTCGTCGTGGTGGTGGCGAACCTGGAGCCGGCGACGCTTCGCGGCGAGCGGAGCGAGGGGATGCTCCTGGCGGCCCAGGACGGCGAGAAGGTCGTCTGCCTGACGGTCGCCGAGCCGGTCTCGCCCGGCTCGAAGGTCCGGTAGCCGAGCGTCGGGAGCTTCGGCGGCGATGAACGCCGCGCCCCGGCCAAGCCCGGCGGCGAAACGACTTTGGCGGGGCGCTCAGGGCGCGGCGGGCGCGTTTCGCCGGGCCGCCCGTTCGGCAGGCTCACGGCAGGCTTGCCGGCCGCGCCATCCTCTCGCCGGCGCCGCGCCGCCGGCGGCCCTACTCGGTGCCGCCCGTCAGCAGCGACATGACCACGAACCCGACGTAGCACGCCAGCAGGGCCGCCCCCTCCCATCGGCTCACCCGGAACTTGCTCCGCATGAACGGCAGCAGCACGAGAAGCAGGGCGATCATCACCGGGATCTTGAGATAGCGGATGTCGTCGCGGACCACGATCGGCTTGAGGCAGGCGGCCGTCCCCAGCACGAACGCCGTGTTGAACAGGACGCTCCCGACGGCGTTGCCGACGGCGATGTCGCCCTCCCCCCGCCGGGCCGCCATGATGCTCGTCGCCACCTCCGGGACGGTCGTCAGGAGCGCCACCAGCGTCACCCCGACCGTCAGGTGCGTCAGGCCCGCCCGCTCCGCGATCGCCGTGGCGCCTCGGACCAGGAGGTACCCCCCGACCGCCAGCAGCACCACCCCCGCCCCGACGCGCAAGGCGGCCATCGCCGGACGCGGCAGGGGGCCCTCGACCTCGTCCGGCAGGTTCGCGGTCTCGGTGTCCTTGGCCGTCCGGACCATGTAGACGCAGAACGCGAGGTGCATCCCCACCAGGACGGCCCCTTCCCACCGGGCGATCTCGGGCCCGAGGCAGAAGATGAACAGGACCACCTGGACGAGGATCGCGATGGGCACCTCGCGTCGCCAGATCCCCCGGCGCACCAGCAGCGGCGCCACCAGGGCGCTGCCGCCGATCACGAGGCCGACGTTCGCCACGTTCGCCCCGATCACGTCGCCCAGGGCCATGTGGGCCACGTTCGGGTCGGCCTTGACCCACGATTCGATCGTCGCCGTCACGGCGACCACGAACTCCGGGGCGCTCGTGGCGAACGCCACCACCGTCAGACCGATCACGAGGGGCCGGATCCGCATCCGCCGGGCCAGCAGCGCCGATCCGACGACCAGCCACTCGGCCCCGAAGTAGAGCAGCGCCACCGATGCCACGATCAGGACGACGTTGAGGAACAGGTCGTTCACGCGGATGCCCTCCCTCGCGGGTCGGCCCGAACTCTACGTTCCACGGGCTCGGCCCGTCAAGCGGATTGAGCCGTACCCAAGGGGAGACGCGGCCTTTCCGAGGCGACCCGCGGCCCCCCGGCGGCCCGCCCGCCTCGGACGCCCGTCCCCTCTCGCCCTTGACCCGGCCGCCCCCCCGGCTAGAATCCGCTCGCATGGCACCGCCGCGGATCTTCGTCAGCGCCGGCGACGTCTCCGGCGACCTCCACGGGGCCAACCTGGTCCGGGCCATCCGCCGGCTCGCTCCGGACGCCCGCATCGCCGGACTCGGCGGCCCGAGGATGGCCCGCGCCGGCGCCCGGCTTCTGGCCGACACCGCCTGGTTCGGCATCATCGGCGTCTGGCCGCTCCTCCGGACCGGCTGGCGATACGCGGCGCTTCTGAGCCGGGCCGACCGGTTCCTCGCCGACTGGCGACCCGACGCCGCCGTCACCATCGACTGTCCGGGCTTTCACTTCCTGCTGGGGAGCCGCCTGCGGGCCCGGCGAGTGCCGGCCCTGTGGTTCATCCCGCCTCAGCTCTGGGCCTGGGGGTCCGGCCGGGTCAGGAAGCTTCGCCGACGGTTCACCCGGGTGGCGTGCGTGCTGCCGCACGAGGAGACGTTCTTCCGCTCGCATGGGGTGCCGGCCACGTTCGTGGGGCACCCGGTCGTCGATCACCTGCGCGACCTGGCGCTGGACGAGCCGTTTATCGCGTCGCTCCGGGCGGGGCCGGGCGAGAAGCTCGTCGCTCTCTTGCCGGGCAGCCGGCATCAGGAGGTGCCGCGGGTGCTGGCGCGCGAGCTGGCCGTCGCCCGACACCTCGCCGCTCGACACCCCAGGTGCCGCTTCGTCGTGGCCCTGGCTGACGAGGCCCACCGCCCTTGGGCGGCGCCGCTCCTCGCCGAGGCGGGCGTCCCGGTGCGGACCGTCGTCGGTCGAACGCACGAGGTGGAACGGGCGGCCGACCTCGCCCTGGTCGCCTCGGGCACGGCCACCCTCGAATTGACGTATTACGCCACGCCGATGGTCGTCTTCTACGGCATCACGTGGTCGGAGTGGCACCTGCTGGGGCGGTGGCTGGTTCGGACGCCCTATCTGTCGCTGCCGAACGCCCTGGCGGGGCGGCGGATCGTCGAGGAGTTCATGCGGGATGCCCCGCCGGGGGAGGACGAGTGCCGGGCCGCCCTGGCGCTGCTGGAGGACGACGAGGCCCGCCGCCGCCAGCAGGACGAGCTGCGGGCCATCCGGGAGCGCCTCGACAAACCGGCCTCCATCGAGAACACGGCACGGGAGGTGCTGGACTTGGCGGGAACATCCGTGCCGCCCCCGCCCCCGCATCGGCCCGGCTTCGCCATGTGAACAAGGGCTTTCCGAGCCGCGGCCGCGACGACCGACCGGAGAAGCTCCTCAGCGGCGCATGGCCGCCTGGGCGTCCGCCACGACTTGGCCGATCAGCGTCCGCGTGGCCCGCTCATAGCGGACGCGGAGCTCCTCGGCCTTCGCCCCCGGCAGGAGGGTCCGGCCGACCTCCGTCTTGACGGCGCTCAGGACGGACCCGTCGCGGTGGTAGATGATTGCCGAGACCTCGATCCGCCGGACGCTGATCCGCCCCACGTTCCGCACCGGCACGATGATCTCGCCCGTCCTCGAGTACTCCCCCCGGTCGGGGTCGTACCACACGTCCCCGTCCACGATGACGCGGGCCTCGGGCACCGGCACAAGGTTCGGATCGATCGTCTGGTCGTCGGTCCACATCTCGGGCCGGAGGCCGGGGTCGTGCCGCCAGACCGCCACGAACGGGGCCTCCTCACCGGGCTCGAGGTGGCGGATGAGGGCGGTCGCCTCGCCGAAGACGGTGCCGTCCGCCCCGCGGGCCCGTGACGTGATCAGGAGGCCCTGGACGGGCTCGGACCGGCCGTTGTGGACGGTCCCGCAGCGGTAGCTGGCCGTCCCGCCTTCCAGGCCGGCCAGGGACCCCTGGGGCCGGATGGCGATCCCCCCGCCGGCCGGCCCCGGCGCCGCGGGCCCCGCATCCCGCGTGGCCGGCGCGGGCGGCGGCCAGTACGACCCGTCCTGGGGAGGCTCGTCCGGCTCCTCGTCCCCATCGCCGTAGACAAGGACCCTCGGCTCCGGGGCCACGTACGGATCGCGGCCCGTCGTGCCTCCGCCGGCCGCGTTCCCCTCCGCGGGGGGCTCGTTCCGTGTCGCAACGACCGCGGCGACGATGATGACGATCAGCAGGACGCCCGCAAGAATGGCGACCCAGGCGATGGCCAGGCCCTTGTTCCGCACGCCGCCGCGAGGCAGACGGACCTGGCGGTGGGCCGTCACGGGTCGCTTGGCGGCCGCCTGCTCGCCGAGGGCCTCGATGGCCTCGCGGGCCGCGTCGGTCTGCTTCTCGATCACCACGATGGTCTTGCAGTGGGGGCACCGCACTTCGCGGCCGAGCTGCTCGGGACGAAGCTTGAACCCTTTGCCGCACAGGCCGCACCGGGCGCTGACAGGGTCGGCCATAGACCGCCTTTCTGTTGCTGCGGACGTGGGGGCTGGGGGCCCCCGAGGGGCCTCTCCCCTTACTTACGGCCGAGACGGCCGTCCGTCGAGACAAAACGGCCTCGTGGCCGGAGGAGTGACCCGCCGGGAGCGGGCCGCGCGGTCGCGGTGTCGCCCCGCCGACCCGCCGGGCCTATAATGCCCTCGTGACGCTTCCTGCCCTCCAACCGATCGCCGCGGCGGGGCTGCTGGTCACCGACTGGTGCCCGGCGGCGTGCCGGCACTGCTACGTCTCGTCCGGCCCCGACGGGCGGGCCTGGATGGACCCGGCCGACGCCCGGGCACACCTGGCGGCGCTGAAGCGGCTGGGCGTGCCGCCCCACGGGGTCCACGTCGGCGGCGGGGAGCCGTTCGGCCGGTTCCGCCGCTTGATGGCCGTCGTCCGGGCGGCCCGCGACGCCGGCCCCGGTGGCCTCGCCTACGTCGAGACCTGCGGCTTCTGGGCCACGAGCGACCGCCTCGTTCGGGACCGACTCCGGGCCCTTTCCGGCGCGGGCGTCCGGCAGGTCGCCATCAGCGCCGACCCGTACCACCAGGAGCACGTGCCGCCCGAGCGGGTCCGGCGGCTGCACGCCGTCGCGTGCCGCGCCCTGGGAGACAAGGGTGTGCGGGCCCGGCGGTGGAAGTGGCTCGCCGAGCCGCGTGACGTGGCGGAGATGGGGGAGACGGAGCGGCGGGACCTGTTCGCCGCCTTCCTCCGGCGGTATCCCGAGCGGATGACCGGCCGGGCGGCGCGCGAGCTGGCGGCCCTCGTCCCGCGGACGCCCACCGAGGCGGTCCCCCGAGAACCGTGCTGCCAGCCGCTCCTGGAGAGCCGACACGTCCACGTCGACCCCGGCGGATGGGTCTACCCCGGGACGTGCGCGGGGATCGCCCTGGGGCGGGCGACCCGGCGGCGGCCCCTCGACCAAGTCCTTGCGACGTGGCGGCCGGAGGCGTCGCCGGTCGTGACAGCCCTGGCCTCGGGCGGCCCGCGGGCCCTGGCCGAGGCGGCCGAGTCGCAGGGCTTCCGGCCCGACCCGGCCGGCTATGCCGACAGGTGCCACCTCTGCTGGAGCGTCCGGGCCTGGATGGTCAGAACGGGGGCGGGCGGCGAAGAGCTGAAGCCCGAGGCGATCTACGAGGTGCGCCGAGCCCGGAGCGCCGGAACGGACGCGAATCAGGCGGACGCCGCACCCGCGGCGTCGCGCACGTCCGGGAAGATCTCGAACAGGTGATCCAGCCGGGTCGTCTGGAGCACCTCGCGGACCTTGCCGCGAGGGCCGCACAGGCGGACGAACCCGCCCCGACCTCGGGCCTTCAGGTAAGCCGTGATCAGGACGCCGAGGGCGTCCGAGCCGATGAAGTCGGCTTCGGCCAGGTCGCACACGATCCGCGTCGCCCCGGCCTCGATGGTCCCGAGCAGGGCCTGGCGCAGGCTCGGCGACGCGTTGACGTCGGCCGAGCCGCGAAGGGAGACGACCCGGCACCCCTCTTCCTGGCTGACTTGAATGTCCACGGCCCCCCCTCCCTGATTGGCAGGACGCGTCGGTCTCGGGCCGGCCGGCCCGATGCGGCCGAATCGGCTCGCAGCTCCCGCTCGGATTTTTGGCCGCTCAGCTCGCCCGATACTTGAGCATGTACACTTCGTTGCCGGGCGGCTCGTAAGCCACCTCGTCCATGTACGAGCGGATCAGCATGATGCCCCGGCCGCACGGCCGCTGGAGGTTCTCATCGGTGGTCGGATCGGGGACGCAGCCGGGCTCGAAGCCGCCCCCCTCGTCGGCGACGCAGATCTCGACGCACTCGTCCGTGACGCGGTACCGGACGCGGACGGTGCGGCGGGGGTCCATCCGGTTGCCGTGCTTCATGGCATTGACGAGGGCCTCTTCGAAAGCCAAGCGGACGGCGAACCGGTGGTCGTCGTCGTAGCCCGCCGCGGCGAGACGGTTCAGGAGCTCGCGTTCCGCCGTCCGGACGGCCATCAGGTTGGTCGGCAGGACCCTCTCGGTCCAAGCCGTGCCGTGGTGGGCTTGGGGCGACCGTCCCGGCACGTTAGGCCTCCGTCTGCTCGTCGGGCTCGAGTTCGGCCAGGGCGTCCTGCTCGCGCTCATGGATGTCGAAGAGCTTGTCCAAGCGCGTGATTGAGAAGACCTCGTAGATTCGTGGGTCGATGTCCGCCAGGACCATCTCGCCGCCCGTCTCCGTGATGCGCTTGTGGGCCTGGATCAGCTTGCCCAGGGCCTGGCTCGTCAGGTGCTCGACGCCGAGGAAGCTCAGGACCACCCGCTGGCCGGGGACCTCGGCCACGGACGACAGGGCCCGCCCGAGGGCCTCGACCTGCTCCTCGTTGATAATCGCCCCGGACCGGATGCGGACCAGCTTGACGCCCCGCACGTCGTGGATCTGGACCAGTTCGTCTTCGAGCATGGATGGACCCCAGCGGACAGGTTGCCCGGAAATCCTAGGTTAGCGTCCCATGAGTGTCAAGTTTTTCCGTCCCCGCCGACAGAAAGATCGATCGTCGTCGCCACCGCCCGACCGAGGCGGGCCGGATCGAGCCGTCCGTCGAGCCGCACAAGGTGCCCTTCGCAGCGGCAATCCGATGCCCCGAAGCCCGGAACGACCCGACGGGCCGACCCGTCGGCGGCCAATGCGGCCGCCAGAAGGCACTCCGCCCGCTTCGGAAGCGGCCAGGTGTGGACCGCCTCGACCGCCGCCCGTCGCGCCAGGTAATCCACGTGCCAGTGCAGGGCCTTCGCGCGCCGCCGCCGGTGCCGGGCAATCCGCTTCGCGAGGCCCCTCTGGGCGCTTCCGGCGTAGGCGTAGAGGCCGGCCTCAAACCGGAACCGCCCGAGGCGACCCACGCGGATCGTGCAGGGCCGGTCGAGACGGAACACCACCAGGTAGACGCCGCCATCCGTCCCGCCGCGTCGGCCGTCCGGCATTCGGCAGCCCCTCCTAGCGTGCGACCCACGCGCGGGCCAGCAGGACGCCGATCGCCAGGACCGCCAGGAGCGGCCACAGGTCGGCCGCCGTGGCGCGAGCCCGGACCTCGGCGGACGCGCGGACCGCTGCGATGAAGGCTTCGGTGTCGTCCCGGGCCGGGCCGGCCTCGAACCCTTCGTCGGAACCGATGAAGCTGACGCCGCCCGTCCGCCCGTCCACCTCGTGGAAGCCCGTTTCGCCCGGCGCCATTCCGCCGCCCGGCAGCGCCTCGTAGGGCCGGCGAGACACGTGCCGCGCCTCCGCGGTACCCTCCGGGGCGAGCCACTCCACCGCTCGCGACCAGAAGACCGGGAATCCGACGCGCTGGGGCCAGTCGCTGGCCTCCCGCGTCTGGGGGAACAGGACGGCCAGCCGTTTCGCCCCGCCGTCCGTCCACGAGACGATCAGCGGCACCTCCCGGGTGCCGACGACCACCCGGACGGCGGCGCCCATCGCGTACCGCCGAACGGGGCCCATTTGCGGTCCCTCCAGATAGAGGCCGTCGGCCAGCGGATGGTCCGACGCGACGCGCCACGTCGGTGCGGCATCCTCGTCGCCAGGCACAAGCCGGCCCGGCAACGCAGGCGGTGTCAGGAGGATCCCCGGGCCGCGCCACTCGGCCGGCAGGGGCCCCCCGGCAACCACGAGCAGGTCGGCGGCGTCCGGCGCGACGGCGTCCCCGTCGCCCGCCTCGAAGAGCTGCACGCCCTCGGCAGCCGCCAACGCCCGCCGGAGGTGCTCGCCCGGCTCGCCGACGAGGACGACGCGGACGCGCCTCGCTTCCTCCAGCGTCAGATGGGCGACATCGTCGAACGGGAAGCCGTCGTCGGGCCCGGTTAGGCGGACGGTCAGTCGTTCGGGAGGCGGGCCGTTCATCGGCAGGACACGCTCGGTCGTCCCGCCGGGCGCAAGGAAATCCGCCACGTCGGCGAGGCTGCGGCCGCGCGCTTCGATGCGGAGGGCGAACGGCCCCGGGGCGTCGGGCGACCCGTTCGCCGCAGCCAACACCCACCACCGCTCGTCCTCGATCCGCGTCGCCACGCGCACAAGCCCTGCGTTGCGGGAGGACCGCCCCACCGCGACGACGTAGACATTCGGCGGGAGGGCCCCGTCGGGCGGTGTATCCGCCAAGACGAGCACCGGCCGGTCCGGGCGGCGGACGGCCTCGGACGCGGCGATCTGCCATAGGTCGCCCCCCGCAAGCACCGGCTCGAACTCACCATCGAGGCCGCCTTGCACAATGGCCGGTGAGTAGGCGTTCGGACCGACGGCAGGGACCGCTACGACGCGAAACGGCCACTCGCCCCCTTTCGGCAGGGCGGCGCGCACCTCGGCCCACGCATCCGGTCCGTCTTCATTCGTTGCGGCCAGACGGCTGGCCGTGCAGTCCAGGACCACCGTCGCCACGGGCTCGCCGTAGCCTTCGGCAGGGATGACCGGGCGGCTACAGGCGAGAACCAGCACCAGCACCAGGGCGGCGTCGAGCCACAGGAGGGGGTTTCGGAGCCGCAGCCGCACCTGCGGCCGGCCGGCCGGCCCGGCCCCGAGGACCCGCCGCCACAGAAGGAGCGACCCGACGACGATCCGCCGCCCCCTCGGCGCCAGGAGGCCCCACAAGAGGACCGCCGGCACGAGGGCGAGACCCAGCAGCGACCACGGGGACAGGAAAGCCATGGGCGAGTCGGGGCCTCCCCGGCGAGCCAAAGAAGGTGTCAGGCCACGTTGGCGCGGCGGGCCTGGAGTGCCCGCCGCATTTCCGGCCCGCTAAGCGCGGTCGGCACAGAGACCGACCGCGCGGAACTTACCCGAATCCGCTCAGTCCATCGTCTGCCGTGGGCGCCTGGAGCTACAGGTTCTCCTCCTCGGGCATGATGCGGACGGTCTTCGACAAGAGCAGGTAGTTCGCGCCGCGGTACTCGGTGATCTGACCGGAGACGCGCCACCGGACCACCCGCTGCCCGTACTTGCTCACGTCCTCGAGGTGCTGGCGGAGCGAGTTCTCGAGGAGCCGCATCGGGGAGTCGCCCGAATCAAAAACGAACACGGTCCGGCCCTCTGCGTCGCGATCGATGCGTCCCTCGCGGTTGAAGAGGTGCTTGCGTTCGTCGACCAGCGGCCGGTGCCCGGCGCCCCGGTCGGCCGGCCCGGTCGGCTTCGCCCCGACGGGCGGAATGGGGGGTATCTCGACCTCCGGCACGGGCGCCGGGGGAACGGCGGCCGACTCGGGAGTCGGCACCGGTGCCTCGCCGCCGACGCCTCGGGCTGCCGGCGCCTCCGCCGATGGTTCGGCCGGCCCTGCCTCGGCGGCCCCGTAGAGCCAGGCGGCGAGGCACCACCCGGCGACGACCGCCGCCAGGACCGCGCCGACGCGTATGACGTGCTTCATCCCAAGGCCCTCCCGCGCGGCAGGTGGCAAAGCGTCGTGTGCTGAGACGCCTGCCGTCAACGCCCTCGCTCGCGTTCCAGCCGCTTCTCCATTTCACGGAGCCGGCGCTCCGTCCGCTCCTCCAACTCGTCGAGCCGCCGTTCGATCCGGTCGAGCTTCTCCAGGATGCGGCCGATGTCCTTGCCGACGCCGTAGGAGCCCGGCCCGGGCACCGCCTCCTGAGGTTCGACCGGTCCCTCGCTGCGGAACCGCTCGCTCTGGCGCTCCTGCCACTCCTGGAACCGCTCGGCCCAGTTCTCCAGCTCGGGGCGGAGCTTCTCGAGGTATTCGCGCAGTTCCGGCATGGTCCGGCGCAGGCCCTCGGGCAGCTCCCACAGGCGCAGCCCTTGTTGGCCCTCGGTGGGCCGCTCGCCCAGCGTCACCGTCACGCGGCGCCTCCGCCCCATGCGATAGTACGTCAGGAAAACCCGGTCGCCGGGCTTGCGCTGGCGGACCATCTCGACGAACCGCTCGGGCTCGGTGACCGGCTTGCCGTCGACCTCGATGATGACGTCGCCGGGCAGCAGGCCCGCATCGGAGGCCGGGCTGTCGTCGACCAGCTCGTTGATCAGGACGCCCTCGTCCGTGCCGGCGATCTCCTTCATTTCGTCTGACAACGGGGCGGCCACGACGCCGAGGAACGGGTCGGGGGGCTTGTCCCGCTCCGGCTCGCGTGCCTCGGGCGGTTCGATGAGGGGCACGGGCGGCATGGGGCGCTCGCCGAGAACGACCGAGGCCGTCCGGCTCGCGTCGCCGCGGCGATACGCCAGCGTCACGGGGCGGCCCGGACGTCGCGACGCGATTGTCTCGACCAGCTCGTCCGGCGTGCGGACGTCCCGGTCGTCGACGGCCGTGATCCGATCACCGACGCGAAGCCCGGCCTTGGCGGCGGGGCTGTCGGGAAAGACCTGCGTGATGCGGACGCCGTCATCGGCGGGTTCGATGGCCACGCCGAGGTACCCGCGCGGTTCGGCCCGGAGGGGGTCTGGAACCCCTTGGGCCTCGACCTCCCGGCCATCGACAAAGAGGCGGACACGGGCCTGGTCGTCCTCGCCCTTGCGGGCGTCGATGCGAAGCTCCGCCCGGCACCCGTGCGGTTCGTCCGGCGGCCCCGACCACGCCGCCGCCGTAACGAGCAGAACGGCTCCTGCCGTCGCCGCCGGCAGAATCCATCGAGATGGGCTGAACCTCATCGCGACCTCCTTTCGAGACGCCTGTTGGGGCCGGTGCACACCGCAAGCCGCACCGGCCGGCCCGCTCTCCCCCTATCATACCGGAAGAGGCGGCGGGTGGGAACTGGTTTTGCGTTGGCCCGCCCCGCGGGCCCATCTATAATCGCACCGCATCGAGGGGCGGCCAGCGGGAGAGCCCGGCGTGAAGACTCACGGCCTGGTCCGGATCATCGTGAACCCGTTCTCCGGGCGGGGCCAGGACCCCAACTTCACCCGCGAGCTGATGCTCCAGCTCTACCTGAGGCGGTTCCCCGTCGAGCTCTCGCGTATCGCCGGCCCCGGCGACGGCCAGCGCCTCGCCCGCGAGACACCCGACGATGCCGCCTGCGTCGTCAGCATCGGCGGCGACGGCACCCACCGGGCCGTCATCGCCGGCATGCTGGGCCGCCGCGTCCCCGTCTGCGTCGTCCCCGGAGGCACGGAGAACGTCCTGGCCAAGACGTTCGGCCTGACGGGGACGGTGCGGCACACGGTGGAGCTGATCCTCCGACGGCACCTGGTGGACCTGGACATCGGCCTGGTCAACGGTGAGCCGTTCGTCATGTTCACCGGCGTGGGGTTCGACGCGGCCGTGACAAGGCGGGTCCATGCCAAACGGAACGGGCCGTTCCATCGGGCGGCGTACTATGCGGTCATCGGCAAGATGGTGTGGCGATACCGGTTTCCCCGGCTGCGGGTTTCCGTCGACGGAGAGCCCATCTGCGACGACGCCGGGTTCGTGCTGGTGGCCAACACGCCGCAGTACGCGGGCCGGATGCGAATCGCGCGGCACGCAGTGGCGAACGACGGCCTGCTGGACGTGGTGTGCTTCCAGACGCAGTCGCGGGTCCACTTCGTGGCGCACTACGTCCGGATGAAGCTGGGGACGCATCTGCGTCATCCGGAGGTGACGGCGGCGCGGGGAGAGGTCGTGACGGTGACCTCCGACGGGCAGCCGGCGGACGCCGAGGCCGACGGCGATTGGATCGCCATGACCCCCCTGGTGTGCCGTTTGAGGCCGCGGGCGATCCGGCTGCTCGCGCCGGAGAAGCGGCTGCGAAGCAAGTATCGCATCCCTCGGGCCGAGCGCCGCGCCGAGCGCCGGAAGCAGTTGTTGATGATGTAGTAGTCCGGCCCGCGCCCATGGGCCGCACGGCTGAGGAGGACCCGGATGACCCAACGAGTGGCGAACGTCGGCGAGTTGGCGCTCGGCTCGGACCGGCTGTTCCTCGTCGCCGGGCCGTGCGTCATCGAGTCCGAGGACCTGTGCCTGCGAGTCGCCGAGAGGGTCCGCGCCGTCACGGAGCGGCTCGATATGCCGTACGTCTTCAAGGCGTCCTACGACAAGGCGAACCGGACGAGCGGCTCGTCGTTCCGCGGGCCGGGCCTGGAGGAGGGCCTGGCGACGCTCGAGCGGGTGCGGACCGAATGCGGCGTGCCGGTCCTCTCGGACGTCCACACGCCGGCCGAGGCCGAGGCCGCAGGGGCGGTCCTCGACTGCCTCCAGGTGCCGGCCTTTCTGTGCCGCCAGACGGACCTCGTCGAGGCGGCGGCCCGGGCCGGCAAGGCCGTGAACCTGAAGAAGGGCCAGTTCCTGGCCCCGTGGGACATGGGAAACGTGGTGGCGAAGGCCGCCGACGCCGGGGCGACGAACATCCTCGTCACCGAGCGCGGCGCCACCTTCGGGTACAACCGGCTGGTGGCCGACATGACGGGCCTGGGGCACCTGGCGGCCCTGGGTCGGCCGGTCGTCTTCGACGCCACCCACGCCGCCCAGGAGCCCGGAGGCCGGGGCACCGCCACCGGGGGCAGCCGGGAGGCGGCGGCGGTCCTGGCTCGGGCGGCGGTGGCGGCCGGCGCCGACGGCCTGTTCCTGGAGGTCCACCCCGACCCGGACCGGGCCCTGTCGGACGGGCCGAACTCGATCGCCCTTGAGGGGGTCGAGACGCTCCTGGAGACGTGCCGGCGGATCCGTGACGCCCTTCGCGACTGACCGGCGGAGCAGGACCATGGCCCAAACCGGCATCGAGCTCATTGCGGCGCTATGGCTCGTCGCGGCGCTGGCTGCGTCGCTCGGCGCCTCGGAAAAGGGCGACGGCTACCGGGGCATCCTCTACCATCACGGCGGCAAGTACAAGGGCGGCCTCGGCACCTTCCCGAACGCCATCCACCCGTTCGCCGTCCATCGCGAGGAAGTGGACCGGACGTTCTTCTGCTGGGGCGGCGTCCCCGGCGCCGAGAACACCCTCTACTCGATGGTCAGCTTCTACGACCACGCCACCTGCCGCGTGCCCCGCCCCACGATCGTCGTCAAGCGCGGCACGCGCGACGCCCACGACAACCCGTGCCTCGCCCTGGACGCCGAGGGGCACATCTGGGTCTTCTCGCCGCCCCACGGGAACTCGCAGTCGGCCGGCATCTACATCCATCGGAGCACGAAGCCTTACGCGATCGACGACTTCGAGGAGGTCCCGCGGACCAACTGCGACTGGTTCGCCTATCCGCAGCCGCACGTCATCCCCGGGCGCGGGATTCTCCTGCTCCACACGAAGTACGAGAAGGAGCTCGGCCGGACGCTGGCCATGATGACGAGCCCGGATGGCTTGCGATTCGGCCAGCGGCGCTGGATCGCCAAGTACACCGGCCACTATTCCGTCAGCCGCCAGTCGCGGGCCGACCCGCACCGCATCGGCTGGTTCTTCAACGAGCATGCCTACGGCGGGATCGCCAATCGCACGAATCTCTATTATATCGAGACGCGAGACTTCGGCCGCGCCTGGCAGAACGTCCGCGGCGAGACGCTCGAGCTGCCGCTGTCGGCGCCGCTCAATCCCGCTCTCGTCCGCAACTACTGGGCCGAAGGGCGGCAGAAGACCTGGCCGATGGACCTGGACTTCGACCGCCTGGGCCGGCCGGTGCTTCTGTACCTGACGGCACCGGGCGAAAGGGGCAGCCGGCCGGGCTCGCGGCCCTGGCTCGTCGCGCACTGGACGGGCGATGAGTGGGCCGTCCGCCGCATCACCGCCTCCGACGACAGCTACGACCACGGGTGCCTCTACGCCGAGACGGACGGCACCTGGCGGGTCATCGGTCCCACCGGACCGGGTTCCTCAGAGGACACCGGCGGCGAGGTCGTCATGTGGACGAGCACCGACGAGGGCCGCTCGTGGTCCTCGCGAAGCCTGACGCCCGACCCGGAGGGCAACCATTCGTATGTCCGGAACGTCGTCGGCGCCCACCCGGACTTCACCGCCTTCTGGGCCGACGCAGACCGGGCGGCGGAGCGGAGCCGGCTCTACTTCGCGTCGAAGGACGGGCGGGTGTGGCGGCTGCCGTACGAGATGCAGGGCGAGTGGGCCCGGCCGGAGCTCATCCGCCGCGTGGCGGGCGACGGTTCCCTGCCCCGGCGGAACCCGGGAGACCAGCCATGATCGAGGCGTTCTACGCCCCGCGCGGGGCGGAGCGGGTCGAGCACCTCGACGCCCCCGAGGCGATCCTCGCCCTCTACCGCCAGCGCGACGGCCTCCTGTGGGTCGACCTGGCGGCGCCCACCGCCGAGGAGCTGGACCGCCTCGAGACCGACTTCGGCCTCCACCCGGTCGCCGTCCAGATCTGCCGCGAGGTCACCTCCCAGCCGATCATCCACAACTACGAAACCTATCTGTTCCTGGCGCTGCACGCGGTCGACTGCGCGGAGCACGAGGAGGACGTGGCGACGCTGGAGGTCGACATCTTCTGGGGCCCGGACTTCGTCGTGACGGTCCATCGCGACGAGGTCCGTTCGATCGCCAGCCTGCGTGAGCTCTGCGACGGCCTCCCGCCGCCGGTCATGGAATGCGGGGCCGACTTCTTCGTCCATGACCTGGTGGATCGGATCATCGATAACTTTACGCCCACGCTGGAGAGGATGGGCAGCGTCGTCGAGGACTGCGAGGAGGCGATCTTCCGGAGGCCGTCCGATGTGATCCTGCGGCGCCTGCTCGACCTCAGACGGGCGATGGCTTACCTGCTGCGCGTGGCGACGGCACAGCGGGACGTCGTCGGGCGGATCGTCCGCCGCGAGTTCCCACAGATCACGGGCGAGGCCCTGGCGTACTGGCGCGACGCCTACGACCACCTTGTCCGGATGGTCCAGGCCGTCGAGGCCCAGCGGGACCTGATTGCCGCTACCCGCGACGCCTACCTGTCGGTCGTCTCGAACCGGATGAACGAAGTCATGAAGGTCCTGACGATCATCGCCACGATCTTTATCCCCGTCACGTTCATCGCGGGCGTCTACGGGATGAACTTCGACTGGATGCCCGAGCTGAACCAGCCCTGGGGCTACCCGGCGGTGCTGGGCGTCATGGCGGCGGTGGCGGGCGGGATGCTCCTCTATTTCCGGCGGAAACGATGGCTTTGAAGTATGCGGATGTGCGCGCCACGAGCTTCGAATGTACCCGCGAACGTGAGCCCGCCGTTCGGCCCGAATGACGACTGAACGCAAGCCGCCTTATTGACGCGCGACGCCCCTTCAAGGCATCCGCAACGGCTTCTGGCCGTGGCCCTCGCGGAGGCGGTTCGCCCCCTGCCACAGGTCGGCGTCCAGCGACAGGAACTTGACGAGCGACGCCGTGCTCACGCCAAGTCCCCTGGCGGCGTCGCTGACTCGCCCCTCGGCCGCACCGAGCCGGTCGAGCACCCCTGCCGCCGCGACGAGGTATCCCCCGCCCTTGCGGCGGATGCGCGGCCAGGCCGGGTCGGCGACGGCCTCGGCCAGAGGCCCCGCCGGGGGCGCCGACGGATCGACGCCCCCCTCGCGGACCTCCAGGGCGACGGCTTTCCGCAGGCGCCTGATCGCCCGGCGACGGTTCTCGTGCTGGCTCCGCCGCTCCGTGGCCGTCGCCCGGACGCCCGTGGGCCGATGGGTCAGCCGGACGGCCGAGTCGGTCGTGTTGCGGTGCTGGCCGCCGGGCCCGGACGCCCGGTAGGTCTCGACGTTGCACTGGGTGAGGAGTTTGTCGTCGGTCTGTGTGAGGAAGTCGTTCCGCGTCGGCGCCATGGGCCCTGCCCTGTCGCCCCTTGATATAGTCTGCCTGAGACCGTAAGCAGTAGCACGCGAAAAACGCAGGCCCGCAGGTCGAGCCGCGAACGTGAGTTCGCGGGTACGCGCCGGGCGCCGCCTAATGCGTCGGTGCGCTGAGACGTGAACAAAGGATACGAGTCGTGGACGACCACACCCTCGAACGCCTGGAATTCGCGAAGGTGCTGGACCGGATCGCCGGCCTGGCAATGATGTCGCTGGGGGCCGAGGCGGCCCGGGCCCTCCGCCCGACGTCCGACGTCGAGGCCGCCCGGACCCGCTCCGAGCGGACCGCCGACGGCCTCGCCATCCTGACGGACGATCACGACTTCGCGGTCGAACGGTTCGACGACCCGTCGGACCTGCTCGACCGGGCCGGCGTCGAGGACGCGTTCCTCTCGCCCGAAGAGCTCCAGACCGTCGCGACGGTCCTCAGGAACGCCGAGGACTTTCAGAAGACGTTCCGCCGGCTCCGCCCCACCGCCCCCACGCTGTGGAAGCTGACGCAGGACCTCGTGGCGATGCCCGAGCTTCGCCGGGAGATCGAGCGGACCATCGAGCGGGACGGGACGGTGGCCGACCACGCCTCGCCGGACCTGGCCCGAATCCGCCGCCAGATGCGGGGCCTCCAGGGGCGCATCCGGGCCCGCCTGGAGGCGATGATCACAAACGCCGACCTCAAGCCCCTCCTCACCGGCGACTACGTCACCCAACGGTCCGGCCGGAACGTCATCCCCGTCGCGGCCATCCAGGCGGGCCAGGTCCGCGGCATCATCCACGACCGCTCCGACTCCGGGGCGACCGTCTTCATGGAACCCGAGCAGGTCGTGCCGCTCGGCAACGAGCTGCGGGCCCTGGAGGCCGACGAGGGCCGCGAGGTCCGCCGCGTCCTCCGCGAGCTGACCGCCGGCGTCCGGGACCACCTGTTCGGCCTGCGGCAGACGGTCCGGACGCTGGTCGAGCTGGACCTCGTCCGGGCCTGCGCCCGGTACGCGAGACGGCTTCGGATGGTCCGCCCCGCGTTCAGCGACGACGGGCGGCTGGAGCTCGTCGCCGGCCGCCACCCGGTCCTGGAGGAGACGCTCCGCGAGTCGGGCGGCGAGGTGGTCCCGCTCGACTTTCGCCTCGGCGGCGACCTGCGGACCGTCGCCATCACCGGCGCCAACGCCGGCGGCAAGACGGTCAGCCTGAAGACGATCGGCCTGCTGTCGCTGATGGCCCACGCCGGGCTGCTGGTGCCCGCCGACGAGGGGACGACGTTCCCCCGCCTCAAGGCCCTGCTCGTGGACATCGGCGACGAGCAGTCGATCGAGGCGAACCTCTCGACGTTCTCCGGCCACATGGGCCAGATCCGCGACATCCTGGCCGAGGCCGGCGACGCCACGCTTGTCCTCCTCGACGAGATCGGCGCCGGGACCGACCCGGTCGAGGGCGGGGCCCTCGCGTGCGCCGTCCTCGGGGGCCTCCACGACCGAGGGGCCATGACGGTCGTCACGACCCACCTGTCGCAGGTCAAGGGCTTCGTCCACGAGCGGCCGGGCATGGAGAACGCCGCCGTCGCGTTCGACCCGGACACGCTGGAGCCGACGTACCGGCTGACGCAGGGCCGGCCCGGGGCGAGTCACGCCCTGACGATCGCCCGGCGGCTGGGCTTGGCGGAGGACGTCCTGGCATCGGCCGAGGAGCTCGTCGATTCGGACGCCATCGAGATGGAAGGGCTCCTCGCGCGGCTGACGGCGTCGCTGAAGCGGGCCGAGGAGGACGCCGCCACCGCCCGCCAGAGGCGCGAGGAGGCCGAGGCCGCACGAGAGGAACTCTCAAAGCGACTTGAAGAAGTCAAGCGCGAGCGGAAAGAAGCCCTCCGCAAGGCCGCCGAGGAGGCCCGCGGCCTCGTCGAGAACACCCGACGCGAGATGCAGCAGGCCCTCGAAGAGGCCCGCCGGGCCGGCGCCGCACCGGCCGACGCCACCAAGCATCTTCGCCGCAAGGTCGAGACCCGACGCGACGCCCTCAAGAAGAAGGCCCGCGAGCTGGCCCCCCGGACGCGCGCGCGGGTCCCCCTCGACCGGCTCCAGGAGGGGCAGCGGGTCTGGATCGAGCCGATGAAGCGACACGGCACCGTGAGCCGGCTCGACCGCCGCCGCCGGAAGGCCACCGTCGATGCGGGAGGACTCGAAGTCGAGGTCGACGCCTCGGCCCTGGCCGAGCCGGACGAGTCGGCCCCGGCGGACGAACCAAGCGAGGGCCGGACGGTGGTCGAATCGCCGGGGGCGGTCTCGCCGGAGCTGGACTTGCGGGGCCAGCGGGCCGACGAGGCCCAGCGGCACCTCGAAACGTATCTTCACCGGGCCTACCTGGCCCAGATCGGGTCGGTCCGCATCATCCACGGCCACGGGACCGGGGCCCTGTCGCGGATGGTCCAGGAGTTCCTGAAGGACTACCCGCTGGTCGAGAGCTTCCGCTTCGGCCGCCGCGGCGAGGGCGGACACGGCGTGACGGTGGCCGAGCTGCAATGAGAGACACTCGCTGCGGAGCGCAAGGAGCGCGCGGCGCCACAGGAGTTCTGGGCGGTCGGTCTCCGTGCCGACCGCGCGGGCGGGTAGGACGCGCGGCGCGCACTCCAGACCCGCCGCGCCCAAAACCCCTCGTGGCGCGACGGCGACTCACAGGCCCGGCGGACACAGGAACCCGCCGCGCCAGGCAAGGGCTCATCGAGCGCCGAGCCGTCACCGCCTGCGTCGTCCGAGGGCCATCGCCAGGCCGCCGAGGGCCATCAGGGCGAGTGTCGCCGGCTCGGGCACCAGGGCCGTCTCAAAGACGAAGTCGGCCCGCAGCCCGTCGGCCGAGTTGACGAACGTCTCGGCCGGCGTGCCCGTCGACGTCGAGGACGACGTCAGCTCCACCAGCAGGCCGAACTCGCGGTCGGCGTTGATGCCGCTCAAATCGAGTACGCCGAGGTCCGCCAGACCCACCGCGTAGACGGCCGACAGGTCGGCGGTCTCGTCGCCGGAGGGGCTGAGCCGGTACGACAGGTAGTTGCCGGCGTCGATGACCAGGTCGGGCGTCGCCCCCGGCGCGTCGCCGGCGTCATCGAGGAACCAGAGCTCCATCGTCTCGGCGAGCTCGACCGTCCGCTTCCGGCCGACGACGGTCTGAGGCTTGAAGTCCACGTCCTCGAGCGTGAACACGAGGTCCGCCGGTCCGGCCGGATCGAGCACGTCGAGCGGCTCCGACAGGATGCCCGACAGGTCGAACTCGAGCACGACGCGCACGAAGCCCGACGAGTCCGGGTGCGGCATGTTAAGCCTCATCGTGTCCGGGTCGAGTCCGACGTGCTTCCCGCCTCCGAGCGGGTCGCCGAGGGTGCCGCTGGCGCCGTCCGTGAGCGGGATGAAAAGGTCGCCGCCGGCGGCGTCCAGGGCGGCGTTCGTGCCTGTGACCAGGGCCCCGCCTGCCGGCCCGACCGCGGCCAGGAGCAGGAAAGTCGAAAAGGCCACTGTGAAACCAATCCGCAGCGCGTCCATGGTCTACCCCTCTTCCGTTTCGGAGCACGCGGGAAGGCGGGCCGGGTCCGGCTGACGCCGGCAGGTAGGGGAAAACGCATCGGCCGAAGACGGAAGCGTCGGCCGCCCGGCTGCGAACCGGCCGCAGGCCTCCACGTGCCTGTCCTTTCCGTGCGGCGGCGAGAGAGATCGCCGCCAACCCGGGTTCGCAGGGGACCGCCGCGTCGTGAATCATTCGGGCGTCAGAAGGCGAAGTCAACCCGCAAAATGCATTTTTATAAGCTCGGTCGGTCGACGTGTTATCGGACGTTGTAGCGCCCGGCGGGGATGCCACCAGGAAGGAGGCCGACCGGCCATGCGCGGACCTCTCGGCGCCTCGTGCGAGGCCGGGCGGCGCAGGGGCCAAAGCGGCGCCCGGAGGCGCCGCCTTCGGCCCTCATCCGTCGGATTCGCGATGTGAGGAGACGCCCGGCGGCTATCGCCTGCGGCGGCGCAGCAGGGCCACGAGGCCGCCGATCGCCACGAAGCCCAGCGTGGCCGGCTCCGGCGTGATCACGAACGCCAGGTCCAGCGTCTCGAACTC
>CAZGKW010000050.1:0-3143 GCA_964526295.1 uncultured Anaerolineales bacterium
TTCCTTGCTTCCTCCATCCGTCCGCGGTACCCTCAAAACCTGCGAAAGGGCAGAACAGCAACAGAAGTCCACAGATTCCGCAGATTTCGCGGATTTTGCGGATTACAACGGAACAAAAGCACAGAACAGAACAACAAAGGCCGTTGCCTGTCGGCCTCTTCCCGCCGTTTTAATCTGCGAAATCTGCGAAAGGCCGTTGGCTTCTCTTCCCCCTCTCCCCCTCCGCGGCCTTGCCCCGTTGGGGGGGAGAGGGGTCGCCTGCGCTCCATAGTCCGCGGGAGGCGGATAAACCTTGGCGAAGGAGGGGGGCGAGGGGGCGGACGGCACCAGGATTCACCCTCACCCCATTCGGCAAGCTCAGGGCAGGCCTTGCCCTCTCCCGTCAAGGGAGAGGGGATGACTGAAGACATGGTGTTTATTGGCCCCCTCTCCCCTCGCGGGAGAGGGACGGGGTGAGGGGGATCTCAGCCGCCCCCCGCGCGCCATCCGGCCGGTGCTGGAAAAACCGTATTGTGTCCCCGGCAATGCCAACAACGGCCCCGCTGTCGTTCACCGCTCTGGCAACGCCTGGCGACGCTAGGTCCGTGAGTTGCCCGTTCTCCCACAGGAAGGCATGACTTGGGTCACCAGGTACGTTGCGCGTGCCGACGACTTGGCCTACATCGTTAAGTCCGCATGCCTCGTTGTACGCGCCGCCCTCCAAGACGTCGATCTTCGTGAGGGTGTACCCCGGCCGGATGCCAGCGGACACTCGGTACGGTATGAGGCGGGCCACCGAGAACACGAGAAGGACGAGCACCATAGCGGTGTGGCCTCGGCGATCGTCGCGGGGACGGGCGGCGGCGAACTGGGCCAGGGGCTCCGGTCCTACCCGCTGACGCTCCTGCTGCCGATGCAGGCGGGCTTCGCCGCCTTCTTCGCCCTGCTGGCCCTGGTCGTGCGGCCCGTCCGGTACGGGCTGTCGCTGATCGGCTCGTACGTCGTGCTTCTCCTTTTCGTGGGCTGGTATGTGGGCGGGATGCAGATCCCGGGCGGCGACGACGGGACCGGGCTCCGGTGGTTCTTCGTCGGGGCCCCGAGCTGCCTGGTCGCCTAGCTCACGGGGACCGGCACGCTCCTTTGGGCGGCCCACCGGCGGGCCAGGTCGCTGCCCGAAGGGCCCCCCCGGCGGTTCCTCTACCACCTGTGTGCAGGGCTGGCCCTGCCGGGCGTGGCCTTCGGCCTGGCCGTCGGCTTCCAGGTCGTCGCCTGTCTGTGGGATTGGGCGGCCCGCGAGCTGTCCGTCGGGGGATGACGGGCCTTCGGGGGACCTGGCGGCGGGCCGAAAGCCCTCACCGGCCGCGGAGGACCTTCCAGAACTCCTGCCAGGCGTAGCGGGCCAGGCGGAGGTTGGCGTTCTTCAGAATCCGGCCGGCGAACGCCGTCACGTAGTGCGGCGTGAAGTAGACCTTCTTCATCGCCTCCCGCACCAGGTCCTCCAGGACCTCCTTCTCGGGGGCCCAGGGCAGGCGGACCCACGGCATTTCGTCGGCGTCGGGGTGCCAGTCGCCGACGAGCATCCCGGCGGCACGGGCGTGGTCGTACGCCGCGGTCCCGGGGTAGGGACGCAGGACGGCCATGTTGACGGTGCTGGGCCTGGTGCGGCGGATGAAGTCGATCGTTTCGGCGACCGACTCGGGCGTCTCGCCGGGGTAGCCGACGATCCAGCTCGAGTGGGAGAGCATGTTGTAGCGTCGGCAGAGGTCGACGGCCCGGGCGTTCATCTCGACGGTGGTCCGCTTGTTCATGGCGTCGAGCATCCGCTGGGAGCCCGATTCCATGCCGAACGCCACGAGGTAGACCCCCGCCTCCCGGCCCCGGCGGGCCAGGTCCTCGGTGAAGACGTCGACGCGGCTCTTGATGCGGAACGAGATGTCGAGCTTCTCCCGGATGATGAGGTCGAAGATCGCGAGGGCCCGCGGCCTCAGGCCGGTGAACGTGTCGTCGCAGATTTCGACGTCGCGGATGCCGCGCTCCCGGATCCGGACCAACTCGTCGAGGACGTCCTCGGGCGTGCGAAAGCGGTACTTCTGGCGGAAGTTGTAGCAGAAGCCGCAGCGGAACGGGCAGCCCCGGCTCGTAAAGAGCGTGTCGACGGGCTTCGAGCGGACCATGATCGAGTAGTACCGCTTCTGGTCGTAGGCCCGGGCGACGAGGTCGCGGGCCGGGCGAGGCACCCGGTCGAGGGCCGGGAAGTCCGGGTCGGGCCCCCGGACGATGCGGCCGTCGTCGCGGTAGAGGATGCCGGGCACGGCTCCGGCGTCGCCGCCATCGCGGAGGGCATCGCACAGGTCGGGGAGGGCGTGCTCGGCCTCGCCGCAGAGGACGTAGTCGGCCTCGGTGAACTGCTCGACGGTGGCGCGGGGGACGGCGTTGGCGTGGGGCCCGCCGAGGACGATCCGGGCCTCGGGCCACGCCTCGCGGACAAGACGCGAAAGGTCCCGCACCTGCCGCAGGATGTCCGAATAGAGCGACAGGCCGACGACCAGAGGCCGGGCCTGGCGGACGGCCGCGGCGACCCCCTCGTCGGTCATGCGGAACGCGTTGGCGTCGAGAACGACGGGCTGGTAGCCCCGGTCCCTGAGGGCCGCCGCCAGGTACAGCAGGTGCATCGGCGGATAGCACTTCTGGGCCACCTCGTTGACGTAGGTCGCCGGGGGGTTGATCAGGACCGCCGTGCGCCGGCCGGTATTGTCGCTCATCTCCAAAGCGCCTTCCGAGCACGCCGCATGGGACGCCTCCGTCGCGACCAGTTTCGGGGGCCGTCGCGCAATCCGCGGAGGGCAGCATCACGGAGCGACGCCCGCATAGTGCATTATCTGCCGGCGAATCCGGCCGGCAAGACCGGTGTGGCCGGCGGCCTCGGCAATCGCCAGGGCCTTCTCGGCAGCATCGAGGGCGTCCTCGGTCCGCCCGCTTGCCGCGTAGGCGTCGGCAAGGGTGACCAGGTGGGCGGCCTCGCGCCCGCCGGACAACTCGCAGAGCCGCTCGGCCGCAGCGACTGCCCCTGCCGGGTCGCGGACCTCGGCATCGGGACACGCCGCCAGGAGCCGGGCCAGGCCCTCCAGGGCCCGGGCGTAGTCGGGGTTGATCGCGACGGCCCG
>CAZGKW010000050.1:3243-28760 GCA_964526295.1 uncultured Anaerolineales bacterium
GCCGGGCCAGGCCCTCCAGGGCCCGGGCGTAGTCGGGGTTGATCGCGACGGCCCGGTCGATGTGGGCCTCGTCCCGGGCCAGGTTGCCCAGCCTGTACTCGGCTCTCGCCAGCTCGACGCGGAGGGCGGCGAAGTCGTGGCCGGCGTCGAGGGCCTCTTGGAGGAGGCGCCGCGCCTCGGCCCAGTCGCCTCGCTCCTCGGCGTCCTTGGCCAACGTCCACCCGAGGAGCGGGTTGGCCGGGTCGCGGGCTTGGGCGGCCCGGAAGGCCTCCTGCCTCTCGGACGGCGTCCGGGCCAGGCGGCCCTTGAAGACCCAGGCGGCGATGCAGTCCGGGTCGCGCTCGACCGTCCGGTCGAGCCGTCCGCGGAGCTCCTCCTGGGCCTCGGGGTCGCCTTCCTCGAAGTAGCGGTAGTACTGGATCCTGCCGGCCAGGGCCTTCCGCGGGCAGGGGCTGGCGTAGCCGAACTTCGGGCCGGCCAGGAACAGGGCCGTGAACGTCGCCACGACCAGCAGCGCCACGTTCGCGGCGCCGGCCCCGAACAGCGCCCGGACCAGCAGAAAGAAACCCACCAGGCCGGCCGCGCTCACGAGGACAAAGACCACGCGGATAAAGAAGATCGAGCCGCCCCCCACCCACCGGGCCAGGGCAATCAGGACCACCGACAGGATCGGATGGCTGGTGGCGTGGCTGCCGAGAGGCAGATGGAAGCGGTCGGGGTGCAGCGAGAGCTGCGAGGCCACGTTCAGGTGCTGCCCCTCGTCCACGTTCAGAGGCAGCCCGTGCGCGTAGACCAGCCGCAAGGCCAGGGCGAGAACCAGGAGACCCGCCGTCAGCCGGCGGCTCGACAGCCACGCGGGTGCGCCCGCCGTGTTTCGGGTCGGCTCAACCATGAGAGGGGTCGGCCCTCGGTTCCCGTTTCGCCTCGGGCGTGTGATCGGGCGAGTCCGGCCGCCGGCGCGGCCTACAGGCCGAGCATCTCGCCGATGACCGAGACGTCCCCCTGGTACACCTTCGAGACGCGGAGCTTGCCGACGCAGACGCACCCGTCGCAATCGGGGATCGTCAGGCGCGAGAACGCCTCCTCGAACCCCAGCTCGACGGCGTCGTAGCTCTCGTAGTCGTTGGCGTTGCCGCAGAAGATGAGCCGCCCGTCGGGCATCATGGTCGCGGTCACGACGACGCAATCGCACCCGCGGCGCTGGTCGCGGACGAGGTCCAGGTAGTAGCGGAGCTCGGAGGCCTTGCTGCCGATGGCCCGGGCCCGCGGCTCGCCGCTCTGCTTGATCTCGAGGAGCCGCTCCAGGGCCGCCACCAGGTCGTCCCGGTCGGGGATGGCGCTCTCGGCGTCGACGGCGTCGAGGTACTTGGCCGTCAGGAGCTGGAAGCAGAACCCCACGTCCAGCTCCAGACCGTAGTCGAGGACTTCGTCGAGGCGGCGGACGTTCTCGCGGGTCAGGCAGGCGATGGTCTGGACCTTGATGTCGGCCTCGCGGGCCAGGCGGATGGCGCGGGCCGCCACGTCGGCGGTGCCCTCGCCCCGCAGGACGTCCTGGACGGCGGGCGGCCCGTCGACGCTGATCTGCAACAGGTCCAGCGGCCGGAGGTCGTCGAGCCGCTTCTCCACCAGGTGCCCGTTCGTGTTGAGTTTGCAGGCCATGCCGTGGGACTTGACGTGGCGGATGATCTGGCCGATGTCGTCGCGGACGAGGGGCTCGCCGCCGGTGAACGAGACCAGAAGGACCCCCGCCTCGTGCATCTGGTCGATGAGGTCCTTGACCTGGTCGGTGCCCAGCTCGCGGGTCCGCCGCTCGTGCTTCCACTTGCAGTAGCGGCAGTTCAGGTTGCATCGTCCGGTGATGAGCCAGGCGACGGCCACGGGGATGCGCTTGCCGGTCAGCTTGTACCGGGCCAGCGCCAGGCCGAACTTGAGCTTGTTCGTCAGGTCCATCGCAGTCCGCCGTCGCTCGTGACTTCGAAAGGCCCTGCTCACCGCGCCCCCGGACTAAGCCTACAACGCCAGTTCGCTGCTTCATCCCGCCTGGCGGCCTTCCCAGGCCGCCAGGAACTCGCGTCAGGCCCGATCGCGGCGGCCTGGAAAGGCCGCCGCGCGGCAAGTGGCGTTGTCCCGGCGGAGGGACCGGAGCAGCTTCACCGGGTAGCCCTGGAGGTAGGCCAGGAACCGGAGGTCGCCGGAGCGCAGCGCGTTCAGGCCCTGGAGGGCCGCCATCGCCGCCTTCGGGACCCGCCCCAGCCACAGCACCCGGTCGTCCCGCCGGAGCCATCGGACCAGCCCTTCCGGGAGCATCGGCAACAGCTTATAGAGGGCCGCATAGCCCGCCACCAGGCGCCTTCGCCGCTCGTCGCCCGTCGACTGGTCGTAGAAGTCGCTCTCCACGCCGTCTGCCAGCCGCTGGGGCGCGTCGGGCGGCAGGTCCCCCGCCTCCACCCCGTGCTTCACGATGTCGGCGGTCGGCAGGTACACGAGGAAGTGGACCTTGATCCGCCCCAGCCGCCGCAGCCGCCGGTAGCAGTCGATGCCCAGCTCGTGGTCGGCCCGCGTCTCGGTCGGGAGGTTGAACAGGTGATCGACGTCGTACCACAGGCCCACGTCGTCGCATGCGCCCAGGACGCGGAGGGCGTCGCGGCCGGTCTCGCGGCGCCCCAGGACGTCCCGCCTGAGCCGGTCGTTCCACGTCTGGAGACCGAACTCGATCGAGTAGCAGCCCCCCTCCTTCAGGAGCCGGGCCGTCTCTTCGTCGAACCCCGTGATCGTGCAGAAGCACTTGAACGGGACGCCGATCTCGCGGCGGTAGCGGTCCATCAGCTCACGCAGCCAGACCTTGTTCCCCGACAGGTACGAGTCCTTGAAGATCACCTCGCGATAGCGGGTCCGCTTGCGGCCGGCCACCAGCTCCCGCATCACCGTCTCGACGCGCTTGCGACGGAAGTACCCCTTCGGATACAGCTTCTTCAGGCACGTCTCCTCGCAGAACGTGCATCGGTACGGGCACCCCCGGCTCACCATGGCCGAGTAGCTGAAGTGGTGGTCGACGTAGGGCTCGAAGAGGGCCTTGTCGGGCAGAGGCAGCATGTCGAGGTCCACGAGGTCGGCCCGGCCCGTGAAGGCCGGCTCGCCGTCCGCCCGGTGCCACAGGTTGCCCACCCGGGCGACGTCGCCGCCGGAGGCGACGGCCTCCAGCAGCGGGTTGACGACGTTCTCGACCTCGCCCTGGATGACGTAGTCGACGGCGGGCTCGCGCATCGCCCGCTCCGGGACCAGCGACGGCTGGAGACCGAAGAAGACGACCGGTGCGCCGCAGTGGCGGCGGACCGTCTCGGCGGTCTGGACGCACCAGGGGAACGTGCTCGGCAGGACGCTGAAGAGCACCGCCTCGGGCTCCGACTCCAGGACCCGCCGCTCGACCTCCCGGTCGGGCGAGACGGCCCGCGCCAGCGCCGGCGCCTGGAACACGTTGTCCGTCACGCCGAACGGGTCCGGGTGGTAGACGAACGTCACCTGGTGTCCCGCGCCGCGAAGGAGCGGCACGAGGGTCTCCAGGTCGAGCGCCTCGCGCACGTGGTACCGACCGCGATAGACCACCGTGACGCGCAACGCAGCTAGTCCTCCGCAACACCGGGACGGGCGACGGGAGGGGCCCCGCCTCCCGCGGCGAGACGCCGGCCTAGAAGCTCCACTTCGAGATCTTCTTGTAGAAGTCGAGCTTGCCCTTGTCCTCGCCGTAGCACCTGAAGTTCGGATCGGCCGTCGAGACCCGCTCCTGGCGGAAAACCATCTCCAGGAAGGCGAAGAACTTCCGCTTGAACTCCGACCAGGACCGCAGCTTCAGGGCGTGCTTCAGCAGGAACATCGGACGCGAGTGGTAGCTGACGTAGGCCTTGTGGGCGATCTCGTCGATCTCCTCGTTCGTCAGGTCCGTCCACGGCCGGGGCAGCGGCTGCTCCTCGACGTTCCCCAGAATGTATTCCCGCCAGTAGTCGTAGCCGCTCTCCTTCACCAGGTCGCGCCACAGGTTCGTCAGCGGCTTGGCCGTCAGCTTCGAGAACTGGACGTAGTCCAGGTTGAGCGACTTGGCGAACTTGACGGTCCGCTTGATGTCGCGGCGCGTCTCGCCGGGGCACCCGATGAGGAAGAACCCGAGGGCCCGGATGCCGTGCTTCTTCGTCAGGCGGATCGTCTCGCGGATCTGTTCCAGGGTGATGCCCTTGTTGACCTGGTCGAGGGTCTCCTGGCTGCCCGACTCGATGCCGTAGTAGATCCGCCCGCACCCGGCGGCGGCCATCTCGCGCAGGAGCTCGTCGTCGACCGTGTCGATTCGCGACCGGCAGGCCCACAAAATGTCGAGCCCCCGCTCCTGGATGCCCTTCGAGATGCCCATCGTCCGCTTCCGGTCGATGCAGAACTCGTAGTCGAAGACGTCGATCTCCCGGATGCCGTACTCGTCGTAGCACTCCTGGATCTCGTTGAGGACCGTCTCGACCGAGCGGGGGTTGTAGGGCGTGCGGCCCGCCTCGCAGAAGGTGCACCCCATGGGGCACCCCTTGCTGGTGACCATGACGGTGAAGTTCTTCCGCTCGGTGGGGAACTCGGCGTACAGCTCGTTCGGCAAGAGATGGCGGGCCGGGTTCGGGTAGTCGTCGAAGTCGGGCTCCGGGCCGTACGGCGTCTGGACGATCTCGCCGTTCCGCTTGTAGACGAGGCCCGGCACGTCGTCGAAGTTCCGGCCGCCCTCGAGCTCCTCCAGGAGGCGCGGCACGGTGTGGTAAGCGGAGTTGAAGCAGCCGAAGTCGATCGCCTCGGGCGTCACCGACTCGGTCGGATAGACCCGCAGGTTGTACCCGCCGACCAGGACCTTCGGATTGTCCAGCTCCTTGCGGAGATACTCCAGCCACCCGAGCGTCTCGCGGAACATGTAGGTCGTCATCATCGAGCCGATGACGTCGGGCTTCCACGGTTTCAGGTAGCGAGCGACCTCCTCGGGCGTCAGGCGAAGCGTCCGGGCGTCGATCAGCTTGACGTCGTGGCCGGCCCGCTCGGCGATGGCCGCCACCCACCCCATCGACAGCGGCGGGAACAGGCCGAAATAGCGCTGGACGATCCGCAGGTTCTCCTCGTGCAGCTTGTAGGAGAACGGGTTGAAGACCAGGGCTAGCTTCATAGCATACTCCGTGAGTCCTACGGAAGGGACACCGGGCAGGCCGTTCCCCCTCACGAACCGCCCGTCCGTGTCTAATAATACCCTCTGGAAGCCCGAAAGAACAGCCGTATAATTCCATCGGTATTCTGACGGCGGGCCTTGCGTCCGAATGGGCCGGGCGCGGCGGGCGGTGCCCCGGCGGGACCATCGGCTTCAAGACCCCGCAACCATTTCCCCGATGAGACCCGTTGTATGAAGTCGATGCCGGGAACCTCGCGCTCCGTCCCCAGACGGCGCCACCGGTGGGCCCTGCTTCTGGCAGCCGCCGCCCTCACGGCCGCCGTCTGGACCGTCTACCGGCCCGTCCTCGGCTACGGCTTCACCAACTACGACGAGCAGCAACAGGTCGTCCGCAACCCCCTCGTCCGGGGCCTCTCGCCCGAGAACCTGGGCCGCATCTTCACCTCCCGCAGCAGCCACAGCTACTACCCCGTCCGGCTCCTCTCCTACGCCGTCGACCACGCCGTCTGGGGCATGGACCCGACGGGCTTCCACCTGACCAACCTCCTGCTGCACACGGCCAACGTCCTGCTGCTCGCCGGGCTGATCTTGAGGCTGGTCCGGTGGCGGCCGAGGGTTGCCGAGCCCGCCGCTGGCCTGTCCTCCGTAGCCCTCGGGGCGAAGGAGGAAGCGGCGGGAGACGTCCCGCCGCACCGAGGCTCACGCGAACCCTCGGCCGCGGGCGCGAACCCCGGCGGCGCCAACTCACGTTCGCGGCTCGAGCCCTTCGCTGGCCCGGCACGAGGCACGGCCTGGCCGATCATGGCGGCGGCGCTCGGGGCGGCCGGCTTCGCCCTCCATCCGGTGGCCGTCGAGCCGGTGGCCTGGATCGCCGGACGCGAGGAGCTGCTGATGGTCTTCGGGGCCCTGGGGTGCCTGCACCTCCACCTCTCGGCCCGACGCCGGGAGGCCGAGGCGGGACGAGCGACGCCCGGGGCCGTCGCCTGTCACCTGGGCGCCGTGGCGGCCTGCATCGTCGCCTGCGGATCGAACGTCGTCGGCGCGGTCGTCCCGGCCCTGGTGACCGTCTGGGACGTGGCGGCGCCCGGCCGGCCGCCGCTTCGCCGGGCCGCCCTGGCGTGGGCCCCGCTGTGGGCCGTGGGGATCGCCGCCGTGGCGATCAAGGCCCTGGGGCCCGTGCCGCCCGCCGCCCAGGCCCTGCCCGCGGCCATCCCCCTGGCGCGGAGGCCGGGCCTGGTGCTCCACCTGTTCGGCCGCAACGTCCTGACGCTCCTTCGGCCCGCGGACCTGACGGTGCAGTACCGCTGGGAGGTGCCGGAGGGGTCCCTGGAGCCCGGCGTGCTCCTGGGGCTCGGGGGGGTGCTGGCCCTGGCGGCGGCCATGGTCCTGGTCCGAAGGCACAAGGTCGTGCTGTTCGGCCTGGGCTGGTTCGTTCTGGCCCTCGCGCCGGTCTCCCAACTGGTGCTTCATCACATCTACCGGGCCGACCGGCTGATGTACCTGCCGCTGGCGGGCCTGATGGTGGCCGCGGGGGCCGCCCTGGCCCACGTCCGGCACACGTCGACCCGCACGGTGGCGGCGTGCCTGACGGGTGCCTTGCTGGCCCTCTGGGGCGTCCTGGCGGTCGGGCAGGTCCCCGTCTGGCGGGACAGCCTCGCCCTGTTCGAGCGGGCCGTCCGCCTCAACCCCGAGAGCGGACTGGCCCACTACAACTACGCCGGCGCCCTGGCGGCGCGGGCCCGCCACGGTGAAGCCGTGGGCCACTACAAGGCGTACCTGCGCGTGCGGCCGGAACACGCCGAGGCCCGCGGCAACCTCGGCGCATCCCTGGCCGGCCTGGGCCGCACCGACGCCGCCATTGACCAGTACCGCCGGGCCCTGGAGGTAGAACCCCTGCACGCCGGCATCCGGTATAACCTGGCCAACGCCCTGGTCAGGAAGGGCCGGTCGGACGAGGCCCTCGCCCACTACCGTGCGATTCTGGAGACCGCTCCCGACGCCGGGAAGGTGCGGTACAACCTGGCCCTGGCCCTGGCCCGGACCGGAGACCACGCCGGAGCCGTGGGGCAGCTCGAACGGCTCCTGGCCGACGATCCCGACAGCGCAAAGGCCCTGGCGGCCCTGGCCCGGGTCCTCGCCACCAGCGACGACCCCGAGGTCCGCGACCCGGAGCGGGCCGTGCAACTTGCCGAGCGGGCGTGTGAAAGGACGAACCGCACCAGCGCCATGGCCCTCGGCAGTCTGGCCACCGCCTACGCCGCCGACGGACGGGTCCCCGAGGCGATTGCCGCCGCCGAAGAGGCCCTCGAAGTGGCCGAGGCGGCGGGCGAGGAGGCCCGGGCCAGGCGGCTCCGACGCCGGCTGAACCGATACCACAGACAGCTCCAGAACCAGGACGCCCCCCGACCGTGACCGAACCGACCGACAAGGTGGAGGTCCGCAAGGCCCGGCCGGCCCCCCGCTGGGCCGCACCCCTGGCGGCGCTGGCCCTGGCGGCGGCCGTCTGGCTCGTCTTCCGGCCGGTCCTGGGCTACGAGTTCACCAACTATGACGAGCGGCAGCAGATCCTGGAGAATCCGCTGGCCCGGAGCACCTCGCTGCGCAACTTCTGGCGCGTCTTCACGAGCCGCGGCATCTACAGCTACTACCCCGTCCGGCTCGCCTCCTACGCCGTCGACCACGCCGTCTGGGGCATGGACCCGACGGGGTTCCACCTGACGAACCTCGTGCTGCACACGGCCAACGTGGTGCTGCTTTTCTGGCTGGCGCTGCGTCTGGTGCGGCGGGCGGCCGGTTCGGCGGAGACCTGGGCGGTGGCGTCGGCGGCCCTCGGGGCCGGCCTGTTCGCCCTGCACCCGGTGGTCGTCGAGCCGGTGGCCTGGATCGCCGGTCGGGAAGAGCTCCTCATGGTCGTGGGCACGATGGTCTGTTTCCACTTCCACCTGTCGGCCCGACGGGCCGAAGACCGGTTCGGCCGACCCAACGCCCGGGCGGTGGCCTGCCACCTCGGCGCCGTGGCGGGGTGTCTGGCGGGGTGCGGGAGCAACGTCGTCGGGGCGGTCATCCCCGCCCTGGTGACGCTGTGGGACGTGCTCAGCCTGACCGGGCCGAAGCTGAAGCGGATCCTGCCGGCCACCCTCCCACTGTGGTTCATCGGCGCCGCCACCGTGGGCGTCAAGCTGCTCGGCCCTCAGCCCCCCGGCGGGGAGGCCCTGGAGGCGACGGTCCCGCTGTCGCTGCGGCCGGCGGTGGCCCTGGACGTGTTCGGAGCGAACCTGCGGGCCCTGGTGTGGCCGGCGGAGTTCGCGGCGCTCTACCCGTGGTATTTGCCCCAGAGCCTGCTGGAGCCGAGCGTGCTCGCCGGGGGTGCGGCGGCGCTGGCGGCGGCGGCCGGGCTGTTCCTTTTGCGGCGCCGGCGGCGCATCGTTTTCGGCCTGGGATGGTTCCTTCTGGGCCTGGCCCCGGCCTCTCAGATCGTGCTCCACCACATCTACCGGGCGGATCGCCTGATGTATCTACCCCTGGCGGGCCTGGCGATCGCCGCCGGGGCGGCCCTGGTCCGGTTCCGCCGACGGGCCGCCCGGGCCGGCGCCCTGGTCGCCTCCGTCCTGGCGCTGGGCCTGTGGGGAACCGTCGCCGCCCGGCGGCTTCCGGTCTGGCAGGACAGCGTGTCCCTGTTCGCCCACACGCTGAAGCTCAACCCGGAGAGCTACCTCGTCCATCGAAATCTCGGCCTGGCCCTGGTCAAGCGGGGAGACGTCAAGCAGGGCACGGTCCACCTGCGCCGGTCGGCAGCGCTTCGGCCCGACAGCCCCCAGGCCCTGAACGATCTCGGGGGGGCCCTCCTGCTCCGCGGCGAACTCGACGAGGCGACGGCCGTCCTGCGGGAAGCCGTCCGGCGGGACGTAGACCACGCCGACGCCCACTACAACCTCGGCCTGGCGCTTGCGCGGCAGGGGCAGCCCCGCGAGGCCCTCCGGCACTGCCTGCGGGCCCTGGCCATTGACGATACGCTCGTCGATGCCCATAACAACGCCGGCCTCCTGATCGAGCAGCTCGGCCGGCCCCGGGAGGCCGCGAAGCACTACCGGCAGGCCCTGGAAGCCGATCCGCGGCACGCACCGGCCCTGTACAACTGGGCCAACCTCCGGGTCAAGCGAGGGCACTTCCGCGGCGCCGTCCGCCTCTACCGCCGCGCGCTCAAGCTCCAGCCCGACTACGTAGCCGCCCGCACCAACCTGGCCCTGGCCCTGGCCCGGACCGGAGACCACGCCGGAGCCGTGGGGCAGCTCGAACGGCTCCTGGCCGACGATCCCGACAGCGCAAAGGCCCTGGCGGCCCTGGCCCGGGTCCTCGCCACCAGCGACGACCCCGAGGTCCGCGACCCGGAGCGGGCCGTGCAACTTGCCGAGCGGGCGTGTGAAAGGACGAACCGCACCAGCGCCATGGCCCTCGGCAGTCTGGCCACCGCCTACGCCGCCGACGGACGGGTCCCCGAGGCGATTGCCGCCGCCGAAGAGGCCCTCGAAGTGGCCGAGGCGGCGGGCGAGGAGGCCCGGGCCAGGCGGCTCCGACGCCGGCTGAACCGATACCACAGACAGCTCCAGAACCAGGACGCCCCCCGACCGTGACCGAACCGACCGACAAGGTGGAGGTCCGCAAGGCCCGGCCGGCCCCCCGCTGGGCCGCACCCCTGGCGGCGCTGGCCCTGGCGGCGGCCGTCTGGCTCGTCTTCCGGCCGGTCCTGGGCTACGAGTTCACCAACTATGACGAGCGGCAGCAGATCCTGGAGAATCCGCTGGCCCGGAGCACCTCGCTGCGCAACTTCTGGCGCGTCTTCACGAGCCGCGGCATCTACAGCTACTACCCCGTCCGGCTCGCCTCCTACGCCGTCGACCACGCCGTCTGGGGCATGGACCCGACGGGGTTCCACCTGACGAACCTCGTGCTGCACACGGCCAACGTGGTGCTGCTTTTCTGGCTGGCGCTGCGTCTGGTGCGGCGGGCGGCCGGTTCGGCGGAGACCTGGGCGGTGGCGTCGGCGGCCCTCGGGGCCGGCCTGTTCGCCCTGCACCCGGTGGTCGTCGAGCCGGTGGCCTGGATCGGGGCCCGCGAGGAGCTTTTGCTGGTGCTCGGGGCCGTCGCGTGCATGCACTTGCACCTCTCGGCCCGGGCGGCGGAGACCCGCACCCGAAGGACGGGCGGCCGGGCCGTCGCTTTGCACGGCGGGGCCGTCCTGGCCTGCATCGTCGCGTGCGGATCGAACGTCGTCGGCGCCGTCATCGCCCCCATCGTGACGCTGTGGGACGTGCTGACCCTGCCGGGGCCCAGGGCGAAGCGCATCCTGGCGACCGTGGCGCCGCTGTGGGCCGTCTGTACGGCGGCCGTCCTCATCAAGGTCATCGAGGGTCCCGCGTCGCCGGGAGGGGCCGGTGAGGCGCTGCCGGCCCTCGACCGGGCCATGTTCGTCCTCAGCCTCCTGTGGGCGAACCTGTGGGCCCTGATCTGGCCGGCCCGGCTGACGGTCGACTATCCCGGGCGAGTCCCGGCAGGGCTCCTGGAGCCCCGCGTTCTGCTCGGACTGGCGTCGGCCCTCGGGCTGGCGGCCGTGCTGTGGGTGCTGAGGCGGCGGCGGGCGGCCTTTCTCGGGCTGGGGTGGTTCCTGCTGGCCCTGGCGCCGACGCTTCAGGTCCTGCCCCATCACGTCGACCGGGCGGACCGGTTCCTGTACCTGCCGCTGGCCGGGCTGTCGATCGGAGCGGCGGCGGGCCTGGCGCGGCTTTCGAGGGAGCCGGCCCGCCTGTTTGCCGCCGGTTTGGCCGTCTTTGTGCTCGCCGGCTGGGGTTGGAGAAGCGTCGGGCAGGTGCCCGTCTGGCGCGACACCGAAGCGCTGTTCGGCCATTGCCTGGAACTGAATCCGACGAGCGTCACCGCCCACAACAACCTGGCCGTCCTTAGGGCAAGCCAGGGACGACCCGACCTGGCCGAGGAGCACCTCCGCCTGTCCCTGGCCCAGGAGCCCCGCCGGGCCGACACCCACTACAACCTCGGCCGGGCCCTCACCATGCAGGGCCGCACCGAGGAGGCCGTCACGCAATTCCGCGAAGCCCTCCGGCTGAGCTCAGGCCACGCCGAGGCCCACAACAGCCTGGCCAACGTCTTCGCCCGGACGGGCCGGCACGAGGCGGCCCTGCCCCACTACCGGCAGGCCCTCGCCGCCGATCCGCTCCACGTCCAGGCCCGCACGAACCTCGCAAGCGCCCTGATGGCCCTGGACGACTACGACGCCGCCGAGGGCCACCTCCGCCGGGCCATCGCCATCGACCCGGCCTACGCGAACGCCCACCGCAGCCTCGCCGTCCTGGTGACGCGTCAGGGCCGGTTCGCGGAGGCCGTCCGTGCCTACCGGGCCTTCCTGCGCCTCCGCCCGGACGACCCGAGCGTGACGGAGGCCCTGGTCAGGCTCCTCGCCGCATGTGACGACCCGGAGGTTCGCGACGGCCCGGCGGCCGTCCGGCTGGCCGAATCGCTCGTCGCCAGGAGCGGCCGGGGCGACCCGCGGCACCTGGACGCCCTGGCCCTGGCCTACGCCGCCGTCGAGGACTTCGGGCGGGCGGCCGATGCGGCCCGGGAGGCCCTCCGCCTGGCCCGCCGGGCCGGGGACGAGCGTCTGGCACGCGAGATCGAGGGCCGACTCGACCGATATATCGCACGGACCCGGTCGAACGAGAGGCCGTCTCCGTGAGCTACGCCGACCTCACCCCCCGACCACCCCGGCAGAGGGCCGCCCGCTGGACGGACGTCCTGGGGGCGGTGGCCCTGGCGGCGGCCGTCTGGCTCGTCTTCCGGCCGGTCCTGGGCCACGAGTTCGCCCGCTACGACGAGCAGGAGCAGCTCGTCGAGAACCCCCTCGTGCGGGACCTCTCCTTCGAAGGACTGGGGCCGATGTTCACCTCCAGGTCCCTGACGAGCTACTACCCGTTCCGGACGCTCTCCTTCGCCCTGGACTACGCCGCGTGGGGCCTCGACCCGACGGGCTTCCACCTGACGAACCTCGTGCTGCACACGGCCAACGTAGTGCTGCTTTTCTGGCTGATCCGGCGTTTGCAGAGACCGGGCCGAGCCGCAGCGGGAGGGACCTGGGCGGTGGCGTCGGCGGCCCTCGGGGCCGGCCTGTTCGCCCTGCACCCGGTGGTCGTCGAGCCGGTGGCCTGGATCGGGGCCCGCGAGGAGCTCCTGATGGTCCTCGCGGCGCTGGCCTGCCTGCACCTGCACCTCTCGGCCCGGCGGATCGAGACCCGCCAGGGCGGCGTGACGGGCGGGGCCGTCGCCTGCCACGCCGGGGCGACCGCCGCGTGCATCGTCGCGTGCGGATCGAACGTCGTCGGGGCGGTCATCCCGGCCCTGGTGACGGCCTGGGACGCGATGCGGCTGCCCCCGCCGAGGTTGAAGCGGATCGCCCTGGGCACGGCCCCGCTGTGGGCGGTCGGCGTCGCGACGGTCGTCATCAAGGCGTTCGACCCGCTGTCACCGAAGGCCGAGTTCGTGCGGGAGGCCCTGACGCTCGCGCAGCGGGCCCTGTTCGTACCGAGCGTGTTCGCGAGGAACCTGTGGGCCCTGCTGTGGCCGCGGGGGCTGGCCCTTGCGTACCCGTGGGAAGTGCCGGAGGGGGTCGGATCGCCCTGGTTCCTGGCGGGCGTGGGAGTCGCCGCGGGGACGGTCGCCGCCGTGGTGCTCCTGAGGCGGCACCGGCTGGTGGCGGTGGGCTTGGTCTGGTTCCTGCTGGCCCTGGCGCCGAGCGGCCAGATCGTCCCGCACCACGTCCATCGGGCCGACCGGTTCCTGTATCTGCCGCTCGTGGGGTTGGCCGTGGCCGCCGGCGCCGGGCTCGCGAGGCTGCGGGGACTCGCGGCCCGGTGGGCGTGCGGCCTGGCGGCCATCGCCGTCCTGGGCGTATGGGGAGTGCTGGCCGCCCGGCAGGTGCCGGTCTGGGCCGACAGCGTCGCCCTTTTCGGCCGGGTCGTCGAGGTCAACCCCGCCAACGCCGACATGCGGTACCACCTGGCCACGGCGATGGCCGCCCAGGGCGACGAGGCGGGGGCCTTCGAGCAGTACCAGGCGGCCGTGCGGCTCGACCCCCGCCACAAGCTGGCCCAGAACAACCTGGGCAACGCCCTCCTGGAGCGGGGCCGGCCTCGCGAGGCGATCGAACACTTCCGGGCCGCCCTGGCCGCCGACCCGCAATACGCCAAGGGCCACTTCAACCTGGCCCACGCCTACGAGCAGGTGGGCCGACCCGACCGGGCCGAGCCCCACTACGAAGAGGCCGTCGCCATCGACCCGGACTACGCCGAGGCCCACCTCAACCTGGCGAACCTGCTCGTGCGGACCGGCCGGCCGGAGCAGGCGGTGTCGCGGTACGAGGCGGCGATGCGGGCCCGGCCGGACTACTTCCTGGCCCACTACAACCTGGGCATCGTGCTGGCGGGGCAAGGGGAGTTCGCCCGGGCCGCCCGTCACGCCCGCCGGGCACTGGAGATCGATCCGGAGAGCCCGGAGGCGATGCGCGAGCTGGCCCGGGTTCTTGCAACCGCCCCCGGCCCGAAGGTGCGGGACCCCGCGACGGCCCTGGCGCTGGCCGAACGGGCGGCCGAAAGGGTACGATATGGGCGGGCGGACGCCCTGGGTGTCCTGGCCGCCGCCCAGGCCGCCTCCGGCCGGGTCGGCGACGCCGTCGCGACCGCCCGGCGTGCCGTCGAGATCGCCGAGGCCGAGGGCGACGTTGAGCTGGCCGGGGCGCTTCGCCTCCGGCTGGCGAGCTACGAAGAGGCCCTGCCCTAAGGACGAGTCGACTCCGCCATGCCGACCGAACCGAAAAACGGTGCCTCGCCGCCGAGGAGGCGGACGGTGGTCCGGCCACTGCTGCCTTGGCTAGCCGGGCTGGCCCTGGCGGGGGGGGTGTGGGGGGTCTACTGGCGGGCAGCGGGGTACGACTTCGCGGGCTACGACGACCATCAGCAGATCGTCAAGAACTACGTGATCCGGGCCCTGACGCCGGCGAACCTGGTGCGGATCTTCACCACCCGGAACATCTCGAGCTACTACCCCGTCCGGACCCTCTCGTTCGCCGTCGACTACGCCGTCTGGGGCCTCGACCCCACGGGGTACCACCTGACGAACGTCCTGCTGCACACAGTGAACGTGTGGCTGCTCTTCTGGCTGGTCCTTCGGCTGGTGGGGAGGAGATCGCACCTGTTCGAGCCCGCGGCGGGCCTGTCCTCCGTAGCCCTCGGGGCGAAGGAGGAAGCGGCGGGAGACGAGGGGCCGGGTCGAAACACTCGCCAGCCTTCGAGGATACCGGCGAACCCCAACGGGGCGGGCCCGCGTTCGCGGCTCGCGCCGTTCGACGGCGCGGGGCGAGGGACGGCTTGGCCGGTCGTCGCGGCGGCGCTGGGGGCGGGCGTCTTCGCCCTCCATCCGGTGATCGTCGAGCCGGTCGCCTGGATCGGCGGCCGGGAAGAGCTCCTCATGGTCCTCGGGACGGCGGCGTGCCTGCACTTCCACCTCTCGGCCCGGCGGCTGGAGGCCCGGCGACGCACGGCGAGGGCCGTGGCCTGCCACGCGGCCGCGTTCCTCTCTTGCCTGGCGGCTTGCTGGAGCAACGTTGTGGGGGCCGTGGTCCCGGCCCTGGTGGTGGCTTCGGACCTCCTGCTGCTGCCCCGGCCGGGCCGGCTGCGGCGGCTGGCCACGACGGCCCCCCTGTGGGCCGTGGCGGTCGCCACGCTCATCGTCAAGCGGTTCCAGCCGGGGGCCGAGCTCGAGCATCAGCTCCGCATCGAGGTCCCCCTGGCGATGCGGCCGGCCTTCGCCCTGAAGCTCTATGCCACCAACCTCCGGACGCTCCTCTGGCCCCGGCAGTTGACCGTCCAGTACCCCTGGGATGCCCCCGAGGGATACCTGGCGTGGGGTGTGGCGGCGGGGCTGCTGGCCATCGCGGGGACCGCGGTCCTCCTCTATGCCGCGCGGCGCCGCCGGGGGGTGGTCTTCGGCCTGACGTGGTTCCTGGTGGGCCTGGCGCCGAGCGCCCAGATCGTCACGCACCACCTGTACCGGGCGGACCGGCTGCTGGTCCTGCCGCTGGCGGGCCTGGCGGTGACGGCCGGGGCGGCCCTGGCGGGGCTCAGGCGGCAGGCGGTCCGCGGGGCCGTCGCGGCGGCGGCCGTCCTCATCCTGGTCATCTGGGGGCTGCTCGGGGCAAGGCAGCTCACGTTCTGGAAGGACGGAGTGACGCTCTTCGCCCGCGCGGTCCGCCTGCACCCCGACAGCGCCGTCGCCCGCATGAACCTGGGGTCGGCGCTGGCCGCACGGGGCCGGGTGCAGGAGGGCCTCGACCACCTGGCCCGCGTCGTGGCCGCCGAGCCGAGGTACTTCGACGCCCGCAACAACCTGGCCAACGCCCTCCTGGAGAGCGGACAGGTCGCGGCGGCCGTTGAACAGTACCGTGCGGCCCTCGCCATCAACCCGCGGTTCGCCGAGGCCCGCTACAATCTCGGCGTCGCCCTGGCCCGGGAGGGGGATGTCGAGGGGGCCATCGAGGCCTATCGGGAGGCCCTGGCCGTCAACCCGACCCACGTCGAGGCCCACAACAATCTGGGGACGCTCCTGGCCGACCGTGGCCGGCCGGACCTGGCGATCGGCCACTACCGGGAGGCGCTGGCGGTCGATCCGGCGTTCGCCAAGGCCCACTACAACCTGGCCAACGCCCTGGCGGCCGAAGGGGAGCTGGAGCGGGCCCGCGAGCAGTACGCTCAGGCCGTCGCCCTGGAACCGAAGCACGCCAGGGCCCACTACGGGCTGGGCAACGTCCTCCTGCGCCTCGGCCGGCCCGAAGAGGCCGTTGAAGCCTACCAGAGCGCCCTGGACGTCGACCCGCGTTACGTCGCAGCCCATAACAACCTGGGCACCGCTTATGCATCCCTCGACCGGGCCGACCGGGCGGCCGAGCACTACCGGGCGGCGGTCGCCATCGACCCGCGACACGCCGGGGCCCATGCCAACCTGGCGACGATCCTGGCCCGCCAGGGCGACGACCGCGGGGCAGCCCGCCACTGGGAACGGGCCCTGGAGGCCGACCCCGGCCGCCTCGGCGCGGTGCGGTCGCTGGCGTGGCTGCTGGCCACCGCGCCCGACCCCGAGGTGCGCGACGCGACCCGTGCGGTCGGCCTGGCCGAAGCCTTGTGCAGGAGAACCGGCTTCGCCCGGGCCGCTGCCGTGCATACACTGGCGGTGGCCTACGCCGCCGCAGGGCGCTTCGAGGACGCCGCGGCAGCGGCCGAGAAGGCCCTTGAGCTGGCCCGGCGGGACGGGGATGCGGACCTCGTCGAGGACATCCGCCGACGCCTCCAACGCTACCGGGAGCGCACGCCGTGACGACCGACGCCCCGAGAATGCCGGACCGCGGCCCTGGCCGGCCATCCGCGCGGCGCGGGGCGCGGCGGAGGGCCGTGGTGGCGGCCGGCATCGCCCTGGCGGCGGGGGTGTGGGCGGTCTACGGGCCCGTCCTGGGGCACGATTTCGTCCACTTCGACGACGGGGCCCAGGTCATCGAGAACCCCCTGGTCCGCAGCCTCGGCCCGTCGAACCTGGTGCGGATCTTCACCTCCCGGTGCGTGACGAGCTACTACCCCGTCCGGACCCTCTCGTTCGCCGTGGACTATGCTTTCTGGCGGCTCGACCCGACGGGGTTCCACCTGACGAACGTGGTCGTTCACACGGCGAACGTGCTGCTCGTCTTCTGGCTGGCCCTGCGGCTGATCGGACGGCCACGGCGCCCCTTCGAGCCCGCCGCGGGCCCGTCCTCCGCAGCCCTCGGGGCGAAGGAGGAAGCGGCGGAAGACGTCCTGCCGGGCCGAGACTCCCGCGAGCCCTCGGGCGCATCGGCGAACGCCAGCGGGGCGAGTTCACGTTCGCGGCTCGAGCCACTCGACGGCGCGGGGCCGGGCCGGGTCTGGCCGGTCCTGGCGGCGGCGTTCGGGGCGGGCCTGTTCGCCTTCCACCCGGTGGCCGTCGAGCCGGTGGCCTGGGTGGCAGGCCGGGAAGAGCTGCTGATGGTCCTGGGGGCCCTCGGGTGCCTCCACTTCCACCTCACGGCCCGGCGAATCGAAGCGGCGGCGGGAGGCCTTACCCGCACGGCCGTGGCCGCCCACGTCGGGGCGGTCCTGGCGGCCGTGGCGGCCTGCTGGAGCAACGCGATGGCGGCCGTCCTGCCGGCCGTCGTGACCGGCTGGGACCTGCTGGGGCTGCCGCGGCGGAGGTGGCTCCGTAGCCTGGTCGCGACGGCGCCGCTGTGGGCCCTCGGCGTCGTCACGCTGCTGCTGAAGGCGGCCGAGAAGGCGGGGCCGACACCGGCCGGCGGCGAGACGGAGGCCCTGTCGATCGGCGAGCGGGCCCTGCTCGTCCTGAACGTCTACCGGGCGAACCTCACGACGCTCGCCTGGCCGGCGAACCTGACCATCCTCCACCCGGACGTCGAGCCGGGCGGTCCCCTCTCGCCGGGCGCACTGGCGGCCCTGGCGGCGGTGGCGGGGACGATCGCGGCGCTCGTGCTGCTCCGGCGACGGAAAGCGGCCCTGTTCGGGCTGGTCCTGTTCCTGGCAGGCCTGGCGCCGAGCGCCCAGATCATCCCCCACCACATTCACCGGGCCGACCGGTTCCTCTATCTGCCGCTGGTCGGCCTGTCGCTGGCGGCCGGGGCCCTGATCGGGACCCTGAGGCGGCGGTGGGCCCGGGCGACGGCGGCCGTCGTCGCCGCGGCGGCGCTCGCCGGCTGGGTCTTCGTGGACGTGGCCCAGGTGGCCGTCTGGCGGGACCGTCTCACCGTCTTCGAGCGGGCCGCCGAGCTGAACCCGGAAAGCCCCCGCGTCCTCAACAACCTCGGCCTGGCGGTCGCCGACCGGGGCGACTACGACCGGGCCATGGAGCTCTACCGGCAAGCCCTGCGGATCGACCCGTCCGACCACGCCATCCAGAGTAACCTGGGGGTCGCCCTGTTCCGCACCGGCCGGACCGAGGAGGCGATCAACCGGTACCGGGAGGCCCTGCGGGTCCATCCGGCCTACCCGAAGGCCCACAACAACCTGGCCAACGCCCTGGCGAAGCAGGGCCGGACCGAGGAAGCGGCCGGTCACTACCGGGCGGCCATCCGGGCCGACCCGTGGTACACCCTGGCCCGCTACAACCTGGCCACGATGCTGGCCGAACAGGGGCGGCTCGACGAGGCCGTCGCCCGGTTCCGCGAGGCCCTGGCGCTGGATCCGGACCACGTCGACGCCCACAACAACTTGGGCAACACGCTTCTGCTGACGGGCCACCCCGGGCGGGCCGTCGAGCACTATCGCCATGCCCTTCGGGTCGATCCCGAGCACGTCGAGGCCCGGCTGAACCTGGGCCGGGCCCTGGCGGACCTCGGCCAGGGCGACGAGGCGGTCCGCCAGTACGAGCGGGCCGTCGAGATCGCTCCGGACCACGCCGCCGGCCGCTACGACCTGGCGACGCTGCTGCTCCGCCTGGGCCGCATGGGGCGGGCCGTCCGCCACCTGGAGGAGGTGCTTCGGGTGCGGCCGGACGACCTTCGGGCGGCGAATCGGCTGGCCTGGATCCTGGCGACGGCCGAGGACTCCACCGTCGGCGACCCGGACCGGGCGGTCGAGCTGGCTGAATCCGTCTGCCGGGCGACGAACCGCCGCAACGCCGAGCCGCTGCACACGCTGGCCGCGGCCTACGCCGCGGCGGGCCGTCTGCCGGCGGCCGTCCGGACGGCCGAGGAGGCGCTTCGCCTGGCCGAGGCCCGCGGGGACGCCGATCTCGTCGGACGGATCCGCGAACGGCTCCGGCGCTACCGGGCCCAAGCCGCCCCTGCGGAAGGGCCGCCACGATGACCACCAAGCCCGCCAGTTCGGCCGGAAAGACGGCGTGCCGCCTGCGGACGTGGTGCCCCGTCCTGGCCGGGGTCGTCCTCGTCGGAGCGGTGTGGCTCATCTATGCCCGGACGCTGGGGTACGACTTCCTCGACTACGATGAGCAGCACCAGATCGTCGTGAACCCGCTGGTCAGGGGCCTGGCCCCGGGCAACCTGGCCCGCATCTTCACCTCGCGGAGCGAGACGAGCTACTACCCCTTCCGGCTGCTCTCGTTCGCCCTCGACCACGCCTTCTGGGGGATGGACCCGACGGGCTTTCACCTGACGAACGTGGTGCTGCACTCGGCCAACGTGGTGCTGGTGCTGTGGCTGGCCCTTCGGCTGATCGCGGGGAGACGGCCCATCCTCGGGCCCGCCGGGGGCGCTTCTTGCGAGCCCGCCGCTTCCGCGGCGCGAAACGAAGTGCCGGGGCGAAGCCCACGCCGGCCTTCGAGCATACCCGCGAACCCCGGCGGGGCGAACTCAGGTTCGCGGCTCGAGGACGTGTGGCTGACGATTGCGGCCGCGACGGCGGCGGGCCTGTTCGCCCTCCACCCGGTGGTCGTCGAGCCGGTCGCCTGGGTGGGCGGCCGGGAGGAGCTCCTGATGGTCCTGGGGGCCCTCGGGTGCCTGCACTTCTACGTCTCGGCCCGGCGGCTTCAGCTCGGCCCCGGCGGGACGACCGGCCGCATCGTGGGCCTGCACGCGGCGGCGGTGGCGGCGTGCGCTTTCGCCTGCGGCAGCAACGCCGTCGGGGCGGTCGTGCCGCTGATGGCGACGGCATATGACGCGGTGACGCTGCCTGGCGGGAAGCGCCGCCGTCTGCTCGACGCCGCCGGGCTGTGGCTGGTTGGGGCGGCCACGGTCGTCCTGAAACTGACCGAGCCGGTCAGCCCGGGTGCCCAGGCGACGCGCCTCGCCCTCCCCCTGGCCGGGCGGCCGCTGCTCGTGCTGAACCTGTATCCGCTGAACCTGCGGACGCTCCTCTGGCCGCAGGACCTCACGATCCGGTACCCGTGGCGGCTGCCGGAGGGGGTCCTGTCGCCGTGGGCCCTCATCGGGATGGCGGCGGTGGTCGGGACGGTGGTCGCCCTTTACCTTCTGAGGCGTCGGCGGGTGATGGTGCTGGGCCTCGTATGGTTCCTGCTGGCCCTGGCGCCGAGCTCGCAGATCGTGCCACACCACGTCAATCGGGCCGACCGGTTCCTCTACCTGCCGGTGGTGGGGGTGGCGGTCCTGGTTGCCGGGGCGGTGGCCCGCCTGAATCGCACGTCCTGGCGGGCCGCCTTCGTCGCCGCAGCGGTCCCGGTCCTGGGCCTGCTTGGCGTGCTGAGCTGGCGTCAGGTGCCCGTCTGGAAGGACAGCGTCACCCTGTTCGGCCGGGCCGTGCGGCTCAACCCTCGCAGCGCCCTCGGGCACCGGAACCTGGGCTTCGCCCTGGCCGAGCGGGGCAAGCTCCGGGAGGCCATCCACCACTACCGTCAGGCCCTGGCCCTCAAGCCCCGCTACTTCGAGGCCTACAACAACATGGGGACGGTGCTCTTCCAGCTCGGCCTGGTGGAGGAGGCCATCGACCACTACAGGAAAGCCCTCGACATCGACCCCCGGCACGTGGGGGCCCTCAGCAACCTCGGGACGGCCTATGCCAAGCTCGGCCGGTACGAGGAGGCCGTCGCCGCCTATCGGGCAGCCCGGGCCGCCGCCGAGCGCACCGGTCCGGAGGTCGACCCCAGGTTGGCGGAGGTCCATTACAACCTGGCCAACACGCTCGCCCGCACGGGACAGCTCGGGCCCGCCATCGGCCATTACGAGGAGGCCCTCCGGATCGAACCGGAGCGACGCGACGCCCTGTGGAACCTGGCCGTCGTCCTGACCCGTGCCGGGCGACACGTCGAGGCCGTCCGGCGCTTCGAGGAGTTGCTGGCCCTGGAGCGCGGCCACGTCGGGGCGATGAACGCCCTGGCCCGCCTCCTGGCGACCTCGCCCCTGCGGCGGGTCCGGGACCCGGGCCGGGGCGTCGCGTTGGCCGAGCGGGCCTGCCGGGCGACCGACTTCGCCGACCCGGAGTCGCTGTTCACCCTGGCGCTGGCCCATGAATCGGCCGGCTGGCCCGCCGCCGCAGCCAGGGCGGCTGAGAGGGCCCTCACCTTGGCCGAAGCGGCCGGCCAGGATGAGCTTGCGGCCCGGATCCGGGAGCGGCTGGCCGCCGATCGCGAACGTCAGCAAGGGAACGAGCCGCCTGCACCATGAACGCCTCGGGCCAGAGCGCGAACGGGGGGCGAGACCGGCCGGCGCCGCGGTGGCCGGCGGTCGTGGCGGGCGTCTGCCTGGTCGCCGCCGTCTGGGCCGTCTACGGGCGGGTCCTCGGCCACGAGTTCGTCGGCTACGACGAGCAGCAGCAGCTCGTCACGAACCCGCTCGTCCGGGAGCTGTCGCTCGCCAATCTGGGGCGCCTCTTCACTACGCCGTCGGTGACCAGCTACTACCCGTTCCGAACGCTCTCGTTCGCGATCGACCATGCCGTCTGGGGGCTGTGGCCCACGGGCTTCCACCTGACGAACCTGCTGCTGCACACGGGGAACGTGCTGCTGGTGTTCGGCCTGGCGGTTCGGCTGCTCGGGGGGCCCGGGCTTCCCCGGCCGTGGCAGGTGACGGCCGGGGCCCTCGGGGCGGGCTTGTTTGCCCTGCACCCGGTCGTCGTCGAGCCGGTGGCGTGGGTCGGCGGACGGGAGGAGTTGCTGATGGTGCTCGGGGTCCTCGCGTGCGTTCACCTGCACCTGTCGGCCCGCCGCCGGGAGGACCGGGCCGGACGGGCCACCGGACGGGCCGTCGCCTGTCACGTCGGCGCGGTCCTGGCGTGCATCGTGGCGTGCGGCTCGAACGTCGTCGGGGCCGTCACCCCGGCACTCGTGACGGCAATGGACCTGCTCTCCGCCCGGCGGCCGAAGGCGGCCCGCATCCTGGCCGCCACCGCGCCGCTGTGGATCGTCGGGGCGGCGGCGGTCGTCTTGAAGCTCGTCGAGCCGTCGGGTCCGAGCACGCCCATCCCCACGGTCTCGCCGGCCGAGCGGCCCGCGGTCGTGCTGGACCTCTACGGCCTGACGCTCCGGACGCTTCTCGGCCTGGAAGAGCTGACGGTGCAGTACCCGTGGCGGGTGCCGGCGGGTCTCCTGTCTGCGGGGGTGATCGTCGGCGCCCTCGCCCTGGGGGCGACGGCGGCGGCGATCGTCCTGTGGCGGCGCCCGACGGGGCGGTGGGCACTGGCGTGGTTCCTGATCGGCCTCGTGCCGGGCCTCCAGGTCGTCCCGCACCACGTGTTCCGGGCGGACCGGCTGCTGTACCTGCCGCTGGCCGGCCTGGCGTTGGCGGCGGGGACGGCCCTGAGCATGCTGCGGAGGCCGGCCCTGCGGGGATTTGCGGCGGGCCTGGCGGGGCTCGCCCTGGCGGGGGCGGCGTGGGCGGCGACGGTCCAGGCCGGCTTCTGGCGCGACGGGGTGGCCCTGTTTTCGCGGGCGGCCGAGATCAACCCCGACAGCGCCGTCGCCCTGAACAACCTCGCCGTGGCGCTGGCGCGGGAGGGCCGAAACCGGGAGGCCGCCGACGCCCTCGACCGGGCCGTCCGCGTCGACCCGGACGACTTCGACGTCCGATACAACCGGGCTGCCGCCTTTGAGGCGCTGGGGCAGACGGAGCGGGCCGCCGCGGCCTACGAGCGGGCCCTGGCCCTGCGGCCGGACCACCTCCAGAGCCGGATCGACCTGGCATCGGCCCTGGCCGAGCTGGGCCGCCGCGGACCCGCCATCCGGCACCTGATGAAGGCACTCGAGGGGGCCCCGCGCCGGAGCGACGCGCGGCAGCTCCTGGCCGCCCTCCTGGCCGAGGAGGGGCTGTACGCCGAGGCGATCGGGCAATATGAGAAGGTTCTGGCGGCCGACCCCGAGCGGGCGGAGGCCCAGTACGGCCTCGGGACGGCCCTGGCGGCTGTCGGCCGGCCGAAACAGGCACTCGTCCACCTGAGGCGCGTCGTCGAGATCGACCCCGGCCACGTCCGGGCCCACAACAACCTGGCCGGGTGCCTGGCGACGCTCGGGCGGACCCGCGAGGCCGCCGCCCACTGGGAGCGGACGATCAAGCTGGACGCGGGGCACGTCCCGGCCCGCATGAACCTGGCCGCGCTGCTCGCCCGGGAAGGCCGGTTCGATCGGGCCGTCCGGCTGTCCGAGGAGGCCCTTCGGCTGGCCGAAGCGAGCGGCGGCGAGCGGCTGATCGAGGCGATCCGCGAGCGGCTCCGGCACTATCGGAATGCCCGGCCGGGACCGCGGCCCGAGCCGACCCCCTCTGGACGCTGATCGGCCCCGCCGGGAGAATTCCTTCAAGGGGCCGCCCCTCGACTTTCGATGGGTACGACGTGAAGCGACGCGACCAGCCAACCCGCCGCCGACAGATGGCCGGCCGTGCGGCAGCTTTCGCCGCCAGCATCGCCCTGTCGGCGGCCGTCCTGGCGTTCCTCTGGTTCCGCAAAGGGGTGGCCCCGCGGGAGATCGGCGAGACGTTCCTCCAGGCCGACAAGACCATCCTGGTGGCGGTCATCGTGGCGTCGGCGGCGTTCCACATCTTCGTGGGGGCCCACAAGCTCTGGTGCGTGCTTCGGGCGATGGGCGTCGACATCTCGTACGTCGAGACGCTCCAGGTCCGCCTCGGGGCGGGGCCGCTTCGGGTCCTCGTGCCGCTCAGCGCGGGCGAGCTGCTCAACGTTTTCTACTTCTGGCGGCACAAACGGATGCCGTTCGGGCGGGCCTCGGGGGCGTCGATCTTCGACCGGGGCCTGAACATCCTGGGGGCGTTCTTCTGGCTGCTGGTGGGGCTGGCCATTCTGCCGGGGGCATGGCCCGACGCCTGGCCGACGCACTGGCACGTGCCGCTCGGCGCCGACCGGTCCTTGCCGGTGCCGCTGCGGACGGGCCTGTTCGTGGCGGCCATCGGCCTGTACGTCCTGTTCTTCTTCTGCACGCCGATGCACGGCCTGGCGATCCGGGCGGCACGGACGATCCACCCGAAGGTGGGCCGACTGGCCGAGGGGATGCTGGCCCCGTTCATGGAGTTCCGGCTCTCGAAGAAGCTGTTCTTCACGGGCTACGCGGTTTTCTTCCAGCTTCGGCCGCTCGCCGTGGCGTACTTCCTGTTCCGGGCCTACGGGACGGTCATGGACCTCGGCCACGTGGTGGCGTACACGTCGGTGGCGGTGTTTGCGGCCCATCTGCCGGGGTTCGTGGGGGGGATCGGGCCGCGGGACTACGTCTTCATGACGCTGTTCCCGGCGAGCGTGGACGAGGCGATCCGTGCGAGCGTCGGCCTGCTCCAGTCGATTGTCGTGCACATCATCCCGATGCTGCTGGGCCTGCCGTGGATGATGTGGTTCCTGAAGCGGATGGTCCGCCGGGAGCCCGAGGGCGAGGGACCGACGGAGCCGCCGACACCGGGTTGAGGCTTCGGGGCCTCGGGAGCTCCCCGTGTCAGGCTGCACCTTTCACTGGGCCAGCAGGACGCGGTCCTGCCGCTTGTTCCGCCCCAGGCGGAACATGCCTTCCGAGAGCCACCGCCGCGTCTGGCGTGCCGGCACCGTCACCGTATACTCGACGGTGTGGTAGTCGAAGAGGGTGGGCGAGTCCTCCATCGCAAATTCGACGTGCCCAGGCAGGACGTGGCGGACCTCCAGGGTGATCGGTTTGGCGCGGTAGTTGCGGACCTCTTCCTGCCACTTGCGAAGCTCGTTCCAGCCGACGACGCGCGGCGGCGAATGATCGAAGATGAACCCCGACCGCTCGACGTCCAGGACGCTCCGCTCATAGACGATTCTGGCGTCCGTCCCGACGTTCAGCTCGATCTTCTCTCGTATCGGGATGTATTTCGTCGATTGCGTCGTGTAGTACGCCAGGCCGTCGCGGTCGCCCCGGCGGAAGACGCGGATGACACCGTCCGGAAGGGGCGAAGCGCCCAACTCGTGCTCCCGGTCGTTGGCCAGAATGAAGAACCGGACCGGCCGGTCGCCGTACTGGTGCGGCCGGTAGCGGTAGAGGACCTCGAAGGGGACGCCCTCGGCCTTGAACGAGACCATCCGCTGGCTCCATCCGTTCCGGACGGTCTGCTTGCCCTCGACTGTGAAAATGAAGTACTCCGAGAGGCCTTCCTTGACGACTCCTGGCGCTCGGTCCGCCCGTATTTCGGCCTCATTGATGGCTCCGCGAAGTGCCTGGCCCCGCCATCGGGAACGCCCCATGGGCTCCAGTGCCGATCCCGTCATCGTCATCGGCGGCCCGCCTTGGGCGAGCTCGCCGACCTTCTCGACGAGGTTGACGACGCCCACCACGAGCCGCACCTGGG
>CAZGKW010000051.1:0-28059 GCA_964526295.1 uncultured Anaerolineales bacterium
ATGGGATGGAAAGAGAGTCGTCCATGATTGAAATACAACGCTACGACGCGGCGGCCGGCCCGCCAGGCCCAGCGGGGCCTTGCCGCGCCGCCACATTTCGCGATCCTGCGGGCATTACGCCCCATGCAATACGCTTGTTTTGAGTCTAGCCGCCGCGGGAGGAAAGGGCTTGCGGTCCAGGCCGTGTGCTCTGCGCCTGCCGGTTTTGCAGCAGCAGTGCCTGCTTGCCGGCCACTGCCGGTCCGGGGCACATCGGCGGGTCCCGACGGGGGGACGGAACGGCGCGACGCCTCGGTGCAAGCCTGATTGAGCGCCAGCGCAGGAGCGGTGGCGGCGAGCGGCAGGCTACTCCCGACGGGAAACGACGGTGACCGACGCCCTCTTGCCTTCGGTGGCCACACGATATTTAAGGGCGGCCATCCGCCGCTCCAGCGCTTGTCGCCGCGTCGTCGTTACGTGGGGGGCGTCCTCGGCCGGGGCCCCGAGCCGTTCGAACGGGACCAGGACCGGCCCGTAAACCTGCTCGAACCGCGGGTTCCTCTTCTCGGGCGGGGTCAGGTTGCCCAGGTACACGGCCACCGTCTCGAGTTTGCGGGCCAGCACGGGGTCGTCGGCCCGCCGCCGAGCAAGCCGCCTCCATGCCCGCTCTACGGACGCCTCGGTGACCTCGCGGATCGCCCCCGGGGCGGCGTAGAGATGTGGCACGATGCCGCGGCGGACCGCGTGATCGAGGACCTCGGCCTTGTCCTCCCAGGGGGCCGTTCGGCCGTACGGCGAGGCGAAGCCTCTCGGCCGGTAACCCGCCAGCCCGGCGGTCATCTCGGCCTGAGATCGGGGGTCCGTCCCGGAGAGAAACGTGTGACGGAGGCCGGTCCGGGCGGCCGCGTCCTGATACGTCAGGCGGCCGTTGCCGTCGGCGTCCAACGCGTCCGGGCGGGACCGGAGGCCGACCAGGTCGGCCTCGTCCACACGCCCGTCCCCCGTCACGTCCCCGAAGTGGGCGGCCAGCCACCGGCCGCACATCGCGACGTACGCCTCGTGCTGCCGCGTGAGGACGGCCTCGGAGGGCATGGCCAGCGCCACGGCATCGATCTTCGCCAGCTCGTCCAGGATACTCGGCGCGGTATCGAGGGTCCTGTGCCAGGGCTCGGCCAGGACCAGGGAGGTGACGGCGTCCACCTCGATGGCGTGCATGAGTTCGTGCCGCAGGTGCGGGTCCTGAATCATCCGTGTCGACGGCTGGAGGAGGTCGACATGGAGCCCCCAGAGGTTCTTGTTCAGCACGTAGATGTCACCTTGGTCGGGACCGGGGCGGTCCTGGGTGGCGGCGCCGGCGAAGAGGGCCTCGCCGACCTGCTCGGGGTCTGACTGTCGCAGCAGGTCGGCCGTCGAGGCGACGTGGATCCGGCGGCCCTCGGTCGCCAGGCGGGGGAACAACTCCAGTTCTCTCTGAACGTTCCGCAGGACCAGGTTCGTGCTGCCGCCGAGGAAGTTCTGGAGCTTTGCCGCGGGGGTAACGTCGACACGGACGCCGTGGCGGGACTGCATGCCGGCGATGCGTTGCTGGCCTCCGATGCACCCCGCAGCGAGAACGCCCCAGAAAGCCACGACCACGGCCGCCTTCGGCGCGTGTTTCGGATAGGTCGGTGACCTGAACATAACCCTCGCTCGGCTCCGCTTGGCTCTTTGGCCGACGCACACGTAGCGGGGCGGCGTGCGTCCGGGAGCGCGGCAAGGCGTGCGAATCCGGGGCGGCCGGCTCGGCGGCCGGTGCCCGCGAAGGCGTGTCGCTCAACGCTTTTTGCCCAGCGCTCATGAAAGCATAACGGAATCGGGGTCCTCGTCAAATCGAGGGCGCCAGAAGGCGTCGCGCCGACTCATCGGGGGGCGCCACAGGAGGGTTTCTGGGCGTGCGGGGGGCAAAATGGGCAATTCGGGAAGCTTGGTGAAGGCCGCGCCGGCGCCGTTATTCCCCGGCTCGGCCGTACCCGCCCGGCGGGGCAGAGGGCGGCAAAAAACGCCCCTCGGGGGTGGACGTACCCGTCTGTGTGGCCAGTGGCCGTGGACCGCCTGCGGGTGACGACGACGGCGGGACTGGCGCGGGGCTGGTCGGCTGATTGCCTTGACGGCCGGGCCGGGGGCGAATACAGTGTCCACGGATCGGACTTCGACTTAAGCGGACGCGACACCGGGCTTCAGCGGCGCCGAGATCGAGCAGGTCGTCATCTCGGCCCTCCACACGGCCTTCGCCCAGGGGGTCCGGCCGACGATGCGGCACCTGCTGGACGAGGCGTCGCAGACCCGGCCGCTCTCGAAGACGCGGGCCGAGTCTGTCGCGTGGCTCCGCGACTGGGCCCGCGACCGCGGCGTACAACCTCTTGCGGATGGTCCGTCTGACGGGACCGCCGGTGGCGGGGCCGACCGCCTGAGCGGCCATGAAGCCCTCGTCGGGCGGCTGGCGAGACCCGTCGGGCGACCGGCCCAGGCAGATTAAGTCCGGAACGAACCATCAATCGCTCAATGACAAGAGGTTCTCTTGGCCTCGGCCGCACTCTTTAGCGGCCTGCTGATAGAGCCTCAGGACGCCCATCATGCTGGAAGCTCGAATGATGTGCGGCTCCGGCGGGTGCAGGAAGACCACGAGGTACGGCTGAATCGTCTCGGGCGGTTCGAGGTTCTGCCAGTCAGCCCGACCAGATTGTCGCGGCGCCAACGGCAGGATCGGCGCGGCGGGTACGGAGACACGCCGCGCAGACTTCGGGAAGCCGGTATCATGCCCACGACCTTTGCCACCGTTCTGACCTGCATGGACGGCCGCGTGCAGCGGCCCGTCGGCGATTACCTGGTCCGCCGGTTCGGCGTCGACTGCGTCGACACCATCACGGAGGCGGGCATCGTGAGGTTTCTGGCCGACGCGCCCGATGCGCCCGAGACGGTCTCAGCCCAGGAGAAGGTCCACATCTCCACCGAGAAGCACGGGTCGTCGCAGATTGCGGTCGTCGGCCACGCCGAGTGTGCCGGCAACCCGGTGGACGACGAGACGCACCTCGGGCAGGTCCGCCGGGCGGCAGCGTTCCTGGGGGGACGTTTCCCCGCCTGCGAAGTCCTTGGCCTGTGGGTGGACGGGACGTGGACCGTCCGCGAGGTAGCCGCCGGGGCGGATTGACGACACCTCTCAGCCGCGGGTGCTGTCAGGGCGTGGGGAGCTCGACCTCCACGACCACCGGCAGGTGGTCTGACAGGTCGGACGCCACGACCTGCTTCGAGACGATCCGCCAATCGCGGGGCACCAGGACCCAGTCGATCACCTTCACCGGCTCCTCCGCCGGGAACGTGAAGTCGCTGGCCGTCGGCGACGCCATGGGCCGCGTCCGGAAGTCGGCCGAACCGAGCAGAATCGACATGGCGTTCTCGCCGGCGCGGCTCGTCTGGCTCGTCGGAAAGCCCGGTGGCGTCGAGTTGAGGTCGCCCGCGACGACCAGCGGCAGGTCGGACGCTCGGCGGAACGCCTCGATCCGCCGGGCCTGACGGACCCGCGTCGTCTCCGACCGATGCTCCAGGTGCGTGCCCAGAAGGTGGAACCGGCGGCCGGGTGAGAGCTCGATCTCGGCCACCACGGCGTTCTTGTGGCCGGCCAGAAGCGTCTCCCACCGGTCATGCGGCGGGAACGCCAGGAGCCGGGCCTCTCGCACGGGATAGCCGCTCAGGAGGGCGTTGCCGATGCGGACACGCACCAGCGGGGCGGCCAGGTCGTAGTTGCACTGCTCCACGCAGTACGGGAATCCGGTCGCGCGGGCGATCGTCCGGGCCTGGTTCACGTAGCTGCTCGTGACCACGTCGAGGTCGACCTCGTTCAGGACCGCGACGTCGACTCGCTGGTCGCGGAGCATCTCGCCGATGGCCCGGAGGCGGGCGACCAGGGCCTCGCGGTCGGGCCCCCAGTCGACGCCGCCGGCACCGCCGCCCCGGGCAATGTTGTAGGTCGCAATGCGTAGGCGCCCGTCGAACTCCCGCCCGGATTCGCCGGCCTCGTCGGCCCCCGTCGCGTGCACGCGAACGGCCCAGAGGCCGCACAGCAGCCGATTGACGACGAACCAAAGGACGGTGACCGCAATCGCCACGAGCAGCACCCGCAGCGGGATGCGAATCCACGCCTGCTTGGTCCTTGGCGCCATCGCCGACCTTTCTCCGCCGGCGCGCTCGCGGGCCGCGCCGTTCATGCCCAGCGACGACTCCCCACTCCTTTAACCCGTCAGGCGTCGGTCCGCGTCGCAGCACCCGGTGTCTTCACCGGGGGCGAATTCGTCCGGCGTGACAACACCCCGGGCTGTTCGCCCTTGCGAGGGCCGAGCGTTGCCGGTATGAGGGACGCCATGGGCCTTTCCTATCAAAACGCGGGCACCGGGGCCGCGGCACTCGCCGCTCGCCGCAGGCGGGGGTAGGCCGAACGGCGACGCCGCCCGGACCGCGCGGGGCAGGCCGGCCCGGTCGACCGCTCAGCCGGGAGACGCTGCCATGGCACGTGCGTCCGAGAGCATTCTCGTCTATCGCGAGGGCGACACGTACCGTGCGGTGAGGCGCATCACGCGCGATGCCGTCGCCGAAGGCTCGTCCGCCTCGGAGGTCATCCAGGCGGCGGCCGACGCGTCGACGCCGGGCGGCGGGCGCATCACACTTGAGGCGGGCACGTTCCTGCTCGATGCGTCGATCCGCCTGGCGACGGGCGTCCACCTCGCCGGCCAGGGCCGCGCGACGCGCTTGTGCCTGTCGGCCCGCAATTCAGACCGCGTCGGCATCCTCGCCGAGAGCGCGAATTTCGTCACCGTTGCCGACCTCGCCGTCATGCCCGGTGATTGCCCCGACGGGCGGGCCGGCGTCGTCCTCCACGACTGCGGCGACTCAAAGGTCGAGCGCGTCCTCTGCGCGGGCTTCGCCGGCGACGGCATCGTCGTCCGCGAGGGCTCATTCCTCTGCGAGGTCAGCGGCTGCCGCCTGGCGGGCAATGCCGGGGCGGGCATCCACCTCCACGACCTTCGCAAGGGACGGGCCGGCGACTACATCCCCAACACGATTCGGGGCTGTACCGTTTACGGCGGGGGCGTCGGCATCGAGTGCGACCGGGCCATCGTCGTCAACGTCCTCGGCTGCACCGTCTACCAGTCGAAGGACACCGCCTACCTGGTCCACGACGACTCGAACAGCGTCCTCGTCTCGGGCTGCCGCAGCTTCCAGATCACGGGCAGCGCCCTGGTGGCCGAAGCATCGCACGAGCTGAACGTGTCGAGCAACATCTTCTGCTGGCACACGAGCCACGGTATCCGGGTCCGCGACTGCCGCTGGGGCACGATCTGCGGCAACGAGGTCATCGACTCCGGCAGTTACAACCCGGGCGCGATCGACCAGACGGTCCGGATGGCCCACGTCGCCGACCGGGTCGTCCCGTGCGACGGCATCCGCCTCGAGGGCGTCCACGGCTACAACGTGACGGGCAACACGGTCTTCAACTGGCCCCAGGGCACGCGCCTGGCGGCCGGCATCCGGGAGAACGCCTCAAGCCGCAAGAACGTCCTGACGGGCAACAACTGCAACTACTTCAGCGAAGCGGGCGTCGTCAGCGAGGGCCCCGAATCGCTCGTCTCGGCCAACGTGGCCCAGGGGGCCGAGCCGCACGTCGGGTCCAGCGCCTACGAGTACTGCCAGAGCTTCCGGACGGAGCTGACCGACGCGTTGATCGCCGACCTGCTGTGACCGGTGTCCGGACCGAGGTTCGGCGGCGCCTCCCTGGCCGGTTGCAGGCGTCCCCGGCGTTATCGGACGCACCTTTGTCGTGGTTTCTGTCCCGGCGGACCGGTTTTTTCCCCTTTGGCCCCAAGTCGTTTGACTGCCGCCGGTTCATCCGTACACTATGCGTGGGAGGACGGCTGTCACGCGCCCTTCAGTGGCCCGCTGCGGGCGCCTGCGTACGGACGGGCAGGGCCCCAACCGCGGCAGAGGCCATGCGCGTACGGACCACGGGATGGTCCGTGCGGCGTGGCCGCGTCTCGCCGGCGCTTACACCGAGCGAGGCGTGCCGGGTCTGCCGGAGCGGCCATTGGGGGTGGGTGAGTGCCGTCCTTCTTTCTTCAGCGAGGAGTCCTATGAAGCTGACACGAGCGATCGTCGTTCTGGCCGTTATGTTGATGGCCGTGGTGCTGGCTGGGGCCGCCCCGGCCGAGGGCACCGTCACCATGGGCACCTACACGGTCCGTTCGGCCTGGGACGAGGACCTCATGCTCGCCCCGGTCGACATCACCGCAGGCGTCGACACCGTCGCAACGAACTCGGCCGCCGACCCCGACCTGTACCAGTGGGAGCTGGCCCCTGTCGAGACTTTCTGGTCGCTGATCAACTTCGGCAGCGGGTATGCCCTGACGGCGACCGACGTCGGAGGCGACGTTTGCACCGTCGAGACCTACACCGAGGCCGACAACCAGCTCTGGACGCTCGAGCCTCTGGGGGGAGGCTACTACAAGCTCACCCCCAAGGGTGACACCCAATTCCTGGAGGCCTGGGTCAGCGGCGGGCCGACCGACGGGATGTCCACCGGTTTCTTCAACAGCTTCAGCGACGACCTGAGCAAGCCCTGGCAGTACTGGAAGGTCCTCCCCGAGCCGGCGACGCTGACCCTGATGGGCCTCGGGTCGCTGGCCCTCCTTTGTCGCCGGCGGAGAGGGTAGGCAGGAGTATTTCGGCTCGGATGCAGTAACCACCTGCCGCCCCCCACCGCCACTCTCGGCGTTTTTGCCTGTACGCCCGCCGTGCGCCTTGGCAGAATGCCCGGCTCGCGGCCCGGCCGACTTCACGGCGGTCGCGCTTCCTGGGTCCCGTCGGGGGACGGAAGGCGATTCGGATGGACGACGTACGCGCGGTCCTTGAGAACTTCGCCGACCCGGCCCGTCGGAAGGACCGCGACCGGTGGGAGGCGTTCCAGGCCGGCGGCGGGGGACTCGTGCGCCGGGCCGACGTCGACCTCGACGGCGCCACGTGCACCTGGGAGGGAGACCACCTCGACGTCGCGTTCGCGTCGTCGGCGGGGCGGATCGAGGCATCCCCATCGGCCCTGGAGCTGCCCGACGACTGGCAGGCCTACGGCCGGCTTCGCCTGTCGCTTACGGCCCCGGACGCGGCCGTCCGCGTCGGCCTGACGGTCGTGGGCGCCCGGTGCCGCCTGCGAGACGAGTGCGACCTCGCGGGCGGCGAGACGGCCGAGATCGAGCTGGACCTTTCGGACCTGCCGCTGGCGGCCGGCGTGCGCCCGCTCTACGAGCCTGCGGCGGTCCGCATCTCGGCCTGGTGGGTGGGCGGCGACACGACGCGGCAGGTGCTCCTCGGGGACCTCGTGCTGGAGGCCGCGCCGGAAAGGAAGGCGCCGCAGCCGGTCGTCGATCGCTTCGGCCAGCGGATCCACGCCTCCTGGCCGGGCAAGGTGGCGTCGGAAGGGGACCTCTCGCGGGCCGCCGCCGACGAGGCGACCTCGTCCCTCGCCGCGGCCGCCCCGCCCGGCCGATGGAACGAGTTCGGCGGATGGACGGGCGGGCCCTCGTTCGAGGCCGGCGGCTTCTTCCGCGTCGACCGAGACGACGACGGCCGATGGTGGCTCGTCGATCCGACGGGTCGGCCGTTCTGGTCGGTCGGCGTCACGGGCATCCGCACGACGCACGGCGGGACGCCCGTCGCGGGCCGCGAGTTTCTCTACGAGGAGCTGCCTGACCCGGCCGGGCCGTTGGCGGATGCCTACGGCGAGCGGGGCCTCTCGTTCTACTGCCTGAATGTCCTGAGGAAGTACGGGTCGAAAGAGGCCTGGCGGGAGCGGGTCCTCGAGCGGCTCCGGGCCTGGGGCCTCAACACCGTCGGCTGCTGGTCGGAGGACCTGATGCTCGACCAGCCGCGTGTGCCGCACGTCCGCTTCATCCGGTCGACCGGCGAAGGGGCCCCGATGGCGACGGGACGGTTCCCGGACGTTTTCGACCCGGCGTGGCGGGAGTGGCTGGGCGGCGAGTTGGCCGCCTCGGCCGGGCCCCACCGCGACGATCCGTTGCTGCTCGGCTACTTCGTCGACAACGAGCTGCCGTGGCGCGGGACGGCCCTCATGGACGCCCCGGCCGAGGGGCCGCTCAAGCGGGCATGGGAGAGCTTCGTCCGCGAACGACATCCGCGAATCGAGGAGGTCCCGGGGCCTTGGTCGCGGCCGGTCCAGGATTGGCCCGACTTGCGGCACCTGACAACCGAGGACGTGCCCGAATCCGGCCGGGCCCGGGATCTCGTGAGATCGTTCGTCGGCCGCTATGCGGAGGTCTACTTCCGCACGATCGCCGAGCGGCTCAAGGCCCACGACCCGAACCACCTTTACCTCGGCTGCCGCTTCGTCCAGAACCCGCCGGGCGAGGCGATCGTCCGGGCGGCCCGTCACGCCGACGTCGTCAGCGTCAACTGCTACTCCCTCTACCCCGACCGGGGGCGGTTCGACGGCTGGCACGCCGCGTGCGGCCGACCGATCCTTATCGGCGAGCACCACCTGGCCCTGAGGGGTCCGAGGCAGCTCGAGCCGCTCTACCCGGCGTTCACCGAACGCGAGCGCCAGAAATACCACGTCCAGTACGTGCGGGAGATCGCCCGCCGACCTTACGGTGTGGGCTGCCACTGGTACCAGTGGGCCGATCAGCCGCTGACCGGGCGGCCCGGCGACGGCGAGGACCAGACGATCGGCCTCGTCGACGTCGCCGACCTGCCCCACGCCGAGCTGGTGGCGGCGACGCGGGAAGTGGCCGCGAACGTGTACGGCTGGCACGCCAGTGCCGAGTAGGGTGCCTCCCTACGGGGGGCGTTTCGGCGGCTCGCTTGGGGGCCGCGTGCCGTGCCCCAAGGAGGGATTGAATAGCCATGTCTCGGACTCAACCGAACATCCTGTTCTTCTTCACCGACCAGCAGCGGTGGGACACGTGCGGCTGCTACGCACCGGCGGCGGCCCGGCTCGACGTGACGCCGAACCTCGACCGGATGGCCCGCGACGGCGTCCGTTTCGAGCACGCCTTCACGTGCCAGCCGGTATGCGGACCCGCCCGGTCGTGCCTCCAGACCGGCCTCTACGCGACCGAGACGGGCTGCTTCCGTAACGATATCGCCCTGCCGCTCGACGCGACGACCCTCGCCCACCGGCTGTCGGACGCGGGCTACGAGGTCGGCTACATCGGCAAGTGGCATCTCGCCTCGACGGGCGAGAAGGCGAACTACCGCACGAAACCCGTCCCGCCCGAGCGGCGAGGCGGATACAACGACTTCTGGCTCGCCTCCGACGTCCTGGAGTTTACGAGCCACGGCGACGGTGGCCACCTGTTTAATGCGGATATGGAAAAGATAGAGTTCGATGGGTACCGGGTCGACTGCCAGACCGACTTCGTCCTCGACTATCTGAGGACCCGGGACCGCCGCCGGCCGTGGTTCCTGTTCCTTTCGTACCTCGAGCCGCACCACCAGAACGACCACAACCGCTACGAGGGGCCGCCGGGCTCGAAAGAGCGGTTCGCCGACTACGAGCCGCCGGGCGACCTGGTCGGGACCGAGGGCGACTGGCGGGAGAGCTACCCCGACTACCTCGGCTGCGTCAACGCCCTCGACCGCGCGCTGGGGCGCATCCGCCACGAGCTCGAGGGCCTCGGTATGGCCGACGAGACGGCCCTGATCTTCACGAGCGACCACGGGAGCCATTTCCGCACCCGGAACAAGGAATACAAACGCTCGTGCCACGAGGCGTCGACTCGCGTGCCGATGGTTATCCGCGGAGCCGGCTTCCAGGGCGGGGCGGGGCGGCCGGAGCTGGTCAGCCTGATCGACCTGCCGCCGACGGTGCTCCGGGCGGCGGGCGCGCCTGTGCCCGACGAGATGCGAGGCCGGCCGCTCCAGGACCTCATCCAGGCTTGCGGCGGCCCGTGGCGCGACGACGTGTTCGTCCAGATCAGCGAAAGCCAGGTCGGCCGGGCCGTCCGAACCGATCGGTGGAAGTACGGCGTCGATGCCGCCGGCAAGAACGGCTCCCGCGACCCGGCCGCCGAGCAATACGTGGAGCAATATCTTTACGACCTGGAGACCGACCCGCACGAGCGGAACAATCGGGTGGCCGACGCGTCGCTGGCGGACGTGCGGGCCGACCTCCGCCGGCGGCTGGCCGGCTACGTCCGCCGGGTGGAAGGGATCGACGTGACGGTCGACCCCGCGGCGTAGGCGGTGTCGTCGATACCCCTTCCCGGCCAGGGAAAAGGGGTCGAGGAGCGCAAGCCGATGCCGGAGACGCTGAGGGCCGCGTGCTGGAGCTTCGCCGCGACGGACGACGTGGAGGCGAACCGCGACCGCGTCGCGGAGGGCATCGAAGCGGCGGTCGAGTCGGGCGTCGCCCTGCTCCTCGTGCCCGAGTGCGCCCTGACGGGATATCCCGGCGCGGCCCGCGACAACCTGGCCGAACTTGACTGGGGCGACGTCGCGGTCGCCGAACAAACCTTGGCTATGCAGGCGGAGGACGCCGGCCTCGCCCTGGTCCTCGGCACGGCCAGCCCATGGGAGGGCGGCATCACAAACGACGCCCTCGCCACGGGTGCCGTAAGCCCTGCCGCCCGTTACCGTAAGCGGTCGCTGACGCCGCTGGATCGCGAGCACTTCGGCCCGGGCCGCGAAGCCGTCGTCGCCGAAGGGGCCGGCTGGCGGCTCGGTCTGGCCATCTGCTACGACCTGCGGTTCCCGCGAGTCTTCGCGGAGCTTGCGCGAGCCGGGGCCGACGCGTTCGTCATCAGCGCCCACCTGGCCGGATCGGAGCCGGAGCCGGGGACGAAGTCGCAGATCATGCCGGCCCACTGCGCGAGCCGGGCCGCCGAGTGGGCCACGCCGCTGTTGCTCTGTAACACGGCCGCCCCCGACCGCTGGATCGACTCGGGCCTCTGGGACGCCCGGGGCCTGGCCGTGGACGAGCGCGGCGAGGGACTGCTCCTGGTCGACCTCGTGCCGCGCGACGCGCTCGACCCGTGGTACGCGACCATCCGCCGGGACGCCCTCACGTCGTTCTTCGGTTCGGAGCGCGCGCCATGACGCCGGACCTGTCGGGGCAGGTGGTTCTCGTGACAGGCGCGGGCCGGGGCATCGGCCGGGCGATCGCCCTGGCTCTGGCCGACCGCGGGGCCCGGGTGGTCGCTGCCGCCCGGACCGAGAGCGAGATCGCTGCGGTCGCCCGCCAGATCGCCGAAGCCGGCGGCGAAGCCGCCTCCCATCGCGTGGACCTCGCCGACGAAGCGTCGATCCGGTCGCTCTTCGAGCGTATCGACGGCGATCTCGGGCGGCTCGACGTGCTCGTCAACAACGCCGGCATCGGCCGGTTCGGCCCGGTTGCGGAGTTCCCCACAGCCGACCTCGACCGGGTCCTCGCGGTCAACCTCCGAGGCACGTTCCTCTGCTGCCGCGAGGCCATGCGCCGGATGGTCCCCCGCCGATGTGGCACCCTCATCAACATTTCGAGCGTCGTCGGCTTCAAGGGCTACCCGGAGCAGGCGGCGTACACGGCGTCGAAGCACGGCATCATGGGCCTGACGAAGTCGCTGGCCGTCGAGGCCCAGCCGCACGGCATCCGCGTGAGCGCCGTCCTGCCGGGCGCGGTCGACACGGGCCTCGCGGGCGACGCCCGGCCTGACCTGGACCGGTCGGCCCTGCTTCAGCCGGACGACGTCGCCGGGGCCGTCCTGTACCTGCTGTCGCTGTCGGACCGGGCGGCGGTGGACCAGATCTACATTCGCCGCCGGACCAGCAAGCCGTTCTGAGCGGCGCCGGCCGGCCCTCGCGGCACAAATCGTGCCGGGCGAAGCGTTTCGGGCCGAAAAAAGGCTTGCATTCCCCGCCGAGAAGTGCCGAATAGGCAACCGTCGTGCCTCCGCAGGGGGGGCGAAAGAGGAGGAGCCGCGGCCGCCACGCCGGTGTTCCCGTTCAGCCGGGCGTCAGGGGGCTTCGCGTTCCCGAACCGTACTGGGACAGGAGGAGAGGCGATGCAGACGATGCCGACCGCTGTCGCGACTGTCGCCGTGCTGACGCTCTTTGCCGCTGCGGCCCCGGCGCTGGGGGCCGTGGATGACGAAGCGACCCGCGTTTACCTGGAATCGCCGCAGGAATTTGCTGCGCGGCACGAGCTGTCGATGCGTTTCACGCCGGAGCTGACGGCCATGGCCTCCGACGACGGGCCTACGCCCGACGTCACGAAAGCGCCTTCGCTGCCGCCCCAGGGGCCGAAGGGGCCGCCCCTGCCGCTCCACACCATCGAGGGCACCAGCGGCGGAGCCATCACGGGAATGGCCTACTTCGCCAACCCCGGCCCGCCCGGCACGAACGTCAGCCTGCCGTCGGCCTCCTACACGTTCCTGGCCGCCGGGACGAAATACATCCACAGCGTGGCGATCTCGGAGGTGTTCTTCGAGCGGATCGAGCTGAGCTACGCCTGGAACCGCGTCGGCCTGGGCAGCTTCCCCGACGACGTCCAGGACGCCCTCGGCGTCAACATCCGAGATCGCATTTACCTGCATAATTTCAACCTTCGTGGCATCCTCGTGCCGGAGGACAGTTTCGACATGTGGATGCCGCAGATCGTCGGCGGCGTCCACCTGAAGGTGGGCCAGGGTCTCCACTCGATCGACCGCCGGGCGTTCGGCATCCCGTCGGCCCTCGGCTTCGAACGCGAGACCGGCATCGACTATACCCTGATGGCGGGGAAGCGGTGGCAGGATCCCGTCCTGAAGCGTCCTCTCCTGACGAACGTCGGCGTCCGTTTCACCCAGGCCGCCCAGATCGGTTGGCTCGGCTTTGGCAACGACTGGCACGCCAACGTCGAGGCCAATATCGCCTGGATTCCGACCGACTGGCTCGCCATGGCCTACGAATATCGCCAGAAGCAGAGCCCCTTGAGCCGGGCCGAGCCGCTCGTCGGCAAGGAGGAGGACTGGCACACCGTCCTATTGGCTTGGCTCATCAACGACCGGGCCACCCTGGCCGCGGTTGTGGGCAACTTGGGGAAGGTCGTCAACACCACCGAGCATTGGGCTTACGGTATCCAGTTCAAGTACGAGTTCTGAGCCGCTCCGTAGTAGCGGCCGGATTGGGTGACGGGAAGCGGGACGTTCCCCTGGCGCGGGAGCGTCCCGCGTTTCATCGCCCGATGGCGACCGAACCGCACCGCAAGAGAAGCGTTGCGAGGAAGGCGTTCCGCCGGCCCTCGGCTGTCCGAAGGAGACGAGCATGCCCGCAGAAGACCGCGCCTGGCCGGCCGAATGGACCGAGTACGAGGACCTCGCCTCGGGCGTTCGTGTCCGGCAACTCACCGACTACCTAGGCCACAGCCACCACCTTTACTTCACCAATCCGGGGTGGTACGACGAGGGGCGACGGCTCCTGTTCGGATCGGACCGCGAGAACGCCTCGAACCTTTTCAGCCTCGACCTCCACACCGGCGAGATCGCCCAGATCACCGACCTCCCGCGGAGGCCCGGCACACGGTTCCAGCGCACCTTCCTCAACCCGGAGCGGCCCGAGGCGTATTTCTTCCACGGGCGGGACCTGACAGGCGTCGACCTGAAGACGCGCTCGCTCCGCGCCCTCTGGACTGCCCCGGACGGTTTTTGCACCTCGATGCTAAGCGTCACCGCCGACGGCCGCTACGTCGTCCTCTCGATCTACGAGGACCTGTCGCACCGGATCACGAAGTACGGGATGTACGCCTATGCCGGCTTCGGCGAGACGTTCGAGGCCCACCCGTTGGGCCGCGTCATCCGCGTGCCGGTCGAGGGGGGCCAGGCCGAGACCGTCTGGGAGGAACGGTGCTGGATCGGCCACGTGAACGCCTCGCCCACCCAGCCGCACCTGCTGACCTTCTGCCACGAGGGGCCGTGGGGGAAGGTGGACAATCGCATCTGGGGCCTGAACCACGAGACGGGCGTCGCGTGGCAGATCCGGCCCCGCCAGGGCGACGAGTCGCCCGGACACGAGTACTGGCTCGCCGACGGCCAGCGGGTCGGCTACCACGGCGGGTACCCCGACGGGCGGGGCTTCTTCGGCTGCATCCGATACGACAATACCGGCCGCCTCGAGACGGTCACCGACGAGGCCACCGGCCACACCCACTCGAACGACTTCTCGCTGGTCGTCGGCGACGGCGGCGGCGTGGTCCGCATCTGGCGGCGAGACGGCGACGCATTCGACGGGCCGCGGGTCCTGTGCGAGCACCGCTCCAGCTTCAACGTCCAGACCACCCACGCCCACCCGCGGTTCTCGCCCGACGGCCGGCAGGTCGTCTTCACCAGCGACCGGACGGGCTACGGCAACGTATACCTGGCGGACGTGCCCGACTTCGAGGGCCTGCCGGGCGTGGAAGGACCGCCCAAGCGGTAGCGGCCCGTCCCTGGGCCGTTCGAGCCCCGGTCGCGAGACCGCGGGTACGGGCGAAGCGTGCGGCCCGACGTGTCAATCGCGGGGCTTGCATCGAGCGGGTTCGCTTGCCAGCGTTCGGACTTCCTCGAGGAGCACCTCGAGCAGCTCGCCCTCGGGGACCTTGCGGACGGCCTCACCCCGGCGGAACAGGACGCCGTGTCCCTTGCCGGCGGCGATGCCGACGTCCGCCTCGCGGGCCTCGCCCGGCCCGTTGACGATGCAGCCCATGACGGCGACCGTCAGCGGCGCCTCGACGTCGGTCACCCGTTCCTTCAGGCGTTCGACGATCGCCACGAGGTCGACCTCGCACCGGCCGCAGGTCGGGCAGGAGACGATCCGGACGCCCCGCCGCGGCCGGAGGCCCAGCTCCGACAGGATGTCCTGGGCGATGACCACCTCCCGGACGGGGTCGCCGGTCAGGCTGACGCGGACGGTGTCGCCGATCCCCTCGGCCAGGAGCGTCCCCAGGCAGATGGCCGACCGGAGCCTCGCATCGTCGGCCGGCCCGGCGGCCGTCACTCCGAGATGCAGCGGCAGGTTGGACGCCTCGGCCAGAAGCCGGTAGGCCGCGATGGTGGTCGGCACGTCCGACGCCTTGGCCGAGAGGACGACGTCCTCCAGGCCCTCCCGCTCGGCCCAGCCGACCCACTCCATGAGTGTCTCGACCATGAGTCGCGCGAGGTCGTTGCCGGACGGGGCGGCGTCGGGCGCCTTCCCCAGGACGCTGCCCGAGTTGACGCCGAAGCGGAGCGGCCGGCCGAGGCGGGCCGCCGTGTGGAACACGCGCACGAGGCCGTCGCGGTCGTCCATGTTGCCCGGGTTGAGGCGGACCTTGGCGGCCCCGGACTCCAGGGCCCGCAGGGCCAGGGCCGTCGAGAAGTGGATGTCGGCGATCAAAGGGACGGGCGAGGCCCGGACCAGCTCGGGCAGGGCCTCGGCGTCGGGCCGGGCCGGAACGGCCACCCGGACCAGGTCGCACCCCGCCGCTGCCAGCAGGCGGACCTGCTGGAGCGTGGCGGCGGCGTCGCGGGTATGCGTCGTCGTCATCGACTGGATGCTGACCGGGGCGTCGCCGCCGATCGTGACGGGGCCCAGCTGGACGGGGCGCGACGGGCGGCGAGCATGGCCGGCGGGCGGGTCCATGCCGGCATTATGGGTAGGGCCGTGCGGGCCGTCAAGCGGCGGCCTACCTGGCCGGGCCCGCCGCGCGAGCACCGGGGCACACCCGGCCGTCGGTTGACACCGTAGCACGGGCACGGTAGATTGTGCTACGGGCAAGGAGGACGCGCAATGAGCGACCTGGTGCGGTTCGGCGTCTCGATGGACGCCCGGCTGCTGGAGATGCTCGACGGGCTCGTCGAGCGGCGAGGCTACGCCAACCGGAGCGAGGCGGTCCGCGACCTCGTCCGAAGCGAGCACGTCCGCGACGTCTGGGAGACCGGGCGCCGGTCCGTCGTCGGCACGCTCACCCTTGTCTACGACCACCACGTGCCGGACATCGGCGACCGCCTGACGAGCCTCCAGCACGACGAGGGCGACCTGGTACACTCGACGATGCATGTCCATCTGTCGCATAACATGTGCCTGGAGGTGATCGTCCTGAAGGGGAGGGCGTCGCGGGTGCGGAAACTGGCCGACCGCCTCATCGCGGCCCGGGGGGTCAAGCACGGCCGCCTCGTCGCCACGACGGGCGAGGAGCTGGCGTAGGTCGCCTCGGGCAGAGTTGGCCGCTGGAGTTGTCCCGCACGCCTTTGATGCGAGGGGTCGCGAATGGGCCAACTGCCGCTCGAAGACCGCATCACGGGTTGCCTCGGCGGTTCGGCCGTCGGCGACACCCGCGGCGCGCCGACCGAGTGCATGGACTGCCGCAGCATCCGCCGCGTCCTGGGCGACTGGCGGACGTTCGCCGACCTGGACCGGGCCTTCGCGGACCTCGAAGGGCGGAAGGTCGCCGGCAACGTCGCCCGGGTCAAGGCCCCCCGTTTCATCTCATCGGCTCGGTGACCGACGACACGGCGATGTGCGGCCCCCTGCTGGACGCCATCGCCGAGACCGACGGCGACCTGACGGCCCACGGCTGGGTCACGGCGAGCCCAACGCCACCAACGCCATCATGTTCATCGGGTCGGTCGGCCTCTGGTGCGCGGGCGACCCGCTGGCGGCCGATCTGATGGCCGTGGGCGTCGCCGCCGTCAATCAGCACGGGACGGCACAGGACCTGGCCGGGGCGCCCTGCGGGGCCGAGGCGATTCCGGCCGGGTGGCGCGAGACGGTGCTCTGGCCGAACGCGTGGCTGGAGCTGCGGGAGAAGTCGGACCGCCCGTCGGCCATCGTGCGGCGGCGACTGGAGCGCCGGGCGAAGGCGGCCCAGGCCGTGCTCGCAGAGGCGTGAGCCAAGCGGTCGGCGCGGTATCACGGGGCGTTCAGCAAAGTGTCTGCGCGGTCGGTCTCCGTGCCGACCCGGCTTCGTAGCTACCCGAAACCCGGCGCGGCGGGTGCGGAGACCCGCCGCGCGCAGTGTGGAGCGCGACTGCCTCAACTCGCCTGGGTGGCGGACCTCGTCACGCCGGCGCCGGGGCCCCCACGCGGCGCATCCGCCGGCGCCGGGCCACGACGCGCCACACGATCAGGCCCAGCACCAGCAGGAACAGCGCCCCCACCAGGAACGGGACGAGGATCGTGACGACGGAGAAGGCGCTGGCCGAGGCCGCCTCGACGGTCGAGACGACCGGGTTGGCGGCCCCGCCGGTGGTGGCGGTCGAGGTGCCTCGGGCGACGACCGTCATGCTCTGGACGGTGGCGGCCGTCCCGCCGCCGGCGATGATCGCCAGCGACCACTTCAGGAGCGGGTCGACGTCCTGGACGCAGGCTGCGACGACGATGATGCCGGCCACGATGGCTGCGGGGGTGGCGATCGAATCGAGCAGATTGTCGAGCCACGGGATGTAGTAGGCCCCGATCTCGAGGGCCGTCGCCAGGGCGAACGCGACGACCGCCGGCCAGGACCCGATCCAATCGAACCCCTCGGCCAGCTCCAGGTGACCGGCCTTGGCGGCGATGCTCATGACGAGCATCGGCACGAAGATGCGGAACCCGCACGCCGCCGCCAGCCCCAGGCCGATCAGCAGCGCCAGCACCGTTTCGGCCGCAATGTCCATGGCTTGTCTCCTGACGGATCGAATCGGACGATGCGCCCCGGGGGGCGCTTCGGCAGTCTCTACGCACCCGCCGCACCGACTATTCGATTCCATCCGCGGGGGGCGCGGCCGTGCAAGGTGCGGCAGGCGACCCAAGACACGCAAGCGGCACGCGCTGGACCATGCCGACGGCCAACCCGGCCCCTGGAGCCCGGTCAGCCGGCGGGCCCGCCCGAGGCGGGCAAACTCCTCCGGCGCGTGCCGTTGCTTGGCAAGCGGCGCGCTGTCGCGCGTCGACGAGCTACTTCTTCACCTTCTTGGCGGCCTTCCGGGTGGCCTTGCCGGCTTTCTTGGCCTTTTTCTTCTTCGCCTTCGATGCCTTCGCGTCACCGCTCGCGATGGCCGCCTGGGCCGCCGCCAGCCGCGCGACCGGCACGCGGTACGGCGAGCAGCTCACGTAATCGAGGCCGACCTGGTGGCAGAACTCGATGCTGGACGGGTCGCCGCCGTGCTCGCCGCAGATGCCGAGCTTGATGTCGGGTCGGGTCTGGCGGCCCTTCTCGACGGCGATGCGGACCAGCTCGCCCACGCCGTCGCGGTCCAGCGTCTGGAACGGGTCGTGCTCGTAGATGCCGAGGTCCTCGACGTAGGCCGTCAGGAACCTGCCGGCGTCGTCGCGGCTGAACCCGCAGCCCATCTGCGTCAGGTCGTTCGTGCCGAAGCTGAAGAACTCGGCCTCTTCGGCCACCTCGTCGGCCGTCAGGGCCCCGCGGGGGACCTCGATCATCGTGCCGATCTTGAACTCGAAGGGCGGCTTCTTCTTGCCCTTCTCCTCCAGGACCTCCCGGAGCGTGTCGAGGATGACCTGCTTCTGGTGGGCCAGCTCTTTGACGTTGCCGACCAGGGGCACCATGATCTCGGGCTTGGCGCCCTTGACCTCGAAGGCCGCCTCGAAGATCGCCCGAGCCTGCATGGCCGTGATCTCGGGGTACGTGATTCCGAGGCGGCACCCGCGGTGCCCGAGCATGGGGTTGAACTCGTGGAGCGACTCGACCTTCTCCTTGATTTTCTGGGGGCTGACGCCGATGGCTTCGGCCGACTCCCGCTGCCCCTCCTCGTCATGCGGGACGAACTCGTGGAGCGGCGGGTCGAGGAAGCGGATGGTGGCGGGACGGCCTTTGAGGGCCTTGAAGATGCCGATGAAGTCGTCTCGCTGGAGCGGGAGGAGCTTCTGGAGGGCCTTCTGGCGGCCGGCCGTGTCGTCGGCCAGGATCATCTCGCGCATCGCGACGATCCGGTCGCCCTCGAAGAACATGTGCTCGGTCCGCGTCAGGCCGATCCCCTCGGCCCCGAACTTGACGGCGACCTGTGTGTCGTGGGGCGTGTCGGCGTTCGTGCGGACGCCCAGCGTGCGGTACTTGTCGGCCAGCTTCATGATCGTCCCGAACGGGCCGATCAGGGCGGGCTCGACGGTGTCGATCTTGCCGGCGTAGACCGTGCCGGTCGAGCCGTTCAGGCTGATCCAGTCGCCTTCGTTCAGCGTCTTGCCGCCGGCCGTGAGCGTCTTCTTCTTGTAGTCGATGACGGCGTCGCCGCAGCCGGCCACGCAGCACTTGCCCATGCCGCGGGCGACGACGGCCGCGTGGCTCGTCATGCCGCCGCGGGACGTGAGGATCCCCCGGGCGACGTGCATGCCGCCGATGTCCTCGGGGCTGGTCTCGACGCGGGCGAGGATGACCTGCCTGCCCTCGCCGGCCCACTGCTCGGCGTGGTCGGCGGTGAAGACGACCTGGCCGGTGGCGGCCCCGGGGCTGGCCGGGAGACCCTTGCCGATCTGCTCGGCGGCCTCTTCGCTCTTGGAGTCGAACTGGGGGTGGAGGAGCTGGTCGAGGCTCTTCGGGTCGATCCGCATGACCGCCTCGCGCTCGTCGATGAGGCCCTCCTTGGCCATGTCGACGGCGATCTTGACGGCGGCGGCGGCGGTCCGCTTGCCGGTCCGCGTCTGGAGCATCCACAGCTCGCCCCGCTCGATGGTGAACTCGACGTCCTGCATGTCGCGGTAGTGCTGCTCGAGGGTCTCTCGGATGTCGCAGAGCTGCCGGTAGGCCTCGCGGTTGATCTTCTTCAGCTCGTCGAGGGGCTTGGGAGTTCGGATGCCGGCCACGACGTCCTCGCCCTGGGCGTTCATGAGGAACTCGCCGTAGAAGACGTTCCTGCCGGTCGCCGGGTCGCGGGTGAAGGCGACGCCCGTGCCGCAGTCCTCGCCCATGTTGCCGAAGACCATCGTCTGGACGTTGACGGCCGTGCCCAGGAGGCCCCGGATGCCGTGGATCCGGCGGTACTTGACGGCCCGGGGGTTGCTCCAGGAGCCGAAGACCGCGTCGATGGCCCGGGCGAGCTGCTCGCGGGCGTCCTGGGGGAAGGTCTGCTTGTCCCTCTTGTACACCTTCAGATAAGCCTTAACGACCGCCTTGAGGCCGTCCGTGTCGAGGTCCGTGTCGAGCGCCGCGCCCCGCTGGTCCTTCACGTGCTGGAGGGCCTCCTCGAAGTGCTCGTGCTCCATGCCCAGCACGACGTCGCCGAACATCTGGACCAGCCGCCGGTAGGCGTCCCAGGCGAACCGCTCGTTGCCCGTCAGCTCCACCATCGCCGGAAGCGTCTCCTCGTTCAGGCCCAGGTTCAGCACGGTGTCCATCATCCCGGGCATGCTGATGGCGGCGCCGCTGCGGACGGAGACGAGCAGGGGGTCGTCGCCCCGCCCGAACGTCTTGCCGGTCAGCTTCTCGAGCTTCGCCAGGTCCTCGTCGACCTGCTCGTCCATGCCGGCCGGGTACTTCCCCCCGGCCTTGTTGTAGAGGTCGCACACCTCGGTGGTGATGGTGAAACCGGGCGGGACGGGGATGCCGAGCGAGCTCATCTCGGCCAGGTTCGCCCCCTTGCCGCCGAGGAGCTGTTTCATGTCGGCCTTGCCCTCGGCCTTGCCGCCGCCGAAGAAATAGACGAACTTCTTCTTCTTGGCCATCGCGTGCGTCTCCCTGTGTCGGTCCCTGTGAGGGTCTCGTGGCGGTCGCCGGGGGCACCCGCCGCGGCCGGTCCCGGCTCGGCCCACCTAAACAGACAGCGCGCCCTTTGCCGGCGCGCTGCCCACCGGAACCACACCTTATAGCCGCCGGGCGGGCGCCGGTCAACCCTTTTCCGGCCGCCTCGCAACCGGGGGCAACGGGGGGGGAAGGGGGGGGGGGGGGGAAGGCCCGGGCCTGCGACAGGGCACCCCAAGGGCGCCCCGGCCACGCTCAAGGCCCCATCCGGCCATCGGAAAGCGGTTACGAAAGGGCCCGGCCGGTGGCCGGCTCGCCCGGACCGATGTGGACGGTCGTCGCCCCGAGCGCCGGGCGAGGAAAGGCCGTCCCGGGCTCGCCGACTGGCGCCATCTCCGGGCTCAACAACACGTCGTATCGGCGGTCCTGGTGCTCGCTGATCTTCCGGATGACGTAGTACGTGGCGGCGAACGAGGCGAGGTTCGCCACGCCCAGCATCACCATCTCGCCGTCGCCCACCTCCTGGCCGAGGCCCATCCGCCTCATCGCGTCGGCCGTCGGGAAGTCCGGGAGGATGCCTCCCAGGCACGCCGCACCAGCCACCACCAGGAACACCTTCGCCACGACGGCGCGGCTGTGGCATGAGACGTGGCCGAACCCCACGGGAAGGGCGTCCATGTCGGTCTCGCCGGGCAGGGGGAACTGCTTACGGTTGAGGATGACCGCCGGTCCGGCACTCTTATCGGCACATCAAACGCGTGGAATTCAGTGGAATGGTCGGCCCCCGCGCCTCGTCGACGGGCGGAGAAACGGCGCCGTCAACGCAGGCCGAGCCGCTTGTGGAGCTGGACGTTGAGCCGGACGGGCAGGGCGTCCTCCACCAGCCACCGGGCGAGCCGGGCATCGGCCAGCCGCCCCGCCGCGGCACCGAAAAGAACGGCCGCCTCGCCGTCCAGCAGGCCCCGCTCGACGACGAGGCCCTTGGCCCAGTCGTAGTCTTCCCGGCCGGTGAGGACGAACTTGACCTCGTCGCCTTGCCGCAGGTGCTCGGTGTTTTCCAGGCGCATCCGCTCGACCATCCTGCTGCCGGGGGTCTTCCAGTCGACGATCCGGCGGGCCCGCGGCTCGAGCTCCTCGATCCGGTAGGCCCCGGACGTCTCGACGAGCACCTCGACGTTCTGCGAGAGGAGGGCCGCGGCCAGGGCGTTGACCTCGTCGAGCTGGAGCATCGGCTCGCCGCCGGTGATCATGGCGCAGGGCAGGGGCGGCCGGGCGACCGCTTCCAGGACGGCCTCGCGGTCCATCTCGCGGCCCGCCTCCGGGTCGCGGGCCTCCGGCGTGTCGCAGTAGCTGCACGCGAGGTCGCACCCGGCGAGGCGGACGAACCACGTGGGCATCCCCACGAGGGTCGTCTCGCCCTGAAGGCTTCGGAAGATTTCGTATATGCGCATAACGATGATCGCCCAGGTGAGCCGCTGTTGGCCGCGGCGCTTCCGCCGCCCGATCGAGTGCGCGGCGGGCAAGCCCGCCGGCTGACCTACATCCGCTCGGCGGTTTCGATGCCCAGCAGGCCCAGGCCCCGCTCGATCGTCCGGGCCGTCAGGTCGCACAGTTTCAACCGGGCCGTGCGGGTCGGCTCGTCGCTCTTCAGGACCGGGCACGCCTCGTAGAACGCCGTGAACGCCCCCGCCAGGTCGTAGAGGTACGCCGCCAGGACGTTCGGCCGGTAATCGTCGAGCGCCCGGTCGAGGACCTCCGACAGGCGAAGGATCGCCACGCCCAGGGCCCGCTCTTCGGGCCCCGACAGGGGAATGGCCGAGGCGTCCGAACGCAGCGCCTCCGGCCCTTCACCGCCCTTGCGGAAGATGCTTCGCACGCGGGCGCAGGCGTATTGCATGTACGGGGCGGTGTTGCCCTGGAGCGAGAGCATCCTGTCCCAGGAGAAGACGTAATCGCTCGTGCGGTTCTGCGACAGGTCGGCGTACTTGACGGCCCCGATGCCGACGATGTGGGCGATCTCCTTGCGTTCGTCCTCCGAGAGCGGGTCGGCCCGGCCCGCCTCCGCGTCGGCGACGTTCTTTTCCGTCACGAGGTCGTAGGCCCGCTTCTCGGCCTCGTCCAGGAGGTCCACCAGCTTGACCGTGCCGCCCTCGCGGGTCTTGAAGGGTTTTCCCTGTTCGTCCATCATCGTCCCGAAGGCGACGTGGACCAGGTCGTGCTCCGCCCGGTCGGCGAAACCGGCCTGGTAGGCGCACTCGAACACCATCCGGAAGTGGAGCGACTGGCGGGCGTCGACGACGTAGAGAATCCGCCGAGCCTTCGGCGATTTTTCATTGCTGATTTCGTATCTGTCATTTTCGATTTGCGATTCTTGATTTGCGATTTCCGGCAGGCGGCCCGTGCGGAAAGCGAGCGCCGCCAGGTCCGTCGTCGCGTACAGGTATCCTTCGTCCGATTTCTGGACGATCAACGGCAGCGGATCGCCGTCCTTGGTCTGGAAGAGCGGCCCACCCTTTTCATTTTTAAGGAAGACGCACTGGGCCCCCTCGGACTCGGTCAAAAGGCCCTTCGCCCGCAGATGCTCCACGATGTCCGGCAGGACGGCGTTGTAGGCGCTTTCCCCCCGTACGTCGTCGTTGGTCAAGCACGCACCTAACCGCTTGTAGACTTCCCCGGCGTGGCTGTACGACAGATCCACGAACCGTTCCCAAAGCTGCACAACGTGCTGGTCCCCCGACTGGAGCTTCACGACGTAAGAGCGGGCTTTGTCGGCGAAAGCTGGACTGCCGTCGAACTCGCGCTTGGCCCTTTGGTAAAGACCCTCAAGATCGCTGAGGCCAAGCGCAATTAGGAGGTTTCCCGTGTCGTCCCCCGAGAACACGATGCTGTGTTCCTCAAGGTAGGCCGTCAGCATGCCGAACTGCGTTCCCCAGTCGCCGACGTGGTTTTGGCGTTCGACGTTGTGGCCCTGGAAGTCGAGCATCCGGACGAGGGCGTCGCCGATGATCGTGGAACGCAGGTGCCCGACGTGCATCTCCTTCGCCAGGTTCGGCGCGGAGTAGTCCACGACGACCGTCTCGGGCTTTTCGGCCTCCGGGACGCCGAGCCGTTCGTCGGCGTTCGCTTCGCCGAGCCGGGCGCCGAGCCAGTCGGCCTTCAGGCGGAGGTTGATAAAGCCCGGCCCGGCGATCTCGGGCGTCTCCGAGAGGTCCGAGACGTCGAGGCGCTCGACGATGGTCCCGGCGACCTCCCTTGGATTCCTGCCCAGCCGTTTCGCCAGGGCCATGGCCCCGTTGGCCTGGTAGTCGCCGAACCGCGGGTCCTGGGCGGGCAGCAGGACCGCCGGGGCGTCGCCCGCCTCGGGGTACGCCGCACGGAGGGCGGCCGTCACCCGCTCGTCCAGAATGTGCTGCACGCTCGCCATGCCGTTTCTGCCTGCGACACTGTGTTTGGAACCGCAAAGAGCGCAAAGAACCGCGGGAATTGGTAGACCGACAAAACAACGCTGCGGCCTTTGTGTGTGTCTCTCTGTTTACACCTTTCTTTGCGTTCTTTGCGGTTGGATCAAGCGTCCGGCCGGCGCGGCTCCCAGCCGGCCTGCCAGTCGATGCGGGGGGCGTCGCCCCATAGAAGCTCCAGGTCGTAGTAGGTCCGGGCTTCCTCCGAGAAGACGTGGACCACGACGTCGAAGAAGTCCAGGAGGGCCCACCACCCGGCGTCGTCGCCCTCGATGCCGAGCGGCTTCTCGCCCGCGTCGCGGGCCTCCTCGGCCACGCGATGGACCGCCGACCTCATCTGCACGGCCGACGTGCCGGTCGCCAGGACAAAGAAGTCCGTGACGGGGCTCAGTTTCCTGAGGTCGAGGACCGTGATGTTGCGGCAGCGGTTCCGGGCGCAGGCCCGGGCCAGGAGCACCGCCAGCCGGTCCGACGGGAGATGGCGGCCTTCCGGCCCGGCGGATTCGGCGTCTTTCCGGGGCTGCGGGGCGGGGCTGGGCGAATCGCTCAACGCAGTGCCACCCCCTGCCGGGCCGCCCCATGGATGCCGGTTGCCGTTCGGTTCCGCATCACACCTCCAGCATAGCACGTGAGGAGGGCCGTTGCACCTGTGCAGTCCGGGCGGCGCGAAACAGGCCCGGCCCTCGGCGCCGGCGGCGCGGGCCCGCGAACTGGCGTTCGCGGCTCGGGGAGCCGGGCTCGGAGTCATCTCGCCAGGTGGTCCCAGTGGATGTTCAGCCAGTCGCCGATCTGGGCCCCGTACTTGACGATGAGGCCCGCGAAGACCACGCTCACCATGCTCATCAGCTTGATCAGGATGTTGAGCGACGGGCCCGAGGTGTCCTTGAACGGGTCGCCGACCGTGTCGCCCGTGACGGCGGCCTTGTGGCAGTCGGACCCCTTGCCGCCGAGGTGTCCCTCCTCGATGTACTTCTTGGCGTTGTCCCAGGCCCCGCCGGCGTTGGCCATGAAGATGGCCAGGGCGAAGCCCGCCGTCAGGCCGCCCACCAGCAGGCCCAGCACGCCGCTGACGTCCAGCAGCAGGCCCACCGCGACCGGCACGACGATGGCGAGCGAACTCGGGACGACCATGGCCCGCTGGGCCCCGGCCGTGGCGATCGCCACGCACGAGGCGTAGTCCGGTTTCGCCGTGCCTTCCATGATGCCGGCGATCTCGCGGAACTGGCGGCGAACCTCGTCGATCATCTGGGAAGCCACGCGGCCGACGGCCTTCATTGTCAAGGCGCAGAAGACGAAGGCGAGCAGGACACCGCTGAAAACGCCGACCAGGAACTTCGGATTCATCGGCGTGACGCCATAGAACCGCATGAAGTCGAGCATCCCCGCATGGGAGTCGCCCACGTCGGCCAGGCCCTGCCTGGCGATCTCGCCCGTGGCGACGGGCAGGAGGTGGATGCGGCCCGCGGCGTCGACGCCGCGCTCGGTCCCGGCGGGGGCCCGGCGGGCCACCGTGCGGTCGTCCTCGCCGGCGGCCTGAATATAGACGACCGTGGCCTTCTGTTTCAGGGCCCGGCCGGGGGCATCGCCTTCGGGCCGCACGCCCTGGGCGAATTTGCCGAATCCCAAGGCGTAGACCTCGTCGGCGGCCGTGTGCCGGTACGCCGCCGCCGCCTCCCGGTGCATGCCGACGCGGACCTCCTCGACGTAGGCCGCCAACAGCGCCAGCGCCGTCAGGGCGGCGCTGCCGATGGCGAACCCCTTTCCGATGGCGGCGGTGGTGTTGCCGAGGGCATCGAGGGCGTCGGTCCGCTGGCGAACCTCGGGGGGCTGGCCGCTCATCTCGGCGTTGCCTCCCGCGTTGTCGGCGATCGGGCCGTACGCGTCGGACGCCAGGGTGATGCCGAGGGTGGAGAGCATGCCGACGGCGGCAATCCCCACGCCGTACAGGCCTATCGTGATGTCTTTGAACCCGCCGGGCAGGGCGAACGCGACAATCATGGCCACGCTCACGGCCAGGATGGGTATCCATGTCGACACCATGCCGGTGGCGATGCCGTCGATGATGACCGTGGCCGGACCGGTCTTGGCACGGTCGGCGAGGTCCCGCGTCGGTTGAAACTGGGCGGACGTGTACCGCTCGGAGCCCCAGCCGATGATGAGGCCCGCCACCAGGCCCGAGACGACGCTTCCGACGATCCTCCACGGCAAGTGCAGTTGCCAGACGATCAAGACCGTGGCCACGATGACCAGGGCGCTGGCCAGGTACGTGCCGCGATTCAAGGCGCCCATCAGGTCTTTCATCGAGGCGCCTTCCTTCGTGCGGACGACGAAGACCCCCAGGACCGAGACCACAATGCCCAGCCCCGCCAGGGCCAGCGGCGCCATCATGAGGTTCATCCGCAGGGCGCCCTGGTTGATCGCCTCCAGCGTTTCGGGATAGAGGTTCTTGAGGCCGAAAATGGCCGCCACCCCAAGCGTCGCCGCCGCCAGAATCGAGTTGCTGTAGGACTCGAACAGGTCGGCCCCCATGCCGGCCACGTCGCCCACGTTGTCCCCCACGTTGTCGGCGATGGTCGCCGGGTTCCGCGGGTCGTCCTCCGGGATGCCCGCCTCGACCTTGCCCACCAGGTCGGCCCCGACGTCGGCCGCCTTCGTATAGATGCCGCCCCCCACGCGGGCAAACAACGCCTGGCTCGACGCGCCGATGCCGGAGCTCAGCATGATGACGGCAATCTGCTCAAGCGTCAGCGGCTGCCACGCGAGCGCGTCGGTCCAGCCGTAGCCCCAGACCTTGTAAAGAAACACGAACCAGCCGGTGATGTTCAAAAGGCCGAGGCCGACCACCGTCAGCCCCATGACCGCCCCGGCCCGGAACGCCACCGTCAGCCCCCGGTTCAGGCTGTTCTTGGCGGCGTTGGCCGTCCGGGCGGAGGCCTGCGTGGCCGTCTTCATCCCGATAAATCCCGCCAACGCCGAGAAAATGCCGCCCGTCAGGAACGCAAACGGCACCAGCGTGTGCTGGACGTGCAGGCCGAACGCCATGAAGGCCAGCAGGCCGCACACGATGAGGAAGAAGACCGCCACGACCGTGTACTGCTGCCGGAGGTAGGCGTAGGACCCTTCGCGAACGGCGGCGGCGATCTCGGCCATTCGCGCCGTCCCCTCCGTCTCCTTCATGACGCTTCGATAAAAGTAATAGGCCATGACCAGCGCCAGCACCGACCCGCCCAGGGCGATCCACCAGGCCACCGGCAACGCACGAAGGCCCTCGCTATCGGCCGCAGCGGGCGATTCGGCGCCTTCGAGACCTTCGGCGGCCCCGGACGCAACCGCGTCTTCGGGCGCCCCCGAGGCCGCCCGGGCCGCGCTGCCCCTCCACATCGGCCCCGCCACCAGCGCCATCAGCACGAGCATGCCCACGCCGACAACCAGTCGCCACGTCTCCCGCCGCGGCCGGCGGCGATGCCCCGCCCGAGCTGCGGCCGGGCGGCTACGGCTTGAGCGCGTTCCATCGCGGCGAAGCGTCTTCATCGTGCATTTCTCCGATTTTGAGGCGGTCCGAGCCTGCCCGCGGGCCCCCTGGTGCCGACCCCCTCAGATCAACCGCCCCCCGAGCACCGCCCAGCCCCGACCAGACGGGCAGACCCGCATACGCCGTCCCACGGGCCGAAGCGGGCCGCACGTTGTACGGGCTGGCCGCCGCCGGAGCAAGCGAAAAACGCGTCCAAGCCGGGCCGCCGCACCCGCGGGGGGCGAAATAGCTACGCCCGGCCGCATACACTATAATTTTCCGAGGGGTCCGCGGAAGGGGCCGAAAACCCGGCCTTTCGAGCTGGCCGCAGGCGCGATTTCAACGCCGAGATGGCGGGGTTCGCCGAGCTAAGTCGTTTAACGCCAAGGGCTTAGAGAGATTCATCCTGCTAAGGGTACCCGCGTACGGTT
>CAZGKW010000052.1:0-8502 GCA_964526295.1 uncultured Anaerolineales bacterium
CGCGGCCGGGTCATCCGGATTGTTCGGCACCCAGTCGGCCCGGACCGCCGGCGCCGTCGCGACCATCAGTCCAACTACAGCCAGTGTGCACGTGAATCGCATGGTCTACTCCCTTCCTCGCTCTCGCCGGCCGTTCCCCCTCCTGCGGCCGGCCTTCCATGACAGCCTCACGGCAAGGCCACTCTATCCTCAAGCCCGAGCCCCTCCCCTGCGGTCGGGCGTCGTCTGCGGCGCTTCCTTCGACTTCGACTCCGTGGAAAAAAGACACTAAGTGTCTTTTCTGCCGCGGGCTCCTCCGTAGGAAAAGACACTTAGTGTCTTTTTTCTCCGCGGTTTCGCGGCCCGGTCCACGCGGCCGGCCCAGCGTCTCCGTTACGGCGTCCAGATCGGTCCGAAATGCCCCCCCTCGGCGGCGCCGGGTTCCCCTCGCGGGCCCCGGTCGACGGGTTTCAGTCGAGCATCGCCCGGAGCAGCCGGTTCTCCCGCTTGGTCGCTTCCAGGTCGAAGACCAGGTACTTGATGGCCAGGCGGAGATGGTCGAGGCCGTCCTCGAGGGCGGCCATGTCGCGTCTCAGGGCCGAGGGCAGATCGATCGCCCGGTCGGGCAGCGCCGAGCGGCCGTCGTCGCCCCCGGGCGGGGCCCGACGCGCTTCCAGCAACAGCGCCCCGATCTTCTCGCGAAGGGCCGCTTCGTCCACGTCGCCACCTCCGTTTCCGCTTCCAGTCACCGGCCCCCGCATACAAGAAGGCAAGGCCTGACCGCCGACGCGCCGCGACCGCCGAGCGGCCGGCGGGCCGACCTCTGAGACCATCCAGCCGGCGGGTAGAGGAGCAAAGGCCGTGCCACAGGAGCGGCGGCCGCGGCCGGTGGACCGAAAACGCCCCTGACGGCCGCGCCACGTCCGGGCGCCGCGCCGGTCGATGGGGTCGTGACGCCAATGCGGGATGTGCCGGTTGGGCGGGCGCCGCACAGCGGCGGCAACACCACCCGGGGGGAGGCCGAGCGACCTGGAAGCTAAGGGCCGACGTGGCACCATCTTACGGCGGCCGCCGCCCGTGGCGCCCCGCCGCAACATCGAACGCCGAAAACAGCGCCCTCGGAACCGTTCGCACCGTCGGCGCAGGCCGATCCTGCGGCGCAAAAGATGGAAGCGCCTGCAAAGGCAGGAACGTCCGCAAAGCCCCTACCACCCGGACGGGCCGCGAAGGCGGCACGACCCCGACGACCGGGACCCGGTCACGCCGTGCCGCACACGATCCGGGCGGCCACCTCGGCCATCGTCAACAGGTCCAGCGCATTGTGGTGAAGGATCGTCTGGAGCCGCCGGACGCTCGCCGTGCGACGGACGGGGTCGTCCGACCGGTGCGACCGCACGAACTCGTGGTAGGCGGCGGGGATGTCGCAGCCCGGGATGTCGCCCACCCGGCGCCGGGCGCAGATGAGCTGCTCGACCGTCTGGAGCCGGCAGTTGGGCAGCTCTCGCCTCCACCGCCGACGGGCCTCGTGCAGCAGGTCGACGTGGTCGGGCACCGAGGGCCGATCGAACAGGCCGCAGGCGGCGCTTCGGGCCTCGAGGGTCGGCAAGTCGAAGCTCTTGCCGTTGAACGTGACCAGGCACCGGCTCGGGGCCAGCTCGCGCCAGATCTCGGCCAGCATGGGCCCCTCCTCGGCGTAGTCGCGGGCCAGGAACTGGTCGATCCGCAGGCGGGCCTGGCCGCCGTCCGAGGGGGCCTCGGCCGGGCCCGCGCACCGCATCAGGCCCACCAGGAAGAGCGGCTCGCCCGCCAGGCCGCACGTCTCGATGTCGAGGTACACGACGCCCGCCGGGTCGGCGTCGAGCAGCGGACGGAGCGAGTCGTGGAGGTCCTCCGGCAGGACGGTCCGGCCGGCCCCGAAGAACGCCCGCCGGTAGGCCGCCAGGAACCCCTCGGCGTCGAACCCCTCGCCGGCCTCGGGCCCCTCGGGCGTCCGGGCGGGCCAGAACGTCTCGGCGCACCGGGTGATCCGGTAGCACCGGCCGCGCTCCGAGCGGCGCTCCTCGCCCGGCATGACGGTCTCGAGCGTCAGCGGCGGACCGTCTGGTGCGGCATCGGGCGCGGCGGCGGCGGAATCGTCGCGCTGCGTCTGGAGGCGGTCGCCGGTCGTAACGCCGTCGCGCAGGAGCCGCCGGTTGAGGCGGCTCAGACGCTTGAAGAGTTCCGGCGACAGTCCCACGTGCGGCACCTCGGCCCCGCCTTCGCCACGGCTTCGGCGGGCAAGCCCGCCAGGGGAGAACGAGGTCATAAAGTCGTCTGCGAGTCCGTCGGCATTCTAACGCGAGGCGGCCGGGAAAGCAAAGGCGCGCCGCCGGCTGAGCGGCCGGCGACGCCCGAGGCGGCCCCGCAGCGCGTCAGTCCCGGCGTTCGGCCAGGCGCTGCTTCTGGCGGTCCCAGTAGAGCTTCGGGTTGGCCTTCATGCCGGGCCAGGCCTGGCGGAGCTTCTGGACGGCTTCGGCCCGCTTGTGGGCGGGCCCGTCGACGTAGAGCTCCCATCGCCGCCCGGTGATCTTGTCGACGGCGGCGGCGGCCCGGATGCGGACCATGCGGTTCTCGTCGAGGAGGGCGTCGAAGATCGCCTCCATCTCGTCGACCGCCCGGACCGACGCCAAGCCGGTGACGGCGGCGGCCCGGACGTCGGGCGACTTGTCGCGTTTGGCGGCCTCCGCCAGGACGAGGGCCCGCTCGTCGCCGGCCGCTTTGGCCAGGGCCAGGGCCGCCTCCTCGCGGACCTCCGGCCGGGGGTTGACCCGGAGGAGGTTCTCGATGCGGGGCGCCGCCCGGCGGCCGATGCGGCCCAGGCCTCGCACGGCCCGGCGGGCCACCTCGATCCGCTGATGATCGACCTCCTGGGCCAGGGCCTCGACGTCGCCGTTCTCGGCCAGCTTCTCGACCCGCGCCAGGTCGGGGTCGCCCTGGCTCGCCCCGCCGTCGCCTCCCAGACCCGCGAGCATCCTGGCCAAGGTGATCAGGAGGACGGCGCCGAGGAGGCCGAGGACGACGGTTCTCGTCCGGGATTGGTGCATGGGGGCCCTCTTTTTCGGGGTCCGCGGCTTCGGCGGCCGCCTGCTACGGCAGCCAGACTTCGCGGGCGACGCTCGGCCGGGCCGGGTCGATCTCCTCGGCCTCCACGGCATCGACCGAGCCGTCGACTCGAAGGATGTTCATCCGGCCGAAGTGGCGGGCGAAGATCGGCACGCCGTCGCCGTTCGGGTCCATGTCGGGGTCGTCCCACAGGTCGGTGCTGGAGGCGAGGTAGGTGGCGTAATCGAGGGCGAGGACCTTGCGGCCGTCGTTGATGGTGCGGAAGTCGGCGTTCAGGGCGTAGCTGGAGGCCCCCCGCCACCGGACGACGCCGGAGTCCGTCCCCCCGCCGCCCACGAACCCTCCGCCCAGGTACAGCACGTGGACCAGGCCCTCGGTGTTGCTGGGGAGCCGCATGATCTCCTCGCCGGTGTCGGCGTCGACCAGGGAGTTCTTGTGGCCGGTCGAGCCGCACCGGATCCACAGCTCAACCGTCCCGTCTTGGTTGTCCGTGACCTTGATCATGACGTCCTTGTAGTCGTCGTCGCCGCCGTGGTCCTCGACGCAGAGCCAGTACAGGCCCGTGCCGTCGGGGATATACTGGTCGGTGTACTTGTTCTTGCGGCGGAGGTCGTTGGCAGAGGCGTCGTTGTTGAGGAGCCCCCTGGCCCGGGCCTCGTTGTACTGGGTGTCGGAGTACTTGATGACCCAGGGCCCCGGCTCGAGCTTCTCGTAGAAGACGCCGCCGCCGCCCACGACCTTGACCTCGACCCTGTCCGCCACGCGGTTGCCGACCTCGATGATGTCCTGGACGGGCTCGATGTCGACGAATTCCTCCTCGGTGGGGGTATGGACGGGGCACCGGAGGAACTCGCCCCGGCCTTCGGTGTAGGGGACCAGGGCGCCGGGCCACTGCTTGACGACGAACGGGGTGACCTCGCCGGTCGTCTCGTCGCTCAGGCGCATCCGGAACGCATCGTGGAGCGTCTTCAGGTTGTGGACGCATTGGGTGTTATAGAGAGTGTCCATCGCATGGCCGTAGCCCATCGTGATGATGGCCACGAGAATGAGGACCACCGCAATGGCCATGAGCAGCTCGATAAGGGTGAACCCTCGACGCCGTGCGTATCGCATGCTCGTTTCCTTCCGCCCGGGCCGCCGACTTCGGCAGCTCGGCCCGGCCGCAGAGGACGCACCGGAACGGCCTCCGTCCTGTGCGGCAGAAACCCGGCCTCCAACAAAGACCTTCTCCCGCAAACCGGTTGCTGGTTCGTTGACCGGTCCTTCGCTGCTCGGCGCCCTCTGCGGTTCGCCAAAAGGCTATCGGTCGCCGTAGCGCCACAGGGCGTTCGTCTCGTAGAGGTCCTCCGGGGCGACCGTCTCGACCCGCCCGTCGCAGAACAGGACGTTGGCCTTGCCCATGTGCCGCAGGGCCTGGTAGTGCCGCCAGGTCAAGTGGTCCTCCAGCTCGTGGCCGTAGCGGTCCATCCAGTCGTCGGGATCGAGTATGAAGTACTTGTCCCAGTCGTCGCCGCCGCCGACGGTGCTGGCGTAGTCGGCGATGGGCTTGGGATAGTCGAGGATGAAGATCTGCTTGTTGTCGACGCGCGGGACGTCGAGGCCGTTGAGCTTGAAGGTGCCCTTGTTGAGTCCGTAGTCGGAGATGCTGATGCCGTTAAAGATCAGCTCGCCTCCGCCGCTGCCGATCGCGCCGCCGCCCCGGTTGGACCCCAGGTCCAGCTCGATCTCGCGGCTGTCCTTGGCGTACTTGTAGTAATAATCATCTGTGACGATCTCGTCGTTGGCCCACAGCTCGTAGCGGTACTCCGTCCGGGACGACGTCGCGCCGGGCCGCGTGACGATCCGGCTCGGCACGCCGCCCTTGTAGTAGATGTCGAAGTCGATGTCGTCGCCGCCCTTGCCCTGGCCGATCATGTGCTCGCCGTCGTCGCACATCCAGTGCTCGTAGTCGTCGGTCTGCTCGACCAGGGTGGCGAAGGGGCTGCTCCCGTCGAGGGGAATCTCGATCGGGTAGGCGCTGAGGGGCGTGACGCCCGGCGTGGCGTTGGGCCGCGTATAGATGACGAACTTGAACGAGACGGCCTCCGGCACGATGGCCATCTCGACGTCGCCGAGAAACTCGCCCGTCTCCTGGTCGAACAGCGCGTCGGTGGCCATCGAGGGCGACGCCGGACAGAAGAACAGGGTGAGCTCGTGCTCGACGTAGGGCATCAGGTGGCCGACCCAGCCGGCGGTGCGGGTGTACATCGACGAGCCCTGCTCGCCTCGCCACGCCACCTGGGCCTGGTACTGCCGCTTCAGGTTCTGCTGGCACTGGGTCAGATAGACCGTGTGCCAGGCCTGGCTCACGGCCGGCCCGAGCAGCATGACCAGGACCACCAGGATGGCGACCACCGTCAGGAGCTCGAGCAAGGTAAAGGCGTAGCGTCTCATGGCCGGACCTCCTGTTTCTGCCTCTCCTGCATCACGTGGGCCGCCACGTGGCCGGCCCAGAATCGCATTCGTCCGATGGCTTTGCGCCGCTCCTCGACCGGCGCGCTCGGATCGTACCTGAACCCGACGGGCAGCATCCGCTCGACCGCCCGGACGCAGGATGCCTCGACGAGCATTTCCGGGTCGGTCTCGGCGACGCGAACCAGGAGGGGCACGTCGCGGAGGTCGCCGATCTTGCCGAGGCCGGCGGCCGCCGCCGCCCGGACCTTCGGGTCGGGGTCGTTCTCGACGGCCCACCGGAGGCTCTGGGTGGCCTCGGCCTCCCGCCGGCGGGCGAGCTGGACGGCCGCCTCGACCTTCACGTCCGCCCGCTTCTCGTTCTGGAGGACGCGGATGAGGCTGCCCGTTGCCCGTCGGCCCTTGACGCGGCCCAAGCCGCGGCAGGCCGCCATGGCGGTGCCGCGGTCGGCGTGCGAGACGGCCGCCTCGAGCCGCTCGACGGCCTCCTCGCTGCCGTCCTTGGCGAGCGCGTCGATGGCGTCGCGTCGGTCCTCGGGCCGGCCGGCGTCGAGGTCGGCCCCGGGGTCGCCGCAGCCGCCGACCCCCAGGGCGAGCATCGCCGCCGCCACCGCGGGCGCCCACCAGGTTTGCGGCGCACGCATCCTCACGTGCTGCTCCTCCTCATCCGGCTGCCTCATCATCTCGCCTTGCGGGCCCGCCCGAGCAGCCAAACGCCCCCGCGCGGGGCCCATTGCATCCGCCCTGCTTGCTTTGCTCTTGCTGTCTTTTGTTTTTTACTCAATTCTTCTTTGCGATCTGTGCGGTCCCCGCGTTCAAGCCACGCCTCACGCCAAAAACCTACTTCGCCCGCCATCGCCACAGCGGGCTGTCGCCCCGGAGGTACTTGCCCGTCTTCAGGGCCTCCTCGTCGTCCGGGTCGACGCCCAGCGACTCGACGTGCCCGTCGCAGAACATGACGTTGGCCCGGCCCATGTGCCGCAGGGCCTGGACCCGCGGGGCGTCGTCGAACTCGAAGTCCTCCGGCGGGGTCCAGGTGGCCAGGTCCTCGACGAAGAAGTCCTCCCAGTCGTCGTCCGTGCCGTCCTCGTTGTAATCGGCCAGGGGCTTCGGGTAGTCGAGGACAAAGAACAGCTTGCCGTCGGGCTTGGGCACCTCGTAGCCGGTCACCTGGTAGCTGCCGGTGCTCATCCCGTAGTCGCAGACGCCGAATCCCCAGATGTTTTTCGTCCCGCCGCCCTTGATGCCGTAGTCCGACAGGTCCGTCAAATCGAGATATTCGCCGTCCTCCTTGGCCGGGTCGTGGATGATCTTGTCCTGGACCTTGAACTTGAACTTGTAGCCATGACCGCTGTGCTGGGGGGAGAAGTAGATCTCGACCGGGATGCCGAACTTGAACCGGACCTCCACGACGATGTCCTTGGCGTCGCTCGTGTAGTCGCCGCCGGTCCGCTGGTCCTCGATCTCGTAGCGCTGCCACTCGTTGGCGTCGTGCTCCCTGGCGGGCACGACGAAGATGAAGTCCGAGTCGAGGGGAATGTCGTACTTGTAGTTGCCGCCGGAGTAGATTTCCCAGGCGATGTCGCTGAGCTGGAGGACGGTCTTGGGCAGGGCGCCGCCGGTGTTCTCGAGGAAGTCCTCGTGATACTCGACCTCGACGGGGGCCTGCGACTCGGGGCACTGGAGGACCTCGGCCACGTGGTCGAGGTAGGGGAAGATGCTCCAGACCCAGCTCGGGCCGGTGGCGAAGTGGTCGGTCTTGTGGGCGCTTCGCCACGTGTTCTGGGCCTGGTAGATTCGCCGCAGGTTCATCGTGCACTGGGCCGACTGCCACACGCGGTAGGCATTGGCCACGGTGGGGGTCAGGATCGCCAGGAGCACCAGCAGGATGAAGATCACGACCAGGAGCTCGACCAGCGTGAAGGCCCGTTTCGTCGGCCGGTCCATCATTCCGCCCTCCTGCCCCTCGGGTGACGCATATACTTACGAGCAATCGCCGGCGCCAGTTCCTTGATCCGTCTCAGCGCCGCGCGGCGCTCCGAATCGGCGGCCCGCGAGTCGTAGTTGAACGTGATGTCCAGCAGCCCCTCGACGGCCGCCACGGCCCGCGACTCGACGATCAGCTCCTGGTTCGGGCCCGTCGCCACGCCGACCAGGAACTCCACGTCCTCCAGCGTGCCGACCTCGCCCAGGGCATCGCAGGCCTCGGCCCGGACCCGCGGGGCGGGGTCCACCTGGGCCAGCCGCCGCAGGACCTGGCGCGACCGAGGTCCCTCGTCCGGCGTCGGTGCCCGCGAGATGGCCCGGACCGCCGCCTGCCGCACGCGGGGCCGCTCGTCCTTGTCGGCCACGCTGTAAAGGACCCGTCGGGCGGCCCGTCGTCGCTCGGAGCGACCGGCCCGGCCCAGCGAAACGACCGCCTCGATCGCCAAGGCCTCGTTCTCGTCGTTGACGACCTGTGCAAGCTCCTCCACGGCCTCGTCCTTGCCCAGATCCCGCACGTGCCGAAGCTTCCGGGTCTCCTCGGTCGCATCCGGTCCGCACCCGGCGACGAGCAGCACACCTGCCGCCGCCAGGCCCGCCCACGCCGTCATGCGCTTCGACATCTCGATCCTCGTCCCTTTTCGTGGCATGACGGCCCGGGCCCGATGGGCGAACAAAGCGTCGCCACAAGCCACCCTATTCTACGCCCGCGAGGCCCCTCCGTCGAGGGCGCCAGGGCCACGAACCGGCGACCGCACAGAGCGGCCCGCATACCCCCCTGGGATGCCTTCCACGGCCCCGTAAACCCCCGCCAAACCGGCCGGAACCGGGTGGACTCCTGGGATTCGGGAAATCCGGCCCGCACAGAAACACGGCCTTCGACGTTCGGTCGCGCCGCAAAATCCGCCGGCCCCACCGCCAACTCTGTGACCACGGCCACGCATACGGCCGCGCGGCCGCGCCACACCACGCCATCGACCCGGCCCG
>CAZGKW010000052.1:8602-8735 GCA_964526295.1 uncultured Anaerolineales bacterium
ACGGCCACGCATACGGCCGCGCGGCCGCGCCACACCACGCCATCGACCCGGCCCGGCCCGAAGGGGGCCCGCCGCACCAGTTGCCGACCGGCACACGCGGCCGGTGCCCTTCGGCGCTGCTCAGGACAGGCCC
>CAZGKW010000052.1:8835-21473 GCA_964526295.1 uncultured Anaerolineales bacterium
TTCGGCGGTGCTCAGGACAGGCCCTTCGGCGGTGCTCAGGACAGGCCCTTCGGCGGTGCTCAGGACAGGCCCTTCGGCGCTGCTCAGGACAGGCCCTTCGGCGGTGCTCAGGGCCGGCCCCGACCCCGGTGCGCACTGTCTCCACGGGTCGGCTCAGTACGCCCGGGCGAACGGCACTCGCTTGGCCGCCCCTTTCCCGCACACCGCGCACGCCTCGCACGCTTCGGCGCCTTCGGGCACGAGGCGGATGGTGGCTTTCGTCTCCTCCGCCACGCGGGCCTCGCACTGGCCCTCGCCGCACCACGGGGCGTAGACGAACCCCCCCTGCTCGTCCAAGACGCGCTTCAGGTCGTCGTAGGTCTCGACCGAGCGGCACCCCTCCTCCAGGCGGGCCCTGGCCCGTTCGAAAAGCCTTTGCTGGATCTCCTCCAGGATCGCCGGGACGGCCGCGCGGACCTCGCCCCGGGGCATGGGCGTTTTTTCGCCCGTATCTCGCCGAACCAGGACGATTTGGCCCTTTTCGAGGTCTTTCGGGCCGATTTCGATGCGGATCGGGACGCCCTTCAACTCCCATTCGTTGAACTTCCACCCCGGCGAGACGTTCTCCCGGTCGTCCACCTTGACGCGGACGCCCTCGCCGAAGGGCCCGCCCTGAGCACCGCCGAAGGGCCTGTCCTGAGCGTCGCCGAAGGGCTCGGCAATCCGGGCCGCCTCCGTCAGGATGGCCGCATTGTCGGCATCGGCCTTCAGGATGGGCACGATCACCACGTGGACCGGGGCGAGCCTGGGCGGCAGGACGAGCCCCGCATCGTCGGAATGGCTCATCACCAGGGCCCCGACGAGGCGAGTGGAGACCCCCCAGCTCGCGGCCCAGACGTACTCCATCTGCCCGTCCGGGTCCTGGAACTGGACGTCGAAGGCCCGGGCAAAGTTCTGGCCGAGGAAATGGCTCGTCCCGGCCTGGAGGGCCCGGCCGTCCTGCATCAGGGCCTCGATCGTGTAGGTCGTCTCGGCCCCGGCGAACTTCTCCGCGTCGGTCTTCTTGCCCGAGAGGACCGGCATGGCCAGCCACTGCTCGGCGAAGGTGCGATAGACGCCGAGCATCCGCTCGGCCTCTTCGATGGCCTCCTGGCGCGTCGCGTGGGCGGTGTGCCCCTCCTGCCACAGAAACTCGCTCGTGCGAAGGAACAGCCGCGTCCGCATCTCCCACCGGATGACGTTGGCCCACTGGTTGTAGAGCAGCGGCAGGTCCCGCCACGACTGGATCCACTTCTTGTACATGGCCCAGATGATCGTCTCGGACGTGGGCCGAAGGACGAGCGGCTCCTCCAGCTCCTTCTCGCCCACCCGGGTGACGGTCGCGCATTCCGGGGCGAAGCCCTCGACGTGCTCCGCCTCGCGCCGGAGGAACGATTCGGGGATCAGCAGGGGGAAATAGGCGTTCGAGTGGCCGGTGGCCTTGAACATATCGTCGAGGGCCCGCTGCATCCGTTCCCAGATGGCGAACCCCCACGGCCGGATGACCATGCACCCGCGGACGGGGGCGTAGTCGGCCATCTCGGCCCGCGTCACGATGTCGATGTACCACTGGCTGTAGTCGTCGGCCCGCTTCGTGATCTTGGCCACGCCTCACTCCGTTCCTATGGGGCGGTCGTCCGGGCTGCGGCCCCGTCTCGGTCTTCCTGCGCGGCGGGTCTCCATGTCCGTTGCCGTCCGGGGCTCGCCTCTGCGCGGCGGGTCTCCGCACCTGCCGCGCTACCGGCCAAGCCAGTTGGGGCGCCGGCCGCAGCATCGGGCCCTTCCCGGGACACGGTCGGGTCGCATTCTACGGCCCCCGGGCGGCGTACGCAACGATTTCGGCGGCGTGAGCGGCGTCGCAGGGCGCCGAGATAGACGACGCCCGCGAAGCTGACGGCTTTTTCATTCATGCGGCCCGCAGCGAGGGACCGATAAACCGCTCGGCGTCACCGTGTCGGGGACCGCACCGCCCCTGCCGAAGAAAGAGGCCCCATGGTCGAAGTCGACTCCACCGGGAAGACCACCTTCACGTTCCGACACGCCGGCGACGGGCCGGTCCACGTCGTCGGGGACTTCTGCCGCTGGCACACGGACCATCTGCCGATGCGCCGGGTCGGGCCGCAGACGTGGATGCTCATGATGCGCCTTCCGCCCGGGACCTACCGATTCCGCTACGTCGCCGGGGGCGAGTGGTACACCGACTATGCGGCCTTCGGCGTCGAGATGAACCCGTTCAAGGCGTGGGACTCGGTCCTGCGTGTGCCGAAGGCGAAGCGTCCGGTCCGCCGGGCGGCCCGGGTCCGCGTCCGCCGGTTCGAGCCGGACCGCCTGGTCCGGTCGGCCTGAGCCTGCCCCGCATGCCGCCGCACCGGGGGGGCGCGCGCAAGAGGGTCCGGACGCTTTTCCGCCCGGGACGATTCGTCGTGCCGCCTGTCTTTCCGCGCCGCACCGCCGGGGGTGTCCTGGCTCCCCCGTGGGTGCCCGTCGGCCCCGCATAGGACCCCAGGCGCCCCCTCGTAACCCCCCTGCCGGCCTCGCGTTGCGCCCGCTCTCTGGGGGAAGGGGCCAACTTCAGATTTCCCGCCAGGGGGGGCTTGACCGGACACCGTCGGCGTGCGAATAATCAAGTGGCTCGGGGGAGGCGACGCGATGCCCCTTCCGGCCGACAAGACGCACAATAGGCGGATATCGCTCAATCCCCCCCAAGCGATATCCCATCAGCCGGGCAGGGACACGGCGACCTTGCCCGGCACTTTTTTTGCGCGGGTCCGGCCTCGTCCTGAAGCAGGTTTTTCAACGTAGAGACCGCCGAGAGCGCGGACAACAGCCGGAGCAACGGACGAAGGCCGAGCCGCAGAACACCGAACAGATGAGGGCAAAACCGTAGTCAACCATGAGTCCCCGGCTCACCCCGTACCACGAAAACGAGAGGGAGCCTATGGACTCGATGGGGCGTTTCGCCGGCCGACCTGCCCGCCGCGCAGTGGCCCCTGCGACTCCACCGCCCCCTTGCCGTAGCGCGGCGCCCCCTGCTGTAGCGCTGTGGGCCTTGGGACTCCAGCGCGGTGGGCAGTCTTGCCCACCGCGTCACTTGCGTTTCGCCTTTCGCGGCGGGCAGGACTGCCCGCCGCGCTTTCCATTAGTTCGCCTACCGAGGTGCCCACCGCCCCCTGCTCCAGCGCGGTGGGCCTTGGGACTCCAGCGCGGTGGGCCTTGGGACTCCAGCGCGGTGGGCAGTCTTGCCCACCGCGAAATGCCTACCAGTGGGCACCGCGCTACGGCCCTTGCGACTCCGGCGCCCCTTACTCCAGCGCGGTGGGCCTTGGGACTCCAGCGCGGTGGGCAGTCTTGCCCACCGCGTCACTTGCGTTTCGCCTTTCGCGGCGGGCAGGACTGCCCGCCGCGCTTTCCATTAGTTCGCCCGCCACGCTTTCCATTAGTTCGCCCGCCGAGGTGCCCGGCCCCCCTTGCCGTAGCGCTGTGGCCCTTGTGACTCCAGCGCGGTGGGCAGTCTTGCCCACCGCGAAATGCCTACCAGTGGGCACGGCGCTACGGCCCTTGTGACTCCTGCGCCCCTTGCTGTAGCCCGGCGCCCCTTACTCCAGCGCGGTGGGCAGTCTTGCCCGCCGCGCTTTCCATTACTTCGCCCGCCGCGCTTTCCATTAGTTTGCCCGCCGCGCTTTCCATTACTTCGCCCGCCGCGCTTTCCATTAGTTCGCCCGCCGAGGTGCCGGGCCCCCCCTGCCGTAGCGCTACGGCCCCTGCGACTCCAGCGCGGTGGGCAGTCTTGCCCACCGCGAAATGCCTACCAGTGGGCACCGCGCTACGGCCCTTGTGGATGATCGCGAACTTGACAAAGTGGCCTTAGCTGCACAGCCGCGCCAGGAGCAGCTCGGCCGCCGCCTTCGACGGAATGGCGTACCCGTGCGACAGGTCGGGGTCCTGGTGGAGCGGCGGGCGGAGGTTCGCCAGGCCCACGCACGACGGGCACCCCTCCTCGCAGGGGCACTCCGCCAGGAGCGACCGGCACATCGCCAGCAGCTCGCCGATCCGGTCGTAGCCCTTCTCCGCAAAGCCCAGCCCCCCGAGGAACCGGTCGTAGATGAACGCCGTCGGCCGGCCCGTGTTCGACGATTCGACGATGCCCGAGAGGTCCCGCCGGTCGCACATCGCCAGCATCGGCAGGCACACCAGCATCAGGTTCCTGACGCCCACGAGGCCTTCGACGGGCTTCAGGCCCGCCCGCCGCACGTCGTCCATCAGGTCCCCGTCCGGCATGCACCAGAGGCCCGTCGTCTGGAGCGTCTGCGGCGGAAGGTCCAGGGCCGCCTGGCCGATGTTCTCGTTCGTATAGTACTTGATCTTTTTGAAGGCCACGGTGGCCCAGGTGACGTCGAGGTCGCCGAAGCAGGCCGTCAGGCCCGGCCGGGGCTTCTGTTCCCGCTCCCCGGTGATGTGGCACTTGTCGGAGAGGATCGGCTGGGTGTAGTAGTCGGTGTCGGCCCGCTCGACGTAGGCCACTTTGCCCTCGAAGTCGAGGTCCCGGACGAGGAAGCTCTCGCCCTCGTGCAGGTAGATGGCGTTGGGGTAGACCAGCTCGGGGGCGCTGATGGAGTCGACCTGGCCGATGACCTGGGGCTTGGGCCCGTCGGCCCGGACGATGGTGAACGTATCGTTCGAGATGGTCCGAAGGTCGGTCTCCTGGGACGGCTGGCGGGTGCTCGACCAGTATCGGCGGTCCTCGATGCGAAGGAGCTCGCCCTCGGCCTCCAGGGCCTCGGCGACCCGCCCGGCCGGCGGGCCGAACAGCCGCTCGTCCTCGGCCGCCAGGGGCAGCTCCGCCGCCGCACACCGCAGGTGGCTCGCCAGGATGTACGGGTTCTCCGGGTCGATGACGCCGTGCTCGACGCTGCGGCCGAAGAAATAGTCGGGCAGGTGCATCAGGTACTGGTCGATCGGGTCGTTGTAGGCGACGAGGATCGTCAGGGCCTGGTCCCGGCCGCGGCCCGCCCGGCCCGCCTGCTGGTGGGTCGAGGCGATCGTGCCGGGGAAGCCGACCAGGATCGAGGCGTCGAGTGTCCCGACGTCGATGCCCAGCTCCAGGGCGTTCGTCGAGGCGACGCCGAGGAGCTTGCCGGTGAACAGGGCCTGCTCGATCTCCCGCCGGTCCTCGGGCAGGTACCCCCCGCGGTAGGCCCGGACCTTCCCGGCGAGCCCCTTGTCCGCCTTCTCCAGCTTTTCCCGGGCATAGCGGTAGACCAGCTCGGCGACCACGCGGGCCTTGGTGAAGACGATCGTCTGGACGCCCCGCTCGACGAGGCGGACCAGCAGGTCCGTGGCCTCCATGTTCGCGCTTCGCCGGGCGAGGCCGTCGCGGCCGAAGACGGGCGGGTTCCACAGGACGAACAGCCGCGGCCCCCGCGGGGCCCCGTCGGTGTCGATCGTCTCGCAGTCGCGGCCCGTCAGGGCCCGGGCCAGGTCGCCCGGGTTGGCGATGGTCGCGCTGGCGCCGATGAACTGGGGCCGGCTGCCGTAGTGGGCACAGACGCGGGCCAGCCGCCGAAGGACCATTGCCACGTTCGACCCGAAGATGCCGCGGTACAGGTGCAGCTCGTCGACGACGACGTACTTGAGCCGCTGGAAGAAGGTGGCCCACCGGGGATGGTAAGGGAGGACGCCGACGTGGAGCATGTCGGGGTTCGACAGGACCACGCTGGCCTCGGTGCGGATCCTGCGGCGGTTGTGGCGGGGCGTGTCGCCGTCGTAAGTCGCGGGGCGAACGACCCCTGCGATGCGGTCATCAAGGTCGGCCCACCGCTTGAGCGTGCCGAGCTGGTCCTGGGCCAAGGCCTTCGTGGGGAAGAGGTAGAGGCCGGTCGTCTCGGGCTCGGCGAGCAGCCGCTCGATGACCGGCAGGTTGTAGCACATCGTCTTGCCGCTGGCCGTGCCGGTGACGACGCAGAAGTCGCGGCCCTGGCGCGCGAGGTCCAGGGCCCGGGCCTGGTGGACGTAGAGCCGCTCGACACCCAGGCGGTCGAGCCCTGCGGCCAGGGGCGCCGGGAGCGGCTCGGCCGGGTGGGCGTAGCGGGCCTCCCGGGCCGGCACGGACTGGACGTGGACGATCTGGCCGCGGTACTCGCCGTCCCGCGCCAGGTCCGCCAGGAACGCCTCGAACTTCGTCGTGCCGTCGGTCATGCGAGCCTTCGCGTGAAAGAAGCGAGGGCGGGCCGCGACGATTCGCTCGCCGCGCCCGCCCCGTGCCGATGGTCCTTCTACCGCGCCGCCCTTCGGCGGTCAACGCTCTTGGTCGCCCTGCCCCCGTGGGCCGGCGGAGCTCCCTTCGCCCTCGGGGGGCGGGGCGTCCTTCGTCAGCCGCTCGATGAACGCCTCCTCCGGCTCGTGGCCCAGGCGCCGGGCTTCGCGGACGTCGGCCCAGGCCTTGGCGAACTCGCCCATCTCGTGATAGGTCTCGGCCCGACGGGCGTAGATCTCGCCGCGGGTGGGCTCCAGCTCGATGGCCCGGCGGAAGTCGGCCAGCGCCCCCTCGAAGTCCTCCAGGCCCGTCCGGGCCCGCCCCCGCTCGATGTAGGCGTCGAGCATCGCCGGGGCCAGCTCGACGGCCCGGTTGAGGTCGACCAGGGCCTTGACGTACTCGCCCATCTCGATCAGCACGTGACCCCGGTTGTTGTATCCGGCGGCGTTCTCGGGGCGGAGGCGGATCGCCCGGCCGAAGTCCTCCAGGGCCTTCTCGTGCTCCTGGAGCTTCGTGTAGGCGGCCCCGCGGACCAGGTAGGCCTCGGCCAGGCTCGGATCGATCCGGACCGCCCGCGTCAGGTCGAGCGCCGCCAGGTGATAGTGTTCCCGCTGGAGGAACACGACGCCCCGGCCGAAGTGGGCCTCGGCCGACCGGGGATCCAGGCTGATCGCCTTTCGGAAGGCGGCCAGGGCGGCGTCGTGCTGCCCGGCGGCGGCGAAGACCCGGCCCAGCTCGGCGTAGGCCTGGGCCGACTCATCGTCGATCTCGACGGCCTTGCGGGCGTCGGCGAGGGCCTGATCGAGCCGACCCATCCGGCGGTACGCCCCCGCCCGGACGAGGTAGGCCTCGACGCCGCGCTCCCCCAGCGCGATGGCCTTGGTGAATTCCTCGACGGCCTCCCGGTGGCGGCCGAGGCGGGCGTTCAGGCGCCCCAGCGCGAGACGCCGGCCGGCCGCCTCCCCGCCGACCTCCAGGGCCCGTCGGCAGTCGGCCAGGGCGTCCTCGACCTGGCCGAGCTTCTCGTAGGCCTCGGCCCGGACGGCGTAGGCCTCGGCCAGGTCGGGGTCGGCCTCGGCGGCCCGGGTCGCCCAGCGGATGCGGGCGTGCAGGTTGCGCGTGGACCGGGCGTTTTCCAGGGCGTCGGCGGCCTCTTCGGGCGACGGGGCGGGCTCGCCGCCGCCGCACCCGGCACCCACGGCACAGACGCACGCCGCCAGGAGGATGAAGCCCCGCCGCGACGCCGCTGTGCCGCTCATGCGTGTCCTCGCTGGGCGGGCCTCGAGACGTGACGGAGAGGCGTGCCGCCTCCCCTCTTTTACTGGCCCGGCTGGCCGCCGGTCAACGGGTTTCAGCAGTCCAGGGGGAAATGCGTGCGTCCGGGGGCTTCGCTGGGCAAAGTGCTGGCATCGGGTGGGCCAATCCGCTAAGTTGCCCTCCCGTCCGGTCGGCGATGACGCCGGCCTCCCTGAAGGAGTCCCGTCCATGCTCCGCACGCGATTCGCCCTGGCCCTCGTCGCTGCCGCCGCGTCCCTTCTAACCGCCCGCGTGTCGTCGGGGGCCGGGCCCGTCCCGGCCGCCCCCACCGACAAAGGCCCCGCCGACGAGGAGGGGTTCGTCTCGATCTTCAACGGGAAGGACCTCACCGGGTGGGACGGCGACCCGCGGCTGTGGTCGGTCGTCGAGGGGGCCATCCGCGGCCAGACCACCGACGAGAACAAGGCCCGCGGCAACACGTTCCTCGTCTGGCGCGGCGGGACGCTCGAGGACTTCATCCTCAAGATCAAGTTCCGCATCCAGAACGGCAACTCCGGCATCCAGTATCGCAGCAAGGAGGTCGCGAAGTGGGTCGTCTCGGGCTACCAGGCCGAGGTCGAGGACACCCCCGGCAAGGTCGGCTTCCTCTACCACGAGAAGGGCCGCGGATGGCTGGTCAACGTCGGCGACTCGGTGGTCATCGACGCCGAGGGCAAGAAGAACGTCGTCGGCCAGGTCAACGGCAAGCAGCAGCTCATCGAGGCCGCCTACTACAAGAAGCAGGACTGGAACGAATACACCATCATCGCCCGCGGCAACCACCTGATGCACTACCTGAACGGGTACCAGACGATGGAGCTTGTCGACAACGACCGGACGACCGACCCGAAGGACGCCGCCGACCGCAAGGGCCGGGCCCTGGAGGGCCTCCTGGCGCTCCAGATCCACGCCGGCCCGCGTATGACCGTCGAGTTCAAGGACATCCGCCTCAGGCAGCTCCAGGAGAACTACGGCGAGGCGGTGCGCCTGTTGGACGGCGAGGACCTCGACGGCTGGACCGTCTCGGGCGACGCCATGAAGGGCACCTTCGGCGTCTCGGACGCCCGCATGACGAACACCGGCAAGCCCAACGGCTATATCCGCACCGAGAAGGACTACACGAACTACCTCGTGCGGCTCCAGATGCGGCACCTGAAGAAGGGCAACTGCGGCGTGCTGCTCCGGATGCAGCCGCCCGACAAGGTCTGGCCGAAGTCGATCGAGGCCCAGGGCATGGCGGGCAACATGGGCGATATCTTTAACATCGACAACTTTCCCATGAAAGTCGACCCCGATCGGACGAAGGGCCGCCGCACCCGGAAGCTGCACGAATCGAACGAGAACCCCGTCGGCCAATGGAACGACTACGAGATCGCCCTGACCGGCGGCGACCTGCGGATCTACGTCAACCGCCTGCTCCAGAACCGGGCCCAGGAGTGCGAGGAGGTGCCCGGCAAGATCTGCCTCCAGTCCGAGGGCGTGCCGGTCGAGTTCCGCAGCATCGTCCTGATTCCGATCGGCAACTGAGGCGCGAACCGGGAGGCCAGGCCCGGCCGGCGAGCCGACACAACAGGCATGGCGCGGCGGGCAGGACGGCCCGCCCCGTGCCGTTCAGGGCGCCGCAGGGGCGGAATCCACCGCCCGCAGCGCGCCCGTCCTGCCGCACGAGCGGCACACGAGTTGCCGCCCGTCCTCCGAGCACCAGGGCTGCGCGCCGCACGCATCGCATGGCGGCACCCGGACCCGCACCCTCCCCTGGGGAAGGTCCACCCACACCCGCTTCGCCAGGACCATCACGGCGGCCCCGCGGCGGACCCAGGCCGCCACCCGCGCGAAGGCCGGCGCCCGCCGGCGCTGGTTGGCGGCCGGGGCGCTCACCACCCGCGCCGTCGGCCCGTCGGCGGCGTGATACGCACCAGGACGGGGTTCGACTCCACCTCGCCGACCCACCATCGCATGTCGAGCGGCAGGCGGGTCGACGGTTCCGGCGTCTTCGGCCCCGTCGGTCCCTCGACCGCCTTCTCGGTTGCCGCCGGTGGGACCTCGGCGGCCGGCGCCGGCACGCGGGGCGGTTTCGGGCGCTGCACCTCGTACCGGGCCTGGATGCGGTACACCCCCGGCTCGTGGAAGTCGAACAGCATCCGGCCGAATCGCTCGTAGGTGAAGTCCTTGCCGGCCTCGATCTCGCCCGGCCGGGGCAGGTCCTTCTCGCCTTTGCCGTGGTACCAGTTGACGTCGACCAGGCGGCCCCAGAAGGCCAGGCCGCGAAGATGGGCCCGCGTCTCCGGCAGGCCCGGCTCGTCGGCCGGCCACAGGATCGTGTTCCGCAGGGACCGCGGCGGGGGGCTCTCGCCCACCGGCGTCACCTCGAACGTCAGGGTCCGCTCCAGCCGCACGTCGACGGCGATGGTCCGGTCCGACGCGTTGACGAGGCGGAACTCGACCGTCACCGGCTCGCCCAGCTCGAAGCTGGGCTTGGTGGGCCGCAGCATCGCCGCCAAGCCCGACCGGGCCTCGCCCGGCGAATAGAAGCCCGTCCCGGGCAGGGCCGGCTCGGCCGACGCCGGCGTGGTCCGCGCGACCGGCCCCGTCGGCTCCGGCGGCGGGGCCAGGTTCACCGCCCCGACCTGGATCGGGACCGGCTCGGCCGACACCCGGCCCCCCTGCCCCGGCGACGCCAACGACACGTGGACCGTGTACCGCCCGGGGTCCAGGTCGTAGTACTTCGACAGGTCGATGGTCTTGGTGAAGCTGGTCTTGGAGAAGATGACGGACGGCTCGGGCCGCGCGCCGGGGGGTTGCGGGGCCTCGCCGCTGTGGACGTCACCGGTGTCCGGGACGACGTTGCCCCCCTGATCGCGGACCCACAGAGACCCGCCGCCCGGCAGGTAGAGCTTGCCGTCCCGCTCGATAATCGGGGCCTCGAGGTACGTCACGGTGTCGTCGGTGTTGTTGGCGAGGCGGACGGCGATGACCTTCGGACCACGGGGCAGGAACACCGGCTGCATCGGCCGGACCTCCAGCTCCAGCCCGGGCCGGTTGCCGGCGGCATCCTTCTCCGCCAGGTGCCGCAGGGCGACCGCGTCGGGCCCCTCGGCCGCGAAGGCCCGGTCGGCCACCAGCTTGTAGTGCCGCCGGCCCGCAGCCGACAGGGGCTCCAGCCCGGCCACGTACTGCTTGCCGCGGAGGTCGGACCCCGGCCGGTCGAACGCCCGGACGATGCTGGCCACGTGGACCGAGATGGCCCCCGGCCCGAGGTCGCCCTTCAGGACGGCCAAGACCGGCCCGGTGACCTCCCAGACGAGCTTCGGGTCGAGGGTCGTGGTCCGGCTGGAGGCCACCTCGAACTGGACGATCAGGTCGGCCTTGCTGTAGAGGAGCCGCAGCTCCTGGTCGGTCAGCCGCTGGCCGCCCGTCTGGCCGTTGGCGACCGACACGCCGACGGCCACGACGGCCGCCGCGAACACCGCTTGCCACTGCTTCATGAGAGACGTCTCCCGCCTTTCGACACACTCAGGGCATCCCTGGGTCCCGACGTACGCCGGGATCGAAAGGCCGCTCGCACCCCTTGGACGCAGGCCCGCCCCTCGCTTCCCCCTCGCGGCCGGATAAGCGGGCGATAACCGTGGAATGAACGCCGGCCGGCCAGAGCTGCCCTGGGCCTCCAGATCACCTGGGCCCGGGCCCAGGGGGCCTCGTCCGATTGTCTCGGGCAGTGTACACGGGGCCGGGCCGCCCGTAAAGGCGGCGTCCCCGGCAAGTTCGCGCCTGACTTGGCCAGGCCCGGCGAGGCGGGGTCGGAGACCCGCCCCGCGGAACGTGCCGGCTTTCATAGGAATGGACGCCTCAGGCGTCGGGCGGTTCCGTGCCACGGGCGGCGTCCGGGTCGACGCCCAGGGCCTCGAGGATTCGGACGTCGGCCGCCGGCAAGGGATAGTCGGCGATCCGCTCGGGCCGGACCCAGGCCAGTTCGTCGCAGCCGATGGCCCGGGCCCGGCCCCGCTCGACCGTCGCGTGATAGCACCGGAGCGTCACTCGGAGGTGGGAGTAGGCGTGGTCGACGTCCACCAGGTGTCGGCCGACGCAAACGTCGATGGCGCACTCCTCCCCGAGTTCGCGGCGGATGCAGTCGCGGATCGGTTCGTCGGGGCGGCGCTTGCCGCCGGGGAACTCCCACAGGCCGCCCAGCATGGCGTCGCGGCGGCGCTTGCAAAGGAGCACTTTGCCCCGCCGCCACACGATCCCCACACCGACCTCGATGTGGGGCACCTTCCGGCGGGCCCGTCGGACGGGAATGTTCTCGACGAGGCCCTTCTCGTAGGCCGTGCAGACGGTCCGCACGGGGCAGTCGGCGCACCGCGGTCGCCGCGGCGTGCAGACCCGCGAACCCAGCTCCATGACGGCCTGGTTCCAGTTGCCCGGCGAGCGGCGCGAGACGAGTGTCTCGGCGGCGTCCCACAGCGCGCGCCGCGTGGCCGAGGCGTCGATGGGCGCCTCGACGGCGAGCCAGCGGGCGATGACGCGGGCGGCGTTCGAGTCGAGGGCCGCCAGAGGCCGGCCGAAGGCGATCGACTGGACGGCCCCGAGGGTGTAGCGGCCCACGCCCGGCAAACGGGCGAACGTCTCGGGGTCGGCCGGGACGCGCCCTCCGTGGTCGCGGACGATCTGGCCGGCGGCGGCACGCAGGTTCAGGGCCCGGCGATAGTAGCCCAGGCCCTGCCACACCTTGAGGACGGCCTGCTCGGGGGCCTCGGCCAGGGCCCGGACGCTCGGAAACTCGCGCAAGAAGCGGCCGTAATACGGGAGGGCCGTGGCGACCTGGGTCTGCTGGAGCATGACCTCGGCCACCCAGATGCGGTAGGGGTCCCGCGTCCGCCGCCAGGGCAGATCGCGCTTCTTGCGGCCGAACCAGGCCAGGAGGCGCCGCCGGAGCTCGCGGATGGGGGCGGGTGTCAGAATAAGCAAGCCGCACCGGCCTTCCCGTTTCGCCGGCGGGCTTGCCCGCCGCGCATCCGACCGTTTCGCCGGCGGGCTTGCCCGCCGCGCATCCGACCGTTTCGCCGGCGGGCTT
>CAZGKW010000052.1:21573-27734 GCA_964526295.1 uncultured Anaerolineales bacterium
TTGCCCGCCGCGCATCCGACCGTTTCGCCGGCGGGCTTGCCCGCCGCGCATCCGAAGAGACGCGGCCCGCAAGCGGGCCGACGAAACGCACCTTCTCGTTCAAGGGCGCGCCACGTCCTCAAACGCGTCGTCATAGACCCGGACGAGGTTCGCCCAGTCGTAGCGCTGGACGTGGTCGGCGAGCCGCGCGAGGCGGTCCCACGGCCCTTGCCCCGCCAGCAGCCGGGCCAGCTTCACCCGCAACTCCCGCCCCGACTCATAGAGGAACGTCCCGTGGTGCTCCTCGGGGACGATCTCCGGGTAGCTCAGGCGGTTCGGCAGCAGCGGGAAGCACCCGGCGGCGATCGCCTCGACCACCGACAGGCCGAAGAACTCGTGGACCGCCGTCGAGACGACCACGTCGGAGGCCCGGACCTGGGCCTCGTAATCCGCCCGCTCCGGCAGGTACCCGAACTGGACGAACCGGTCGGCGAGCCGCCGCTTCGCCTCCTCGAAGACGGGCGGCCACTTGCGGAACGTCTCGCCCACGACCGAGAGGCGGAACGGCACGCCCTCGGCCGCCAGGAAAAAGAGCACCTCGAAGAACGCCTCCGGGTCCTTGTCGTACTCCCAGCGATGGCTCCAGAGGATCGTAAGCGGCGGCTTGCGGTCGCGCTTCCGGCCCGGGACGAGCGGTCGCAGGTCCGTCCCCGGCGGCATGACGCGAGCCTTCCCGGCGATCCGCTCGGGCAGGCCCGGCGGGACGAAGTCGGGCATCTTGCCCAGGAGGCCCCGGAACGCCGCCAGCAGCGAGTCGCGGTGGAACGCCGAGTTGAACCAGACCTCCTCTGATGCGAGGCACGTCGTCAGGTTCGTGAAGCCGTACTGATAGTCGCGCTGCCGGCCCGGCTCGAGTGGGTAGGAGAGCTGGTTCTCGTGGAAGTACGTGACGACGGGCAGGCGCGCGAGCGCCGGCGGGGCCAGGGCCCGCCAGTCGGCGACGCTGAGGAAGTCGCTCGCGAAGACGAGGTCGAAGCCGCGGTCGGCGATGTCGGCGGCCTCGTCGGCCAAGTGCAGGGCCGCCCCGCGCATCCGCCACTTCCACTTCCGGGCGGGCATCGAGAGGACCGTCCACCCGTGCCGGCCCCGGCTTCGCAGGCCCTCCAGGAACTGGGCGTGGGACCCCCCGAAGTAGGGCTCCAGGGCGAGGATGCGAAGCGGTTTCGGCACGCGGCGGGCCTTTCGCGGGGCTCAGGCGCATGGTAACCGAGCGGGGGGCCGTGTCAACGGTTCGGGGCGGGCAGGCGGGTGGGCCCAGGTCGGTGGGCGTGACCCGCCGCTTCCGCGGCGGGCTCGAAGGCGCTCTCGATGCCCGTTTCGCGGCGCTTGATTTGCCCTCCTGTTTGCCCTATCATGCGCCAAACATGGCCTGAACGGGCGCCGCCTTCAGGGAGCCGACGATGCGTTTCATCGACCCGCACATCCACATGACGAGCCGGACCACCGCCGACTACGCCCTCATGGCCGAGGCCGGCATCGTCGCGGTCTGCGAGCCGGCGTTCTGGCTCGGCACGGACCGCCAGTTCCCCGAGAGCCACCTCGACTACTTCAACCACCTGACGACCTTCGAGCCCAGGCGGGCCGAGAAGCGGGGCATCAAGCATTACCAGTTCCTCGGCGTCAACCCGAAGGAGAGCGAGAACGTCGACCTCGCCAAGGCGGTGCTGGAGCGGATCGACCCGTACCTGGAGCGGCCCACCGTCCTGGGGATCGGCGAGATCGGTCTGAACCTCAACACCGACCACGAGATCGCCATGTTTCGCCGCCAGCTCGAGATGGCCAAGAAGAAGGGCCTCCTGGCCGTGGTGCACACGCCGCACGGCGAGGCGAAGGCCCCCGGCACGGAGATCATCGTCGACGTGGTGCTCGAGGTGGACCCGCCCCGGGAGACGGTGGTCATCGACCACTGCACGGCCGAGACGATCGAGATGGCCCGCCGAAGCGGGTGCTGGACGGGCCTGACGGTCTACCCGACGAAGCTCTCGTGCGAGGACGCCGCCCGGATCGTCCGCGACTTCGGCCCGGAGCGGATGCTCGTCAACTCTTCCGCCGACTGGGAGGACAGCGACCCCCTGGCGGTGGTCGAGACGGTCGGCACGATGCGGTCGATGGGGCTGCCCGACACGACGGCCGAGCGGGTCGTCTGGCACAACCCCACGGAATTCCTGGGCCAGGGCCCGAAGTTCAAAGTGTAAGCAAGACGGCCGGTCCGCCCCGGTCCGGTCATGTCGCCTGCGCGGTGCCGTGTGATGTCGCAGTGGACCGTCAGTCCGTACGAGCCCGTCGTTGAAACGGAGGTTCCCCGTGCCCGCCGACCCGTCTGAAGAGCGTCGGTGCCCCGGCGAGAAGTACGCCATCACCGAGGCCGTCTGCCGCGCCCGCCGCGACAGGCATTACCCGAAGTGCAAGAGCTGCAAGTGGAACGACGCGGCGCCGTCGGCGTCGGAGCCCGCCCCGCCGGTCGACCTCGACGCCGTCTTCAAGAGCTACGACATCCGCGGCCTGGTGGGCGGGCAGATCACGAAAGAGTTCGCCTGGAAGGTGGGCTACGCCGTCGCCACCCACCTGCTGGAGACGTTCAAGCCGCGGTCCCGCAAGAAGCCCGAGGACCACTGGATCGTCGTGGGCCACGACATGCGCCCCACCAGCGAGGGGTTCGCCCGGGCCACCAGCGACGGGGTCCGGGCGGCCGGTGTCGGCGCCATCGTCATCGGCGAGGTCGAGACCCCCGCCATCTACTACGCCGTCGGCAGCATGAAGGCCCTCGGCGGCATCCAGGTCACCGCCAGCCACAACCCCATCGCCTACAACGGGTTCAAGATCACGGGCCCGGAGTGCGTTCCGGTCGGCATGGGCTCGGGCCTGGAGAAGGTCAAGGAGATCTTCGCCGAGACGACCGACACGACCCCCGCGGCGAGCGGACCGCTTCGCCAGCAGGATATCTCCAGCGGCTACCTGCTGCACGTCAAGAAGTTCGCCGGCAACATCCGGCCCCTGAAGATCGTCGTCGACGCCTCCAACGGCATGGCGTCGAAGTGGGTGCCGAGCCTCCTCAGGGAGTACAACTGCCAGACCGAGGCCCTGAACCTGGAGCGCGCCGGCCGGTTCAAGCACGAGCCCAACCCCCTGAAGGAGGAGAACCTCCAGCAGCTGATCGAGCGGGTCCGTGCCTGCGGCGCCGCCCTGGGGGTCTGCTTCGACGGCGACGCCGACCGCGTCGGCTTCGTCGATGAAAACGGCGAGATCGTCCCCAACGACCTGGTGACGGCCCTGCTGGTGCCGCGGTTCCTCAAGGACGAGCCGGGGGCGACGATCGTCTACGACCTCCGGTCCAGCCGGGCCCTCGTCGAGGAGATCAAGAAGCACGGGGGCAAGCCCCGCCGCGAACGCGTCGGCCACAGCCACCTGAAGGCCGCCATGCGAAAGACCAACGCCCCGTTCGGCGGCGAGCTGTCGGGCCATTCCTACTACCGCGACAACTTCTACTGCGACTCGGCCGTCATCACCCTCCTGGAAGTCCTGACGGTCCTCTCGGAGCGCCCCGACGAGTCGTTCTCCGGGCTGATCGAGCCGCTGCGCCGCTACCACACCACCGGCGAGGTCAACTTCGAGGTCGAGGACAAGGAGGCCGCGATGGCGGCCGTGGAGAGGAAGTTCCGCCGCGGCAAAGTCGACCACCTCGACGGCGTCACGGTGCAGTACAAGCACTGGTGGTTCAACCTGCGGCCCTCGAACACCGAGCCGCTCCTGCGGCTGACGATGGAGGCGAAGACGAAGCGGCTCCTGGACGAGAAGCACGAGACGATCCTGGAGGTCCTGGGCGAACCGTCGGAGCATTGAGCGGTTCGCTCTCAGGTGTCGCGCGGCGGTTCTCCGCGACTGCCGCGCCCTGATCCGGTGGGTCGCGTTCGCCGGCGGAGCGGCGCGGCCGTGCACCGGCCGGGCCGGTGCCGACCTCTCGCGCCTCCTCGCCGCGGACCGGAAAGCGTTGGGAGAGAGCCATGATCAAACGGTACAACAACCTCAGTTTCGTCTTCGGCGTGCCGGGCATCGTGCTTCGTATCGTACCGGCATTCTATGGCACTCCGGCGGTCAGGGTGACGATGTTTCTGGCCGGCACGGCGCTTTTGCTCGTCGGTCTGCTGTACTACGCCAAGGCCAAGGCGCGGCACCCGGCCTGGGGGCTGTTCGGGTTCCTCGGGATCATCGGCCTGATCGTTCTGGCGTGCCTGAAAGACCACGCGAAGGAGGTCGTCGCCGTGGACGAGGCCCCCGCCGAGGCGGAAGCGCCATCTCCCGACGCCTGACGTTCAGCGGCCGGCCGTGAACCACCCAGTCACCAGCCGACGTCGGGTTCGCCGCCCCGTGTGCCGGCAGACAGCGCGTCTCACAGACGGAGGCCCCGATGGCGAAACGGTGCCGAGGCGTCTCGCTGCTCCTCTCCGCCGCCTTGATGGCGGCGCTCGCCCTGCCCGCCGCGGCGCGCGGGGCGGGACTGACGGCCGAGGAGCGGCGCGAGGTCGCCGACCTCTTGCGCGACTTCGGCCGCCGAGGCCAGACCCCCGACGAGCGGGACCGCATCGCCGACCGCATCATCGAGATCGGCGGCTACGCCCCCGAGAAGCTCGCCGGCCTGGCCGAGCGGCTCGCCTCGGCCCTCCAACCCCAGTACGCCAAGGCTTACTACGCCCTCGCCGCCCGAACCTACCAGGACCGCCTCCGCCGGCTCGGCCTCGGGAAGCGCGACGAACTCCGCAGGACGATCCGCGGCGTCATCCACACCGGCAACCTCACCAAGGAGAAGGTCGTCGAGGAGGCGGACCCGGCCCTCGGGGAGCTGGAGTCGGCACTGCTTCTGAAGCCCGAGACCATCCTGGCGGCGAACCCGCCGCTTGCCGAACAACGGGACGAACTGCTTTCGCTGCTGGCCATCGCCCGCCGGTGCCGGGCCGCCGCCGGAGGGAAGCCTCTGAATCCAGGCGATGCGGATGGGGCCGGCGACGACGCCGACCCGGCGATCGCCCGGATCGAGGCCCAGGAAGAGCTCGCCGCCCTGCTCGTCCTGGCCGAGGGCGACCGGAACCACACCAAGGTCCTGACGGACAACGTGTCGCTGGAGCGGGAGATCCGGCCCGAGGAGGCCCGCGGCATCCGCCGCCTGAACGAGTTGCGGCTGCTCCTGGGCATGAATCCGCTGCTGATCGACGTGAAGCTGTGCCTCGCCTGCCGCGACCATTCCAAGGACATGGCCGAGAAGGGCTTCTTCAGCCATGACTCGCCCGTGCCGGGCAAGGAACGGTTCTGGGACCGGGCCCGCAACTTCGGCACGACCGCCAGCGCCGAGAACATCGCCAACGGCAAGACCTCCGGCCCGGCGACCATCATGCAGTGGTGGCACAGCCCGGGGCACCTGAAGAACATGATGCGCGGCGCCCGCCGCACGGGCCTGGGGCACTACGAGAAACACTGGACCCAGCTCTTCGGCGGGTGACGGCGTCCGGGCGGCGGACGGCCGGCTTGGTTCAGTCTTGGCCCGCCTGGAGAAAGGCCGGCCCCCACACCCGTCCTCCGCCTCACGGGCACCGGGCGGCAAGATGGGCGAACTGAGGAACCTGGCGCGTCTGGGGCCCGTCCGCGGGCCGTGGTCGGGCCGCCCGGGTTCCTCGACAACGGCAGCCCTCCAAACCGGTGCCCGGAAACGCGTTAGACCCGTGTTCTCCGCCGCGGGACGCGACCGGACGCCTCCCGTCACACTGCATTTCACCCGGTTTTTTTTGACGCAACCCCGATTGTGGTGTAGACTTAGTCCTACAAGGCCAGTTCGCTACTTCATCCCGCCTGGCGGCCTTCCCAGGCCGCCAGCAACTCGCTTCAGGCCCGATCGCGGCGGCCTGGGAAGGCCGCCGCGCGGCAAGTGGCGTTGTAGTAGTAGGTAGTCAGAGCGTTTGTATTTGAGGCAGGCCGATAACTGAGCGGGTCCGATCCGCGAGCCGCATTGTCGGCCGGAGGACGGTCTTGGCGCTGCCCGGGCCACCCGTCAAAGCGGCAGGGGCCCGACGGTGTCGCGCTAGCCCCTGAACAAGCGTGATTCTACTGCCGGTAGCGCGAAAAAAACTCGAAAT
>CAZGKW010000053.1:0-27423 GCA_964526295.1 uncultured Anaerolineales bacterium
AGCAGGATGAATCTCTCTAAGCCCTTGCCGTTAAACGACTTAGCTCGGCGATCCCCGCCATCTCGGCGTTGAAAACGCGCCTGCGGCCAGCTCGAAAGGCCGGGTTTTCGGCCCATTTCGCGGACGCCCCTGAAAATTATAGTGTATGCGGGGTCGGCGCCTGCTCGGCCGCCATTTCGGGCCCCGTCGTGGGCCCCTGGGCCGAGCGGCGGTCGATACGCCGGGTGCTATCTGCCCGGGGGGCGAGTTTGGGCGAGATGGCGCGGAACGAGGTTGACCCGGCGGGCCTCAGGGGCTAGACTTTGAAGCCCTTTTGCTTGAGGCCGGCCGTGAACGAGATCGTAAGCAAGGAGGAGTTCCGGCCGGGGATCGTGCGCATCCGGGTGGCGTTTCCGAAGCTGGCCCGCAAGGCCCGGCCCGGCCAGTTCGTCATCCTCCGCGTCACGGAGTTCGGGGAGCGCTTCCCCCTGACCATCGCCGACGCCGACCCCGACGGTGGCAGCATCACGCTCATCTTCCAGGTGGTCGGCAAATCGACGGCGCTGCTGGCGGACCTGGACGTTGGCGAGCGGGTCCTCGACGTCGTCGGTCCCCTCGGCGAGCCCTCCGAGATCGCCCGCTTCGGCCGCACGCTGTGCGTCGGCGGCGGCATCGGCACGGCCCCGCTGTACCCCGTGGCGAAGGCCCTCAAGACGGCCGGGAACCGCGTGACGGCCGTGCTCGGGGCGCGGTCGGAGGGCCTCCTGGTCCTGGAGGACGAGTTCCGCGCCGTTGCCGACGAGGTCCACGTCTCGACCGACGACGGTTCCTACGGCCGCCGGGGCTTCGTCACGGACGTGGTCGCCGACCTGCTCGGCGAGGGCCGCACGTTCGACCGCGCCTGGGCCATCGGCCCCGTGCCGATGATGCGGGCCGTCTGCGGCCTCACGCGCGAGGCGGGCATCCCGACGGTCGTCAGCCTCAACCCCATCATGGTCGACGGGACGGGCATGTGCGGCGGGTGCCGCGTCGTCGTCGGCGGCGAGGTCCGCTTCGCCTGCGTCGACGGGCCGGAGTTCGACGGCCACCAGGTGGACTTCGAGACGCTGGCGAAGCGCCTGCAAACGTACAAGGGCCGCGAAGCGCGCGACCGCGAGGCCTGCCGCATCGGCCTCGACCCCCGGGGCGGGAAGGGGCAGGCGAGACGTGGCTGACGGGTCGGCGAAACAGGATCGCCTGAAGCGCGTCCGGATGCCCGAGCGGGCCCCGCGGGACCGCCGCGACGACTGGGACGAGGTGCCCTACGGCTACCGGGCCGACGAGGCCCGCCAGGAGGCCCGGCGGTGCCTCCTGTGCAAGAAGCCCCAGTGCGTCACGGGCTGTCCGGTTGGAGTCGACATACCCGGATTTGTCAAACTGATCGCCGACGGCAAGTTCGAGAAGGCGTTCGACCGCATCCTCCTGACGAACGCCCTGCCGGCCATCTGCGGCCGCGTCTGCCCCCAGGAGACCCAGTGCGAGGCCGCGTGCATCCTCGGCCGCAAGGGCGACCCCCTGGCCATCGGGAACCTGGAGCGGTTCGCCGCCGACTGGATGTACGATCAGCACCTGGTCCGCCGCTCGCCCGCGGTCGAACCGAGCGGCCACCGCGTGGCGGTGGTCGGCTCGGGCCCGGCGGGCCTGACGTGCGCCGGCGAGCTGGTCAGCCGCGGCCACGCCGTCACCATCTTCGAGGCGTTCCACCGGCCGGGCGGCGTGCTCGTGTACGGCATCCCGGAGTTCCGCCTCCCCAAGGCCATCGTCGACGAGGAGGTCCGCCACCTCCAGGACCGCGGCGTCGAGATCGCCACCAACGCCGTCGTCGGCAAGCTCGACACCGTCGACGAGCTGCTCGCCGAGTACGACGCGGCGTTCATCGGCGTCGGGGCCGGGGCCCCGATCTTCCTCGGGCTGCCCGGCGAGGAGCTCCTGGGCGTCTACAGCGCCAACGAATATTTGACACGAGTCAACCTGATGCGGGCCTACGATCGGCGGCGGGCCGACACGCCCATCCTCGACTCGACCCGCGTCGCGGTCATCGGCGGCGGGAACGTGGCGATGGACTCCGCCCGGACGGCCCTGCGGCTCGGGGCCGACGAGGTCACCGTGATTTACCGCCGGAGCTTCACCGAGATGCCCGCCCGGGCCGCCGAGGTCCACCACGCCGAGCAGGAAGGCATCGAGTTCCGGCTCCTGACGAACCCCGTGCGGGTGCTCGGAGACGAGAGCGGGTGGGTCCGGGCCATCGAATGCGTGCGGATGCAGCTCGGCGAGCCGGACGATTCGGGCCGGCGGCGGCCCGTCCCGGTCGAGGGCAGCGAGTTCACCATCGACGTCGACACGGTCATCGTCGCCATCGGCAACCAGCCCAACCCGATCGTACCATCGACGACTCCGGATATGGAGACGAGCAAGTGGGGCACGATCGTCGCCGACGAGTCGACGGGCCGGACGACGAAGCCCCGCGTCTGGGCGGGGGGCGACATCGTGACGGGGGCCGCGACCGTGATCAGCGCGATGGGGGCCGGCCAGGCCGCCGCCCGGGACATCGACGCATATCTGCGCCTGCCCGAACCGCGCCGGTGGGACATCGAGGCCTGCGCCGTCGCCGGCGACGCGGAGTCGTGACCGCCAACGAGCCAGCAGCCAAACGTCCAATGCCGGACCCCCAACATCCAACGCCGAACGTCCAACGTCCAACGCGAACGGCGGACGGCGAAGGAAGAACGATAGAGCAAGGAACGGCGAGGGGCGAAATGGCCGGCGTTCAGCAGGGCGTCCGCCTCACGCAGCCTGGCCACGATCTCAAGAGGCGTATGTCGCTTCCGTCGGCTCATCGAGAATCTCCTTGCCCGTCCGGGCAGCAGAGACTCTCATAACGCCTGGGTCAAGTTTTGGGGGGCAGGCCAACGGGAAGCGCCAGCCTGATCTGGGATTCCGCTTCGCCATCGGCGGCGGGCGCGGCGCGGCCCAATGGATGTCGAGCGTGGAGTGAAAGTAAGTGGCAGACCTGAAATCGCCGGCCCCCGCGGCCCCGCTCGACCGGCAACCACCGATTTTCGTCAACCGGCACGGGGTCCGTGGACGACTGAAACCGATTGCCGTGCCAGTTCGTAGCACCGTACCGCGTCAACGCACCGGCCGTCCGTTTCGTGCCAACGATCGCGAACGCCGTCGAGTCCTCTTTCACTAGCTTCTTCGGCGTTGCGCCGAGCGCGCGGTCCCAGCAACAGCGCCGGTATCGGCACCCAGCCACATCTTCATTCAGCATCCTCGCCGGACGGCGCCCCGTGGCCGTGGGGGATTGGGCGGTCAAGCTCGATGCCCTGAGGGTTCTCCGGCGTGGCGTCGTACTTGGGCCAGATCAGTTCGCCCTGACGTTCCCGCTCGTGGTGTTTGGGGCCGTAGGATCCGTACTCATGCGAATTCAGGTCCAGCCACAGGATGATCTTCCGTCTGGCCTCTTCGGGAACCCTGTCGCGGTGGGTCGTCAGAAGCGCCCGGCCCAGCTTCGAGAACCGGGCCCCAACGTACCCCGGGATTGTCCGCGAGCCGCCCGCATAATCGTCGTTGATGGCCCCGTTGCCGGTGCCGTGGAAGTAGAACAGCATGCGAGGTCCCCCTTCCTTCTTGTGCTGCTTGCGAACGTCGTTGTAGTCTTTGCCGCGCCACGCCAAGGCGTTGTAGCTCATGTCCTGCGGCCCCTTGCCGGTCTTCTGATGGCAGGGAATGCAGCTCTTCTCGAAGACGGGCTTGATGTGGCGATAGTAGCTGATCGGCTCGAGTCCGAGCGCTTCGGGCTCTGGCATCGAGGGGGGTCGCCGGAACGCCTTTGGCTGTCCCATGGGCGGCGGGGGACTGTCGGTCGGCTCGTGGCAACCCACACAGGACAGGTTCTCGCCCGGATGCACAAACGTGTCGGACCGCATGGAATGCACGGCCGCGCCGTCGGCGTCCAGCGCCTGGAAGTAGATGGCCTTGGCCGCGGGCGCCTGGAAATACGCGCTGCCGTCGTCCTCTACAGGGACCGTCCCGAGCGACATACGCACGTTGGAGCCCTCTCCCACGGAGGTCCGGGGAGCGCCGACGCTTTCACAGCATGGGAACACCTGGACGATCCGCAGCCGCTTGATGGACGTGCCTTCCGGCCAGGGCATATCGGCGATGTACGTATCGGCGATCGAGATGGTGGCTCGCTTATGCCCTTCGGTTCCCTTGCGTTCGCCCTGCCACGTGGCCGTGGGGATAACGGGCGGTTTCGGGCGCGGGCGGAGGGGCATCGGGTCCACGCAGGACGTCCCGTCGTCGAAACCGAACAGGAAGACGGCGTTGCCGAACTTGTCCAGCAGATACAGGTCCATCGCCCGGGGGTAGCCCTTCTTCTTGCGGCTGTAGTCGTGTCTTCCGACCTCGCCCGTCTTGCGGTCGCGCTTGGAGTTGATGTCCCAGTACGTGGGGAAGGCTCGCGGGTCCCAACCGCAGAGATACACGTCTTCGCTGAGCGGCCAGGCCGGCCCGTAGGGCCCCGCCAGGCCGTGCACCTCGGCCTCGGGGAACGGCGCTTCCGGCGTGATCCGCTTGAGCTGCGACATGATATTGTCGTCCTCCGCCGACGGATCGATCATCACCAGCGATCCGAACGCCCGGCCGTGGTGCGGCGCGGCCGTGCCGAGGTAGAGGTGGGAGCCGGGGATCGCCCGGATGTTCATCTCCATCCACGGTCGGCTTCCCCGACCGGCCCGCGGGCGGTCGTACCACGGGACCTCCGGGATTGTCGTCAGCGGGTGCGGGTAGTTCCCGTGCGGGGCGCGGGGGTTGCGGCCGTCCGGGTAGCAGAACCAGATGTGGTGGGCGATATCGGAGTCGCGGTCGACGTAGTCCCAGCGCGAATAGACCAGCATGCCGTCGTTGTCCACGCTGGGGTGCCACTCGTTCGTTTCGTGGAAGCTGATCGGGAAGAGGTCCGTCCCGTCGGCCTTCATCCCGTACATGGTGAAGGTGGGTTTGGTGTGGCACCGTCCGCTCCCGCCGCGCCTGAGCGATACGAACACAAGCCGACCGTTCGGCAGCCAGCACGGGTCCCAGTCCTGGCGTTTGAAGGTCAGTTGCCGGAGCCCCGTTCCGTCGACGTTGGCGACGTAGATGTCCCGCTCGTAGGCGAAGGCGATCCGCCGGCCGTCGAAATCGAGGTCCGGCTGAAGGAACGCCCCCGGCGGCAAGGTCTTGCCCTCGTACTTCCCGTTCTCGCACACGGCGTTGGCCAGCAGGTCGCGGGCGGAGGTCTCCTCGGCGAAGGGTTTCGAGACAACCACGACCTGGTCCCGGCGCGACCCCTTAAGGTACTGGATACACATGTGGGAGCCGCCTTCGACTTGGAGCCTGTTGCACAGCACCTTGTCGAAATCGATCAGCGGGTTGGTCAGCGCGATGCGGCGTTGGACCTTGCGGGCCTCGAAGTAAAGGGCCCGTCGCTCGTCCTTCGACGCCCCTTCGGCCGCCTTCGCAATCCGCTCCAGCTCCGCCTTGGGGGCCGCCAACTTCTCGGGTACGTTGGGGGTCAGATACGACGCCAAGGCCCGCGTGCGACGAAGAATGACGTCGAGCGGATCCGCGTCCGTCGGGTGAACCAGCGCCTGCTCGTGGTACACCTCGGCCTTGAGCCGCCGCCGGCGGTGGGGCGCCTGGTCTTTGAGGTGGTCGATGTGCCACTGGAGGTTGGCGTGCTCATCCTCCCAGGCCTTCCGCAGCTGCGCAGCATCTACCTGCCAGGCGTCAGCCCCCTTCGGGGCCCCCTCTTGGCCGGCTTGGAGCGTGGATGCCCCAAGGATCAGCACGATCGCTGCCGTGGCCCGTGCGATCGGCCGCTTCGCCGGATTTGCCCGCTCGCCATCCTGCCGCACCGGCCCAGCCATTGACGCCTCCTGTTGGCGACCTCCAAATTCGTCTGAGTCAAAACGAGACAACCTGGGGTGCGAAACCCGGGCAACTGACAATTCCCTGCCCCGCAATTTGAACGCCTCAGGCCCTGTATCGGTCCGGTTCTTTTTTCCTCGCGCTCGGTAGTATTCAGTGTTGTGTGTGATTTCGTTGGGCAAGCGGGGCCCGGAGCGGAGAGCCCTCGGGCAGCTCGGAAGCGACGGGCCCCGACCTCGCCCAACGAATGGCGTTGAAAAAGCGAGGGGTGATCGGTCCGATGGGCGAGTCGTGGAAAACAGGCACACACGGAAGGAGATCACCCATGGACAGCGCAGCGGACGTTCGGCACCGGATGCAAGGGACTCTCCGGCAAAAGGGGCGGGAGGACGACGGCCGGTTCATGCAGCGGTGGTGGCAACTGGCGATGGAGGGTGAGCGGGACGCCTTCTTCGGCTGCGCCCGGCACGAGCGATACCCTCAAGTCCTCCGCCATCTCCTGCGGCGGCGGCCGGTGGCGGGCAAGGTCAAGGAATTCCGTTCTCTCAGTGACTTGCGGTCCCGGCGGGGCTTCTTCCTGCCGTCGGCTCGGATTTGGGGGCAGTTGTCAGGGGAACGGGGCTTTGCGGACTGCTGAATGCGGACTGTGCACCGAGACGGACAACCGTGGCGAGGAGTGACGGCCGAGGAGGTTGCCGCGACGTACAAAAAACGCAGAATTCCATGGGCGCGGCGAGCCGCACTTCGCTCGACGGGTTCCGCAGATTTGCGGCCCGGTCCCTCCGAACCGCTGTCTTTTCCCATTTGGCGATCCCTTCCTCTCGAGTGCGATCCTCTAGAGGCGGCCACTGCTCCCACACAAGCACATGGCTCGATGCGGGTAACCCGGGACGACGACGCGTGCCAGACGTGCTATGGCGTTTCTTTGGTCGATGCGTGCGGGCCCGTCAACGGAAAAACCGTATGACGTATCCGGAAATCCTGACAGGCGGCGTCCTGCTGGCTATACGCCTGGTGTTGGCCGCTTGAGGGGCTCGTCCTTGGCCAGCGGCGCAGCGCGGGAACGCGAAGCTTCTTGCCTGGGACGTGAATGAGGTCGGGGACGTGACGCAGGGCCCCGCGCGGTCAGGCGGACCGCGAACCGAGGGCCTTCAGCCGCCGGCCGGTCGAGACGTACAGCACCAGCTTTTCCTTGAGCGTCTCGCGGGCACGGGTCAGGAGGCTCCGCACGGCGGCCGTGCTGCATCCCAGGGCGTCGGCGATCTCGGCGTAGGTCAGCCCCTCGTAGCGGCTGAGGATGACGGCGGCCTGCTGGCTGGGCGGGAGCGAGCGGACCGCCTCGCGGACGCGGCGGCGGAGCTCGGTCCGCTGGAGGTCCGTCTCGGGCGGTGCGGCCCGCGAATCGGGCCAGCTCAGCGGCCCGTCGCCGCCGGCCCGGGGTCGCTCCAAGGAGACGTCGCCGCGTCGCTTCGCCGCCTTCCGCAGGCCGTTGAGGCAGACGTTGACGGCGACGTGGTAGAGCCAGGTGGTGAACTTCGCCTGGGGCCGGTACCGCCGCCGCGACCGCCAGACGCGGAGGAGCACCTCCTGGGCGAGGTCCTCGGCCTCGGTCGCGTTCCGGGCGAAGCGGTACGCCAGGGAGACGACCCGGCGATGGTGCCGCTCGACCAGGCGGCCGAAGGCGGCCCCGTCGCCCGCCCGGACGGCGAGCATGAGGCGGACGTCGAGATCGGTCGCCGCCGGGCCGGTGTAGGCGTGGACCGCATCGGGGGCGGGGGCGGCGTCGGCCGCAACGGCGGCGACGGCTGTCGCGGTCTGGTTCACAGTTTCGCCCTTTACCTTCGCGCCGGTGGTCCGTCGGGCTTCATCTTTCCAGGCGCGTGAACGGGCCGAGGGTTACCAAGGGAAATCCGACGAGCCGCGCCGGGGGCACGGCGCCGACCTTTGCGCGGCGGGCGTGGAGACCCGCGGGGCGGCGTGGAGGAGGGCGCGGGGGCGAGCGGGCCGCTTGGGGAGGACCGGCCCCGCCGCCGGGGGTTAACACTCTGTAACGGGGGCGGAAGAGCAACGTGCGGAGAGCGAACGTGAAGCGAGTCACACCGGCGGCGGCCCTTGCGGCGGGTGGGCGGCCGCGGCGGCGGCGAATGGATGAGTGGGCCATGACCGACCGCAGGGCGGACCGGCCGAACGTCGTCATCGTCCTGGCTGACGACATGGGCTTCGGCGACGTGGGGTGCTACGGGGCGGACCGGATCGCCACGCCGCACGTGGACGCCGTCGCCGCGGCCGGCGTCCGGTTCACGGACGCCCACACGCCCTCGGCGGTCTGCACGCCGTCGCGGTACGGCCTCCTCGCCGGCCGGTACGCCTGGCGAACTCGCCTGGAGCGCGGCGTGCTGAACGGCTACGGCCGGCCGCTGATCGAGCCGGACCGCCCGACGCTGGCCTCCGTGCTGCGCGGGGCGGGCTACGCGACGGGGTGCTTCGGCAAGTGGCACCTGGGTCTCGGGTGGGCCGGCGAGGGCGAGGCCGTCGACTTTGCGTGCCGCATCGACGGCGGGCCCGTCGACCTGGGGTTCGACCGGTTCTTCGGGATGCCGGCGTCGCTGGACTTTCCGCCGTATGTGTTCATCGAGAACGATCGTGTGACCGCCGTGCCGTCGGGGTCGAAGGCGGTGCTCTACGACAGCCAGCGTCCGGGCCCGTGCGCGCCGGACTTCGACGACCGGGGCGCCGACCAGGTGTTCGCCCGCGAGGCCGCCCGGTTCATCGAGGACTCGGTGCGGACCGACGCCGGGCGGCCCTTCTTCGTGTACCTGGCGACGTCGGCCCCCCACCGGCCGTGTCTGGCGCCGGAGCGGTTCCAGGGGGCGAGCCGGGCCGGGCACCGCGGCGACAAGGTCGCCGAGTTCGACGACATCGTCGGCCAGGTGGCGGCGGCGCTCGAGCGGGCCGGCGTGGCCGAGCGGACGCTCCTCGTCATAACGAGCGACAACGGGGCCCGACCCGGGGACGTGGTCCTGCCGGATGACGAGCCGCGGTACCGGGACCGCGTCCGGCTCGTCCGCCGCGAGGACGTTCGCGAGGACCAGCTCCAGTTCGGGCACCTCCGCGCCGGGTGGGTCCACTACGGGCACCGGTCGAACGGCGACTGGACGGGCTACAAGACCGATGCGTGGGACGGCGGGCACCGGGTGGTGTTCGTCGCGCGGTGGCCGGAGCAAATCCCGGCCGGTTCGACCTGCGGCGAGATCGTGTGCCTGACGGACCTGATGGCGACGTGCGCGGGGCTCGCCGGGGCGGCCTTGCCGGACGAGGCGGGCGAGGACAGCTTCGACATGCGGCCCGCGCTTACCGGCGAGGCGCACGAGAAGCCCGTCCGCGAGTCGGTGGTCCATCACTCGGGGCAGGGGATGTTCGCGCTCCGCTGCGGGCGGTGGAAGCTGATTAACGGCGCCGGGTCGGGCGGGGCGTCGGAGCTCCGGGCCGGCATCGATTCGCCGGACCTCGCGGGCCAGCTCTACGACCTGGCGGCCGATCCTGCCGAGGAGCGGAACCTCTACTACGCGGATCGGCCGGAGGTCGTCGAGGAGCTGCGAGCCCTGCTGGCCCGGGCCCGCGAGGAAGGGCGGACGGCGCCGAGGGTCGGTGGCTATTGAGGACGGTAAAGGTAATGTCACAGGTGCGGTGGGAGCCCGACTTGCCAAACTGGCAGTTTCGGGCCGAATTTGGGCACTTTTACGCCCCCGCAATGTCTCGCCATGTGCGACATTGGTAATACCGTCCTCAATAGCTGCTTGACTGCCCGGCATCGCGTGACCCGGAGGTTGCGCTCCGGGCTGGATGGGTTTGTTGCTTACGTCCGCGGGGTGAAGGCGACGAGGGCGTCGAGCTCGAAGAGCAGCTCGTCTCGGCAGACGTCGGCCCGGCAGACGACGGCCGGCAGGTCCGCCAGGCCCATCTCCCGGGTCACCTGCCGATAGACCGGCTCGTCCTCGGGCCGCTTCAGGAAGGCGGTGGCCTCGACGACGTCGGCGAGGGACGCGCCGCGGGCGGCGATGAGGGCCTCGACGTTCTCGATGGTCCGGCGGACCTGGCCCGCTGGGTCGCCCTGGCAGACGCTCCGTCCGGCCTCGTCGATGGCGGCGGTGCCTGAGACCATCAGGTGCGTGACGTCGGGCTCGCGGACGCACATGCCTCGGGAGAAGGCCGACCCGTACCGGTAGGCGTCGTTCTGGCGTGTGCTGGCCATGGGCTCGACGTCGAGACCGCCGTTCGGGATGACGGCCAGGAGGTCCATGACGCAGGCGGCGCCGAGGGGGTTGTCGCCCTCGATGCCGGTGCTCGCGGGCAGGCGGGGCGCGGCGTCGGGCCGGTCGCCGATGAGGCCGAAGCGGCGGTAGGCGGCGTTGCGGACGCGGTTGAAGTCGCCGTACCAGTCGAGAATTTTCGAGACGTATATCCAGGTGCGGACGACGCGGTCGTACCCTGCGCCGTGTCGGCCGAGGACCCGCCGGGCCCGCTCGAACATTCGCTCGGCCTGGGACAGGCGACCGTTCGACCCGGGGGCCGACCCGCCCAGCCCGTGCAGGTCCTGGAGCAGCAGGAACATCGTGCCGTGGCGGGTCCACCCGTGGCCGCAGACGGCCCCGCCGTCGTCGATGATCCAGGCCTGGTCGGCGGCGTCGGGGGGGCGGAGGGCGTGGATCTGGACGCCGGCGACGCCCTCGCCCCCGAGGGGGCCGCCCTGGACGTAGGTGATCGGCCGCTGGGCCGGGAGGCCGCGCGAGGCCAAGGCGGCGTCGCGGACCGCCAGGGCCTCGTCCTGGGCGGCCAGGCCCCCGAAGATCCGCTCGTGGACGATCTTCATGTCGGCCTCGGCCAGGAGGCCCGCAACGCGGTCGTAGACGCTGCGGACGGCGGGCCCGACGCCGGCCCGTCCGGCGGCAATCGAGGCGGTGATGTGGAGCTGGTCGTCGCCGACGGGTGCGGCGTGGACCCTGGCCAGGTCGCTTCGATGGACGGTCTGTTGCACGGGCCTGTCTCCCGCGGCCGTGGCCGCCGCAGCCTCCACGTCTGACCCTTCAAACCGCACGGGCGGCGGGAGGTAATGCAGTTTTCGGGTCTCGATTGCGGGGGTGGTCCGCCGCCTTCGGGATGGGGGATGACCCCATAGCGGATGAGGCATCCGCCCCGGCCTCACAACCGGCTCAGCCCCGTTTGACAGGGGGCGGGAATGGGGCCATTATTGGGGCGAGAGAGGGAAACGTTCCGTGAAGCGAGGGATAGGAACGGAAATACCCGGAAGCGACAACCTACTATTGGACAGCGCGGCAGAGAAGTAAGGCCGAGGCGCCGCCGGCAACGGGGTCGGCGGCGCCGCTTTTTTGCGCCCCTCCGGAGACTGGCCCGGTACGCCTTTTCGCACTGGCGGGTCCCGACGGCCGTCGGGAGCCGCGGCGCCCGGCGGACGGATGCCCCGGTGCCGTATCGCGGGCCGGCGCCCGCGCACGCATCATCGCCGTAAAGCCTTTGTGTCTTTACCCGCCTCGGCCGCGCGTGTAGACTCGTACGCTGAGGCGGGTCGCGCCGGGGTGCGTCGCGAGTGGCGCGTTCACGTGCCGCCGCCGGCGGTCGGCCGACCGCCCGGAACGCCGGAGGTCGGGCATGAGGAACGTACCGAATGACGAGGAGGCCCCACGGCCGCCGCAGATCAAGGGCGCCGCCTTCGACGTCGTCGGCGTGGCGGCGTCGGCGGGGGGCCTGAACGCCGTGACCCGTCTCCTCGGCGAGTTGCCCGAGGGTTTCGCCTCGGCCGTGGCGGTCGTCCAGCACCTCGATCCGCGTCACAGCAGCCTGATGGCCCAGATCGTGGGCAAACGGACGCGCCTGAAGGTGAAACAGGCGGAGGAGGGCGACCGGCTGGAGGCCGGGTCGGTCTACATTGCCCCGCCCGACCGGCACCTGCTCGTCAACCGCGACGGGACCCTCTCGCTGTCGCTGTCGGAGCTGGTCCACTTCGTGCGGCCCTCGGCGGACCTGCTGTTCGAGTCGCTGGCCGCCTCCTATCGCGACCGGGCCATCGCCGTCGTCCTGACGGGCACCGGGAGCGACGGCAACATGGGCGTGCAGGCGATCAAGAAGATGGGCGGCACGGTGCTGGCCCAGGACGAGTCGTCGTCGGAGTTCTTCGGGATGCCGGCGGCGGCCATCGACACGGGCAGCGTCGACTTCGTCCTGCCGCTGGAGGAGATCGCGCCGGCCCTGGTCACGCTGGTGATGAAAGGACGCGAGCCATGAGCCCCGCCCGGAAGCAGGCCGGCGACGAGCCGGACGCGGCGTTCGAGACGCTCCTGGAGTTCCTCCGCGACAGCCGCGGCTTCGACTTCACCGGCTACAAGCGGGCCAGCCTTCGCCGCCGGGTGACGAAGCGGATGCGGGAGGTCGGCGTCGAGGGCTGCGGCGCCTACCGCGACTACCTGGAGGTCCACCCGGAGGAGTTCACCGAGCTGTTCAACACGATCCTGATCAACGTGACGGGCTTTTTCCGGGACGAGGAGGCGTGGGAGGCGGTGAACGAGCAGGTGGTCCGTGTGCTGGCCGAGCGTCGCCGCCCCGACCAGCCCATCCGGGTCTGGTGCCCGGGGGTGGCCTCGGGCGAGGAGGCCTACACGGTGGCCATCCTGCTGGCCGAGGCCCTGGGCATGGAGGCCTTCGCCGACCGGGTCAAGATCTATGCCACCGACGTCGACGAGGACGCGCTGCACACGGCCCGGTCGGGCACCTTCACCGAGAAGCAGGTCGAGGAGATCCCGGCCGAGTACCGCGAGAAGTACCTCCAGGAGCAGGACGGGAAGTGGATGTTCCAGAACGGGATGCGGCGGGCGGTCATCTTCGGGCGGCACGACCTGGTGCAGGACGCCCCTATCTCGCGGCTGGACCTGCTGGTCTGCCGCAACACGCTGATGTATTTCAACTTCGAGACCCAGGGGCGCATCCTGGGTCGGATGGACTTCGCCCTGAACGAGGGCGGGTTCATTTTCCTGGGGCGGGCCGAGATGCTCCTGACGCACGCGGAGCGGTTCACGCCGGTGGACCTGAAGCATCGGATCTTCGCCAAGGTGCCGGGCGGCGGGCTGCGCGAGCGGCTGGAAATGGTCGGCGTGGCGGGCGACTACGAGGGGAACGACGAGACCGCCCGCCCCATCCTCCTGAGGGAGCGGGCGATGGACCTGGCACCGTGTGCCCTGCTCGCCGTCGATGCCGACGGCCGCCTGAGGCTGGCCAACCGGCGGGCCCGCGAGTGGTTCGACCTGACCGCCGCCGATCTGGGCCGGGCCTTCAGCGATCTGGAGGTCTCCTATCGGCCGGCCGAGCTGCGGTCCGTCATCGACCGCGTTTCAGAAGAGGGCGCCAGGCAGGTCGTCGAAGAGGTCCGGTGGCAGGCACCCGCGGGCGAAACCCGCGTGCTCGACGTCCAGGTCACCCGGCTTGCCGAGAACGGCGGCCGGCCACTCGGCACGCTGGTCGCCTTCTCCGACGTCAGCCGGTGCACCGCCCTGAAGGACGAGGTCGAGCACGCCCGCCACGAGCTCGAGACCACCTACGAGGAACTCCAGTCGGCCAACGAGGAGCTCGAGACCACCAACGAGGAACTCCAGTCCAGCAACGAGGAGCTCGAAACCACCAACGAGGAGCTCCAGTCCTCCAACGAGGAGATGGAGACCATGAACGAGGAGCTCCAGGCCACCAACGAGGAGCTCCGGACCATGAACGACCAGCTCCGCCAGCGGACCGACGAGTTCCACGCCGCCAACGCCTCCCTGGAATCGGTCTTCAACGGCCTGACGTTCGGCATCGTGCTGGTGAACCGGGAGCTGATGATCGAGCGGTGGAACCGGCGGGCCGCCGACCTGTGGGGCCTGCGGGAGGACGAGGTCCTGGGCCGGAACCTGATGAGGCTGGACATCGGTCTGCCCGTGGACGAGTTGCTGGAGCCCGTCCGGGCCGCCGTGGCCGAGGAGCCGGAGGCCTCCGACCTGACGCTGGCCGCACGGGACCGCCGGGGCGGGAGCATCCGGTGCCGCGTCACCATCCACTCGCGGGTCCGGACCCACGGGGAGATCGACGGCGCCGTCCTCATCATGGAGCCGCTCGACAGCGAACAGGAGTGACGTGTCGAGGTGACGACGCGCCGGAGGCCCCCCTTATTGAGGACGGTATTACCAATGTCGCACATGGCGAGACATTGCGGGGGCGTAAAAGTGCCCAAATTGGGCCCGAAACTGCCAGTTTGGCAAGTCGGACTCCCACCGCACCTGTGACATCACCTTTACCTTCCTCAATAGCCGCGGGGCTTGCCCCGCGTCCCGCCGGCCAAGGCCGGGGGGTTGCATCGCAGGACACGCCGAGTCTTGTGGGAGTCGTCCTGATGAAACCGCAGGACCTGGAATCGAAACTCGAGGCCTTCCGCCGCGGGCTGGACCGCCTGCATCAGGTGGCCGGCTCGAGGGGCGAGCACCGCGAGGGCGGCGGCGTCGACGCGGCCTACCAGGAGCTGCTGACCGCCCTGGAGGAGTTGGGCGTGGCGGAGGAGGAGCTCCGCCAGCAGAACGAGGAGCTCGCCTCGGCCCGGGCCGCCGTCGAGGCCGAGCGCCGACGCTACCAGGACCTGTTCGAGTCGACCCCCGACGGTTACCTGGTCACGGACCCGGCCGGCGTCATCCTGGAGGCGAACCGGACGGCGGCGGCCCTCTTGGGCGTCCGGGCTGACCTGCTGCGGGGCAAGCCCATCGCCGTCTTCGTCGAACCCGGCCGGCTGAAGGTGTTCCACGGGACCCTCGAGCGTCTCGTCGCCGCCGACAAGCTGGACCAGTGGCAGGTCCGCCTCCGGCCGCGGCACGGCGAGGCGTTTGCCGCTTCCGTCAGTGTCGCCGCCGATCGCGTCCCCGACGGCCGCATCTTCCGGATGCGCTGGATGCTCCGCGACGTGTCCGAGCGGATACGGATGGAAGAGGCCCTCCGCCGGAGCGAGGCCCGGTATCGTCAACTGGCCGAAGTCTCGCCGGACGCCATCTTCGTCCTCGTCGACGGCCGGTCCGTCTTCGTCAACCAGGCGACCGTCCGGCTGCTCGGCCTGGAGAGGCCGGAGGACCTGCTGGGCCGGCCGGCCATGGAGCTCGTCCATCCGGACGACCGGGACCGGGCGGCCGACGTTCTCCGCCGCATTCTGGAGCAGGGCCAGGCCGAGCCGTTCTCGGAGTGGCGCCTGCTCCGGCCGGACGGGGCGACGGTGTACGTCGAGGCGGCGGCGGCGCGGATCGAGTACGACGGCCGACCGGCCATCCAGGGGGCCGCCCGCGACATCACGGATCGGAAGCGGGCCGAGGTGGCCCTGGAGAACGCCGCCCGGTTCCCCGCCGAGAACCCCCATCCGGTCCTTCGGCTGGGCGCGGACGGGACGGTTATGTTCGCCAACGCCTCCGCGACGCGGCTGCTGGAGGCGGCCGGCTGCGCCGCCGGGGGTCGGGCGCCCGAGCCCTGGCGGGAGGCGGCCGCGAAGGCCCTCGAGACGGGCGAGACCGGCGTCCGGTCGGCCGAACACGAGGGGCGAGTCTTTGCCATCGTGGTGGTCCCCGTCGCGGAAGCGGGTTACGTCAACCTCTACGGCCACGACGTGACGGCGCTGAAGCGGGCCCAGGAGGAGCTGCGGGCGGCGCGGGACCAGTTGGAGGACCAGGTCGCCGAGCGGACCGAAGACCTGGCCCGGACGATCGACGCCCTCCAGGCGGAGGTCGACCTGCGGCAGCAGGCCGAGGAGCAGCTCCGCGAGAGCCACGAGATGCTCGAGCGGATGTTCTCCAGCATCCACCTGGGCGTCGTGCACCTGGACCGCGACATGAACTTCGTCCGGGTCAACCGGACCTACGCCGACGGGTGCGGCCGGCCGGTGGAGTTCTTCGCCGGCAAGAACCATTTCGATCTGTATCCCCACGAGGAGAACGAGGCCATCTTTTGCCGCGTGGTCGAGACGGGCGAGCCATACACCGTTTTCGCCAAGCCGTTCGTCTTCCCCGACGGTCCGGATCGCGAGGTGACGTACTGGGACTGGACCGTGGCCGCGGTCCACGACGCCGAGGGCGAGGTCAGCGGCGTCGTCTTCACCCTCCTGGACGTGACCGAGAACGAGCGGCATCGGCAGGGCCTGCTGGCCGAGAGACAGCGGCTCTATGACGTGCTGAACATGATCCCGGCGTTCGTGTACCTTCGGGACCCGTCGTACCGGATCCGATTTGCCAACCGGCAGTTCGAAGAGACGTTCGGGCCGGCCGACGGGCGGTCCTGCTTCGAGGTGCTGCACGGCCGATCGGAGCCCTGCCCGCGGTGCCTGTCGACGGAGGTCCTCGAGGGCGGCGGGGCCCACACCTACGAGATGACGTTCATCAACGACCGGACCTACGAGCTGCACGACCACGCGTTTCCCGACGTGGACGGGTCGCCGCTGGTGCTTCGCCTGGGTGTCGACATCACGGAGCGGCGGCGGCTGGAGGCCGAGATCGCCGAGGCCAGCCGCCTGGAGCGGCAGCGGATCGGTCAGGACCTCCACGACACGCTGGGCCAGCAGCTCACGGGCATCGCGTTCCAATCGAAGGCCCTGGCCCGGAAGCTGACGCGCCGCTCGGACAAGGAGGCCGAGGACGCCCAGCAGATCGCCGACCTGGTGAACCAGGCCATCGACCAGGCCCGGTCGCTGGCCCGGGGCCTGTGCCCGGTCGAGCTCCAGGCCGAGGGCCTGATGACCGCCCTGGACGAATTCGCCACCCACGTGCGGAAGGTCTACGGGGTGGCGTGCGTGTTCGAGTGCACCGAGCCGGTCCTGATCCCCGACAACACGGTCGCCACCCACGTCTACCAGATCGCCCGGGAGGCCGTGACGAACGCCCTCCGGCACGGCGACCCGAAAAAAGTGAGCATCCGCTTGGCCGGCGCCGACGGGGTTGTTACGCTGGACGTACTGGACGACGGCCTTGGGATCGCGGAGGACGCAAGCGAGGACTCCGGGATGGGCCTTAGGATCATGAAGCACCGGGCGGCGGTCATCGGCGGGGCGCTCCGCATCGAGAGCCGCCCCGGACACGGGGCCACCGTCACGTGCACCTTCCGCCTGCCGCCTGTCGGGTCGTCCGACGAATAGGGGAACGCGAGAATGGTGAACTCGATGCCACGGTCGGCGGCGGAGCCGGTCCGGCTCCTGCTGGTCGACGATCACCCGGTGGTAAGGAAGGGCTTGGCCCAGCTCATCGACGGCGAAAGCGATATGGCGGTGTGCGGCGAGGCCGAGACGGCCACCGAGGCCCTCGCCATCGTTCGCCAGACGGAGCCCGATCTGGCGATCATCGACATCTCGCTGAAGGACTCCAGCGGCATCGAGCTGATTAAGGACCTCAGGGCCCGCTATCCCCGGCTGCCGGTGCTGGTCCTCTCGATGCACGACGAATCCTTCTATGCGGAGCGATGCCTGCGGGCCGGCGCCATGGGCTACGTGACGAAGGAGGAGGCCACCGAGACCGTCCTGACGGCGGTGCGGCGAATCCTGAGCGGCGACCTCTACCTCAGCGAGAAGATGGCCTCGAAGATGCTGAGCGTCTTCGTCAGCGGCGGGCGCAACAGCTCCGGGTCGAGCATCGACCGCCTCAGCGACCGCGAGCTGGAGGTCTTCGAGCTGATCGGGCGGGGCCTGCCCACCCGCGAGGTCGCCGAGAAGCTCCACCTCTCCGTCAAGACCATCGAATCGCACCGGGCCAACATCAAGCGGAAGCTCAACCTCTCCAACGCCACGGAGCTGTTGCAGCGGGCCATCCAGTGGGTCGAGGTCGAGCGGTCGGGCAACGGAGGCTGACCGGGAGGGCGGCCCCGGCGAGGCGGCGCGCCGACGCGCGTCGGCGGCAGGCGGGCGGCTGGCAGGCGAGACGCGGGGCAGGCAATCGCGTCCGCCGACGGCGCCGGGCGGGGAAGCGGCGCAGCCGGCGATCGGGCGTCAGGACGGCGGCGGGGTCCCGGCCCGGCGGCGGGCCTCCTCGATCAACTCCACCAGCGTGCTGACCTTGTCCTTCGGCGGGGCGAGGACCTGTGCGATCTCGGCCTCCGACCAGTGGGCCCGGACGAACCCCTCCACGTCGAACGTCTCCCACCAGCAGTCGAAGACCTTGCCGCAGGGCAGGTCGCGGCCGGGGGCACGGCAGTAGGAGAAGGGGACGGGGTGCCCGAGTTTCGGGCACCGCCGCCGGCGGTCGTCGTGCTGGTCGAGACGGGATTCCATCGAGCTTGCATCCTCCGTGTGGTTGCCCTCCGAGGAAAGGGTCGAGGGCCCTCCTTTGCGCCGTCTCAGTGTAGGCTTTCCGGGGGGCGAAGGCAACCGGGTCGCGGCCGTAGGCGCGGCGTGAAAAAAGCGCGGCGGGCAAGAATGCCCGCCGCGAACGCAGGACGAAACGTAGGCGCGATCGCCTACGGTTTGGGCAGCCCTTCCAGCTCCGAGAGGCCGGCCTGCAACTCCTCCTCCGGCAGCGAGTAGTCGTGCAGCTCGCCCTGGAAGTAAGCGTCGTAGCCCAGCAGGTCCATCAGCCCGTGGCCCGACCAGTTGAACAGAATGACCTTCTCCTTGCCCTCTTCCTTGGCCTTCTTGGCCTGGTCGATGGCCTCGGCGATGGCGTGCGCCGTCTCGGGGGCCGAGATGAACCCCTCCGTCCGGGCCCACAGGACCGCCGCCTCGTAGCACTTCAGCTGGTGCAGGGCGTGCGGCTCGAGCAGCCCTTCCTTGATCGCCAGGCTCACCAGCGGGGCCATGCCGTGGTACCGCAGGCCCCCCGCGTGGATGGGCGGCGGGACGAACGAGTGGCCCAGCGTGTGCATCGGGAGCAGCGGCGTCATGCGGGCCGTGTCGCCGTGGTCGTAGGCGTAGGGCCCGCGGGTCATCGTGGGGCAGCTTTCCGGCTCGACCGGGATGACGTCGATCTCGGCGCCGGCGACCTTGTCGGCCACGAAGGGGAACGCCAGGCCGGCGAAGTTCGACCCGCCGCCGGCGCAGCCGATGACGACGTCGACCTGCTTCTCGCCGGCCTTCTGGAGCTGCTTCTTGGCCTCCAGGCCGATGATCGACTGGTGGAGGAGGACGTGGTTCAGGACGCTGCCGAGGCTGTAGCGGCTGTTGCCGCTGGAGTCGGCGACGGCGGCCTCGATGGCCTCGCTGATGGCGATGCCGAGGGAGCCGGGGGTGTCGGGCTTGGCGGCGAGGATGTCGCGTCCGGCCTGGGTCTCCTCGGAGGGGGAGGGGACGCAGTTCGCGCCCCAGCACTCCATCATGAGGCGGCGGTAGGGCTTCTGGTCGAAGCTGATCCGGACCATGAAGACCTTGCACTCCAGGCCCACCATCGAGCAGGCGAACGCCAGGGCGGAGCCCCACTGGCCGGCCCCGGTCTCGGTGCACAGCCGCTCGATGCCGAACTGCTTGTTGTACCAGGCCTGGGGGACGGCGGTATTGGGCTTGTGGCTGCCGGGTGGGGAGTTGCCCTCGTGCTTGTAGTAGATGCGGGCCGGCGTGCCGAGGGCTTCTTCCAGGCGTTTCGCCCGGTACAACGGCGAGGGCCGCCAGGTGTAGAGCAGCTCGAGCACCTCCTCGGGGATGTCGACCCACCGGTCGGTCGAGACCTCCTGCTCGATCAGGTTCATCGGGAACACCGGGGCCAGCATGTCGGGAGAGACCGGCTGGCCGTCGGGCCCGAGCGGCGGCGGGGGCGGGTGCGGCAGGTCCGCCGCCAGGTTGTACCACTGACGCGGGATGTCCTTCTCGTCCAGAAGAATCTTTACTGGAGCCATGGTCGCTTCCGTAATGCCGGTGCCCCAGGCGACGCGCCTGCCCGCCCGCGGCACCGAAGTCAAGGCGCCCGGTTCCACACAGCGTGCACAGTTACCACCGCCCGGCCGCGCATGGCAAGGGAAATCCGGGGCGTTCGAGCCCGCGCGGCACAGAGCTCTTATCTGTTAACGAGCGGCGCGCCGCACGACGGCGTAGCGCGAGGCCGGGCCAGGGCGCTCGCGGCGCAAACGGAAGGCGCCCGCGGGTCGGCCCCCCGCGGGCGCCTCGGATGCACCGTCCGAAGCTCGGCGCTCACCCCCGAGCGGTCGCATCACACCGGGATACGCATCACGTTCTCCGCCTTCGGGCCCTTCGCCCCCTGGGTCAGCTCGAACTCGACCTCCTCCCCTTCGGCCAGGGTCTTGAACCCGTCGCCCTGGATGTTCGAGTAGTGGACGAAGACGTCCGAGCCGCCGTCGTGTTCGATGAACCCGTAGCCCTTCTGGTCGTTGAACCACTTCACCTTGCCATGTGCCATACCTGCGTACCTCCATACTCCGACCACTGAGAAGTTCGGCCCGGCCGGGCGGAGACCCCGGCCGTTGCCCGATGTCCCCCCTGGAAAGGAGACAGGACCCGGCCCCGGAGGGCCACCGAGAGACACAACGAAGCGACGTGCAAACTCGTCTTCTCCGAATTGACTCATTCAGGTTAACGCACCCGTCCCGAACGCGTCAAGCGCAAAAATCCGGCCGATGCGCCCGTGCCGGACAGGCCCCGGAACGTCCCGGCGTGGCCGGCGCGGCCCGGGTTACGCCGTCGGAGCCTTGAGCCGCCGGTCCGACCGTGGTATCGTGGGGGAGGTCGGCAGCTCCGCCGATTTCGGGGCGCCGACCACGCCCGCGTGCGCCGGCACGAGAGGGGGCCGGGGAGCAGCGACCCGTGGACCGGATGACGGCAGCGACGGCGTCGGCGGTGCTCGCGGTGCTGACCGCCGGCTGCCGGCCCGACGCCGCCGACTCGACCGCGAAGGAGGGGCCTGTGGGCGTGGGCATCGTCTGGCACGAGGCGTACCTGGAGCACGAGGCGGCCGGTCACCCCGAGCGGCCCGAGCGGCTCCACGCCGTCCGCGACGCTCTCCGGGAAGCCGGCCTGTGGTCGGACCTCGTGCCGATTGGGCCCCGCGAGGCCTCCGACGAGGCCCTCCTTCGCGTCCACACCGCCGACCACCTGAAACGCATCTCCAGGACGGCCAACGCCGAAGACACCGTGTGGTTCGACTTGGACACGTACGCCGGCCCGGAGTCGCACCGGGCGGCGCGGCTGGCGGCAGGGGGCGTCTGCGCCGCCGTCGACGCGGTCGTCGAGGGGAAGGTCCGGTCGGCGTTCTGCGCCGTCCGGCCGCCGGGCCACCACGCCACAACCGACCGGGCCATGGGCTTCTGCCTGTTCAACAACGTGGCCGTAGCGGCCCGGCACGCCCAGGCGGCCCACGGCGTCGAGCGGGTCCTGATCGTCGACTTCGACGTCCACCACGGCAACGGCACCCAGGCCGTCTTCTACGGCGATCCGACGGTCTATTACATCTCGACGCACCAGTGGCCGCACTATCCCGGCACGGGGCGGGCCGAGGAGACCGGCGAGGGCAAGGGCAAGGGCACCAACCGGAACGTGCCGTTGCCTGCCGGTAGCGGCGACGCCGAAGTCCTGGCGGCCCTCGACGGGGCCCTGAAGGAAGCCGAGGCGTTCCGGCCGGGGTTGGTTCTCGTCTCGGCGGGTTTCGACGCCCACGAGGACGACCCGCTGGCGGGGCTGGCACTCTCGGACGAGGGGTACGCCGGGATCACGCGACGGATACGGGCCCTGGCCGAGGCGCACTGCGGCGGCCGCCTGGTCAGCGTCCTGGAGGGCGGGTACGACCTCGAAGCGCTGGGCCGGGCCGTCACGGCGCACGTCCGGGTCCTCGCCGAACCTCCCGCGAAGCCGTAAGCGCCCCCGGGCGCGAAGGGCCCCGGGCCTTGGGCGCGTGCCCGCGGTCTTACGCGCCCGCGGCTCGAAGGGCTGGCGCCGCGCGGGGGGGGGGGGGCGCGCGTTTTCCCTTGCCTTGCCTCCGAGGGCGAATACACTGTCTGATCTAGCCCTGCCCGCTGCGGACGGCGGGCACGGGCCGAACGCGACTTCCAGCCAAAGGAGCCGTCCCGTGGCCGACCCCAGGTCGAACGAGGTGCCCGAGGGGCACACCCTCTTCACCAGCGAAGCCGTCACGTGCGGCCATCCCGACAAGATGGCCGACCAGATCTCCGACGCCGTCCTCGACGCCATGATCGAGCAGGACCCGTGCAGCCGCGTCGCCTGCGAGACCCTTGTCACGACCGGCATGTGCATCGTGGCCGGCGAGGTGTCGACCCAGGCCAACGTCGATATCCGCGACGTCATCCGCGGCACGATCCGCGACATCGGCTACACGGACGTGGCGATGGGGTTCGATTACGAGCACTGCGCGGTGCTCGTCTCGCTGGATCGGCAGAGCCCGGACATCGCCCGCGGCGTCGACGCCTGCGGCGACCGGGAGCAAGGGGCGGGCGACCAGGGCATGATGTTCGGCTACGCCTGCCGCGAGACGCCCGAGCTGATGCCCATGCCCATCCAGCTCGCCCACCGCATCTGCAACCGCCTGGCCGAGGTCCGCCGAGAGGGCGGCCTGCCGTGGCTTCGCCCCGACGGCAAGAGCCAGGTCACCGTCCAGTACGACGAGGACGACAAGCCCGTCCGGGTCCACACGGTCGTCGTCTCGACCCAGCACGCCGACACGGTCAGCAACGAGGCGATCCGCCGCGAGTGCATCGAGCAGGTCGTCCGGCCGGTCGTCCCGGAAGAGCTCCTCGACGACCGGACGATCTACTACATCAACCCCACGGGCCGCTTCGTCGTCGGCGGGCCGCAGGGCGACTGCGGGCTGACCGGCCGCAAGATCATCGTCGACACCTACGGCGGCCGCGGCAGCCACGGCGGCGGGGCCTTCAGCGGCAAGGACCCGTCGAAGGTGGACCGGACGGCGGCGTACATGGCCCGGCACGTGGCCAAGAACGTCGTGGCGGCCGAGCTGGCCGACGAGGTCGAGGTCCAGCTCTCCTACGCCATCGGCGTGGCCGACCCGGTCAGCGTCCGGGCCGACACCAGCGGCACCGGACGGATCGGCGACGTCGACATCGCCCGGGCCATCCGGCGGGTCTTTTCCCTGAAGCCCAAAACGATGATCGACTACCTGAACCTGCTGAGGCCGATCTACCGCAAGACGGCCGAGGGCGGGCACTTCGGCCGCGAGCTGCCCGAGTTCACCTGGGAAGAGCTGACCAAGGTCGATGAGCTGAAGCAGGCCGCGGCGAAGCTGGCGACGTAATCCTGCGCCCGCTGCGTCCGGCGCCCACGCGCGTTCGGGCGGGATGACCGGTCCATGGCCGCATCGAAGCGGATCGTCATCAGGCAGGCCCCAACGGGGCCGGCAAGACGACCTTCGCCCGGGAGTTTCTGCCGAAGGAGGCGGGGTGCCCGCACTTTATCAACGCGGACTTGATTGCCGCGGGGCTTTCGCCGTTCGACCCGGAGGCAGCCGCGCTTCAGGCGGGGCGCGTGAGGCTCGCCGAGATCCGGCGCCGGGTCCGCGAGGGCGAGAGCTTCGCCTTCGAAACGACGCTGGCCGGCCGGAGCTACGCGCGCTCGATCCCCCGCTGGCGAGCCGCCGGCTGCCACCTCAAGTTGATCTTCCTGTCGCTGCCGAACGTCGAGCTGGCCATCGCCCGCGTCGCAGCCGGGCGGCCAGGGGTGGCCACAGCGTGCCGGAAAACGTCATCCGCCGCCGCTTCAAGGCCGGACGCCGGAACTTCGAAAGACTGTACCGGGGGCTTGTCGATAGCTGGGTGCTGCACGACAATTCGGGCCCGCACCCACGTCGCTTGGCTTGGGGAGAGAACCGATGATGAATAAGGTCGCCGAGCCGAAGGACCCTGACATCATTGGTTCTCTTGCTGCGCTTGAGCGGGCGGCGAACAGGGCCCTTCAGGAGGGACTCGAAACCGGCACGCCCGTCTGGGTCATCAAGGACGGCCGCGTGGTGGACCTGACGAAGGAGAAACGCCGAAGCGCCCGGGCCGGCCGCCGGGATGCCCGCAAGCCTCGGGGATAGGCCGCCGCGACGTCACGGCAGCGGCGGGAAGTCCTTGAACCCCCATTGCCGAAGCGCCAGGACAATCTTGCCCCGGTGATGCACCTCGTGGGCCGTCAGGTACAGGACCCGCTCGCGGCCGATGAACTCCGTGCAGGTCCCGTCGGCGTCCTCGAAGGTGAACGTCTCGCCCATGTGCCGGCCGCCGGCGGCCTCGAAGAAAGCCAGGAGCCGGTCCTTGGAGTTCCGGAGGGCCCGAAGGATCGACGGCCGGTCGTGATGGTACTCGCGGACGACGCCCCGCCCGTCGTGCATGACGTTGTGCATCCACCAGTCGACGCCGTCGGCGATGTGGGCGAACAGCCACTCGACCGGCCGCTCCTCCCCCTCGGCCCGGCGGCCGAGCATCTCCTCGGGCACCCGGCTCAGCAGCTCGCACGTGGCGTCGCGGACGCCCGCGAAGTGGTCCAGGATGGCACGGTCGCCGTCGTCCATGGTCGCTTCCCGTCAGCAGGTCGGTGTTGAGCCGCGCTCGTCTGTCCTCGGCGCGAGCCGCCTACGCTTCGCCCGCGCCGCATGGGCATGTTAACCGCCCGAATGCGGGGCCGCAACGGTTTGGCGGGTCGGAGCGCCCGATCACGACGGCTCGTTGTGTCTACATGACAGGACAGCCCCTGAGATGAAGCGGCCGGCCTCCGAGCACAGGAACGCCACGCCCTCGGCGACGTCCTGCGGCGACACGGTCCTCCTGGCCGCCCACGCCGGGCCGTGGTCGCACTGATCCACGGCCTCGTCGAGCGTGGCGACCGCCGGCGCCGGGCCGGGGCCCACCACGTTGACCGTCACGCCGCGGGGCCACACCTCGTCGCGGACCGCCAGCAGGGCCCGTGTCCGGGCGGCCTTGCCGATGCAGTAGCCGTGGGCCGGCACGCGGTAGGGCGAGAGCGGCTCCAGGCCGAGGCCGACGACCCGGCCCCATCGGCGCTCGACCATGCCCGGCAGGACGAGCGGAAGCAGGTGGTAGACCGGGGCGACTTCCCGCCGGACGTCCTCGACGGCCTCGGCCGGGTCGACCTCGGCCGCCGGGCCCATGTGCCAACCGCCCCCCGGGCCGATCACGAGGATGTCGACGCGGCCGAAGGCGTCAAGTGCCGCGTCGACGAGCGACCGGCACCGGTCCGCATCGAAGACGTCGGCCTGGAGGGCGACCGCCTCGCCGCCGCGGTCGCGGACGTGGGCGACGATCGACTCGGCCGCCTCGCGGCTCGTGCGGTAGTTGACGACGACCTTCGCGCCTTCGCGGACGAGCGTCAGGGCGATGCTTCGGCCCATGCCGTCGCCTGCCGCCCCTGTCACCAAGGCGACCCTATCGGCACACGCGCTCTCGGTCTGCCGGCGCATGGCGTCCCTGTCCGAACTTGATGTACCGGGCGGCCTTGGCCAGGCGGCGGCCGGGCCGGCCCAGGTCTTCGATGCGTCCCACGCGCCCCCCGCCGCGGCGCAGGGCCAGGACCCGGCCCACCGTCACCTCGCCGAAGCCCGGCACCCGCAGCAATTCGTAGCGTCCGGCCCGGTTCACGTCCACGGGAAACCGTTCCGGGTGGCGACGGGCCCACAGCTCTTTCGGGTCGGTCTCCAGCGAAAGGCTGCCGTCCGCCTCGAGCGGCACCTCGTCGGCGCGGAACCCGTAGCGGCGGATAAGCCAATCGACCTGGTACAGGCGATGCTCGCGCATCAGGGTGTCCTCGGGGCGGGCGGCGGCGCGCTCGCCCGGCAGCGAGGCGTCACCGAGACCCCGCTGGTAGGCGCTGAAGTAGACCCGCGCGAGGCCCAGCCGCCTATACAAGCCCCAGGTCGCCTGGATAATCTCGGCGTCGGTTTCGGTCGAGGCCCCGACGATGAACTGGGTCATCTGCCTGACGCGGGCGAACGGTCCGCCTCGCCTCGTCAGGTCCGAAAGCAGGCGCGTCGGCCGGACGATGTCCCGGTCGAAGTCCTTCTTCTCCGACAGGGCCCGGAAGGCGGCCCGCGTCGGCACCTCGACGTTCAGCGACACGCAGGTCGCCACGCCCAGCATGGCCTCGATGGCCGCGTCGCTCGCGCCGGGGATGACCTTGAGGTGCAGGTACCCGTCGTAATCGTGCTTCGCGCGGAGCAGACGAGCCAGGGCGATCATCCGGTCCATGGTGTGGTCGGCGTCGCGGACGACGCCCGAGGAGAGGAACAGGCCGAAGACCTTCCGGGCCCGGACGTAGTGCATGAAGGCCTCGGCGACCTCCTCCGGCGTGAGCGTGCACCGGCGGGTGTCGCGGTCGGCCCGAAGCGGGCAGTAGCGGCAGTCGTTCGTGCAGGCGCTCGACAGGAGCGTCTTGAGCATGACGCTCCGGCCGCCGCGGGGCAGGGACGCGGGGTAGAGCCACAGCCCGCCAGGCCCCCGGCGGCGATGGTCCGTGCCGCGCTTCGTTCCGCACGCGCACGAGAGGTCGAACCGCGACTCGTCGGCGAGGAGCTTGAGCTTTTCGCCTGTGTCCACGCGTGCCCTCAGCGAACGCGTGTGTCTGACCGCAGAAGTCGCCGAGACGGCAGAGAACGGCGATTCGATCAGTACTTTCGCAGCACGCCGATGACGACGCCCTGGATGCGGCAGTCGTCCACGTAGATGGGTTTCATGGTCGGGTTGGCCGGCTGAAGGCGAACCCGGCCCTTCTCCTTGTAGAAGACCTTCAGGGTGGCCTCGTCGTCATCGAGGAGGGCCACGACGGTCTCGCCGTTGCGGGCCGTGTCGCGCCGCTCGACGATGACGTAGTCGCCGTCGCAGATCTGCTCGTCGATCATGGAGTCGCCGCGGACCTGGAGGACGAACGTGTCGCCTTTGCGGCCGGCGAAGAGGGCCTCGACGTCGAGGATCTCGGTGTCCTCGACGGCCTCGATGGGCTGACCGGCGGCGATGCGGCCGACGAGGGGAAGCTCGGTCGGGCGCTGGGCCAGCTCGGGGGCCAGCACGATGCTGCGGGCATACGTCGGCTCGCCCCGCGTCAGCGCCCCTTTGGCCTCCAGGGCCTCGATGTGCTCGAAGACGGTGGGCCGGGAGACGCCGAGATGGTCGGCGATCTCCTGCATGGTCGGCGCATAGTCGTACTCGGCGACGTAGTCGCGGAGGAACTCGACGATATCGTGCTGCCTGGGCGTCAGGTTCATGCGTATGCTCCTCGTCTCACAAGTGGCGGTCCTCCCGGCGCGAGACAGCCCTTAGAAGTGGCGTCCCTCCCGGCGCGGCACGGCCCGGCGTGGGCGCCAAGAAACACCGACGTACGTCGGCACCGGTGACACCTCGCCTCTCTTGCCCTTCCCGCCTCCGTCCCGGCGAGCCGGGCCTACGGCCGGCAGGCCCGTAGCCGGCTCAAGAACAAATCGTGTCCCCGCAGCGGGCTCAAGTGCCAGGCATCTCGCCGCGGTCCGCCTGTGAGCTGGCGATCTT
>CAZGKW010000054.1:0-27219 GCA_964526295.1 uncultured Anaerolineales bacterium
GCGCCGCGCTCTCGATTGCCGCGAACATTGCCGAGGGCAACGGCCGCTTCACCAAGGCCGATCGCCGCGACTTTTTCACGATTGCCCGCGGCTCGGCCCAGGAATGCGTTCCTCTTCCAGAGGTTGCCCGCCGGCGCGGGTTCATCGACCAGGCCCAACACGCCGAACTCCGGGGTAACCTGGAAGAAATCGCCAAGATGATCTCCGGCCTTATCAATGATCTCGAAAAACGTAAGGTCTAAGCCCAACTCATGATACCAAAACTTACAAAGAGTGATTTGGAGTGCCCACGCACCGCACGTGAACTCTGGGTATGGGTCCAAGAGATTCGCCGCAAATTTGGGGAGACTGGCGAAGGCAAGAGTGCCATGCGTCTCCGGAACAAACGTTACCTTAAAGAGTTCGCTGACGAGATATGGCCGCTTGCGTATTACGCTCATCTCTTTTTTAAGGAGCGCAACGACCTTTACTTCAAACCGGTTATCGGTAACCAGTCTTACGACGCCCTTCTTGTCGATGAGTCAGGCTCGACGCTTTGCCGTTTTGAGATTACTCGGGCACTTTACGGCGAGGAAGGCTATCAGGACCGTCTCCGTCGTGAGCATCTCGACCAGCACGGGTACGCGTTTCAGTTCGGTCCGCCCCCGGAGCGAGACCCGAATTCGGGGGGCGTCATAAAGAGTAGTTGGTCTCAGTTCGAGCTCACCGATCAGAGGAAGGATGTCCAATCAACCCTTTGCCAGATCCGCACTGCGATCGAAGCAAAGGCGAGCAAGCCCCACTCTGCTGACACAGTGCTCATCGTCGTGTTTGAGGGTGTCCATCTCCAGGAGGCTGAGTACCAAGAGGCACTGGATGCGGAGGCGAAGTCTGTGTTCTGTGGGGTTGCCTCCGGCTTTTCGGAGCTTGCTCTCATCGGCGAGACCGCAAGATTTGGCTTCCGCTACCCGATTCCGGGAAAACCTGACGCCTCGCAACGCGCTGTGGCTCGCAGCTGAGCGCCTGGTCCGCTAACGCTCACATGCTCATTCTTGCAATCCGGAGGATACATGGTTCGCATGGGTCCAGGACGGTTGGTATGTACAGCTAACCTGCCCCCATTTTATGTGCCAGGCGCTATGAGAGTCGGGGCCTCCAGGGGGTCCTTCGCTTGCCGGGCCGGAGGGAGGGGCGGTGCCCCGACCGCAGGGCCGGCAAGCGTCGCCGCATAGGCCGCCGGGGTCCGATACCCCAGCGACGAGTGCGGCCGACGATGGTTGGACTCGTTCTTCCAACCGGCCGCAAACGCTTTCGCATCATCGAGGCCGGTGAAGATCTTGGCGTCCAGCAACTCGTCCCGCAGCCGGCTGTGAAAACTCTCGGCGTACCCGTTCTCCCACGGCGCCCCCGGCTCGATGGTGAGCGTCTCGACCCCTGCCGCCGCCATCAGCTTCTCGAACACCCTCGCCGTCGAGCGGATCCATCACGGCCTCTATACGAAGGCCCTCGAAACGCTCCAGGGCGGCAAGGGCATGGAGCCGACGGCGATCTACGTCTGCCCAGTGTGCGGCAACACGTTCCTGGGCGTCCCCCCGGTCGAGTGCCCCATCTGGGGCATCGCCAGGGACCGGTTCATGGAGATCCAGTAGGCCGGATTCGTTCAGGAGAGCGTTCCGACCCGCGCGGGGGAATCCCGCCGGGCAACTTCGTCCGCCAGCGGGCCCATGGGGCCGAACGCGTACGCGGCCAGGAGCCGACGAAGCTTGGCCTCGGTGCCGGCCAGGTTGACGTAGCACTTGAACCGGCGCCATGGGCCAAGAGGCAGCCTCGGGTGGTCCGGATCGATCTCGCGAGGGTGCAAGTAGAGGATCAGGGGGCGGCCGGCGTCCCGCACGCGAGCGGCCCCCCAACGCACCAGCCCCGTCGGGGCCAGGCGAAGGTATCCGCCGCCGAAGACACTGATCCGACGGCCCAGCACCTCGGTCGCCGAGACGGGGCACTCCACCAGCGGCCCCGCCCGGGTCGCTCGGACGTGGGGTCCGAGGCGTGCGGAAGGCATCCCCCCGTGGCCGTGCGCCGCCGGGAAGACGCTGGAGTCGTACGCGTGGCCCGCCGCCCGGATCAACTCGAACGCCCATGGCGCCTCGCGCGTGATGCCGAAACCGGCGGCCCGGAAACCGGCCACCTCGGCGCCGACGAGGTCCTCGAGGAGACGCTTGGCTCGGACCACATCCTCGCGAAACCCCTCGGGCCCAGCGCGGCAGGCCAGCACGTGCCCATAGCCGTGGCTGGCGATTTCGTGTCCGGCGTCGCGGCATCGGCGTACCAGGGCCGGGTGCCGTTCGGCCACCCAGCCGAGCCAGAAGAACGTCGCCCGGGCTTCGGCGTCGGCCAGGAGGGCCAGGAGGCGTTCGACGTTCCGCTCGACGCGACTCTCGAGGCCGGCCCATTCGCTCGGGCGGGGCGCGCCGCGAGCGTCGAGGATGTGGTACCATTCCTCGACGTCGATCGTCAGGACGCAGGACATACGCGGGACCTCCCGCTCCTGGGACGTCCGGTGGCAACGGCCGCGGCTCGGAGGTCCGGGCCGATCCCGGGGCGCTCGGGTCGAGACCGCCGGGGACGGCCGGGGGGGACTCGCCGCAGCAGTTCGGTCATGGTCAAGGCGACCGCCGGCGCCGGATCGCGAAGGCTTAGCAGGTCCCAGCACGTCGGAGCGTCGGCGGGCTGGAAGAATCCCTTCGGCCACCGCCCCCGGCGAAGGCACGCGGACAAGTGAAGCAGGTCTCCCGGCCAGAGCCACCGGGCCCGCCGCCCGGGCGGGTAGGTCGTCACCGGCTCGACGGGGCGGCCGGCCGTGACGTGAGCCGCCAGGACGGGGAAATCCACGCCGCTGAATATCGCCAACGCCACCGACCCCCAGAACCGCGGGTTGAGCTCCATCAGCTTGGGCCGGCCGTCGCGCGGATCGCGCTTGAACTCGACCATGGCCAGCCCAACCCAGCCGAGAGACTCCAGCAGCCGCCTCGCCTGCCGGGCCAGCGCTTCGTCCCAGACCCCCTCTCGCAGGGTGCTGGGCCCGCCCGTCAGGGGGTATTCCCGAAGCCGCCGATGCATGAATTGGGCCACCAGGCGGCGACGCCGGTCGTAGAGAGCGAAGTAGCCCAAGCCCTCGCCGGCGGCCGGAATCCGCTCCTGGACCAGTAGCGGCATGCCATCGGCCAGCAGGGCCCGACATGCCTTGGCCAGCTGCTCCGGGCTCTCGGCGTACGTGACGCCGCGGCTGCCCGACCCGCGGGACCGTTTCACGACTGCCGGCAAGGGCCATCCGTTGAGATCCGCGAGGTCGGCTTGAGTCCGTACCACCCGCGTTGCCGGCACCGCCAAGCCGAGCCGCCGGGCATAGGGGACGAGCCACGACTTGTCACTCGCCCGCGAGACTGTCTCGTGGTCCGGCAACAGCAGGACGTCCGGGTCGGGCAGCCGTCGGCGTTCCGCCGAGAGGGCCAGCAGGGCGTCGTCGTCAAGCGGGAAGATCGCGTCGCACGGATGGCTTCGCAGCCACCGAGCCACCGCCCCGACGAAGGCTCCCGAATCCGGCGCAGGATAGACGAACCGTCCGCGGCAGTGCCGGCTGTAGAAGGCGGCCGCCCACCGGCTGCTCTCGGCGCAGGTGACCTTCATGCCGGCCCGGCCGAGGGAGCGCACGATGGGGACGGCCTTTCGCCGCCGGGCGTTAGTAACCAGGATATGCAGCGGCTTCACCCCTTGGGGTCCTTTCCGAGGGGGGCCTTTCCGTAGACGCCCCGTCTGTCCGAGCCGGACCGGCGCCGCGGTCGGGACGGAACGGCTGCGGGCGCGGCCAGAGCACCTTCCGGGCCTTGAAGGCCAGCCGATAGGCGAACGGGCAGGGCCGGCGCATGAAGGCCGCCTTCGCCAGGGATGCCAGGAAATCCCGCGGACCGTCGAACCCGGGCATCGAGACGTACGCTCGACCCACTTCCCAGGCGGAATGGGCGTCGGTGCCGGCGCCGCCGGGCTTGCCGCGCTGCCGGGCCAGCCTCTCGGCCAGGCGGTTGGCATCCTCGCTGCGATTGCGTGCGTTGAAGATTTCGATGATATCGATCTCGTCCCACAGGCTGTCGAGGACGTCTAGCCGGAGGCTGCCGCCTCGGGTTCGGTAGCCGAAGGGGTGGTTCAGGTAGACCAGGCCGCCCTGCCCGTGAATGGCGCGGAAGGTCTCGGCCAACGTCATCCCGGGCGCGACCCGCTCCCGCAGGAACAGGCCGATGACCTCTCCCTGCGACGTGGTGACCTCCTCGCCCACGATCACACGGGTCGGGACTTGGGTTCGGCGGAACTGCCGGACCGCCGCCAAGGCCCCGGAAACCTCGTCGTGGTCCGTGACGGCCACGGCGTCGAGGTGGCGCCGGCGGCACGCCCGGGCCAGGGTCTCGAGGGGCAAATAGCCGTCATGGGAATGCACGGTGTGGACGTGCATGTCGACCGCGAGCCGGGCTGCCATCATCCACCTCCCGTCGCGCCCGCCAGGCGGTCCGCCCGCTCCAGGATCTGCCCGGCGAGGATGGCGGCCATGCGGGTGTCGTACTCGGCGTTCCTGAGCAGCACCCTCGTGCCGCCGGTCACGCCCCGGTAGGCCCACTCGAGTCCCAGGCGGCGGACCCAGCGCGGGGCCCACCGCCGGTGGCCGCTGTGGAAGTCGAAGGCCGCCCCGACACCCAGCATCAGGGGCGCGCCGACTCGGCCCACGTGTTCGGCCATCCAGCGTTCCTGCTTGGGAGCCCCCAAGCCGACCCACAGGACATCGGGGCGGGCCGTCTCGATTCGCCGCCTCACGTCCGCCTGCTCGGCGAGGGTCAGCGGACGGAACGGTGGAGCGAACGTCCCTGCCACCTCCAGGCCGGGGAACCGCTCCCGGAGCCGGCTGGCCAGCTCCGTCGCCACGCCCTCGGCCCCGCCGTAGAAGAAATGCCGCCGACCTGCGGCCAGGCCGTGGCGGCAATAGTCGAGCATGACGGTCGGTCCCGGCAGGCGGTCGGGCAGCCTTCGCCCGAGAAGCCTCGCCCCGAGCGTCATCGAAACGCCGTCGGGCAGAACGAGCGACGCGCGGTCCAGGATCCGCCTCAGGTCGGGCTCCCGCGTCGCCCGGACGCACAGGTGGGCCTCGCAGAAGCAGACATAGTGGGGCGACCCCGACTCCACCAGGTCGTCGAGCCGGCCGGGGAGCCTGTGCCGGGAGATCACGTCGACCGCCGCCCCCCCGACGCGTATCCGCACCCTGTCCGGCGGGTCCTCGTTCACGTCTGGCCTCCTTCGGCGGGGGCGAGGGGCGCGTCGCGGGCCGGCCGGCAACTGCCCGGCCGAAACGCCGTCGCCTGGCGATACACATCCATCAACCGAGCGTAATACCGCTCGGGACGGTATTGGCGCTCGGCCTTGCGTCGGGCCGCCCGGCCCATGCGGCGGCAGAGCGCCGGACGGTCCCACAGGCGCCGGATCTTCCCGGCGAGGTCGGCGGCGTCCCCGGGCTCGAAGAGGAACCCGGTTTCGCCGTCGTCGACGATCTCCGGGAGGCCGCCGATCCGGGGACAGATGACCGGTTTGCCGTGGAGCATCGCCTCGGCGAGCATCGCGGGGAAGCCCTCGAAGCACGTGCTGGCCAGGACCACCAGCCGGCAATCCCGATAGAACCGCTGGAGGTCCGCCCCGCCGATGAAGCCGGTCAGGGACACGTTTTCGGGGGCGTCGTTGTCGAGGCGCGGCATAGGCGTGGTGTCTCCCGCCAGTCGGAACGGCACGCAGCCAATCCGGCGTGCCGCCGCCAGCAGCGTTCCGATGCCCTTCTCGGGGCTCATGCGTCCAGCGTACCCGACGTAGGCCCCTTCGCCCGGCGTGGGGCTGACCCCGTCCGGGTCCGCCAGGTTCGGAACCACCGCAATCCGCTCCGGGGGGAACCCCTCGGCCGCGAGCCGTCGCCGTTGGAACCGGGTCAGCGCGGCATAGACGGTGACGTTGTCGAGAAAGAGACGGGTCCTCCTGGCGACGTAGTTGCGCAAAGCGTAGCCGATGCTCTTGGGCAGGCTGCCCTCGCAGTCCCGCAGGACGCACCAGTACTCGCGCCCTCCGGCGCATTTCGTGCAGACCCGGCCGCCGACCATGAACAGGCCGTTCGGGCAGATGAGGCGATAGTTGTGCACCGTCATGACGACAGGCACACCTTCCAGGCGGCACACGCCCAGCACGGAGGGCGAGATCAGGGGAAACAGGTTGTGCACGTGGACGACATCGGGACGGACCTCGGCCAGGGCGCGGGCCATCGCCCGGCGCGAACCGATGCTGTAGATGCCGCTGAAGAACGCGCGGGCTCGGCCCAGGCGGATCCGAGGGATCTCCCGGCTCCTCCGCGTGAACGGGACGACCGTGTGTCCACGGGACTCGAGCAGTCGGCTTATGCGGGCGATGACCGCCTCTTCGCCGGACGGGGCGCCGTATTCGTTGTGCACCATCAGGACGTGCACGGCCGTCCTCCTCCCGGCAGTGCCGAGGCGGCCCGGCCCACGAGCGAAGGCGGCGATCGGCCGGTCCCGCCTCCCTCGACGCCGGCCTGTTCAGTACCCGCCAACTCCCACCGCCTCAGGAACGCCCCGTAGATGAAGTTGCACGCCAGCAGGCTGTAAGGAGCGGTCAGCGTCGGGCCCGTCAAGGCGACCAGGACGATCACCATCGCATAGCAGCCGTAAAAAAGCAGCTCCCGTGCCGTCTCGTCCCGGAACCGACGCAGCCGCCAGACCACCCCGATCGGGAAGGCGACGTAAACCGCGGCAGCCAGGGCGAAACCGACAAAGCCCGTCCGGCCGAACACGTTGACAAATCCGTTGTGCGGGTTCCGAAATCCCACTTCCACCAAAGGCCGGGCGAAGCCCTGCCCGAACCAGGGGTCCTCCTCCAGCGTCTCCCCCACGACCTCGTTCCACATGGCCAACCGGTGGGCCTTGCTGCCCGCCTTGCCCGGCAGGGTCGGAGCGTGGCCGATCGTCGCGCGGGCCAAGGCGAATTGGTGCTCCAGCTTCCCCGTCACCGCCCCGGCATGGAACAGCTCGACAGTTGCCAGGCAGCACACGGCTCCGATGGCGAACCCGGCGACGTACTTCTTCGCTCGCGGTCCGCACGCCCGTCTCCCCCACCACAGTAGCGCCACCATGGCCGCCAGGCAGACCACCACAATGCGACAACCGCTCGACAGGCTCCCCAACAGCCACACCGCCAGCAGGGCGCCGCTGCGGACCCACCCCAGCCGCGGTGCGAACAGCACCAGATACGCCAGACCGATGACCGTGTTGACGGCGCTGGCGTCGGTCTGGCCCAGCAGGGACACCCCGTTCACCGACGGCGAAAGGCTCGCCAGGGGCAGGACGTTGTTCAGCAGATTGTGCCCGGCACCGGCCACGATCGCGTAGTACAGAAAGTCAATGAAGCAGTGCTGCTCCGAATGCGTGTGGACCGCCGCGTAGCCGAAATAGACAAAGACCGCGTAATACAGCACTGCCGCATAGAGGCCGAACTCCGCGAGAGGCACGTCGCGGGTCGGGATCAGCAGGTACGGCACGACGAGGGCCGCAAAGGTGATCGCCGCCCATCCCCACCCCGTCCGAACGAAACGGTCGAGCGTCCGGGCCCTCAGCAGGATCGCCCCGAACAGGAGGATCGCGAGCTCGCCGCCGTAGAGCGGCGGAACTCCGACGTACGCCGCACCTCGGCGGAGCACCAAAAACGCACAGACGACGCTCATGGCCACCATCGAGCGTGCCCGCGGTTTCGTCGCGACGCCCAACGGGCCGCGCGGGCCGGCTGGGCGCACCCCCCCGGTCTCTTTCTGAGTACCCAAGCAGGCCGGTTCGAACAAGCCCGCCGCTTCTCTGGCCGCAACGCTCAAGGGGCTTCTCCGTTACGCATAGCCCAGTTGGACCAACCGGTCGCCGGCCGCCCGAAAAATGTCGCCGCGCTGGGGGGCGTCCAGTTGATGCCGCCACCTCTCGGCTCTCTCGGGTTGGATTGCCGCCCTGCCTATGGCCCGGGCGAGCCGGGGTTGCCAGTTGAGTCCGCAAAAGGCGAGGAGCCTTTTCAGGACCCGCTCCGGGTCTCTCAGGAGACGCTCGTATCTGCACTCGGTATAGCGACTCGCCGGCAGGAACGACTTCTGGCGGAGAGCTTCGTCCACTTGGTTTTTCCAGTGCATCGCCGCTACCGCCAAGGGGGCCACTCCTCGCTTGGCGAGTTGGCGAGGGGTGCAACCGCACCACCACAGGTGCAGATTCTCCCACCAGCCAACCTTGCGGAGCGACGCCGCCACGGCACATCCGTTTCGGATGATATGGATGAATCTGGCATTCCGGAACACTTCGTACAGGTACCGTAGCCGCAACGTGTTTGGGGTGTGCTTGTTGACAAATCGCTCTCTACCCATCCACTTCATATGAGCTCCGAAAACGTTCTGCAAACGGAAGCGGGCGAAGGGACGAACGTTCCCCTCGCTCAGCGGACCGACCCCGTCGACCGGAGAGGGAATCCCGCAGTACCGATACAGACGCATCGATTCGGCAGATGGTGACAGCAGGCCCCCACCAAGGCCGTCCGACTTGCGGCTTAGCGCGGCCAGTTGGGGCTGTCGGGGGAACCGGTCTGTCAACCCGCTGACCCAAGCAGTCCCGGGATGCGTGGTCAGAAGACGATACAACAGCGTCGTGCCGCTTCGTCCGCTGCCAACGACGAAGATCGGGCCAAAGTCCATCCGCCCACTCCTCCATCTCACCCGCCCCCCGGGTTCCGGGTGGCGGGTCCTTTTCAGGTCGGCCGCCAGATCGCCCGTTCGCCTGCCCGGTGCCTGCCTCGACAAAGCGCCCGTCCGAGACGACGAGTTCGCAGGTGCCGCTTGACGTGGGTGAACACCCTCCGGGCGTTGTGCCGCCAGGTGCAGCGCGAGAGGACGTGCTCCCGCCCGGCCCCGGCCAACCGCCGGGCCAGTCCCGGTGACGTCTTCAGCCGGAGCACCGCTTCGGCGAAGCCGTCGCCCTCCTGCGGCACCAGGAGCAGATGCCGTGCCCGGTCGAACGCCTCCTCGACGGCGGGGACGGCGGGGCCGATCGCCGGCCGGCCCAGCGCCAGGTATTCATAGAGTTTCTGCGGGCTCCCGTAGGGATTCGAGTAGGGGAAGACGGCCACGTCGAACCGCCGCATGATCGCCGGGACTCGCCTGTAAGGCCGCCGCCCGCCGCACCAGACCCACCCGTCCAGGACATCGCGGTGCCGGACGATTGCCGCCTCAACAGCGGGTCGGTCGGGGCCGTCGCCCACGAGGAGGAGGAACAGGTCGCCGTGCCCCTGACGACGGAGGCCGGCCACTTGCTCGACCACCTCGGGCAGCCGCCGGAAGCGGTCCATCCCCCCGACGTAGCCGAGGACGAAGGCGCCGTCGGGCATCCCGAACTCGGCCTCGATCGCCGCTCGCTCGTCCGGCCGGCCCGAGGCGGTGAAAAGGAGCGGGTTGACGCCGTTCGGATTGACGAGAATCTTCTCGGCCGGCACGCCGCGCTTCTCCAGGTACTCGCGCCAGTACGTGGAAACGACCGTGAGGCAGTCCGCGCGATTCAGACGGTCCACCTCGTAGCGCTCCCACTGCGGGCGGAAGGCGATGCGGGCGTATGTCTCCGCGAACACGGTCGCGTTCATCTCGACGCACAGCGTAACGTCCGGCAGGGCCTGCCGGACGCGAGGCACGAGCATGAAGTTGCCGCCGACGCGAAGGACGACGGCGTCGGCCCGGATGCGCCGGACGGCGGCGACGAGCCCTGCCACGGTCCGCCGCCGCGGGGCGGCCAGACGCATGAGCATGCCCGCGGTGGGCGGCACGGCGCGGGAGTTGGCGATCCGCCGGGCGAGGCCGAACGGGCCGCCCCGGCCCGCCGGCGCGGGCGGATGCACCTCCGCGTCGGCCACTTCCGGGAGCCGCGCAAGCGCCGCGAAGAACTCGCGAGCGTGCGTCCGGCCGCCGTGGCCGCAGTGGTACTCCGGGGCGTGATACACGATCCGCACGCTCAGCTCCCCCCGCCCAGTCCACATGCCGTGATACGTAGTCTTTTCAGTGTATCGACGAGCCGACGCCGCGCCGCACCGCCCGCCCGGCGGGCCGTCCGGAACGGGTGCCGAAGCAGGCGCCCGGCCGCGTATCCCCCGGCGCGGCACAGCGCCGGCAGCGATTCCGGGCGGACCAGCTCCCGCGTCTCCCAGCACAGGACATCCTTGCCCGAGAGGCGGGCGATCTCGGCCGCCTGCCGGGCCGAGCTCTCCACGAACACCCGCGCCGGAACCCGACCGTAAACGCGGGCCTTGAACGCCGCGTGCGAGCCGGCCGCCAGACGCGACGCCTTGTCCGGCAGGTCCATCATGATCAGCTTCCCGTACCGGACGTTGTGGCGGGCGAGCCACGCCTCTGTCTGGGCCCGGTACTTCTCCAGGCGGCACGTGACGAGCCACCCGACCGTTTCCTTCGGGCGCAGAATCGGCTCGGCCTCGCGGAGGAACCGCTCATATCCCGCCCCGTCGTCGTTCTCCCGTTGCGTAGGGTCGCGGCACAGTACGCCGTCGACGTCCATACACGCCTGACGGAGCCCGGCATGGTTTGCCAGGTTCCACTCGAAGAATCGGGGGGCCCGCAACGTGCGGCAGTAGAAATCGACCGCCCGGTCCTTGCCCGGGACGACATAGACCGCGGCATATCGGATCAGGTGAGGAAGGCCGGCCGCCGCAATCCGTCGGCGGACCTCATCCATGGCGGCACCGGTGTGCAGGCTGTCGTCCAGAACCAGGACGCGTCGGCCGGCGGCGAGGAACCCCTCGCCGCCCCTCGCCCCCCCGAGTCGGGCCCCCCCGCCGAACGTCCGGCCGGCCAGCAGGCCGTCCACGTCGGTCAGCGGCAAATCCAGGTGCAGCGCCACCAGCCCGGCGGCCAGCAGCCCGCTGCGGGGGACCCCGACTACGGCGTCCAGGTCCCGGGGCAGCCGGGGCAGCCACCCGACGATGTCCCGGTTCAGCCCTGCAACACTCCGGTAGTTCACGGCTCGGTCCTTTCGTGCACCCACACCCCGCGGTTCAGTCCACGGATAAGTCCATCCGGGCCCGCTGCACCAGGCCGTCGGGGTTGCCGTACCGCGGATGGTCGAGTATGTGGGCCAGGTAGACCTTCTCCGACCAGTTGGCCCGCGTCGCCCGCGGCGGCAGGTAGAAGCGCAGCCCGTAGATCGGCGAAATCTGTCGGCACGGGTGGGCCGCGTTGAACTCGCGGATCGCCAGCCGTTCCCCGTTATGGTCCGCGTAGGTGAATCCAAGGATGTCGTCGAAATGGCACTGGACGCGCGGCATGAGCAGCGACGGGTCCGCTTCCAGCACGCGGAGCGCTTCCACCGTTGAGCGGTACTGGTCCAGGTCAAAGGCGACGAATCCCACGGGCGCCGGGCCTGAAGCCAGGAATGGCCCGACGGTGTCCCGCACGAGGCCGATCCGAAGCACGGCCCGGCGGAGCCGCCTGCGAAGCGCCGCTTCGTCCATCGGGTAGGCTCCCGCCGACCACAGGTTCGGCAGGTCACGGTGGTCGCGAGGGGGTGGGAGGCCTCGGCCGCTGTCGAACCCGTGGACCTCGATGGCGACTCCGAAGATCGGCTCCAACCTCTCGGCGGCCCGCTCCATCGCCACGAGGCCGTTGCCTCCGGCCACGCCGAACTCGATCGCGCTGAATCGCTCCACGCCGAGCGACGACGCCAGGTGGGCCGCTTGGATCATCGCCCAGGTGTAGGCGGGCCGCAGGAGACGCCGGCCCTTCGCCATCACCTGCGTGTAAATGGCATTCAGCCGGCCATAGGCGAACTCGCCGTCGTCGCAGGGCGAGGGCTGGGCCCAGTCCCAGATCCGCATCGCCACGCCTCGGACCACTTGCTTCAGCATAGACTTCCTCCGCCTTGCGCCGCCCCCAGGGCCTCCCCCGAGCGGACCGCCTCGGTCCCCCGGTCACGCGTCCCGAGGTGCAGGACGCTTTCCGTGTGGTTATTCGCGTCGAAGCAGTTGGCGCAGATCCCCTCGCGCCGCCGAATGCCTCGCAGGACGCGGCGGTGGAGGTTCCCTTTGACGATCGCCTCCACGTCCGGTGTCTCGATCAGGTTCCCGACCCGCAGGGCCAGGTTCACGTCGAGGTTGCACGGGCTGCAGTCGCCGTTCCATGCCACCGTCAACCGGTCCTCGGTGGGCACGCGGCACGGGTGGGCCTGCATATGTCGGTCGGCCATGGCGCCGCCGTAGGAGATGACCGACTTGGTCGCGACGCCATCGGTCGGGGCCATGCGGGGCAGCCACTTTGCCAGGAACGCGGCCCGGTCGTCCTCGTTGACCGATGAGACGACATAGATAATCCTCGTTCTGGGGTGAGAGGGCAGGTCCAGCCAGTACCCGACCTTCTCCTCCAGCACGGTGTGGCGGTTGCTCGAGGGGGTCCCGTCGAGCGAGAGCACCGGCCCGCCGGGGCACAGCGTCTCGTAAAGCTCGGCCTGCGAGGCATCCAGGCTGATTCGGACGAGGTCGAACCGCCTCAGCGCCTCCATGTTCGCCCGCGTGGCGAGCGACCAGTTGGAGTTCAGAATCAGCCGGTAGGGTCGCCTCAAGGGGAACCTCCGGACCAGGGCCTCGAACTCCGGGTGAAGCATCGGCTCGCCGAAGAACCCGACCACCACGCTCCGGGCGTGCCGGGAGGCGTTGGCCAGGAACAGTTCGAATAACTCCCGGGACATATAGCCCTTCGGTCGGTCGAAGGGATTGCCCGCCGGGGAGGGGCGGCCGTACACCGAGTGGGGGCAGAAACGGCACCGGAAGTTGCAGTGGTTCGTCAGCTCGGGCTGCATCATGAGCTTCAGGCCCGCGCCCGTCCGCCGAAGCCGGTGCCAGTAGCGTGTCGGTCCGCTAAGCAACATCTTCGGCCCCCCTTCCGGGGGCGGCGGGCCCAGGCGCGGCCGGCAATGCGGCCTCCGTCTCCCGCCCCGGCGAGTCCTCGTCCCCGATCGGCCCGTACCCCAGCTTCTCCATGGTTTCGCCCGCGATCGCCCAGAGCGTCTCACGCAACGGGTCGGGCCAATCGCCCGGTTGCGGGAACGACCCGCTCGTCTGCTCGTTGTACCGCACGGCGAGGACCTTCCACACGACGTCGGGCGCGGGGCACGCCACGCCGAGAAACTCGAAGATGTGGCGGTAAGCCCCCGTTGCCGGTTCCACGAAGTCCTCGAACGCCAGGGAGAGGAAGCGGTCCTCGGCCACAAACCGCTTGAGGCGGAGAAAGAACTCATTGTCGGCCCGCCACATCCAGCAGTTCCGCGCGAACGGGTCCCAGCCGGCCCACGCCTCGTACGCGGGATCCTTCGCTACCGGCCGCGGTCGATACGCGTCCAGAGGGTGGTGGTCGAACCAGCCCCGCCGCATGGCCGACCGTACCACCTCGGCCGGGTGCCGGTACAGGTGCAGGAACTTCGCCCCCGGCACCACGTCGGCGATCACTGGGGCGAGGTACTTGACGGCCGTCCCTTCGGCGTAGACCTTCCCCCGCCAGGCCGCCCAGGCCAGGTACCCTCGGCGGGCCTTTTCGAACAGCTTGCGGTAGCCGGACGGCTCGTGCCATACCCTCGCGTAGGCCGACCGGAACGCTTCGTAGGGCCGAGGCTCCGGTTCGTGCAGCGCCAGCACGTCCGGTGACAGATTGAGCAGCTCGCACAGCGTCTGAGTCCCCGTCCGGCCCGTGGAGAGCGTGAACAGGCATCTGGCCTCCTGCCAGCGAGTCGGCGCGAGTGCCTCGACCACGTGGCGGACGCCCGCAACGTTCACGATCCGGCTGAGATCTTGCATCTCGATTCCCCGCTTCAAGGTCCGCGCCGCCCGCCCGACGGTGGCGCTCGTGCCCCCGGCGCGACTCAGGTCGTCAACGCCGCCGACTCGCCGGGCCAGGCCCCGCGCCGCAGGTCGGCCAGGTCCGCCATGAACGCCCATCCCCCTGGCATCAGGAGCCAAACGGCCGCGTAATTTGCGCCGAACAGGAGGGCGTAGACGAGGAGCTGGGCCGCGGGCGGCGCCGCCGAGAACCAACCGGCCGCCTGCGCGCCTGCCACGACGCCGCCGGCCAGCCCGCTCGCGAGCACGGGCCGCCACAGCGCCTCCCCCAGGTCCCGCAGCTTCACCGGCGTCCCGTGATAGGCGTAGATCATCTGCGGAAGCCGACGCAGGCACGTCGCCACGCTATAGGCCACTGCCACGCCCAGCGCCCCCCACCGAAGGCCGATCACGATACCGACCACCATCACGACCGTCCCCCCCAGGACGCACCGGAACTGCCGGTCCGTCCGGCCCAGCGGGATGAACACCCACCCCGCGGCGAAGTTGAACGTCGCAATCAGCCCCGCCGGCGCCAACGCCCGGAAGACCGGCACCGCCGCCGACCAGCCCTCGCCCAGCAGCACCACCACCAGCCGGTCGGCACACACGAAGGCAAACGCCACGGCCGGCACCCCTGCGGCTACCACCGTCGAGACGGCTCGCTGGTAGGTTCGCCGGAAACGCTCCGGCTGCCCCTGGAGCCGGCTCAGGGCCGGGATCATCACCGAACCCAGCGGCGCGTTGATTCGACGCACCGGCGCCAGCAGCATCTCGTAGGCCCGGGTGTACACGCCGAGCGGTTCCGGGCCCCAGACGGCGCCGAGCAGGACCTTGTCCAAGCTCCGGCAGGCGTAGGCCAGGAGGTTCCCTCCCGTCAGGTTCCCGCCGAACGCCAGCAGAGACCGGACACCCCTCCATCGGGCCGGCCACCGGGGACGCCAGCCACATGCCACCCAGACGCCCACCGCCGCTGTGGCGGCCGTCGCCACGTGCATCGCCACCAGCGCCCAGCAACCCGCGCCGAACCCGGCTGAGACGATGGCAGCCGTGCTCCCCACCATCACCGATCCGACCTGGATCCCCGCCAACGCCGCGAAACGCATCTGCCTCCGCAACAGGGCCTGGTGCTGGACGGTGAGGCCGCTGAAGAAGAATCCCCCCGCCAGGGCAGCCGTAATCCCAGACAGCCGTGGCTCGCCGTAGATCCGAGCGATGACCGGCCCCAGGGCCGCCGTCACCATGACCAGTCCCAGGCCCATCCCCACGTTGACCCAGAACAGCGCGCTGACCTGGTCGTGGCTGATCCGGGTTCGCTGGACCGTCGCCATCGAGAGACCCGCGTCCTTGACCATCGCCAGGAACCCCGTGATCGCCGTGACCATCGCGACCAGACCGAAGTCGGCCGGCGCCAACAGCCGTGCCAGAACGGCGATGGCCCCCAGCCGAAGCGCGAGGACGGCCCCTTGGCCGGCCATCGTGACGGCCCCGCCGCGGACGGACCGTCCTTTGAGGTCGCGGGTCAGGTGCTCGGCTGCCAGGAACTGGTCCGGGTCGGCCGGTCCGGACGGCGGGGGCGTCACGCGGCCCTCGGCCGTCGGGCTCGCCCCGGATTGCCGGTCGCGTTCGATGGGCTTCCCCTCTCGATGGGCTAGAAGAGAACTCCGGGCCCGGGCACCGGGGCGTCCTCGCCGATGGCGGCCTCGTCCGTCGGCCCGGAAGGCACCGCCGGCGTCGCGGCGCCCGTCTCCCCGAGCGGGCAGCGGCCTCGGAGCACCCGCTGGGTCCCGTGGTCCTCGATCAAGCGTCCGAAGAGCATCATCCGCCTTGCAGCGGCCTCCAGGCCCGTTGGGCCCGGCGCCACGCGTACGTCCATTTCCAGTTCGAGCCGCGAGTCGCTCCGGAGGTCCACGGCCGGTACCGCCACCCGCAGCACCCGCGAGGCATCGGTTGCCGCTTCGGGCCGCTGCCAGACGAGCGTCTGCCGCGGCGGTTCTCCCGCGCCGCCTTTCAGCGACAGGATCACTCGGGAAAAGTCGAGCGCCCCGGCGGCGCCGCAAAGGCCCCGCCACCACAGCTCGGGCTGGCCCGCCTCCCGAGCCGCCACCAGCGCCCGCTCAAAGACCCGCCGGTCCTGCCTGTGCTGGAAGAACATCTCTGCGTTCCGTTTGACGGCCCGCAGCATACGCCGGACGCGCAGCGGCCCGACCAAGCGATAAACCAGCACCAGAGACAGCAGCGCCGTCACGAAGACCACGACCGACCAGGTTCCCCGCGTGGCCATCATGACCATCCCGAACGCCGTCCCCGCCAGCGTCACGCCGTACATCACCATCACGGCCTGCCGGTGATGCAGCCCGCGGGCCAGCAGGTAGTGATGAATGTGCTCCCGGTCCGGCGAGAAAACCGAGCGCCGGTCCAGGAGCCGCCGGACAAGACTGAAGAACGTGTCGAAGATCGGCAAACCCAGGGCCAGCGCCGGCAGACCGAGACCCACGAGCGTGGCGGACTTCGCCGCACACATCACGCTGGCCGTCGCCAGCGTGAACCCCAGGAACATGCTGCCGCAATCCCCCATGAACGTTTGGGCGGGGTGGAAGTTGAACGCCAGGAACCCCGTCAGCGCTCCCAACAGGGCCACGACCAGCACCGCCATGACCGGCTGGCCCGTCCAGACGGCCAGGATCGCCAGCACGGCGCAGGTCGCGGCCGAGATGCCTGCCGCCAGGCCGTCCAGACCGTCGATCAAGTTCACCGCATTCGTGATGCCCACGATCCAGAGGATGGTGACCGGCCAGGACAGGGGACCGAACTCCAACGCTCCCAGGCCCGTGACACTGATGGCCTGGATTCGTATGCCATACGCGCAGACGACCGTCGCAGCGACTACCTCGGCCGCCAGCTTCGCACCTCCCCCCAATCCTCGCACGTCGTCGACCAAGCCTACGCCCAGGACGAACAGGCCCGCCACAAGCATAGCCGCCGGGCCGGGGTGGAGCTCGCGGACCGCCTCGCGGAGCCTCTCGTCGAGCGCGTACGCCATCAGGGCAGAGGTCAAAGTGGCCGCCACAATCGCGAGCCCGCCGATCCGCGGGATCGGGATCCGGTGGACCTTCCGGACGCCGGGCGCATCGACGATCCTGAGGGCCCGAGCCAGCCGAACGATGCCGAAGGTGGCCCCGAGCGAGAGCGCAATCGCTGCGGCGAAGGTGCTGAGGTAGAGCTTCATCCATCCCCCCCGGAGCCGGGACCTTTCTGCGGACCGCGACCGATTGCGCCCTCGGTGCCGGCAGGTGCACGATCGGCGGCGACCGGGACCGTGGGCAAAACCCGGCCGCTCGATCCGGCCTTCCCATCCCAGCGCGAGCGGCCGCGATTCGCTTCGGTATGTACGGTCCCGGCGGGGCCGCCGATCGTTCCGACGAGGTTCTCCTCCGGCGCCCTCGGCAGCGGTATGGCCGTCCGTGCCACGTCCTGGCCGGTACAGGCGCGGCGGAACTTGCGGAGGCGTCTGGAAGCTTCCGGCTGGCCGGCCAGGAGCGGCTCGAGGGCCTCGAAACGGCCGGTGGCCGAGTAGACGGCCTCCAGGGCCGGACGGCAAAGCCGCCGCCTCAGTTCCCCCGCTCGGGCCAGGTGACGGCGGTACGCCGCCTGGGCCTCCGCCGAAGGAGCCAGGCTCCACCGCCTGAGCCAGTACCGCCCCGCCTCGAACCGAACACGCGGGCTGTGCGGCGCCAGGGCCACCGCCTGATCGACCGCTCGGTCGGCCAGGGCCAGCCGTCGGAGGGCAGGGGTGCCGCACGCGGCCAGATCCATCTCCGCGCGCGCCGCCGCCAGGTAAGACCCCGGCGACGCCGGCGAGAGCCGGGCGGCCCGCCAGGCGTCCTCCCGCGCCAGGTCCAGTCGCCTCCGGATCCGGTCATCCCCGTCGGCCCAGGCAGAGGCGGCCAGGACGGTCGTCACGGACTCCGGCACGCGGAGCCGTTCGGCCGAGGCCCTGGCGGCAGGGCCCAGAAGCCGTTCGACCATCTCGGCGGCCTGTTGACGGCAGATTTCCTGGACGTCGGCGCGGCGTGCGCGGGCCCGCCGTAGCAGGAGCGCCGGATCGCGGGGCGTCCACGCCAGCGCTCGAGTACACCCTGCCACCGCAGCCGAGGGATCGGACCGGCGACCGGCGGAGCGCGCCTCCGCCCACGCCGCCAAGTCGCACACGGGCACGGCGGCTATCGCTGCGACGAGCACGCCGACCGCGCCCGCAGCGACGCGTCTCCATCGGCGCGACCGCATCAGCCCCCCCCGGTCGGAACGGATCGAACGGGCTCCCGACGTCCGGTGCAGGTGTGTCCATGCCAGCCCTAAGGCCAGCGCCGCAGCCAGATTCATGGTCACGGCTGGCAGGCGGGGGCCGAAGTCGACGATCGCATGGAGCAACACGGCCAGGCCGCCCAGCCCCGCACCCACGGCCAGTGTGCGGTGCCGCACGCTGCGACACGCCCGGAATCCCCGCACGAATCGGACCCCGTACAGCCCGGCTCCGAGGGCAAGTATGGCCAGGCCGACGGCGCCGGTCTCGGCGGCCCACTCCAGGTACTCGTTGTGGGCATGGTCAACGAGTAGCCCGCCGAAGGTTTCGCCATATTGCGGGTAGGCGTACCGGAACGTCCCCCGCCCGGCTCCGGCAACGGGGTAGTCGGCCAAAGCGGCAAGCGTCTCGCCCCAGATCGCCGTCCGCCCTCGGGGGTTGAGCGTCCACTGCCGGCCGAGCCCGTCGTATCCCCGCCACAGGGCGATCCCCGCCGCAAGACACCCGACGAGTCCCACCAGGGCAGCAGCCCGCCAGGCCCGCCGACCGCCAAGGAGCAGCGCGACGGCCACAAGGGCGCAGACGGCGCACGCCACCGCCGCCCCCCGAGAGGCCGACAGGACGATCCCCGTGCCGATCGCAAGGGCCGCCCACATCGACACGAGGCGCTTGCCCAACCGCGGGTCGCCCAGCAGCGCCGCGGCGCGGTGCCCGAGCCGGGTCCCCGCGGCCCGGCGGGGCTTCAGACACACGGCCCAGGCCATGGCCAGACCGAGCGGCACCATGAGGAACGAGGCATAGTGGTTGCTATTGATGAACGTTCCTCGTGCCACCCGCTCGAAGCCCCGCTCTGGGACGTATCCGAAAATGGACGGGTGCTCGGAGAATCGTTCGGCGACGCCATAGAGGGCCTGGCAGACGCCGATGAAGATGACGGCCGCCGCCAGTCTCCCGGCCCGGTCGGGGGTTCGAACGTGGCTGACGAGCAGCATGAAGAGGCCCGCAGCCGCAAGGAGCTTCCATAGCTCGACTCGCGTCGCGTGCGGGGCGATCGACAGCACCACCCACGACGGCGGGGCCAGCCCTTGGGAGGTGTGCGACGCGGCGTGAAGGGCCGATGCGCGGGGGGAGATGACCCGGGCCAAGGACATCGGCATGGGCGCGATCTGGAGGGCGACGAGCCCCATCAGGGCGGCGATTGCCCACCCGAGGCCCCCCAGCCGAGCGAGAGCGAGCTTGCCGTCGGCCGCCGATTTCGCCACCCACACCAGCATCGCCAAGGCGACCAATAACTCCAGGACGGTCCAGGCCCAGACGCGGTTCCCCCCCAGGCCCAACGGGGCCACCGCGAGCGTCGCGAGGAGGATCGCTTCCAGGAGGTGGCCGAGGAGCTTTCGAGTCCGCGGGGCCGGGTGCGGGTTGTTCGTCGCGAGGGCGATCATGCGGCCTTCCTCATTCCGGGGCAGAGACGGCCGGCTCCAGGCGGTCCGCGCCGGGGCCTCCTACCAGGAACAGGTCGGCATCGGGTTCGCCCCCTGCATCCGTGTCCGAGGGTCGGCCCAGGGGGTCGCCGGCGAGGACGGCCGACGGCCGCCCGGCAACCATTGCCTCGGCCTCGGCCGGGCCGACGAGGGCGGCCGCCTCGTTGAACGCTTGGCGAAGGCGGGGCGGGCGGCGGCGAACGCCGTGGCAGTCCGAGGCCAGGACGTGCACCAACCCCTCCCGGAGCATCCGGCGGGCCGTTCGCAGGACCGTCCGACCGAACTCCCCAGTCAGGCTCGGCGCCGAAACCTGAACGAGGTAACCCGCCTGGGTCAGACGCCGCAGGAGGCCGAAGCCCCGCTGGGTCTCGGCGCTTCGCTCGGGATGCGAGAGAATCGGCGTCACCCCCGCCATCCAGAGGTCGAAGAGGAACCGTTCGACTCCCGGTGGGATGACGTCGGGCGGGAACTCCAGGATGGCGTACGCCTGGCGGGCGCCGAACGCCAGCAGGCGGCCCGACCGGGCGGCGTCCAGGACTCGCGGATCGATGCGAATGTCGGCCCCCGGCAGAACGTGCAGGGGCAGCTCCGCGGCCGCTAGCTCCCGACGGAGTCGGTCCACCCCCACGCGGACGGCCTCGGGTCGTACTTCGTGGACGCCGTCGAACATGTGTGGCGTCGCCACCACGTGGGTCACGCCATCGCAAAGGAGGAGGCGGCACAACTCGACGGACTCGTCCATGGTCTCGGGGCCGTCATCGAGCCCCGGAAGGATATGGGCATGGAGATCTATCATGTGCGTTCCTCTTCGGCCATCAGCAGAAGGTCCCGAGACTGGCGGCTGCGCTCGCTGGGCAGGGGGTCTTCGTCCCCGTCGCCGCCGCCCCTCGGGGCCCGTGCCGATCGGTCGCCGTTTCCGCCGGGCGCGGCGGCGGCATTCACCCTCTCGTAGCGGCCGTACCCGTACCCATAGCCGTACCCATAGCCGTATCCGTGGTAGGCGCCGTGCTTGGCGGCGTCGACACCGTTGACGACCACTCCGATGACGCGGTTGGCGATTCCCTCGAGAGTTTCCTTGGTCCGTCGGGCCACGCGGCGGTCGGTGTTGAAGGCCCGCACGACCATGATGACACCGTCGGCCTGGCTGGAGAGGATGCTCGGGTCGGCCACGACGGCCGTGGGCGGACTGTCGAAGACGATACGGTCGTAGCGGTCCGAGACTTCCCGGATAAGGGCTTCCATCCGGGGCGACCCGAGGAGCTCCGCCGGGTTGGGCGGCACCTGGTCGCAGAACAGGACGTCGAGGTTCGGCTGGCCGGTCCGGGTAAGGACGTCCTCGATCCCGACGTTCGTCCCGTCGTCTACGAGGTACGAGGTCAGGCCCGTCTTCGGGTGGACGCCGAAGACCTTGTGGACGCGGGGCCTCCGCATGTCGGCATCGATGAGGAGGACTTTGGCCCCGGCTTGGGCCAGCGCCGCCGCCGTGTTGACGGCGACGACCGTCTTGCCCTCACCTGGAAGGGAGCTGGTCACCAGAAGTCGCTTCATGGTCTTGCCGGTCGCGCTGAGCGTGATGCCCGTGCGGATAGTGCGGAACGCTTCGGCCATGTTGGAGCGGGAGTCGCGAACGCCGGCCAGGTAGGCGGCGACGCGGTTCGTCCCGTCGGCCTTGGCCTCGCCGTCTGAGCGGACGGCTGGCACGAAGCCCAGAACCGGCAGGCCGAGGGTTTCCTCGATGTCGTCCTTGCCCTTGAGAGTGGTGTCGAGGTGGTCCAGGAAGAAGGCCAGCCCGATGGCGAGCGAGCCGGCCGCCAGGGAGGCCAGCAGAAGGTTCCGGGCCTTTCGCGGCCGGATGGGGTGCTCCGGCGGGCGGGCCTCGTGGGCCAGGAAGATGTTCGTGCCGTGATCGGCCAGCTCGGCCGCCAAGTCGATCTCCTTGATCCGTTCCAGGACCACGTCGTAAAGGCGGCCGACGCGGTCGGCCTCCTGTTTCAGGACGCCGTACTGCATGGCCAGGCGGCTCAGCTTCAGGGCTTCTTGCCTCTGGTCGGCCAGCAGGGTCGCGAGCCGCGTCTCCTCCTCCCGGGCCTGCTCGTACCGGATCTCGAGGCCGGCGAGGACACGGGTGCGTTCGGTCAGGAGGCGGTCCGAGAGCAACTCGACCTCCGTCTCGAGGGCCTTCATTTGGGGGTGTTTCGGAAGGTACTTCCCGGCAAGAGTGGCCCGTCGCCGTTCGGCCAGGACCAGGGACAACTTCAGCTGCTGGAGCAACTCGCTTTCGGCCACAGAGGGTAGGCTGTCGAGGTCGCCGTCCTCGGCCAGGAGCCGCTCAGCCGCCTTTCGCTCCGACTCCAGGGTGATGCGTTTCAGCTCGGCCCCGGTGGCGGCGGTGTTGAGGCGGCTGAGACGGCGGATGACGGTGTTGGCGTCGCCGTCGGGATTCTCCACGCCCACCTGGTCGGTTCGCTCCTTGAACGCCTGGAGGGCTGCGGTGCAGGCGCGGAACTTCGGTTCCAGCTTCTGGGCCTGGCGGGTCAGTTCCCCCAGCGCCTGCTTGGCCGTGGTCAGCTCCCGACGCTGGGTCTCGGCGATGTAGGCGTTCACGACCGCGTTGGCCACCCGGGCCGACCAGTCCGGGTCGGTGTGCTCGAAGCCCACGTCGACCAGGCGGCTCTTGGGGACGGGTTCGACGCGGATTCCGGCCCGGATGTCGGCCGCCGGGTCCTTGCGGTCGGCGTATTCGGGCCGCTCGGCGACGTCGAGCTCCTCGGCGACCCGCTCGGCCACCCGCCGGTCCCGCAGGAGGCGGTATTGGGTCTCGTAGTACTCCTGGCCGGGCCCGGCCGTTTCGTAGACCTCCCCGACGCTGACCGTCTTGGGTTTCTTCGGCTCGATCAGGATCTGGCATGTGGCTTGGTAGATGGGCGGCTGGGTGAACGTGTACAGCGCCACCGCCCCCACGATCAGGACGAACACCGCCAAGACCAGCCACCGCCGGGCCAACACGACGCCCACATACTTGCGGACGAGGGGGACGTCGCCTGGTGAGGGGACGTCGTAGCTCATCGTGAATCCCTTCGTTGCGAACCCGGCCCGCACGCCGTTAGAACGGCCGGTGGTATCCCACGCTGACGTCGAAGACGCCGTAGAGCGCCTGCTCCACCTTGCTCCAGAACCGCTTGCTCGGCGTCTGCTGAATCCGGATGATGTCCTGCCGCTGGATGGCGAGGTTTTCGTCCTTGCCGTCGTTGATGCGGTTGAGGTCGGCGTCGATGACCTCGCGGCGGCCGTCAGCGACCCGCATGATTTGGGTGCCCTCGGGGGAGGCTCGGCGGTCCACGCCGCCGGCCAGCGCGACGGCCTCCAGGAGCGTCGTGGGACGCCTCAGGGGGTAAGCCCCGGGGCTGCCCACCATGCCGGTGACGTAGAATTCCTCGGCCGGGGGGACGTTGATGACGTCGCCGTCGGCGACCATCACGTTCAGCTCGGGTCGGCCTTGCTCGATGAGACCGTGGACGTCGATCGCCAGGGGGGCGTTCAGGTCCTCGGCCGCCGGCGCCTCGGTGACCGGGCGGCCGGGCTTCGCCTCCGAGGACGCCGCGCCCTCGTCGACGGCCCGGGCCACGGGGAACCGGCTCTCGGATGGCTCCCCGTGGCTCACCCAGATGGTCTGGCCCGCCTTCTCGGACAGGCCCCCCGCCCGGGCAATCGCATCGAGCACCGTCACGGCGTTTCGACGGAGCGTGTAGACGTCCGGCTTGCGGACCGCCCCCATGACGGTGACCCGGCGGCCATGGTATTCCTTGACCGACACGCCGACCTGGGGGTCTACCAGGTACTCGGCCGCCAGGCGTTGCTCGATACGTTCGCGCAGCTCCGTGGTGGTCCGGCCCACGGCCGTCACGTCCCCGATAAGGGGCACGTGGACCCGGCCCGCGGGCCCGACCTCGAGGGCCAGTTCCGTCCGTTTGCCGGGCTCTTCGAGCTCGTAGACATCGACCGCGAGCACGTCGCCGGTCCCGATGCGATAGGCTCGGCTCTCGGCGGTGCTTCGCCAACGATCCATCGCCCGGGACAGTGTCTCCCGGCGTTCGTTGGTTCGAACCATGTCGGCCGCCGCCTGGTTGAGGTTTACGACGCGCGTCCCGGACTTGGCACAGCCGGCCCCGACGGCGCTCAGCGCGCCGAGGGCAAGGGCCGACACCCATCGGCTTATCCGAGAGATCGCCATTTTGTGCCTCCTCGTGATCGTGCGGACCGGGTCGCCCGGCCCCGGCGCGCGGCCGCTCTAGGACGGACTAAGCGCTTCGGCCGGGTCGTCGCTGTCGCCGTCTCCACTGCTGGACAGTGCCACGGGCACCGCGACCGCGGTCGCTACCCCCGTCCCGATCAGCCCGATGGTGGTCCAGGCCATCGCGCCGACGACCTTGCCCATCAGGGCCTTCGGAACGGCGATGTCCAGCGCCGAGACCGAAGCCGACGGCGCGACGTCCAGCGGCAGCTCGATCCGGCCGTTGATCCGAACGACGTACCGTCCCGGGTCGAGCTTCCCCAGGTCGTACCGCCCCTTTTTGTCGGCCCGGGTCTTCTTCAGGACCTTGCCGGTCTGGGGGTCGACCAGTTCGACCGACACGCGGGACCAGGGCTTGTTGGTCGCGGGGTCGAGGATGGTCCCTTTCAGGGTGCCGGGCTTGACCGAGACCGGGCGGTTGGCCGTTCGTTTGACCACCTCGGCGGTCGGGTTCGGGGCCGGTTCGGCTCGGGCCCTCAGGGCGGGCCCTGCGGCGATCGTCTGTGCCGAAAGGGCGGCGGCCAGCCACTGCTTCGTTCGCTTCTTCATCCTGAGTTCTCCTTATCTGTGACCCATACTCCTGCCTAGTCCAGTGAGACGATGAGCACCGCCGTCAGCGGGAGGCCGCGGCCCGAGTCGGGACCGGACCGCTCCGCGGACGACCTGGCGAACGAGGGGGGCACCAAGCGGTGTCTGGAGATAACACAGAATGCCCAACCGCCTGAGAGAGACTTCCTGGGCGGCGGAAGCGGCAGAGGCGACGACGGCCACGGGCACCGCGGGCCGCCGGGCCCGCAGGTGCCGGATCAGCCGCTCCAGCTCCTCGAGGCGCCACCCCTGGGTCCCGACGAAGGCCAGGGCCGGTCCCGAACGGCCCTCCCCCAGGGCGTTCCCCCCGTCACCGGCCAAGCGGACCCGGACCGGCATGCCCTCGGTGGCTCGCCTGAGCGCCGTTGCGAGATTCCCGCTTCGCTCGATCACAAGAATCTCAATCACCTCCGGGTGTCTCCTGCTCCGTTGGTTTCCCCGCGTCGCTGGCGGCTTCCGGAGTTGCAACGTGCGTGCCAAACCGTGCGTCGGCGCCACGGCACCCGCTTTCGCAGTGTTGAGAACGAGGATTCAGGGGCGGATTTTGGGGAAAGCGGCCTACTTCGAGGGGGTGCGGCCGAGGGCGAGACCCCTGGTGCGCCCTGTGCCGGTTCCGGCGCTAAACTGCGATAAGTCCTTGGCTGGCTAAGCCTTACGACGGAGTGGCTCACGGCGCTCCAACTGGTGCGTCTTGCACCAGCCTAGCCGGCCGGAACCAGGAAGCAGGGAAGTTCAGCGGCGCTGAGCGACCGCTCCGCCCGCTCGCCGGGGCTTCGGATGCGGCGACGGCAGAGACAGATCGAGCGACTTGATCCGCCGGCTGAGCGTGTGTCGCTCGATGCCGAGGAGCCGCGCGGCGCGGGACTGGTTTCCGCGGGTCGCATGGAGGGCCCGGGCGATAGCGTGCTTCTCGACCTCGACCAGGGGCAGGATCTCATCCTCGGAGGGGCCGTCCTGCTCGCCGCGACCGGTCCGCCCCGTCGGCCGGGGGCTCGGGGTGCTCGCCGGGGAACCCGTCGATCCTGCGGCGAACGACATCAGGAAGCTCCGTTGGCCGGGGCGAAGCGTGAAGAGCCGATGGACGGCGCTCTCGAGTTCCCGCACGTTGCCGGGCCAATCGTGTGCCGCCAGGAACTTCAGCAAACCCGGCTCCAGGCGCTTCGGCAACGTGCCGTACTGCTCCGTGAAGCGGCTGATGAACCAGCGGACGAGGCGCGGCACGTCGCTGCGTCGCTCCCGCAGCGGGGGAAGATGGATGCCGACCTCCGCCAGCCGATAGTACAGGTCCTTGCGGAGCCGGCCCTCCTCGGCGGCCTGGATCGGGTCGCGGTTGGTGGCGGCTACGATGTCGGCGTCCACCGAGACCGGCTGCGTGCCACCCACCGGCACGACCTCGCGTTCCTGGATCGCGCGGAGGAGCTTGGCCTGAAGGCCGACCTCCATCTCGGAGATTTCGTCCAAGAACAGCGTACCGCCCTCGGCCGCCCGGAAGAAGCCCAGGTTGTCGGCGACCGCGCCGGTGAAGGCGCCCTTGACGTGCCCGAACAACTGGCTCTCCATGAGCCCCCCCGACACCTGGGCGCAGTTGACGGCGACGAAGGGGGTTTCCGGGCCGCGGCGGACGCAATGGATGGCGCGGACCACGACCTCCTTGCCCGTTCCCGTTTCGCCCGTGCAGAGGACGGTGGCGCGGGAGCCTGCCATCTGTCGTACGACGCGGCGCACCCGCACCATCTCCGGGGATCGGCCGACGAGAACGATGGGGGAGTCGCTGTCGCCGAACCTCTCGTCGTCGAGATCGGCGGGGCTCTCCTGATCGTCCGCATCGCACCCCATCAAATGGGCGTCGAGAAACGTCGCGAGCTCCGGATCGTCTATCGGAAGGGGCAGATAGTCCGCTGCCCCCAGCTTCATGAGTCGGACGGCTCGCTCGGCATCGTCGCGGGGCCCTGCGCCGATCAACCGCGTCGAGGGCCACGCGTCGAACAGCGCCGTCGCGGCCGCTTCCGGGTCCGCGTCGGAGGCGTTGTGGACGACGGCGATCCGGACCGGGCGCCCTTCGGCCAAGCCCAGGGCCTCGGCCACCGAAGTGGCCCGGCCGGCGGCCACCCCTCGCCTCCGCAGCGCCTTGGCGAGGCAAGAGAGCTCGCCGTCTGAGTTCGACAGGAGGAGGGCGTAGACGGACTCGGTCCAGGCGGTTCCACCCATGAGGCCACCCCAGCGCGCTTGGGCGGACGACTTGTTCGAAACGTTTTGACGCCGCGTCCGCCGGATAGGTGCAAGCGGTTCCGCCGCAGCTCCGGCTCGCGCAATGGCCGGAAGCCGGCAGGCGATACCCGATAGCCTTATCGGACGCGCCCCAGGCCGGTCTTAACGGGAATTCTCCGGCGCCGACGACCCGGATGGCACCAGCACGAGGTCGCCGACCCTATCGCCGTGCATGGCGCGCCAGCCCTCCGGCGTCCAACGCAACCGGACGGGCCCCGCGCGGCTGTGGTCGTTCCAGCGGACGATCTCGACGACGGGGAACGCCAGGTCGGGCAGCGAGGCGGCCAGGTACGGCCAGGACCGCTTGGAAAACGCGACCCGAACGCTCAAGACCA